>JAATFV010000052.1 GCA_015655015.1 Chitinophagales bacterium | reverse complement strand
TTTTCCGTTGCCCGCTCCACATTCACCCGGGCGACATCTATCCGCACCAGCGCTTCCTTATAACGCAGATAGGTTTCTTTGACCTGCTGCCTGACCTGGTCTTCCATCTCTTTGTGGCTGGTCTCTTCCTGTTCCAGCTCCAGCCGGGCTGCTTTCACCTTATGTACATTGAGGTAAAGAGAGGAGAGGGGGAAAGAGGCCTTTACGCCGGCGATGCCCAAAGAATATAGATAGGGATTGTACGGGTAAAGAAAGATTTGAGGATTGGCGTAATAAAAGTCGCCGTACATGCCTATTTTGGGCCGGACATTGGCTTTTACCTGCCTGAGCTTTATCCGGCTTATTTCTGTTTGCTGTTCAGAGACATGGTAAGGAAAGGAATGCTGTAATGCCTGCGCCAGGCATTCTTCATAACTGCTGATGATGTTTAGTTCGGGGGCTGCGCTATCGATCGGCTGAACCACCTGTTCATCTTTTTCCCCGATAAGAATATTGAGCTGCTGGTTGGCGATGAGGATATCGTTATCCACCTGGACCAGGGCCATTTTTCTTTTGGAAAGATCCAGCTCCACCCGTAATACATCGCTTTTTAAGACAACGCCATTTTTAAGGTTCTCCCTGATCCGGGCCAGCTGGCCTTCCTGGTCGGAGACATCCCGCAGGATCAGTTTTTTAAAAATGAGGGCTTTTTGCAATTCCAGGTAAGCAGATGCCGCCTTGTACCGGATCGCAGAAGTCGTAAGATCCTGGCGGATCAGGGCGATCTGGTGTAATACTTTTTGTTCTTCTATTTTCAGATTCTGTTTATTGCCATTGTACAGGTTCAGGTAAAAATCCCCTCCCAGCTTATAGAGCGTATGTATCACATCATGTTGGACCGGCGTGCTGAAGAGGCCGTTTTCATAAACGGGGATATTGGTCGCTTTTTCATAATTTCCCGCAATGGCTATTTCCGGAAGGCGTTCCATCCGGGCATCCTTCAGCTCTTCACTGCTCACTCCGACGGCTTCCTTTTTCAGGACGATAGCCCTGCTGAAATTTTCTGACCGCTGCCATACCTCAGCCAGGCTAAGGGACAGGGGAGGGCTGTTATAAGGTTGCTGCGCCATCGTTCGATACACACCTGCCGGGAACAATAGTATAAATACAAAAAACTGCTTGATATACCTCATTATTGATTTTGGGAGGCAAAGTTACCCAGGATAATCCTTCATCTCTTTCGGTAAATAGACAATAATTTATTAATTCCGGCCAAATAGCTAAATTTATACCCAGTGAAAGAAAAATTTATATCCTGTAAAAGAAAAAAGGGAGAAATGAAATGGGATTGATCGCATCGTTACCTGAAATAAATAAGCGTCCCGACGCTGTATTCGTAATGCATGAGAAATCGGAGAAGCTGATCCCCACGCATACCCATAACAAAGGACAATTAAGTTATGTAGAAGGCGGCATCGCCTATATTACCATCGATCACAAGACTTATGTGGTTCCTGCCCGCCATTATTTCTGGATCCCCAGGGGATTGGAACATGTTCTGCGGATCGCTTATTCGGCAACCGTGATCCGCTCCCTGTATTTTTACGGGCACGATGACGAGGCCAATCCCTTCTATACGCGGCTGGGGATCTATCCTGCCAGTGAATTGCTGATCCGGATGATCGAACATACGGAACGGTGGGATGGAAGGCATGTAGATGCGAAAGACGATAATTTTGAATTTCTGGTTGCGCTGAAAAAGTTATTACCCCAGCTAAATAATAGAACCTTACCGATCATATTACCGATAACATCCGATGAACGGATGGTAAGGATCACAAAATACCTGGATAAGAGCGTATCGGAGCCGCATAGCCTGAAAAGTCTGGGCACAAGGTTCAATCTGAGCGAGCGATCATTGAGCCGCCTGTTCCGGACTACCTTGCAGATCTCTTTTCTGCAGTACCTGAAGACGCTCAGGATGATTAAAGCCATTGAAATGATCGTCCGGACAAAGAGGTCGATCAATGAAATTTCTTATGCTGTCGGCTACAATAATATAGGGTCATTCAGCAATGCTTTTTATGAGTTCACGCAATCCAGGCCTTCTGAGCTCCGAAAGGTTGGCGGCCGGTAGAGGAACGATAAGCTAGCTTATCGTTGCTGTATATAAAAGCAGGAGCCTGCTGATGCAGGCTACGAAGAATATCAACGCTTGGATACCGTCCAGAATTCATCCTTCCAGCTTTCGATATTTTTTATTTCCTCTTTTCCTCCGGAATGAACGGAAAGGACCTGGTTGAGCTCTTCCTCGGTGGCGATCTCCTGCACTTCATTAAATAATTCCCGCTCTTCAAAGCGGATATGTTCATCCAATTCTTGTTCTATCTGGGAAAGAGTTGCCGGATCCGCGTCCTGCTGTTCGAATAAGACCCGCAAATGGCGATGTTCGGCCAGGGCCTTCTCGATTAACTCATTTTTGTCTCCGAGAATAGGATAGATATATTTTTCCTCTAACGCAAAATGAGCCAATAAATGCTGCTTGTAAAAGAAGTCACTGAACTTTTTAATGCGCTCCGGTTCTATCGACTTCCGAAGTCCCATCCGGATCTTCCAGGCTGCCAGCAGGCCCTGATGATGTTCATGGCTCAGCGGCTGAAGGGCATGATGTCTTTTGATAGGTGTCATATACAAGGGTTTAGTTAAACAGGTTTAGGCAATTGTCTTTTCCATTTCAATAGTTTCAGGGAAAAGAATATTACTTTCAGGGTGAATATGCAAATGTAGGTTTTCTTTAAATTCTTTCAACAGGGAGAATTCCCGGGGCTTTTTTAAGTAAACATATAACCAGCTTCGGTTATTTCTATTTTGCCGGATCACTTTGAGTACATAATTTCGTCCCTTTCTATCCCTTGTATATGGCTACCGAAACCTACTATATTAACGAAAAATACATTGAAGTCGCGCCGGACGTGAAATTGCATGTCTCCGATATTGGCAAAGGCCGGCCGGTGGTCTTACTGCATGGGTGGCCGGAAAGTGACGCCATCTTCAAATATCAATACCAGGTATTGGCGGAGAATGGCTACCGGGCCATCGGCATTACTTTACGGGGATTCGGAAAATCGGACAAGCCGGCGGGTGATTATGACTTTGATGTTTTCTCAAAGGATATCCAGACCGTTCTGGATACCCTGGACCTGGAAAATATTGTGCTGGTGGGGTTTTCCATGGGCGGATTGGTGGCGGCTCATTATATAGCTCATTATACGCCTGCGTGCATAAAAAAACTGGCTCTGATCAGCGGCAGCGCCCCCTCTCTCACCAGGCGGGACGATTATCCCTATGGATTTACCGTCGAAGAGATCAATTCGCTGATCACCGCTACCGAAATGTACCGGACGGATATTCTTAATGTTTACGGTAACCTTTTCCGGCTGGATGAAGATTTTATGCCCCTGTCGATAGGTAAGTGGATCAATAGCATTAATAACGAGGCCGGGCAGGAAGCCTGCATCAAAAGCATGATCGCCACCCGGGATATGGACCTGCGTCCCCTGCTCTATAAAATTACCCTCCCGACTGCTATTTTTCACGCGATGGATGACAATGTTTTTACTTTTGGCATTGCAGAACAGGCCCATCAGGGGATTAAGGATTCTACCCTGATCCCTTTTGAAAAGGGCGGGCACTGGATCCTGATAAAAGAACAGGATAAACTGAATGCCGGGTTATTGAAGTTTATCGCACAATTCTAAAAAATAGTTTACCCTCTTTTCATCTTCAGCCGGTCTGCGATATACTGTCCTGTCTTCATCCCCATTTCGTGGCTTTTCACCGTGGAATAGAATGCCGGATCTCTTAAAACAGCAGCTCCCAAAAATGAAAAATAAATTGCAGCGTTTAGGACTGCTGATAGCGATCTTCGTCCAGAAGATCCTGGACCGGGTGTATAGCCTGATAAGAGGCATTCCAACGGGGCGGATCAGCCAGGTAACGGCCCATCTTTTCTTAGGCGGCCAATATGATTTGCATGGCCTGCAAAAGCTCAAAGAAATGGGGATCACAGCTATTATCAATATGCGCGTCCACTCCATCTACCCGGATGCGCAATATGAAGGATTTGATTATCTGCACCTGCCTACCGTCGATAATACTGCTCCCAAATTGGAAGACCTGGTTAAAGGCGCCGAATTTGCCCTCGATGAAATAAAGAACGGGGGAAAAGTCTATATCCATTGCAGACAGGGATTAGGCCGGGGGCCTACCATGGCGATCGCCTGCCTGATGAAGATGGGCGCTACGTATGAAGATGCTTTTGCGACGGTAAAAGCCGCCCGGACCTTCATCAGTCCCCGCCCGGTGCAGATCGAACGTTTGAAGGAACTGGAGGTCTGGTACAAACAACAGGTGAATAAATAAAGATTTGATAAAATACGAAACCGGAATTTATCGATAACTTTTAAGTTTAAATCAATCCAACTTAAAATGAACACGATAAGTCCGGAGGCTCCGGTACAGGAACTGAACGAATTAAAGGAATTGAATGCGCTGCTCGGGTTGCTGAATCAGCGTCTCCTCCAGGTTGAAAGAGACCATGCCGCTCTCATCGCAGCGTTGTCCCCCACGCAGCAGATCTCCTGCATTAACTTGTTGCATTACCTCGTTTTACGAAGCGAAGACATCCGTGATCTTCAGTTCAGGCTCCATGTAGCCGGACTGTCTTCTCTCACCAGTTCCGAGAGTCATGTCGAAGCTCAGTTAACGGCGATCCTGGAGAGGCTGGGTACGCCGCCGGACCCGGCGAGGTCTCCCTGTACATATGAACAGGCGATACTGGATATCCGGGGCAAAGCGGCAGCGCTGTTCGGAGACAGGAGAGGAGAGGAAGTACCTTATATCATGGTAACCTTCGAAACGGAGTATGCGGAGGATTATGAGGCGGTTAAGGAATTACTGAATTCCGGCATGAAAGTCGCCCGCATCAACTGCGCTCATGACGACGAAGCGATCTGGGATAAGATGATCAGGCAGGTTCAACGGGCTTCGCAGGAGACGGGCCTGCCTTGTAAGATCTATATGGATCTGGCAGGTCCCAAGATCAGGACAGAAATGGGGGGGGACAATAAGAAAAAAGGCAAGCTGGAATTGGAGGAAGGCCAATCTCTTTTGTTGGTCGGATCCGGGGACACCGTAAAAGAAGACGATTCCATCCCCGTGGTCCACTGCAGCATGAAAGGTATCATCGGTCAATTGAAGGCAGGCGCCAGGGTGCTCTTCGACGACGGTATTTTTGAATGTGTCGTGGAAAAGGTGGTTGGGGATAGCGCCACTCTGAAGGTGCAACGGATCTCATCGAAAAAGCCTTACCTGAAGGATGGGAAGGGGATCAACTTTCCCGATTCGGAGCTGGATATTCCATCCATAACGGAATCTGACAGGGGGAACCTGCCTTTCATCGGCCGTAATGCAGACGTGGTGGGTTATTCCTTTGTCCGTTCGGCGGAAGATGTCAGGGGATTGCGGGAATTGCTGACAGTCAATGGCGGGAAACGGCCTTTTATCGTGCTCAAGATAGAAACACATCAAGCCATCAGAAAATTTCCGGAATTATTACTGCAGGGCATGCAGGACGACGTTTTCGGCATCATGATCGCAAGGGGGGATCTTGCCGTCGAGCTGGGGTTCGAGCGCATGGGTGAGATCCAGGAAGAATTATTATGGATCTGCGAGGCTGCGCATGTGCCGGTGATCTGGGCTACGCAAGTGCTGGATAATCTGAATAAGACCGGGCTTCCTACGCGATCTGAGATCACCGATGCCATCTATTCATCACAGGCGGAATGCGTAATGATCAACAAAGGCAAACATATGAAGGCGACGCTGGCCGCCCTTACTGATATTTTCCACCGCAGCGGGGGGCACCATTTAAAAAAACGCTATGTGTTTCGCCCGCTCAGGATCGCCGGGGAATTTATCGGGCAGTTATAAGACACGCTAATAAACAAAACCGGTCCCCGGATGAAAATACCAGGGACCGGTCCTTGCTTTTTAAGTATCATCGCTTTTTAAGGTATCATCGCCCCATCCGCACCTCTACGGTATGCTCTTTCCGGTCATCCACGAGGGGCACTTTATCCCCAGTCTGCGCCACCTCATCCAGGATCAGGCTCATGGCTGCCTCCCGAGTCTGTACGAACTGAATAGTATACGTGGTTTCCTGATACCGGTACCGAAGACTGAAAGTCTCCCATTCGGGCGGCAGACAGGGAACGAACCGCAAATGATCTCCTTCGCGGACCAGTCCGAGCAGGGATTCCGTGATCAGCTGATACATCCAGCCGGCAGATCCCGTATACCAGGTCCATCCTCCCCGTCCTTTATGAATATCGATGGAGTAAACATCAGCTGCAGCTACATAAGGCTCCACTTTATACACGCCGATCTTTTCCGGAGTATCCCCATGATGGATAGGATTGATCATGCTGAACAGCTCGTAGGCTCTGGCCCGGTCTCCCAGTGCGGCAAAGGCCATCGTGAGCCAGATGGCGGCATGGGTGTATTGTCCGCCATTCTCCCGGACCCCCGGCACATAACCTTTTATATAACCCGGATCCAGGGCTGATTTATCGAAAGGAGGATCCAGCAGCTGAATGATGCCCATGTCCCTCCGTACCAGGTGCTGATTGGCGGATTCCATCCCCTGGCGGGCGTGTGTTATTTCTCCTGCGCCGGAAAGTACAGACCAGCTTTGCGCGATGGAATCGATCCGGCATTCGTCATTACCGGCAGAGCCCAGCGGAGTGCCATCATCGAAATAGGCCCGGCGATACCACTCTCCATCCCAGCCGTTTGTATTGAGGTTCTCTTTCAATTTTGCCGCTTCCCGGAGACATTCGTCCCCAAAGGCATCGTCATGATGAAGACGGGCAATGGCATTAAACCGGACCAGCACCGAATAAAGGAAGAATCCCAGCCAGATGCTTTCTCCCTTGCCATGCTGCCCTACTTTATCCATTCCGTCATTCCAGTCCCCGGACCCCATCAGGGGCAGTCCATGCTCTCCATAACGGAACCCATGACGGAGCGCCCGCACACAATGGTCGTAGAGACTGCCGGATTGATTAGATCTTCCGGGCATATCATAATAAGATTCTTCATCCGGGTTCAGCAGGCGGCCTTCCAGGAATCCGGCCTGTTCATCTAAAATACCGGTATCACCCGTATGCAGCACATACCGGCCGGTCACGAAGGGCAGCCAGAGATAGTCATCGGAACAATGGGTGCGTACACCTCTTCCTGCCGGCGGGTGCCACCAGTGCTGCACATCTCCTTCCCGGAACTGGCGGGAGGCGAAGAGCAGGAGGTTAGAACGGACGAGCGCAGGCTCCGTATGAAGAATGGCGAGGGAATCCTGCAGCTGGTCGCGGAACCCAAAAGCCCCTCCCGACTGGTAATATCCGCTCCGGCCTCTGATCCGGCAGGCCAGGGTCTGGTAGAGCAGCCATCCGTTTGCCAATATATTCAAAGCCGGGTCCGGGGTCGATACCTGCAGGGCGCCCAGCGTTCGTTGCCAGTAAGCTTTTACTTTTTCCAGGGCTTCAGCGGCGACGGCGGCGCCTTTGAACTGACCCGCCAGCTCACTTGCCTCCTGGGAATTTCTGGCTGCGCCCAGTAAAAAGATGATCTCCTTCTCGCCGCCGTCGGGCAGATCGATCGTTACCTGCAGGGCTCCGCAAGGGTCCAGGCCCGCGCCGGTCTTTCCCGACAGCTTTACCCTGGTCAGCGCATCGGGATTCCGAAGACTTCCGTTGCGCCCGATAAACTCCGTACGATCCCCGGTAAAGGTCCTGGTTTCCTCGTCCACGTCGAAAAAGCCCACCCGGTCCCCGAATTCAATGTTATAAGGATTCCGGGCGAAAAGAGCGCCGGTAGCAGGATCGATGGACGTGACGATGTGCATGGCTGACTTGGGGCGCAGATCTCCCAGCACCCATTCCACATACCCGGTCAGCGATAATTTTCGCTCTCTGCCGGAATGATTGCTCAGCTTTATGACCGTGAACTTGACGGCCGCTTCTATATCCACATATACCTGCATCTCCGAATAAATACCGTCCTCGTTGTATTCGAAAGTCGTATAGCCAAAACCGTGACGGGTAGTATAAGGAAATTTTCCTCTGGCCGGCAGCGGGGCCGGGCTCCAGGAAATGCTGCTTTCTTCATCCCGTATATAAAAGGTCTCTCCGGCCGGATCGCTGACAGGATCATTGTTCCAGGGGGTGAGGCGGAACTCATGCGCATTTTCCAGCCAGGTATAAGCCTGTCCGCTTTCCGAAATGATCGTCCCGAAATTGGGATTGGCCAGAACATTTATCCAGGGTGCGGGAGTAGACTTTTCCCTGGAGGTAGTAATGATATATTCGCGTCCGTCAGCAGAGAAGCCTCCCTGCCCGTTGAAGAATAATAATTCAGCGGGATCCGGCCGGCCGACGGTATGCCCGACCTGCGGGAAATAGGGCTGGCGGGGAATGAGGCGGGGAATAACGGTCCGGGTGTTATTCCGCTTGCCTGCCTGGTAGCTCAGCTCGCCGCCGCTGTCAGATACGATGATACGGGCTACCGTTTGCAGCAGGATACGATCTTCTGCGGAGATCTGGTCCGCTATCCGTACAAAAATGCCGCCGGGACGATCTGCGATATCCGTTTCGATACCAGCGCTGATCAAGCCCAGCAATTGATTCTGTAGATTTTGCCTGTAACCGCCATGGTCCTCATTCCAGATCACCAGGTCTACGATCAGGCCCTTCAGGCGCCAGTATGCATGCGCCTGGATCATTTGTTTCACCATGTCGATATTGGCGGGATCTTCTATCTGTACCAGGACAATGGGCAGGTCGCCGGAGATGGAGTAACTCCAAAGTCCGGATTGTCCCCGCTGGTTCCTGATCAGGACTCCCGGATCTGCCCGGAGAGCGCTGTTGGCATAGATAACGGAGCCGGCCAGCCGCGAATAGAGCTGGGCATCCGATTCTGTGGCATTGATCTGTCTGAGTACAACCTGGCTATGGGTCCAGGCCAGCTCAAAGGCCCTGTCTGTCAGGTGATGGTCCTGGTATTTTTCGATCAGCCCCATGGCTGTCTCGCGGGTTTCCCCCATGCCGAAGACCATGTCTACGGTGACCATCTCCTGAGGGTTCAGCGTGATGCGGTACCGGATGGAGACGATCGGGTCCAGCACTGGTCCCTGGGTGCCGGAGAGCGCCCCCTGGCTGATGGCCTGGGGGTCGGCAATGGTATTTCCGCGACCGATGAATTTCATACGGTCTGTTTCATACGATACTTCTTTGCCATCGGTGGCATGCACTTTCATCAAATGGAACATCCAGGGCGTCTGCTCCCCGGCGGACCGGGGCCGGCGGGTGCAAAGAATGGCATGCCGCTCCGCGATGATCTCCGTTTCAGTGAAAAGATTGCTGAAGGCCGGGTGCAGGGCATCGGCAACCCCGTTCGTGAGCACCACTTCTGCATAGCTGGTCACTTCAATAACTCTTTTCTTCCGGGAGCGGTTGGTCAGGTGGACGCGCCGCATTTCGATATCATCTTCCGGAGATACGACGATCTCGGTATGTGTCTCAATATCATTATCCCGGCGGCGGAATTCTGCGCGTCCCTGGGAGAAAATGGCTTCATAACTTTTCGCTGCGCGTAGTGTCGGCTGATGTCCTGCCGACCAGTAAGCTGTATTTTCCAGGTCTCTTATATAACAGAAGCTGCCCCAGTTGTCGGAGGTGCTGTCTTCCCGCCAACGGGTAACGGCTATATCTTTCCACCGGCTATACCCTCCGCCTGCATTCGTCACCATCACATGATAACGGCCATTCGATAACAGCTGTACTTCAGGAACGGCGCTGTCCGGGGTGGTGATGACCCGCATGGCCGTATCGGAAGAAGTGACATTCGTATCCGGAATATCAGCCGGCGGGGAATAGAATCCCGTAGCCTTGGGGATCCTTTCCTGGAGTAATAATAAGGTCGCCTGGAAGGACAGCTCGGATTCAAACCTTTTTTGCATGGGCTTGTCCAGCAGCAGGTAAGCCAGCGACAGCAGGCTCATTCCCTGGTGATGCACCATGAATGATTTTATGATGACATTGGTCTGCCCCCTGGGCAAACGGGCGGGCGTATAATCGATGGCCTCGTAGAAGCCATACCTTCCTTCAAAACCATCGGATGCCATTTGTTCCAGGTTCTCACAGGCTTCTTCCGGAGACACCATCAGGGACATCACGGCAGCATAAGGCGCTATGACCAGGTCTTCTCCCAATCCCCTTTTCAGGCCGAGGCCGGGAACGCCGAATGCCCGGTACTGGTAGTTCAGCTGGGCGTCCACCATGTTGTAGCCGGATTCAGAGATCCCCCAGCTTACGCTGCGTTGATCGCCATATTCGATCTGCCGCTGCACCATGGCCTTATTGGTCTGGTCCAGCAGCGTATTTTCGTACTCGGGCATTACCAGCCGGGGCATGAGATATTCGAATGCCGATCCGCTCCAGGAGACGAGAATAGAGGAGCCTCCCGCATTGGTAAGCTGTCTGCCCAGGGCAAACCAGGCCTCCTGGGGCAGCTTTCCTTCGGCGATGCCTACAAAGATGCCCAGCCTCGCCTCAGAAGCCAGCAGATCATAAAAGCCGGCATCCCGGCGGTTCTCCGTTACATTGTACCCGATGGTCAGTAATTTCTGTGATTTGTCATAGAGGAAATCATATTCCACATCGGATAGGGCTCCGCATTGAGCTGCCAGTGTTTCAAGAAGATTGATCTGCTGACGGGCAGTTTGGGCTGACCGGTTGAGCGACTCTTTCAATTCGCCCAGCCATTGTTTTTCCGCGGAGGACGGATTCAATGAGAGGCGACGTTCGATTTCCGGAGACCAGGCCGATTGCATTTCTGTCAGTTCATACAGGCTGGGAATTTCTTCCGGCAGGGAAAGGTCCGCCAGTTCCGGCGGGGCAGGAGGCAGCAGGAGCCAGGGAGCCATTAAGAAAACATTCTCGAGGTGCGCCTGGATCTGCAGGGCAAGGGCCTCTGCCCATCGGTAGGTCTCGCTTTCCCGGTCGATATCGTGACCCACGGCCATCAGGGTGGAAGACATGGCCAGCTTTTCCAGGGAAGCCTTTACGGATGGAAGGGTCATCTCTGTTTCTTTACAGACGAGCTCCAGATCTTTTTTGAATGACCGGAAGACGGGTTTTTCTTTCAGCTCCCGTTCCAGCAATCCGGTCGTATCCTTCAACCCCTCCAGTGAGGAGGCGCTGAATATTTTCTGATAAGGCATGGCGAGCAGTCCCTGCCGCAGGGTCAGCAGGTGACCGCTGAGATTGCCGCTGTCCACCGTCGAAATATAACGGGGCGGCAGGGCTTGCAAGGTCAGCGTATCATACCAGTTGAAAAAATGTCCCCGGAACCTTTCCAGCTCCTGCATAGTGTTCAGCGTATGAAGGCACCGGTCGGCAAACTGCCGGGTGGTGATATAGCCAAAGTCCCAGGCGGTAAGATTTGCCAGCAGGGCAAGTCCCATATTGGTGGGAGAAGTACGGTGCGCGGTTCTTTCCACCGGGCTTTCCTGGTAGTTGTCGGGCGGGAGCCAGTTGTCTTCCTGTCCAACGAATTTTTCGAAGAAAGACCAGGTCTTTCTCGCCAGCTGCCGGAGGAAGCGCACCTGTTCCTGGTCCAGGTCCGGCTCTGATGCTTCCAGCGGACGGCTGAACCACCAGGCGATGCCCGGGGCGGCAGCCCAGAATCCCAGCAGGATAAAAGTCGTAATGACATTAATAGGAGAGACGATGATGAGATAGGAGAGAACGCTCACTGCAATAAAAGGCCCTGTCCACATGGTGAAAAAAGTCGACACGAGGCTGCCTTGCCGGCTGTTCTCTGCATTACGGGAAGGATTCCATTCCAGTAATTTTTTATGACTGACGATCATGCGCCAGTTCGTGCGCAGGATCGCATCCAGTGTATAAAAAGCTTCGTAAGGAAGGCAGACGATCGTAAAACCCACCTGGGTGAGATAATTGGTAATAGAATAAAAAGAGTCTTTTACATGCTGCCGGAGAGATATTTCCTTTGGTATATTCAGGATATTCCAAACGGTGATCACCAGGGGCGGAAGAATGATGAGAAGGATTACCGCCAGGGTCCAGAACACTTCATCGTGCAGGATCGTCCATCCCAGCAGCAATAGCAGGATCAGGGCGGAAGGGATGAGGCTGCGGCGAAGGTTGTCGAAGATCTTCCAGCGGGAGAGGCCTGACAAGGGGTTGCTCCGGAGGCGCCTGTTCTGGTTAGGGACAAAAGGCAGGAACCAGGCCCCGATCTGCCAGTCACCCCTTATCCAGCGATGACGGCGTTTGACATCGGCACTGTAACGGGAAGGATATTCTTCGTATAGCTGTACATCGCTCAGCAGGCCTGACCGGAGATAACATCCTTCCAGCAGGTCATGACTAAGGATGCGGTTCTCGGGGAACCGGCCATTCAGCCCTTTGGCAAAGATATCCACTTCATAGATCCCTTTTCCGATAAAGGAGCCTTCGCTGAACAGGTCCTGGTACACATCGCTGCTGGCCAGCGTATAGGGATCGATGCCCAGGTCATTTCCGTGAAGACGTGCATAACGGGAACGGTTAGATCCGGCCAGGCTGGTATCCACCCTGGGCTGAAGGATCCCATAACCTTCCGTCACCCTTTGCCGTTTTTCATCGTACATAGCCTGGTTAAGCGGATGGGCCATGGCAGCGATGATCTTCCAGGCGGCATCCCGCGGCAGCTGCGTATCCGTGTCCAGGGTAATGACATATTTAATGTTCTGGAACAGCCGTTCATCTCCTACGATAAGAGAGAATTTGTCTTTTCCCTCCCCCCGCAACAGACTATTCATTTCGGTGAGCTTTCCCCGCTTGCGTTCATAACCCATCCAGATCCGGTCATGGGAATTCCATCTCCGGGGGCGGTGGAATAGAAAAAAGATGCTATTGCCTGTACTTCCGTACTTGGTATTCAGGGCTTGTATTTTATCTTCTGCCGCTTCCAGGAGAAATTCATCACCCGGTAATTTTTCCTGGGGAGCGTCCGAAAAGTCCGTTAGCAGGCCGAAATGTAATAACTCGTCCCGGTTGGCGAGAAAGCGGACCTCCAGGTCTTCCAGCAGTCCTTCCAGTTCCGCTTCGCTGGAAAATAAAGTAGGCACGACCACTAAAGTCCGGCATTCAGGAATGATCCCTTTGGAAAAGTCCATCCGGGGCAGCAGGCGGGGACTAACGAGTAAGGTGACCATCCAGTTCACGAGGGTCACCGCCAGCTGACTGGCGGAAAGAATGGACAAAATGGCTACCAGCGCCAGCAGCCAGGTCCGGACGCCATGACCTTGCGTCCGCACGAAAAAACCGCCGGCAATGAATAGCGTTATAAAGATGATGGCAGAGATATAGAATGTCAATGGATAACTTCTAACCGTATTTTCCAGAAGATCGGCTACGGGCAATTTCATCTTTGCCGTCTTTTCCGTTTGCCTTCTTCCTTTTCCTACCAGGTAATAACCTACATGGGCTGTACGGCCTTTGCCATTGTCAGTTGCCAGCCGGATCGCCAGCCTGGCTACCTCTTCTTCTGATTGCGAGCTGTAACGGGCAATTTTTTCCACAACATGCCGGTAATGGTCACGGGTGGTAAAATCCATCCTGGAGTAGATATCCCCTGTATCGTGCCGGAGTATCTGTTCGACAATGCTGGTGGATTCAACGAACTCCCGCCAATCCGTCGTCCCGAGGAACCGTAGACTACCGATGCTATTGCTCATCGACACCTGGTCGGCGGCCTGTTTTTGAAACTCGGCCTGCACCAGCTCGTTGCTGGTCTGCCCTGTTTCCGACAATCGTTGTTCAATCCAGGTCAGGGGTAAGGCCAGGGCGGGGCCCTTACCCTGCAGCATCCTTGTCAGCTCCGCGACGAAAGAGCTCACCATCGGCGGCTCGGACCTGGCCATATCTGCAATCACCAGGATCAGGCTCTTGGGATCCTTTTCGGAGATGTCTATCATTTGGTCGGCCCAATAAACGGCCAGGTTCTGATTGATCCTGTCGATAGAGATCTGTGCCGCCAGGCGACGCAGGTTCTCGATCAGCGCAAGACGAAGCATAATGGGGATCGCCCATAACTCGCCCAGCTTCAAATGGGTGACGGTCTGGTAGGCCGCTATAAAATTGCTTAGCAGCTGCTGGTCCACCCGTCCGTCACTATGGGAAATGATCTCCAGGGCGATATCGTACACACGGGGCAGGCCGGCAGAGGGGCCGTTGGATAATTGCGGCAGGTCTTCGCTATAGCCCTTGGGTAAATGTTTTTTGCCGGTACGGACCTGCTCCTGGATGAGATAGAAATTGTCCAGCAGCCATTCCCCGGCGGGTATGATCCGGTGATTCTCCTTGACGGCATCGGTCAGCAGATCATGCACTTCCAGGAGCACTTCTTCATTATTCGCCAGGCGTTTCAGCAGCTCATTGGGCGCCCGTCCGGTGATCAGCTGATGTCTGCCCGCCAGCGCTTTACCGTATTGCGCCATCTGGTCGGCGCTGAAGAGCTCACTACGTAACGGAGGTTTCTCATTGGTATACTTACGGAGAAGGTTATCTCCGGGAAGGAATATTCTGAGATGCGAAAGAAGATCTTGTATCGATGTATTTTTCACTAAAAGTGATTGAGTAAGTGATTGAATCGAATGGGTGTTTACCTGGGTTGTTCAGACCCGTATCTAATCGTGTGCCACATTTATTCCCCCTGTAAATCATATACTTGCATCAACTTACCAGGAACTGGGGTAAATATAGGACAATACCCCCGAAACCGGTTTACGGAGTTTGATCCGATACCCTCAGTGAGTTTGGTTCGATACCCTCAGTGAGTTTGGTTCGATACCCTCAGCGTATCTTCCCCTTAAAACGTTCGTTGACCAATGTCAACAATTAATCGGATTAGGGGTAAACACTTAGTGCGTTATTAGCATTATGCAATAATTAGTATTACTTTATACCCGATCTCGGATAAGCCTCTAAGTAGCCCCTAAACAATCTGTTTGCTCCATTCTTTAACATAATAGAGGACATTATGATCAGGATTTTATTGGCTGATGATTATACCATCATCAGGAAAGGCGTTAAACAGATATTGACCCAGGCTTACCCGACTGCGCAGATTGACGAAATTGAAGATGGAGAGGAATGGACGGAGAAACTAAAGGACACCCATTGGGATATGATCATCTCCGATCTACCCATGCCGGACAGGGGAGGACTGGAGACTCTCTTCAGGCTCCGGCAGGACTTCCCTTCGCTCCTTGTGCTCATTCTCACGTTATATCCCAAGGAGAACTATGCGCTTCGCGCCATGAAGGCGGGGGCGGCAGGTTATCTGGGCAAGGATGCAGCTCCGGATGAGCTGATCCTGGCTGTCAGACAGATATTGTCCGGTAAAAGATATATTACGATCCCCTGGACGGATAATTAACCGGTACTTTTTGGATAAATCATTGACGGATATTCAGCTGGCCAGCAAAAGACCCGGAAGAATTGATGCGCGAATCGTTTTTTTCTCTAAATTTAGATCCTTGTCCCGCCACCTAAAAACGGGCAACTGTCAACGATCTGTTATGAAAAAAAGAGAAAAACTACAACACGATGATTCCCGCCGCGATTTCCTTAGAAAAGGCCTGCTGGCGGCAGCCGGATTTTATATCGTTCCCCGTCATGTATTAGGCGGCAAGGGCTTTACGGCTCCCAGTGATAAGCTGGTCGTTGCTTCGGTAGGCATTGGCGGAAAAGGGGAGTCCGATATCAGCAATATATATAGTGGCGGCAAAACCGAATTCGCCGTCTTCTGCGATGTGGATGACCGGCGTGCCGTCAACAGCCGCAAAAAATTCCCTAATGCGAAATATTATAAGGATTACCGGGAAATGCTGGATAAAGAGCACAAGCATATCGATGCGGTCACCGTATCCACCCCGGACCATATGCATGCTGTCATTGGCATGGCCGCTATGCAGCTGGGCAAACACGTCTATATTCAGAAGCCGCTCACCCATGATATCTATGAAGCGCGTATGCTGACCCAGGCAGCGTCCCGTTATAAAGTGGTGACGCAAATGGGCAACCAGGGCGGCTCCGGTGATGGTGTCCGGCAGCTGATCGACTGGTACCGCGCCGGTGTCATCGGTGATGTAACAGAAGTGTTCTGCTTTACGAACAGACCTGTCTGGCCGCAGGGCATTCAATGGTCGGAGACTAAGGCGCCCGTGCCTTCCGAGCTGGATTGGAACCTATGGCTGGGAACAGCTCCCTATAAAGATTATGTAGACAATCTCGTTCCCTTCAACTGGCGGGGCTGGTGGGATTATGGCACCGGCGCATTGGGTGATATGGGCTGTCATATCATTGCTCCTGCTTTCCAGGTCCTCGAACTAGGCTATCCTACAGAGGCGGAAGTCAGCGTCGGCAGCGTGTACGTCGGAGAATTCAAGCGTGGATATTTCCCTGACAGCTGTCCTCCTTCTTCGCATGTCACCCTGAAGTTCAAAGGCCATGCCGGCAAGCCCGATATAAAAATGCATTGGATGGATGGAGGCATACAGCCTGAAAGACCGGAAGAGCTGGGGCCGAATGAAATATTCGGGGACGGCGATAACGCCACCCTGTTCATCGGCACCAAAGGCAAGATGATGTGCGCCACCTATGGCAGGGACCCGAACCTGCTGCCGACTTCAAAGACCGCACAGACCGTTGTGCCGCAGACCATCGCCCGGGTACCCGGTGCGGATGTCACCGGGCATTACACTGCCTGGGCAGAAGCAGCTATCGCGGGTTATGGCAGCGACAAAGAAAAAGCGCTGAGCTCTAATTTTAAAATAGCCGGGCCGCTCACCGAAACGGTGATCATGGGTAACCTTGCTATCCGCAGTTATGACCTGCGTACTCCCAGGGCCGATGGAAAATTCGATTATCCCGGCCGGCATATCAAGCTGCTGTGGGATGGGGAGAATATGAAGATCACTAATTTCGAAGCCGCCAATCAATTTGTTAAAAGGACTTACAGGGATGGGTGGAGCTTGGGAGTGTAGTTAACGTACGATACAATTTTTTTCGCCCGGGCAATTTGCCCGGGCGTTTTTTTTGTCACAAAAAAAATATTTTTCCTCCCACTAGCCGTACCTCCTTAGCCAGTAGTCTATTATTATACACGTATTATACACGGTCCTGCCGCCAGCCTTTCCGATGCAAAAATTTACACCCTAATCCTTTTTACACATATGGATACGCAACGCCTATACCAGCTATTGGGGCTTTATGCAGCTATGGGGAGTTCCCTATTGACAGTTCCCTGCCAAAGTCGAAGGACAATAGCCTGGAACTGACCATTGCGGGGTTGGGTGTTCTGAAGATTCTGCTGATGGGTGTTCTGCCGGGGCTGTTGTTGGTTGGGGGGACGATTTTGCTGATCAGGAGGAAGCGGAAGTAGATAGTAGCGGCGGGGCAGATTTTTACTGCTTTCCCGATAACAGCATGGCTCTGGCTAAATGATAGGGTCTTCTACGGAGGATTAGAAAGAGCATTTTAGATTTTCAGTATCTTTACCGCCATGCGGAAATACCCGATAGGTTTGCAGGATTTCAGAAAGATACGGGAAGGCGGTTATTTGTATGTTGACAAAACACGCCTTATCCACACGCTTATTGAATCTGGCAGTTATTATTTCCTGAGCCGGCCACGGCGGTTTGGCAAATCGCTGTTGCTTTCCACGATTAAAGAAATTTTTAGCGGTGATAAGGAATTATTCAAAGGACTCTGGATAGCCGATAACTGGAATTGGGAGCAGAAGCATCCAGTGATTCATCTGGGCCTGAGCAGGATCGATTACCAGCAATTCGGCTTGTACGAGGCGCTTAGCAGGGAGATGGATAAATTAGCCAAAGAAAAAGGCCTTCAGCTGGAATCAGAAGGACTGAAAGGCAAGTTTGAGGAACTGATCGTCAAAGCTTCCAGGTCAGGTAAAGTAGTCATATTAATAGACGAATATGACAAACCCATTATTGACTATCTGGACGACATCCCTAAAGTCGAAGAAAACCGAGCTGTATTTAAAAGCTTCTATTCCGTACTGAAAGATTCCGATGAATACATCCGCCTGCTATTGATCACCGGGGTGAGCAGATTTACTAAAGTCAGCATCTTTTCCGACCTGAATAACCTGCGGGATATTACGCTTTCGCCGCAATATGCCACGCTGGCAGGAATTACTCAGGCGGAATTGGAGGTTAATTTTATCCCGGAGATCCAGGAATTGCAGCAAATGAACCCGACTATCCTGGAGGATATTAAGACCTGGTATAACGGTTATTCCTGGAATGCCGTGGACACCGTGTATAATCCCTTTTCACTGTTGAACTTTATGACGGACCGGCAATTCCGGAATTACTGGTTTGTCACCGGCACACCCATTTTTTTGATAGAGCAGATTAAAAAGAAGGGGGAATTTAAATTCGAAGGTATCCGACTGGGAGAGAATGCCCTGGGTAACTTAAATATCGAAAATATATCGCCGGCGCCGCTGCTGTTCCAGACCGGTTATTTGACCATTAAAGAATATGATCCCGGGACAAGGACCTATCAGTTGGATTACCCGAACAGCGAGGTAAAAGAGAGCTTCCTGGATGCATTATTGAGTGCCTACAGGTATGCACTTCCCAATGACTCGATGGCAGTGACGGGAGATTTGAGAGTTGCGCTCCAGGAAAACGACATACCACAGGTCATAAAGGAATTGAATATTATTATTGACACCATTCCCTACGACCATTGGAAAGCGGATAGCGAATCTATCTTCCATATTATCGTGCACCTGACCTTTACAAAGATCGGCATGGACGTGCGGAGCGAAGTGCATAGTTCCCATGGCCGTTGTGATGTAATCGTGCAGACAGCTACTCATATTTATGCTATAGAGCTAAAATTGAATGGGACTGCCCGGAAGGCCCTCGACCAGGTAACAAAAAAAGGCTATCTGCGCTCCTACCAGGCAGACCCCAGAAAGAAAATTGCCGTCGGCATCAATTTCTCTTCGGAAAAAAGAGCAGTAAAGGACTACCTGGTAAAGGAACTGTATTCCTGACACTCTCTACCCCTCCCCCACACCGCGATCAACACCATCGCTACCACCACGGCCGTCCCCTGTTGTCCATCCAGTTGCTCCCGTATCATCTTTATAGCTACCACGAGATGATTCTTCACGGTATTTTTCGACAATCCCAGCCGGTCAGCGATTTGCTCATGGCTTAGTCCCTCTCCGCGGCTGAGCCGCCAGATCAGTTTTTTCTGAGGAGGAAGATTTTCTACGGCTTTTTCGATGATTGTTATGCTTTCCTTCAGGTCTATTGTCTCTTCTATGCTATTATCTATGTCAGGCATAGTCTCCCCGATCTCCGAATGCAAGCGCAGTTCGCGCGCCCGCTTCTTCAGCCATGTATAAACATGATTATTGGAGGCGGTGAAAATATAAGCGCGATAGTTGTCGCCCTCAGCCATCTTTGCCCGGTTGAGCCATACATTTAAAAATACCTCCTGGACGATCTCTTCCGTAATCGCTTCGCTTCGCGTTATGCTGAAAATAAAAGGCCGGATCAGTGCGGTATAATGAAAGAAAATAGAACCGAACGCCGCTTCATCCCCGCGGGCCATCCGGGCGAAAAGCGCTCTCTCGTCAGGCAAAAACGCGGGGCTGGGATTCATTTCCTAATTTGCCATCTAAGGTACTGAAATCCAGGCACAGTATATAACAAGTATTGGTAAAAGGACACGGAAAAATAAATACATTTACAACATCAAACAATCATCATCATAAGAAACGAATAGCGCTACTATGAAATGTGCAATCCCGATCATCTTTTGCATTCTGCTCATTGGCCCTGCCTGTACACTGCATGCCCAACGGTCTGCTGCCAGGCCAGGGGACGTTCCCTCCGCCCCCCATCCCAAAAACTGGAAGGACACGGATGGTCGTTTCATCAATGCACACGGCGCAGGCATCCTCTATCATGAAGGCGTATATTATTTATTCGGCGAGATAAAGAAAGGGATTACCTGGCAGGTGCCGGGACAATCCTGGGAAGATTATCGTGTGCCGGCCGGCGGCGTATCCTGTTATTCTTCCCGGGATCTGCAACAGTGGAAATACGAGGGCGTGGCGTTGTCGTCCATAACCCGGCCCTCTCCGGAAGGCAGCCCGGCGTCACCGGGGACCGGGGATGCCAGCCACGACCTGGATACGGGGCGTGTGATCGAACGCCCGAAAGTGATCTATAATGATAAGACCGGTAAGTTCATTATGTGGATGCATGTCGATGCGAAGGACTACTCTTATTCCCAGTCCGGCGTTGCGGTGAGCGATCGCCCGGAAGGGCCTTATAAATACCTGCACAGTGTAAAACCCAACGGAAATATGTCCCGGGACATGACCCTGTTCAGGGACGAAGATAACAAGGCCTACCTTATCTATTCCTCTGAGAATAACAATACCATGCAGGTCTGCCTCTTATCCGATGATTATCTTTCTCCCACCACTACGTACAGCCGTATCCTCGTCAACAGGCGCAGGGAAGGCCCGGCCATCTTTAAGTTTGAAGGAAAATACTGGCTGATCAGCTCCGATTGTACGGGCTGGTCTCCTAATGCAGCTACCTATGCGGTGGCAGATCATCCTTTAGGCCCGTGGAAAGAATATGGCAACCCCTGTACCGGACCGGGGGCCGATACCACCTACGGAGCGCAAAGCACTTTTGTATTACCGCTTGCCGGGAAAAAGAACAGTTTCATCTTTATGGCCGATCGATGGAACAAGCTCGACCTGGAAAGATCTACCTACCTCTGGTTACCCCTGACCATCGAAGACGGAAAGCCCCGGATCACTGGTGCAGAACGGACAAATTTTTAGTAATTTTGGCCCCATGCAGAAATACCCGATCGGTTTACAGGATTTCAGAAAAATACGGGAAGGCGGTTTTTTGTATATAGACAAGACCCGGTTGGTCCATACTTTGATTGAAACCGGTAGTTATTATTTCCTGAGCCGGCCACGGCGGTTCGGCAAGTCGTTATTGCTTTCTACGATTAAGGAGATCTTCAGCGGAGACAAGGAATTGTTCAAAGGGCTCTGGATAGCCGATAACTGGAACTGGGAGCAGCGGCATCCGGTAATCCATCTTAAGTTCAGCCAGATCAATTATCAGAAACTCGGTCTATATGAGGCGCTGAACAAAGAAATGAATAATATCGCTAATAGTCTGAATGTTGAATTAAAGGAAATCGAATTAAAAGATAAATTTAGAGAACTAATCAAAAAGGTGGCTTCATTTGGCAAAGTGGTTATTTTAATAGACGAATACGACAAGCCCATTATAGACTACCTGGATGATATTCCTAAAGTCGAAGAAAACCGCTCCGTATTTAAAAGCTTCTATTCCGTTTTAAAAGATGCCGATGAATATATCCGTCTTTTACTTATTACCGGCGTGAGCCGGTTCTCCAAAGTCAGTATTTTCTCGGACCTCAATAATCTGAACGATATAACGCTCCATCCGAGATACACCACCCTTGCAGGCATCACGCAGCAGGAAGTGGAAAGCAATTTTGCTACGGAAATAGCGCAAATGCAGCTCTCTCAGCCCAATATTGTGCAGCAAATAAAAGAATGGTATAATGGCTATTCCTGGGACGGCGTTAATAAAGTGTATAACCCCTTCTCTCTCCTCAATTTTATAGACGCCGATGATTTTCAAAATTATTGGATAGATACCGGCACCCCCTATTTCCTGATCAAACAGGTACGTTCCCGGCCTGATTTTACTTTTACGGACAGCGATATGATATCGGGTCCGGAGGCGCTGAATGATTTGAATATCGGACATATAAGCCCCATCACCCTGATGTTCCAAACCGGCTATCTGACTATCAAA
>JAATFV010000222.1 GCA_015655015.1 Chitinophagales bacterium | reverse complement strand
CCCGAACGCCAGGTCAAATGGATGAAAGAGGGCGCCAATATCGTCGTGCATAGTTTCGACATCGCCCTTTTCCTGCAAAGGCTGCGCCACGACATGGCGCTGATCAAAAAGGCGGCGGGAGATACCCCGGACGGCGGCGAAGGAGAAAAGCTTGTTGTGTAAACGGATAGCCTTTTACCGCAAAAATCCGTGCGGTCCGGGTTGCCGGATATAACTGCCCATCAGTCCCTGGATCTCTTTTACAGGCAGGTCCAGCCAGCTGATATCGATCCTGGTCTTACCCTGTGAAGTGTAGATGATGAGGGTGTGACTACTCTTATGGGTCCTGATCTTCCATTCCGTTATCTCGCCCCATTGAATAAACCGGTTGTTTTTCACCGGGATCTGCAGTCCATCCGAGGTAAATACCAGCACGGGTTCGCGGCTGGAGACCCTTCTGTACATCCGCAGGCTGATAAAGGCCACTACGATCATCGTTGCGAAAGAGGTCAGGCATATCACGGGATCCGCCTTCGTCCCACCCGAAACAAAGACGGTAAAGGACGTCGTGATAAAGAAAAATACAAATAAGCCGATAATGAAATACGACAGAGACTTTCTGTACCGTATTTCCGTGGGAGGAATTGCCATGATCGCAAGTTCTTGTGTTAAAAATGTAATATAGGATGACCGGGACTTAGATAGGAGAGAATTTATCGGTTCACAGCTTTCAATTAGCAGTCGGCGAGCCTCACGCGCCCCTGGTCACGCGCCCCTACCGCTGAAACCGGCTGCAGAATTTCCCTTCAATTCATAAGCCATTCCCTTTCAATGATTCCCTCCCGATCCGAACATCGTCCACATAAAACACCGTTGGTCTACACGGTTCATCCGCTCCCACCAATGGAGGATCGTTCGTTTCATTGGGCGTCACCCGCTCAGGAGAATTCCGGTAATGCCCCGTACGTAAAGAAAGCCGTTCGACGGACTTGACCGCTTCCGCCAGTTTAGCATCCGCCAGTACTTTCCTTCCGTCGATCAGCAGAGAGTACTTCCCGTTCAGGGACGCATCCACCATCAGTTCAAGCCGATACCATTTCCCTTTCTGATAAGGCATGACTATTTTTTCCTCACCGCCGTCCGTAACCATAACCTGGCCTTTCTCATCGAATGCGACACGCACCGGCCGGTTGCCGTATTGATCTGTCAGCTCGATCTCCAGCAAACCGGTATTGGCGGGATCGGCATATACGCTTAAAGCGGCCCCAACCTTTACCTCTTCTTCAAATACCCGTATCGCGCGGGCATAATCATAGGGATCTCTATCGGACAACCGCAGGGACTTACCGGTCTTGGCCCCCTTCCCGGGGCTTTCTACCACCGACACCTGTGCCCAGGCGGGCGAATGGAGGTTCCAGTCCGGAACGGTCCCGTCGGTCTCTAATTTGTCAAAATCGTCATTCACCGTGCCTTTCACCGTATAACGTACTGGCACAGGAATACGGCTGATCCAGATATCTTCCTTATTCATGCTGTAGCTCAACCACATGTCGGTACCGGGCGGATTGCCATTCCCTTCATCGATACCCCGCATATAACAGGGGCCGAAATCTTTCCACCGTCCGCTGAACCTCCGCGGCGGCACTTCCCCCTGCACCAGCAGCATGTGATCGAACACGATGCCGTCGTCGCCCGTCACCACGACCAGGGGATACCGGTATTCTGAAGATTCGATGGGGTTATAACACAGCGCATAACGGCCGTCCTTCGTTCGCTGGCCCCATTGTTTGCCGCCTGACATCAGGAAAGTAGGAGATTTTACCGGATCGGAAAAGGTGTTGCCTTCATCCGAAGACAATGCGCTCAGCGATTTTTTCCAGAGGGCAACCACTTTCCCATCTTTACGATGATAATACGACAGCGCCTCTCCGGCCTTTTTACCGTTATAAAACCCATCGGCCCCGCTGTCCTCATCAAACCATTGAAAGGTCATCAGCTGGTTTTTTAGCAGCGTGTCACAGGCAGCCACGAATCCCGCATCAGGCGACCGTTTATAGAACGGGTAACCCGTATTGGATTCATTCCAGCTGTTATAACTTGAGTAACGGATAAAATAGATCGGCCCGAAATCCCCGTTCTTATAGACTTCCCGCACGACACGCCCGATCCCGCCTTTATTGAACGGGGCTTCCGTATGGCCGTAAAAAGCCAGGATGAGCAGCCGCCCGTCAGGGGCAGTATAAAACCCCATCCGCTGGTGCATCATATAGCCGTTATAACCTGCAGGGATAACCACACCCGGAGGGGCTTTATAAGGAGGAAAAACTTCCACCGGCTTATTCCAGTGGCGCCCGTCCGCCGAGGTCATGACCAGCGTATGTCCGGGTGCAATATGTTCGTCGGCAGGATTGCTGAGGTATTGCTGGTAAAAATTTCCATTCCAGTAACACAGGTTGGAGCCGTGGTTGTAGGTCCAGCCGAAGCCGTCTGCCATTTCGGGATGGGTACGGTTAGCCCGCATGGTTTGCCTGTTTTCGGTTCCGATGGCATACCGGAGACGCCCTTCATGTACGTCGGGGTCGATGGTCTGCCCGCCTACGTAACGGACAGGCTCCCGTACACTGCCTGTTTGGGTGTACCCGGGATTAATATAAATAGCGGTCAGAAGCGTTAGGAGGAATAGAGCTTTCAAGTATAGTGCGTTTTAGTGCCGGACAGACCCGTGAAATCACCGGCAGTGCCGTTGCAGGTTATAAATTCCAATATTTGTATGGGGTAATCGTTAAATTAGAATTGTAATATTTTTCGTCCCCGGTAACTTCTTTATCTATCCAGTCCGGACAATTAAAATGTTCATCTTCTCTTTTCAGTTCTATCTCTGCAATAATAAGCCCGGCGTTATCGCCCAGGAACTCATCTATTTCCCATACTTTATTTTCAAATGAGATTTTATATCTGATTTTTGACAGCTCTGAAATTGAGAAATTGTCTAACAATTCTACTGCGTCTGAAATTGGTATTTCATATTCAAATTCGGACCTGGTTGCACCAACGGACAGCCCTTTTATCGTTAAATAACCATTCGTTTCTGTGAGTCTTACACGAATTGTTTTTTTGGGATCTGTTAACAGGTAACCTTGCCTGTACGTTCGCCCCAAAGGCTTTTCAATCTTTTGCCACTTTTCATAATTGATCAAATATTTTCTTTCTATTTCTATTCCCATAACAGGTATTATTGTTGTCAGCATCATTATTAAAATCGACGGAATACAGCGCCAACGGAATGAACAATTGACAATTATCCGGCATGAAACGGGCCTACCAGAGTAATTGCAATCTGTTATACCTGAAAGGAAGCAATGCTGATATATTTGGTGGCATCAGGATCAGCAATAGCATTTTAGCTTTGCTAAATTATTAAAAAACCACATCTTTTCAGATTGAAATATTCAACCTGCCTGCCAGGAAAAATGCGACATTTGATCCAACAAGTCCCGGCCCGATGAACAATCCCGACAGATCAACAGGTCCGGCAAATCATTAAAACAAGCGCACCAATGCAGTTCAGCGATAACATCTTCTCTTCCGGCGAACCCATTCAACCCAATCAACCCTCCCGGAAAAAGCCCATCTTCCCCATCATCGACCCCCTGCGCAGCTACCTCAAACAGCACGGCCGGGAAGGCAAGCTCCCCGTCTCGTACAAAGACCTCCTGAACCATATGACCTACTCGGTCCCCCTCAAGGACAAAAATGGCCAGGACTCGCTCTGGGAAACAGCCATCTATGACATGCGCCACTGGGATTTTATCCGGGAAGGACTGGTGCGGATGTACGCCATCCTAAAAACAGAAGGGGATCTCAGTTTCGTCAACCACCTGGATGTCGCCAGGATCGATTTTTGCAGCTTCGCCAATTCCACCCCTTTCCGGATCCGCATCGTCAATAAATTCAATGACAACTACGATCACTATTATATCAAACATGCAGACGCCTCCCGGATCTACGGACTGGAGCTGGAACACCTCCTGTCCCCCAATCGTATTACCTTTTTCACCCATCATAATACCCTGGTAGAAGAACATATCGCCGGTATTCCCGGGGACCTGTTCATCAAAAACTTCGCGAATGATCCGCAAACCAACCAGATCCGGCTGTCGAAAGAATTCGTAAAATTCAACGAACGTTGTTTTGTCCGCCTCCTGGGCGATATGCGCTCCTATAATTTTGTCGTGGACATCACCCCCGATATAGAAGATTATCAATATCGGATCCGGGCCATCGATTTCGACCAGCAGTCCTATGAAGGAAGAAAAAATCTCTATATCCCCCAATTCTTTAAAGAGAACCTCGCCTTTGTCGAACTTTGCCTCCGGCACCTCAACAAAGACTCCATCGAACAATACCAGACGGAGGAAAGGACCATGATGGCCTTCCGGGTAGCCTCCTCCCGGTTCCGTCTGATGGAATTATTGAATATCATGGCAAAGGACAGGATCTCCACCCCGGAAAAGCTGCTCCAGCTGAAGACGGAGCTGGCCGACCATTTTAAGAACCCCGCCTTCGGCAAATGCCACTCTATGGGACAATTGGTCAAAAGACAGCTCAAACAAACCCTCCAGAAAAATCTCTCGCTTATCCAAAAAAACCTAAGCAAATTCGAAGATTGAGCCGACCTAAACCGTATATTCGCCGCTCATTTAACGAACGAGGCTTGCTATTTTATAGTTTTTAAGTTTTTTAGTCTTAATCAATATAAAACAACGAAAAAGCTCAGTAAACATGAAAAAATACAAACCCGGCGTACTTTTCGGTGAGGAATTAGAAGCCTTGTACAAAGACGCGAAAGACAACCAGTTCGCCCTGCCCGCAGTCAATACGATCAACACCAATACCATCAATGCCGTCCTGGAGACCGCAGCGAAAGTGAACTCCCCTGTCATCATCCAGTTCTCCAATGGCGGCGCCCAGTTTATTGCCGGCAAGGGAATGCCCAATGATAAATTGCAGGGCAATATCTCAGGCGGTGTCTCCGGAGCTTTGCATATCCACAATGTGGCCAGATACTACGGCGTCCCTGTCGTATTACATACGGACCATGCCGCCAAAAAATGGCTTCCCTGGGTGAGTGGCCTTCTCGACGCCGGAGAAGAATTCTTTAAAGAAAAGAAACAACCCCTCTTCAGCTCCCATATGCTGGACCTTTCGGAAGAACCCCTCGAAGAAAACATACATACCTCGGTCGAGTTCTTCAAACGCATGCAGCCCCTGGGTATGGCCATCGAAATCGAGCTGGGCGTTACCGGCGGCGAAGAAGACGGCGTAGATAACAGCGGCGTAGAAAATCACAAGCTCTACACCCAGCCCGAAGACGTAGCGCATGCTTATGTCGAATTGAGCAAGGTGGGACGCCTCTTTGGCGTAGCT
>JAATFV010000039.1 GCA_015655015.1 Chitinophagales bacterium | reverse complement strand
GCGCCGGCTTTTATAAGGGATCTTACCGTACGGGCTACATTAAAGGCCGATGGGCCAAAGCCGGTATCTACATCGACCAGCAGGGGTGTTTCCGTAACGTTGGTGATCCTTTCAATATCGATGAGTACGTCGCTAAGGGCCGTTATACCCAGGTCGGGAATTCCCAGGGAACCGGCGGCTACCCCGCCGCCTGAAAGATAAATGGCCTTAAAGCCTGCCTGAGAGGCCAACAGGGCGTGATTAGCATTGATTGCGCCTACTATCTGAAGCGGCTTTTCAGTATACATCGCCTCCCTGAACCGATAGCCTGCCGAAGAAGCTTGCTTTTCCATATAGCTATATTAGTTGAAAGGCCGCAAAGATAATGCAAATGATTATATCTATAAAACAGGGGGTGAGGAGTGCCGGTGAATCGGCAGAACGATGATCCGGCGGGTAGTAAATGATCGTTGATCAAAATCAGGATAAAAGGCGGGTAATTTGTCATGACAAATTACCCGCTTCTTTATTGATCATCAGAGGATGGGCTGATTAAAGGTCACGCGATGGGCTGATTCACGGATTTCCGCAGCTGTCTGGCGGTTTCGACCATTTCGATCAGCGCCTTTTTGGTTTCCGGCCAATGACGGGTCTTCAGTCCGCAGTCCGGGTTGACCCAAAGCTGATCTGCCGGGATCACGGCTTTCGCCTTCTCCATCAGGGCGATCATTTCCTCTTTTGAAGGGACCCGCGGAGAGTGAATGTCATACACTCCCGGTCCGATCTCATTCGGGTATTTAAAGTCCGCAAACGCATCCAGTAATTCCATCTGCGAGCGGGAACACTCGATGGTAATGACATCGGCATCCATATCCGCGATGTTCTGAATGATATCATTGAACTCCGAATAGCACATATGGGTGTGGATCTGCGTCTCATCCTTCACTCCGCTGGCAGAGATCCTGAAGGCAGTGACAGCCCAGTCCAGGTATTCAGGCCAGTCCGTTTTGCGCAGGGGCAGTCCCTCCCGGATAGCAGGCTCGTCGATCTGGATGATCTTTATGCCTGCCTTTTCCAGATCTGCCACTTCGTCGCGGATAGCCAATGCGATCTGGGTGCAGGTCTTGCTGCGAGGCTGATCGTTGCGGACAAAGGACCACTGGAGGATGGTGACGGGGCCGGTGAGCATTCCTTTGACGTGTTTCTTTGTCAATCCCTGTGCAAAAGCGGACCAGCGGACGGTCATCGGTTCAGGCCGGTATACGTCACCATAAATGACGGGCGGTTTTACACAACGGCTGCCGTAGCTCTGAACCCAGCCATTCTTAGTGAAGGCAAATCCAGCCAGCTGTTCGCCGAAGTATTCGACCATGTCATTACGCTCGAACTCTCCGTGTACAAGGACGTCGAGGCCGATCTCTTCCTGCCAGCGGATGGTCTCTTCGGTTTCCTTTTCAATCGCCGCATCATATTCCTGCATCGTCATCTCTCCTTTTTTGAACCGGGCCCGCAGGTTGCGCACTTCGGCCGTTTGTGGAAAGGAACCGATCGTCGTCGTCGGGAACAACGGCAGATGCAGCGCCCCGCGTTGTTTGAGCTTTCTTTTTGCGAAAGGGCTGGTCCGTTTGGCATCCCTGGCCGTAATAGCGGCTACCTTTTGTGCGACACTGTCGTGGTGGATCAGGGGGGAGGTCCTCCTGCTTTCGATAGCGGCAACATTGGCCTTCCACTTTTCGTTAACAACGATGGAATTTTCACGGATAGCCAGCTGTTTTAGTGTCACCACCTCGTCGATCTTTTGTTTGGCAAAAGCCATCCACTGTTTTATCTCCGGGGCAAGCGTCTTCTCATTCGTTTCCAGATCGAGATCGCAAGGACTGTGCAGCAGCGAGCACGAAGGGGCGATCCACACCCTTTCCGCACCGATCTTTTCTACTGTCTTATCAATAAAAGCCAATGACTGCCGGAAATCATTCTTCCAGATATTGCGTCCATCCACCAGGCCGAGAGATAAATTCGTCTTTTTCTTCGCGAAATTACCGGTGAGGATATCGTCCAGCTGGGAAGGACAGCGCACAAGATCGAGATGGATAGTATCCACAGGAAGACTCAGCACCGTCTCCAGGTTTTGCCCGTAACACTCGAAATAGCTGGCCAGGATGATGTGCAGGTTGGGACATTCACTCTTTATTTCCTGGTAGGTTTTTGCGAATACCTTCCGTTCCTCCGGTGTCAGATCCAGCGCCAGGCAAGGCTCGTCCAGCTGGATATAATACGCACCGGCCCCTTCCAGCTTTGCCAGCACATTAAGATACACGGGCAGCAGCTTTTTGATCAGCTCCAGCCGGTGAAAGCCTTCTTCCTTTTCCTTACCCAGCAGCAGATAAGACACCGGGCCCAGCAATACCGGCTTAGCATGGAAGCCGGCCTGTTTTGCCTCGATGAATTCATTGATTACTTTGTAAGAGAAGGGGGTGAAATGCTGGTTAGCGGTAAATTCCGGGACGATATAATGATAATTCGTATCGAACCACTTGGTCATTTCCATAGCGGTAATATCATGACCATCTTTTTGATAGCCCCTTGCCATCGCAAAGAACAGATCGATGTCCGGCAGCTGTTTTTCGTCCATCAGGGTATGATACCGCCGGGGAATAGCGCCTACCATCAGGCTGGTGTCCAATACCTGGTCGTAAAAAGAAAAGTCGTTGCAGGGTATCAGGTCGATGCCTGCATCTTTCTGTAATTGCCAGTTCTGCAGGCGGATGTTCTTGCCGACAGCCATTAGCTGGAAGTCGGTCAGTTTACCTGCCCAATACTGTTCTGCGGCCTTTTTGAGCTCACGTTGGCTGCCTATCCTCGGGTAGCCTAAATTGTGGGTTTGCATGTGATTGCCTTTTAAATGATGAATAATCAGTTAAAAGTTCTTGCCAGATTGCAAAATGCTCCGTAGAATATAAGAAAAGAAAGAAAGGTAAACATATACATAACCCAACAGGACCCAATAAGCCTGTAAGATCAAAATATACATCAATCTGACGATCTGCTTCATTCCACGAAAGCATTGTCAAAACGAAAGAGGCAGGTCTCCTGGCTCGTAACATTTCTGCCGTCCTTCCCATCCGGGTATACCGGGACAGTGGACTACGCGGGCAAAAACCTTTTTTTGTTACTTACAGTTGCGGGACAGCTTGTGATTTACACACAATTCCCTATTAACCCCAACGATGGTCGGGGACCTTTTCCGCATGATGAGAAATAAAGAAAGAACTTTGTCACCGTAAAGTTATGCCTTGCCGGGTTTCCCGGCAGGGCATCAAAACGTGAGCAAATGTAGGAAATTAATTTTAAAGACCGGCTTTACCTATCGGGTGATCTTTTTATCATTTTAGAGAGTATGATCGCTTTAGAGAGTATGATCACTAAAATCGGCCGTTTTCGGGGATTGCGATCTTTGAAATTTAAAAATATGACATCCTGATCGGTAGAAGTTTTTTGCTACTTTTATCGTTTTATAAATGGATAGCTTAAATTAATTATCGGACTTGCTGGAAGGAATTAAAAATAGAGAGTTGCTTTTAGCACATATGAGTTCCGTTTTCCCCTTACAAGGAAAGGAAATAGAGGAGCTGTCCTTACTGTTCACTGAACGAAAAGTCAAACGGCGCGGTTTCATCCTGCATCAGGGTGATGTTTGCAGACATTTCACTTTTGTGGTTTCTGGTTGTTTCAAAATGTATGCCATTGATCAGGCCGGAAAAGAACATAACCTGGAATTCGCCGTCGAAAATGAATGGATAAGCGATCTCTCCGGTTTTTATTCCGAAAAGCCCGGCAGCGTTTATATTGAAGCGATAGAACCCTCCATAATTCTCCAGATCACACGTCCGGATCTCATCTATTTGTATACCAACTATCCAAAGTT
>JAATFV010000176.1 GCA_015655015.1 Chitinophagales bacterium | reverse complement strand
TCTTTCCAGCAACCTATCCTTATACCTTACCAGGCTGCCGCCTTTTAATTCCACGGCCCACAAGCTGCCATCCGGAGCAAAGGCCGGCCCTTCCGGGAAATTCAGCTTGTCAGCCAGTATTTTTATTGCCGTCGTGTTCATGTTATGGTACGTTTGATTGTATGCATTTCATTTATTTACCCTGGACCGTTTGATTACATACTAATTCACTTATTTATTCTGAGCCATTTATTATATACTAATTCATTTATATCCAGGTCCGCTTATTTATATCGTCGCCGTTGATTCATATCGCAGCTATCACTCCCACTCTTGGCGGAACATAGTCCTTTTTGAAGAAATATACCGCGGCCGTAAAAATGAAAAGTCCGCCCAACACATAACTTATCCATAACGAGGATAGTCCAACTTCCAGGCCCAGCGTCGGCTTCAGCACCCCCAGCAGATAAGGAGAAGAGGCGCCCGCCAGGAAGGCGCACATAAGCATCAGGCCGGAAGCGGAAGACCGTATGGCCGGCGACACCACTTCATACAAAGAGGCGAAAATATTCGAGTCATACATTCCGCGGAAGATCCCGAAAAGGAACAGCGCCGTATAGGTAGCCAGCTGGGTATCGCTCCTTCCCATCCAGTAAATGAAAGGAGCGCCGGCAAACATCGCCAATCCCTGTACCACCAGCCGATACCTGGAATGCACCTTCGACAGCCTGTCTGCAAGGGCGCCGCCCAGCAACACCCCGATAAAAGCCCCTACGTGATGGTAGAACATGGAAGAGAACCCGGCTTTTGTCAGCGACAGCCCGAATTTTTCCACGAGCAAGGTAGGCATCCACGTGAGATAAGCAACGTTGACGAAGATCATACAGGCAAAAGCCAGCGTGAGTAAAATAGCGGTGGGTTTCCGGCCGACGAGCTTCGCAGTCTGCAGGGCGCCTACCTTTTCTATGGCCTGCAGAGGCCTGTCTTTTTTAAGGAAGCTGAAAATAAGTATCGCTACCAGGATACCTGCTCCGCCGAAGATATAAAAGGCATGCCGCCAGCCATATTCCTGCCCCACATATCCCGCGATCAGCCCGCTGAGAATGATGCCGAAATATACGGCGGTCTGGTGGATGGCCAGGGCGGATGATCTTTTTTCCGTATAGGCTTCACTGATCAGGGCATTCGCAGCAGGCGCATAAAACGCTTCCCCCCCACCCGTGGCGATCCCTCTTAAAAGAACGAATTCGGCCAGCGTGCTGCAAAGCCCGGTGGAAAGGGTCGCTAGACTCCAGCATAACAGGCTGATCCCGATAATATTCCTCCTGCTCCATTTGTCGCCGATAAATCCTGCAAAGGGCACCAGCAAGCCATAGGTCCATACCAGCGCAGAGGCGATGAGTCCTGATCCTGCATCCGACAGGTGGAGGTCGGCCTTGATAAGGGGCAACACGACGCTGAAGATCTGCCGGTCAGCCTGGTTGAGAAAAAAGGCGACCCAGAGCAGGAGCAGTAATATGCTTTTATATTGTCTCATTTCAAAAGGGTTTGAACAGGCGCTGCATTCCAGGCGCTGACCGACAGATGTGCGTCCTGTTGCTTTTCCCTCCACAGAACATTCAGGCTGATCTCCTTTGATTCGCCGGGTGCAAGCCACAGGAAATCATCAGAGGCATAAAAAGACCGTTTAACCCCGATGATATCCAGCTCCACCATGAAGGCGGGAATACGGCCCGTGTTCTTCACCGTTACTTTTATGGCGGTCTCATCAGCTGATACCCGGTTTTCCGACACCGGTCCCAGGGACAGGGAAGTCGCCGTTCTGCCAACGGTGGGTTTCAGCCATGGGCCTTTGTCCAGCGTGATCCAGGCTATAGGCTCCCGCAGATATTTATCATAAAACTCCTTGTCTTCCATTTTTACCAGGCAGCGGGGATAATAATAGGAACGGGATATGAGCTTTCCCTTGCTATCATGTAATTCCGCAAGGATGAAAAGGAACCGGTCCCTGTAATCAGCCGGTATAGTGAACGAACCCAGCGACAGGGTATTTACGGAGGGTCCCGCGACAAAGCCGGCCGGTCTTTCTTCCTTATACAGCTGCCGGAAGGCATCGTCATAGATGGTGATGCCGGCCTTATACCCGGCGCCGCCATTGAGGTCTGCCCGGATGATCTTGACCGGCAGGTCCATTTTTTCACCGGCGGCCCATAACAGGCGGGGAAGGTCCAGCATGATATGCGTGGGTTCATAGGTGCGCTTTAAAAAATAATAAGGGGCGCCGGCATGGCCGAACCAGTCCATCATCTGGATGGCAATGACGGGCCAGTGGCGTTTGAACACCCAGGGCATCAGGCCGGTCGTCACCGGGTAATTGGCCTGTACTTTATCGGAAAGCACCTGGTAGAATTCTCCTGCGCCCACCTGGGTCGCTTCGGAGATGGAAGCCAGGCTGGGGTCATTCATGTCATCGATATGAGAGGCGCGGCTCAGCATACGCGGAACGCGGCTGGGGCCATACTCTGTAAAGTGATGAGTGAACTCGGGATGGGTGGCGGCAAAATCCTTTTCCCACATCTTTCCCAGGCCGTTAAATTCTTTTGGATCGACCACTTCTTCCAGCGCTGCGGCTTCGGGGATGCTGTGCATGCCTGTCTCCGAGACCCAGGCCTCCTTGTTAAAGCTGCGGTCATACCAGGCCGGATCCATGTCCGGATAAGTATGAATGCTGCCGCCGTCGGGAGTAGCCCGTACAAAAAGCCGGGAGTTGTCAAAAGTGCGCAGATTCCTTTCCAGGATGCCGATGGAAGTGCTGTTGCCGTAAGTGTAGGGGTTGAATTCGTTGCCGCCGCACCATACCGCCAGGGACGGATGACTGCGTAAGCGGAGGATATTCTGTACGACCTGCGCTTCCCAGACGTCCTGGGGATACGCGGTCGAATCTGTATTTCCGATGGGGAAGTCCTGCCATACCATGATGCCAAGCTCATCGCACAGTTTATAAAAGGTGTTGGTCTCCAGCAGTCCGCCGCCCCATACACGGATCAGCTGTACCCCCATTTTTTTAGCAGCTGTCAATGTCCAGCGGTAGCGATCTTCGGAGGTCTCCAGCAATACGTCCTGCGGGGTGAAATTCATTCCTTTTACGAAGATCTTTCTGCCGTTGATGATGAACTGCCAGTCTTCGAAGCGGTCGCCTGTCCGGGGGCCTGCGCTGGCGGTCCGCTCGATGGTCCGGATGCCGTATTGAAATTCATTGATATCGGCGACCGTTCCGTTCCGGAGCAACGATACTTTTACCTGGTACAGATTGGGATCACCCAGCCCCGTGGGATTCCATAGTTTGGGGTTGGGAAAACGGAGATCTTTCTCTACCCAGCTGCGGCCTTCGTATACGGTGAGGGGGAATTCGCTGCTGAAAACTTTCTGACTGCCGGAATAAAACTCCACCCGCAGGTCCAGCTTCTCCTTCACCGGTATGAAGGGAAATCCCTGCTCGGTGGGATGGCGCATCCGATCGTTCTTCCACGGAGGCAGCTCCAGGGATTGGGTATGGGCGAATACTTCGGCTGAAAGGTGCAGCAGCGCCGACCCCGTGCCGATACTTTTGGTCACCAGCCAGGGCCTTTCGATATGGACCTTCGGAACGATCTCGATCCGGGCGCCCTGCCACATTCCCAGGGAGAAGAACATTTCCCCGCCCGATCCGCCGGAGATCACCCAGGGCTTGATGATCTTACCGCTGGACCGGGGTTTGTACCCGGCCTTATTTCCCCAGTTGCCGGCCCGCAGCTCCACGGTGATCTCATTTTTGCCGCCATATTTTAACCAGCGGCCGATCTCTACGCCGGGGCCGCCGAACATTCCTTCATGAATACCCGCCAGGCTATCGTTCACCCACACCTTTGAAAAATAATCCAACCCGTCAAAACAGAGAAAAATGTAGTTTCCTTCTGCTGTGGCAGGAATAGAAATAGTCTTTTTATAATACCATACTTTTTCATCCGTCCATTTGTACAGGTCGGAGTTCAGGTGGTAATAAGGATGAGGCAGCTTTCCGGCTTTGTATAATGACCATTGGATGGAATTCGGCACCGTCGTCCGGAACGCCTCTTTTCCGGTGGAGGGCTCTCCGGGTCCGCTGGACAGGGAATCCTTGTAAGACAATTCCCAGTCGCCGGAAAGGTCGATATGCTGTGCTCCGCTCCGGGGGGTGATATACCATGGACGCCAGAGCTCCTGCGCCCGGAGGAGATGGAAAGAGAGGC
>JAATFV010000229.1 GCA_015655015.1 Chitinophagales bacterium | reverse complement strand
CTGTCAATGGTTTACCTTCCATGCGGGAAGTATGTTGAATTTATTTCATGCATTTGTACTGATCAAACTAAACCTATTTTTACCTTTTTGTAACTCAGCTTTGTTTATGAGATTAATTTACTTTTTCTCCCGACTGCGACGACAGAAAGCCCTTTTTGTGAAAATGTCGAAGGCAGGTTAAAATATCTGGCCATTAGCACCTCATAATCACTTTTAAGTAATGATTTGAGGTCTTCCCGGTTATATCTTTTCCATTCTTCCCACCCATTGCCGAGGCCCTGGTAGAGTGATGTGTGAGCCTGCGCGAGAATAATTAAATGCCCTCCTTTCCGAAGCAATAAACTCGCATTCGCTACGGCCATTGAATCAATCGGAGGCTTTTCCACAGCATTTAAGAATACAACTGTGTCAAATACTCCGGTCAATTCAGAATACGCAGCCTCAAAACTGTTCTGATGAAAGTCGATCTTGTGAACCGCTCTCATGATGGGATTTTCCTTGAATCTTTCACGGAGAAGTTTCCGGCAATCCCTGTCACTTTCACTTAAATGAATGCGTATTTCTCTCTCAACAAAGATTTCCGAGAACGTGCCAGCACCGCTCTCCATCTCAAGGACCCTGCCCTTTAAATAGGGCCGGATCTTCTCAAAAATCCATTGATTCAAGCTCTTAACTTCCATAGGTGGCTGGATAGATAGGTTTGCCTGAGAGGGAGCCGTTTGTATTTCACTCATAATTCAAAGTATTTCTATCATTGATTAAGCTTCAACAGTTGCTGTTTCGTAATCCCGCTCTGTCAACACCGGAGTGGACTCGCCAGACGCTTTTTCCTCGTGATATTCCTGTTCCGTATTGATCGCCCAGAGATTCGCCTTGGTGGTGGTCCCGGCCGCTATATTGTCTACCGCCACCATCGCCGTCAGCATGGAATGATCTGCATTGTTATACTTGTGCATACCGTTGCGCCCCACAAGGAAGAGATTTGCGTACTGGTCGGTATAACGACGAACCTTCTCAAACTCATTATACGTCCCGAAATAAGCGGGATAGGTCTTCTCCATCCTAATCACGGTAATATCCAGGATATCTTCGGTCTGAGCCAGCCCCATGCTGACCAGCTCCCTGACGGCGATTTTTTGAATTGTCTCATCAGACTCCGCCCAGAATTCATCCGTTTTATTGCAGAAATATTCCATCCCGATCCAGGTGGTATTCGAATCCCGGACCATCCCTCCGCCCCAGTTGTTGTAGATCATCAACCGCCCGACCTTCACATCTCTCTCCTGGATATAAATCCAGTTGTCCTTTAGCTCCAGTGTCTCTCTTAGGTCGCTGCCCTTCACAGGCGCGGATAATTGACGTAAAAGAATGCCTACATTAATAAAATCCCGGTATTGTAATCCGGCCGCTACAACCTTGACTTCCTGAGGTACAATAGAACCCATACCCTCAATCAGTTCCTGCACCGGCATCGTAGAGAAGAAGTAATCACCTTCCCAGGTCCCGGTCACCCCCGTCTGGGAATTGACAGTGACTACGGAGCTGATAGATCCCTCATGTGTATAAATAGCAGAGACATCCTGGTGATTGTAGATCTTTCCACCCATCTCCTCCACCTGCCGGGCTACTTCCTTCCAGAGAGAGCCGGCTCCATGCTTAGGATAGAGGAACTGATCGATCAGACTGGTCTCGATGTCCTTCTGGCCGATATCCCCTCCTTTCTTTTTAACCAGGGATTGTACAGAATAAGTGATGGCCTTTCTGAGAGAAACACCTTTAATACGCTGTGCTCCCCATTCTGCCGAGATCTCATGACAGGGGACCCCCCAAACCTTTTCTGTATAATCTTTAAAGAATAGGAGGTAAAGCTCCATCCCGAATTTATTGATGACAAAATCCTCCAGGCTTATTTCCGGCTTGCGGGGGAAGACCCTGATCCAGGAAAAAGAAATCAATATTCGCAAGGTCCGGGTAAATCCCAGTGTACGCAGAGTATCGAGGGATAATTGTATTGGGTAAGTAAAAAATTTCTTTAGAAAATAGATCCGGGTGAGACGCCGGATCACTAGCATCACATTGTCAAAGTCCTGCTGCCCACGTTGATTATTTTCTGTATTACCCAAATTGGTATTTATATTTCTTGACTTATTCTGATAATTAATGTGTACGTTCTCTCCTTCCTTACCTGAAAGGGGCATCATCTTCAACCACCAGTCCATCACTCTGTCTGATTTTGAAAAGAAGCGATGCGGCCCCATATCCATCCGATTACCCTTATAATTAATGGTCTTCGATATCCCACCTATATCCCCACTCTTTTCCAGAACGATCGGAACTATATCCGTCCGTTTCAATAACTCGTAAGCGGCAGTCAATCCTGCAGGCCCGGCTCCTATTATGATGGCTTTCTTTGTCATTGATTAATGTAGTTGAGAGAGAGGGTATTTCGTACAAGAATGGATAGTACCTGGATTATATGTCTGCAATCAGTGTGTTTAGATATCCCACAGCCATGTACATCTATCTCTGATTGTTGAAGTATCTCGTGCATATAATAAGGTTTGTTCTATCATCGAATCTGTATGCAATCTACTCCTGTAAAATATCAGGATCAAGGCAATTAATATCAGGATCGGGGAAAATTCACACCAGTATTCACAAGCACCAAATCCACTGAATTCCCTGTAAGGATGAGTTGATATCGATACTCCTTCGGCGTTAGCCCTGTCCGTTTCTTAAATTCTGTCCCAAAATGGCTGGAAGAGCAAAATCCATGTTTGGAGGCAATCAACTTTATTGGTCGGCCGAAATCCTGCAGATCACAAAGGGCGCGGGTGACGCGCGTAACCAGGATATAATTATGTACGGTGTGCCCCGTTCTCAGCTGTATGCCGGCCTGTAACTTTTTGATATCCAAGCAGACCTCGATAGCCAACTGGTCCGCCGAAATAGCATCCCGATAATTTTTTTCGATGTACGCAATGGCCTGGTCGATACGATCCAGCTCATAGGGCGTAAATAGTCCGTGAATAGGCATAGAAAAAACTTTAGCAATATGGTTATAGTATGGACGACAGTATACTACTGTAGCGCTTAACAATAGGCATGATAATACAATAAGCAGAACAGTTACTTGATTGTACGAATGATGATGAGAAGGACAGGACGCGGGTCCGTCGGGTAGTAAACTAATAACCTGGGGAACCTTTATAAATTGTAGTAGATGGTAAAGATAGGTGAGCAGTAAAGGACATGGATGTCCATTTCAGAGAGTGCTGCATAAGATAATGTTTAAATCGTTAAAGGATGTCTGTGCCACAACAAAACCGGTGGCAGCAGCCTGAATAAGACCATCCGACGGTCACTGAACAATCTCTATAGCAGTGTAATGCGTGTGAATCTCCCGTTTTTGATCATACTGCTACAGGATGGTCTTGCCCAGGCTGTCTGCCTGTCCGATTGTATATATGGGATTGCTATTAACCGTTGCCTTGCCCGTACCTTATTTGTCGAATTGTCGATCGGTTTTTCCTGTTGAATTCCGCCCGATGATTTTGAATATCTTGATGTGCTTTGTTATATCAAATTTACTATACCCAACAAACGATCTTCTTATGAATAAGGGATAAAAAAAACAATAAATGATGAAATCGTAAAGGAATTGTTATTATACCGTAAACGTATGAAGGTTTTTACAGGATGTTGATAAGCAAATATATAATCTGCGTAGTAAAGTTTTTATTCTACGGGGAAGACATTAGTTATAAAAGAAAAGGAATATTTGTCCCTAAGAAAAGGCTCTCTAAGAAATGCATCGCTAAGAAAATTGCTCTCTAAAAGATGCATCGCTAAGAAAATGATTCTTTAAGAATGCTTCCCACTCCGCTGAACAAAGGCAGGCGTATAACCAAAGTACTTTTTAAAGGCCAGCTCAAATGCATGATGATGCGAGTACCCGCTATTCTCCGCTACTACACTCACCGGCGTATTCGTTTCCATCAACACCCGGTGGGCCCTTGCCATACGGGCTTCCAGCAGGAATTCTGTCACTCCCATCCCAAAGATGGCTTTAAACCCATTATTTAATTTATAAAGGCTCAGCCCCATCTGTTTGGTCAGCGCAGGGATAGAAAAGGATTTACCCATGTCTTGTAAGATCAATTCCCTGGCCTGGTAGATATGCGCGGATTCTTCTTCCCCAATAGAAATAGTCGTGCCCGGCGCCGTCTGGGTGATCTTTAATAAGGAGAGTAATAATATTTCTGCCGCAAGACTTTCCAGGTATATTTTCCGCAGATGGTCTTTGTAATCGCAATCCAGCAGACTGTCCACCAGGGATAAGATCATGGTATCCGCTCTACAATAATGCTCGTTGAACCGGACCACCTTACCCGCTTCTGCCTTGTCCAGGAAATCTGTCAGCCCGGGGAAGCTGCTTAACAGGGGAAGGAAATGCTCCTGGGTATAAAAGATGGATAGATGACTGTAATTCTCCTGTTTGCGAAGTCGAACTACCGAATAAGAGGAGGGGAATGCCTGGAGGGAGAGCCCTCTTTCATGTAAGACGCCTGGCCCAAACTCTCTTGAGTCGTAAAAATAACTATTGCGTATAATGATCTGCAGGCGGATCGCTGGCTCATGACTGTGGAAGGTCACCTGTTCATCATTCGTAAAATAGAGGGTATGGTAGAGCAGCTTAATGCTGTCTCCATCCAGTCGCTGGAATAGCACATGACCAAAGGACCCAGCGGCGCCATAACAAACGCTGTCAGGGATCTGCATCTGCCTTAGCGGACCCGGGAGAACAGGAGACAGACGTATCTCACCGGCATGCGCCGTCTGGATCCGGGTATTCATGGTTGCCGTTTGGCGGTGGGTGAACGAGAGGAGCTGCCTGAGCGGTGGATGGGAGGGCGGCCCATAAAACTGGTTATCGGCAAGCCATTGACCTGCTCATGCCGCTTGCGTAACTCGCCGGGTGTCGATCCGAAGTAAGCCTTAAAGGCCCTGATGAAATTGGGAGGATCCTGGTAGCCTGTCAGCAGCGCCGTATCGGCAATGCTCATATTTTTCTCCAGCAGGCATTGAATGGCTTTGTCCATACGCTCCCGGTTGAAGTCCCCGAAAATCGTCGTGCCGAATACCTGCTTGTATCCTTTCTTTAATTTAAAATCATTAATCCCCATTTTATGGGCCAGCTCTTTCAGGGTAGGCGGGTTCTCCATGTTCAGCAGCAGGTACTCCCTCGCCTCATGGATCCTTTCCAGGTCATATCTTTTCAGGTGAATGCTGGTCTCCTTTTCAGCAGGACGGCTGATGATCTGCTCCAGGGCCAGCAGCAACAACACAGATATTTTTGATTGCATAAAGTTCCGGCGAAGATCACCGGTATTCGGACAATCAATAATAGCTTTGATGATCCGCATCATCATCGGACTGGCAGTGGCAGGGTACGCGCCGAGCTGGGTCGTAATGCCTTTTTCTTTCTTTTCCAGCAGCTCGGTCAGCTCCGGAAAACCTCCACCCATCTTTAACAGATAATCAGCAGAGAAATGAATATCGAGGGTGCTGGTATGACTGTTGGACTTATCAAACCAGTTGATCTTTGCTACAGAAGGGCCAGCAAGGATATTGTACTGACCTTCCGCCATGACCTTTTTCGGCCCGTTTTCCATCCGGTAATGGAGAGAATGATGCAGGACAAACTGCAATTCCAGAACGGTGTCGGCGGCAGTGCCTTCATGCCAGCCTACATCGGCTCCCAAAAAATAATTGCTCAGGCGAATGCAGAAATCAGGACAATGACTGTCGTAGAACAGCAGGGAACTAAAACAGCCGGAAGATTGAAGGGCCCTGGTATCGGGGAAAGCGCTTCCGGTGGACGCTTCTAACAAGAGGGGCTTCAAAAAGCTCTCCCTCAACTTTTGAGTGGTGATGTGAATAGGCATAAGGTTGTTTGTTTCCGTACAATAATTGGAAACTAATCAGGATCTTAGCAATAACCGCACATCTACTAAACAGAGGCCAGCATAGGACAGATAAGGACAATCCGGAATAGAAATCAAGGCAAAATAAATTTAAACAGGTTTCTTAACTTTATACGTTAATTTTTTCAGTTATCGGGGCTGCATAACAGTTTACCTTTAAATGGAGCTAAGAGGAGGGGATTACAGCTACCCAGTTTCGGGGATAAATATTTTTTTGGAAAGAGAAAACTAAAAGTATATATTTTTCGTATATGACCTTGAATGAGAAGAATAATTTTGGCTGAGAATTTGATTAGTCATCCCCGTTTACTCAGCGGGGATTTTTTTTATTAATATCTTTCGGCGATTGGACCTCTCTCCACACCTACAGCATTTTGAATACCAGGGCGGCCAGCAAGCCCCCCGCCAAAGGACCGATCACCGGTATCCAGGCATAACTCCAGTCGCTGTCCCGTTTGCCTGGAATAGGCAGCAACGCATGCATGATCCTGGGGCCCAGGTCACGCGCAGGATTGATGGCATAACCCGTAGGCCCCCCTAAGGAAAGTCCGATCCCTAACACCAGCAAACCCACCGGCAAGGCATCCAGGGCGCCCAAGCTATTAGACGGTGAGGCGATATACAAGACCCCTATAATCAGGACGAACGTACCAATGATCTCCGCCAATAAATTGTCCACAACGCTGCGTATAGCCGGACCCGTACAAAAGACGGCCAGCTTGGCCCCTGCGTCTTCCGTCTCCCTGAAATGCAGGCGATAGGTCAGCCAGGCGATCAGGCTGCCGGCCATCGCTCCCAGCATTTGCCCGGTAACATATACCGGCACAAGGCTCCAGCTGATTTTTCCTAAAACAGCAAAAGCCAGGGTGACAGCAGGATTCAAATGCGCCTTGCTGGCCGCCGCCGAGCAATAGACTCCCACGAATACCGCAATCGCCCAACCGAAGCTGATGACGATCCAGCCACTATTGTTCCCCTTCGTCTTCTGCAAGACGACATTGGCTACCACTCCCTGGCCCAGTATGATCAGCATTCCTGTTCCGATAAATTCGCCGAAAAAGGGGGTCATTCTTGTTATTTTAGGTTATAAATTTTGAATTCCATGATTCGAATTCAATATTAGCCTGTGTATTCCCATTCAAAAATTTCTTTCTATGCGAGATAATTTTCCGCCAGCTTGCTGAACTCCGCTACCTGCTGCTCCTGCCACTGCTGGTCTTTCCCCAGCTCCCGGGCCAATAACTCCGCTACCGTTCCCGAACATTCGATGGCAGCCTGCGCATCCAGCAACAAGGCCCTTGTCCGCCTGCTCAACGCATCTTCCACGGTCATACATAGTTCCTCCCTGGCAGCCCAGACGATCTCTGCTCCGATATAGGGCAGCCGCGCATGCAACAATCTACCCAGGGCAGGTTCGGTATTGGCAAGCGCCCGGATGGCCGGAGCATCGCTGCCGTAATAATAGAGCGGGGCGTGAAAATCCGTGGCAGCGATAGGCGCTTCCAACCCTGCACCGGCCAACCCCGCACCGGCCGATCCTGCATCGGCCGATCCCGCACCATCCAACCCCTCACCGGCCGTCGAAGTGACCGCATGAGGCGCTCCATGGATCGGCAGCTCTGCCGTACGGCAAACTATATCTGTCAATCCCCCCCGGGCGATCGCCGTATTCACCGTGTCTTCCGCCATCCGGCGGTAGGTGGTCCATTTTCCACCCGCAATGGTGATCAATCCCGAAGCAGAAACCGTTATCAAATGATCCCTCGACAGCTCCGCCGTCTTCTTACTACTGCTCCTGACCAGGGGACGCAGCCCTGCAAAAACGCTTCGAATGTCTTTCCTGCCCGGTGTCTTGCTCAGATAACGGCCGATCTGTTGCAGGATAAAATCGATCTCTTCCGGCAAGGCACGCGGCTCCGCCGGGATTTCCTTCACCGGCGTATCTGTCGTGCCGATAATGATCTTGTCATGCCAGGGAACGGCGAACAATACCCTCCCGTCATCCGTATGCGGCACCAGGATGGCCGCTTCCCCCGGGAGGAACGCCTTGTCCAGCACAATATGTACACCCTGGCTGGGCGCTATGATAGGCTCACTGCCCGGCTCGTCCATTTGCAAAATGCTATCGGAAAAAACTCCGGTAGCATTGATCACCACTTTTGCCCGGATCTCATACTGCCGCCCGCTTTCCTTATCCGTTGCCTGCACCCCGACGATCCTGCCGCCGGACCCATCTTCTGAGGCAGATCCATTCCCGGGAAAAGGCTTCTGTCTTACGCTTGCGCTGTCTTTCAGGAATCCTTCCACCTGACAGTAATTGAGCAGGATCGCTCCCTCTCCGGCCGCCGTCTGGGCCAGGTTGATAGCCAATCTCGCATCATCGAACTGCCCGTCGTGATATAACACCCCGCCCCGCAATCCTTCTGCATCCAGGGTAGGAGCCAATTGCAAGGTCTCTTCCCGGGAGAGCGACCGCGAAGGGCCAAGCCCAAGGCTGCCGGACATCCAATCGTATACTTTCAGGCCAATGCCATAATAGGGACCTTCCCACCATTTGTAATTGGGAACAATAAAGGACTGATCCTTCACCAGGTGCGGGGCATTTTTGTGGAGGATGCCTCTTTCGTGAAGGGCTTCTGTCACCAGTTTGATATTCCCCTGCTGCAGGTAACGGACACCCCCATGTACTAATTTGGTCGACCGCGAGGAGGTACCCTTTGCAAAATCATACTGCTCCAGCAGGAGGGTCTTGAATCCCCGGGAAGCGGCATCAACCGCTATTCCCAGGCCCGTAGCGCCGCCGCCGATAATACAAAGCTCCCATTCGGGGGTGGACTCAAGCGCCCGGATCATATTCTTTCGGTTCATAGCTCAGCCTGTTAGTTTGTAATTTCTGAATGGGTGTTTTTCTTAATTGAGTGTTTTTCTATATTCCTGCTTTAGGACTTAGGAAGTTCCCTCCGCCCAGGCGATAGACGCCTTCACCGCCCGCTGCCAGCCCTTCAGCAGCTCCGCCGTGCGGCCGGGATCCATCGCAGGCGTGAATCGCCGGTCCACTTCCCATTGTTGCTGAATGTCTTCCACCGAGTTCCAATAACCGGTTGCCAGCCCTGCGAGGTACGCCGCCCCCAACGCCGTAGTCTCATACACTTTGGGCCGGATCACAGGAACCTGCAATATATCAGATTGGAACTGCATGAGCAGGTCATTGGCAGTAGCCCCGCCATCCACCCTCAGCTCTTTTATTTTGATGCCGCTATCGGCTTCCATCGCCTTGAGCACATCATAGGTCTGGTAGGCGATGCTCTCCAGCGCCGCCCGGGCAATATGCGCTTTGCTGGTACCCCGGGTCATCCCGAACAGGCTGCCTCTCGCATATTGGTTCCAGTGGGGAGCGCCCAGCCCCGCAAAGGCCGGGATCATATACACCCCTTCCGTGTCTGAAACTGTTGCTGCCAGCGCTTCCACTTCCCCGGAAGAGCGGATCAGGTGCAGCCCATCGCGCAACCACTGAACAACTGCTCCTGCGATGAAGATGCTGCCTTCCAGCGCGTATTCTATCTTCCCGTTGAGCTTCCAGGCGATAGTGGTCAGTAAATTATTTTTTGATTGAACGGCTTCCTCACCAATGTGCATGAGCATGAAACAACCCGTGCCATAGGTATTCTTTACCATCCCCGGCTGAGTGCAGAGCTGCCCGAACAAGGCCGCCTGCTGATCACCCGCAATCCCGGCAATGGGCATCCCGACACTACCCGGCGCCATAATGCTGCCGGTAGCTCCATAGACTTCGCTCGAAGCCCTCACCTCCGGCAATACCGCCAGGGGAATGTTGAAGAGCCGCAGCAGCTCCGGATCCCATTCTCCCGTATGAATGTTCAGCAGCAAGGTGCGGGAGGCATTAGTACTATCGGTGATATGTAACTGCCCGGCAGTGAGCTTCCAGATCAGCCAGCTATCGACAGTGCCGAAGGCCAGCTCCCCCTTCTCCGCGCGGGCCCTCGCCCCGGCCACATTGTCCAGGATCCATTTGAGCTTTGTAGCAGAGAAGTAAGCGTCGATGACCAGCCCGGTACGCTCCTGGATCATGGGCGAGAGCCCCCGGGCTTTTAATTCGTCGCAGTAACCGGCAGTGCGACGGTCCTGCCAGACGATGGCAGGATGGATGGGCCGGCCGCCGGAACGTTCCCAGACAATGGTTGTCTCCCGCTGGTTAGTGATCCCGATAGCCGCGACGTCCCTCGTGGTGATATTGCTCTTGGCCAGCACTTCCGCCAGCACACTGTACTGGGTGGACCAGATCTCATCGGCATCATGCTCCACCCAGCCCGGCTGAGGGTAATATTGTTGGAATTCTTTCTGGGCTGACTGGACGATCTGACCTTTATGATCAAAGAGAATGGCCCTTGAACTGGTGGTACCCTGATCAAGGGCGAGAATATAAGACGTTGGCATGTAAATCGTTGTGTTATTGAGGACGTTAATGAACGGAAAACCTGCTGTAATGTAATAAAAAATTTGGCTAAAAATCTACGATCATCTAAATTTGCGTAATTGATTACGTAATTAATATCTATATCATGGACTTTTATGATCGTACGGGAAAAATGGCTTTAGGAAGCCGCCTCCGCCGGCTCAGCGAGCAGATGACGGAGCAGGCAGCCAGCATATATGATCTTTACCAGGTGGACCTGCAGCCCAAATGGTTCCCTGTATTTTATGCGCTTTCAACGGAAGGGGAAACAGGCAAATCGATCATGGAGATCGCCCGGGAGATCGGTCATACCCATCCCTCGGTCAGCCAGATCGTGCGGGAGATGGCAGCTAAAGGGTATGTGATCGAGAAAAAAGGAGAGACGGACGGACGCAAGAATTTTGTCGTCTTGTCTCCGGCAGGCAAACAGCTTCGTGAAAAGCTGCAGGTACAGTTAAATGACGTGACGGCAGCCGTTGAGACGGCCATGAAAGAAACCCATCACGATCTCTGGAAGGCGATCGGCGAATGGGAGTTCCTGCTGGAACAAAAAAGTTTGTTGCGCCGGGTGCAGGAAGAAAAGAAACACCGGGAAAGCAGCGAAGTGCAGATCGTGAACGCTCTGCCCGAACATTATCCTGCTTTTAAACAGCTCAACGAGGAATGGATCACCACCTGGTTCAAAATGGAATTGGAGGACCACCATGCCCTCGATCATCCCCAGGAGCATATATTGGATAAAGGAGGGTTTATTCTTATGGCTCTATACCAGGGCAAGCCCATAGGCACCTGCTCCCTCATCCGGATGGCAGACGGGAATTATGAGCTGGCTAAGATGGCGGTGGCGCCCCTGGCAAAAGGCAAAGGCATCGGCTTCCTGTTAGGACAGGCCTGTATCGAAAAGGCCCGTACCCTGGGAGCAAGCCGGGTATACCTGGAAAGTAATACCAGGCTCAAGCCTGCTATCAGCCTTTATCACAAATTAGGGTTTCGAAAGGTTGCCGGACCGCCTTCTCCGTATGAGCGTTGCAATATCCAGATGGAATTGCTGCTGGACTGAGCCTGCGCAGCAGGCAATAATGATTTTATTCCGATTTCAGACTTTTTGCCGGATTGGCAATGGCTGCCCGGATGGATTGATATCCCACGGTCTGAACAGCCGGATCCTGCCTCCTGACTATTATCCAATTACCCCCAATAGGACGGAAGCCGGGTTAATTGTCGTACATTACCTCTTATGGAACCAAGAGTTAATTTCAATTTACTCAACGAACAACAGTTAATGATGGTGCGATTGCTTAAGAAGCCTTTGCACGAAGATGACTTTGTACAGTTGAGAAGGCTTGCCACAAAATTAGTGACTGCCCGCCTGGACGCAGCGCTGGATAAGTGGGAGCTGAAGAACAGGATAGAAGAGTAATTTGTAAGTCGGGGAATTTTCGTGTGTGATCGTGATGAACTAAACGACACAACTCGTGTACAATAACGTATTCGATACTAGCTCCTGTAGCTTTTATTATTCAGGATTTAAAATATCTTTCGCTAACAATTTTTCCATACAT
>JAATFV010000010.1 GCA_015655015.1 Chitinophagales bacterium | reverse complement strand
GGATATTCGAAGCCGAGGGCATAGGCAATGTCTGCCACGCTCCAGTCGGTGTGCTGCAAAAGGGCTTTTGCTTCGGCGGTTATACGCTCTGCAATGTGTACAGATGTAGGCTTGCCGGTAACTTCCTTTACGGAGCGGTTAAGGTAGTTTACATGTACAGAGAGGCCCACGGCAAAGTCCTGCGCGGTTCTTAGCCTGAGGGGTTCACCCTTACGCTCTATAGGGAATTGCCTTTCCAGCAGGTCCATAAATAAATGGGTGATCCTGGTAGCTGCGTTTTTGAATTGCGATACGTTCTGCGATGGCTGTATTCTCAATGCTTCGTGAATGATCAGTTCTATACAGTTTCTGATTAATTCGCCCTTGTAATGATAATCGCTGCTGTGCACAGCCAGCATCTTTTGAAAAATGCCGGTCATAAACGCGGCCTGTTCGCTGTTAAGCGGAATTACGGGAGAGTCGCCAATATGGAATAACGGGGAGCTTTTCAATATCTCAGTCCGTTCCCTGCTGGTAATAAAAGTTTCGGTGAAAATACAGGCATAACCGGTTGTCTTTTTAGAATGACGAACAACAGAATGAGGTACGTTAGGATTGACAAATAAGAGAACGGTATCATTTATTTTTAAGATCTTATCGCCATAAGAAACAGTCATATTGCCGGTCACCAGGCCCATTTTATAAAAATCACGCCGGCCCCGGGAAACCGGGATATCTACAGATGCGGGCACTTCGTAGACTTTAAAACCTTTCAGTTTCAGATCTTCAATATTTAATCCCGGAATTTCAGATACCCCTTTGACAGCCATGCTGCAAAATTAATGAAATCAAACTTTTTTCACCACTTTCACCCAATCCACCATTAGCCGGCTATGGCCTTGTTTGATCGCCTCCACCGTGGGTGAGGGAAGTCCGTAATAAGGCTCCTTCGCTCCGTTGATCTTTGCAGGATAGGCGCCTCCCAGGGCAAAGTTCAGGATAAGGAATTGGGCATTATCGAAGGCCCATTTCCCGTAATGTTCCGCCATCGTGCGCGTGACCCTGAACATGGGAGCGCCGTCATATTTGAATATCAGGCTGTCCGGCGTCCAATCCACCGCATAAACATGCCAGTGGGTGACATCATTCCTGCCGGGGAAATAGAGCCTGTTCACAAACGGCGTTTCGCCGCTGTAGCCGGGGCCATGCACGGCCGCACTGGCCCAGTCCTGTTCGCCTATATATTCCATCACATCGATCTCTCCCGCATCGGGCCAGGGTCCATTTCCAAGCATCCACCAGGCCGGCCAGAGCCCTGCCCCTTCCGTCATGCGGATCCTGGCGGAAGCTTCGCCATAGGTGAACTCCACTTTTTTCCGGGTATTGATCCTTCCTGAAATGAAATCAAATGATCTTCCCTCCGGGGTTAGAAAACCAGGGGCAAATCTGGGTTGCAGCACGAGGGCGCCGTTTGCCGCTCCTTCTGCATCGGCTCCATGGGCGATATAGATCGTTGCCGACGAATCTACATAGGCCTGCTGCTCTTTATTGTTCGTATAACCCGTGATCTCTACATTCCATTTGGTCCGGTCCAGCTCTTTTCCGGAAAAGTCATCGAAAAAGATGGTCTGGTCCTTATTTTCCACGGGATGGTCTTCCGGGATAGTCCCGTTGTTCTCTGTCATCGAACAGGACAGGATGAAGCCGGCCCCGAGAAGGGCGGCCCAACGTAAAAACGGTAATGAATGCATAAAGTGATTTTATGAGCTTTTGAGATACTATTTAAGATTTGAATTGGCATCTGCCTGGGCCTGCGGAATGGGGATATATTCACTTTTGCCTTTTACAAAGTTCGGCAGCACGGCAGCAGCCTGATCCGTTCTTATGAGATCATTGACACGCTCTCCCCACCACTCGCAGATCAGCTCGGCATGACGTTCATCCAGCACTTGCTGCAGGTTGGCGCCTGCCAGGGATACCAGGCCTACGCGGTTGCGGACCTCATTGAGGGGAGCGTCTCCGTTCTGTCCTTTACGAATCCTGGCTTCGGCATTCATCAATAATACTTCTGCATAGCGGTACATGCGTACATTGTTATTGGCGCCATAATAGTCAACCCTGCCCGGCGTCATTTGTGATTTCGGGAAATAGGCTTTGCCATTAAAATACTTTGTTCGCGCAGCATTGCCGGAAATCGTATCGCCATCCGGAGTAACGGAGTAGGTGCCGGGCTGACCATTTACGCCGCAATATTGTATAGTCGTCTTTAACCGGATGGCATCATTACGTGCTGTCAGGAAATCAACCGCTTTTTGAGTGGGGGGCATCCAGCCGGAACCGGTGATCACCGGTGAGTACGTATTTGCCGGCCCCTGAAAGAGGAAAAAATTAGCCCACTGCTCATAGGCTGCGCTGGAGCCTGAGGTTACGATATCGCCTGTTGCGGCCCCAAAATCTGAATATTGGAATTCCAGGATAGCCTCATTGCAAAGCTTGCCGGGTTGTTTCCATAACTGGTAATAGTCATTGAACAAGGAAAACTTATTGCTGGCAATGATCTGGTTGGTGCAATCCAGCACCGCATCCCAGTAAGGGCTGCCATTATCGTTGCCTGCAAGGTCCATCGCGGCTTTGGCTTTTAACATCAGCGCGGTGTATTTGGTCACTCCTCCTATATGTGCCGCCTCGTTGGGCCGGGCATCCTCCAGGTTGGCAATACAAGTATCCATTTCGCTCATCACATATTTTTTTACGTCTTCAACGCTGCTCTTTTTTGCGTTAGCCAGCGCATTCGGATCGTTGCTCTCCTGACCCAGTATCGGAATGGATCCAAAATGCCTGCCGATCCAAAAATGGGCCAGCGCTCTGAAAAATTTAACTTCTGCGCGATACCGGGCAAGGAGCTGTGTATTGACAGCGTCACCCGCCGGTATATTTTTAGCAAACTGATCCAGTTCTTCCAGCGCGCTGTTAGCGGCTAAGACAACTCCGTAAAGGTTGATCCACATATCATTGATGCCCCAATAGCTCTTCACCGTAACATCGGTTTGGAAATTGTGAATGCCGATCTGTCCGGCGTCATCGTTACCCGGCTCTGCATCATCGCTGCGTACCGTGATCATGGCAACGATGATCCACCTGGCAAAACTGCCGCTGCTGGCGGTTCTGTAAACGCCGGACACGGGTTGGTACATAAGCGACAGGTTCGAATAGTCGATCTTGGTTGCCTGCCCCTTATTTTCCTGCGGGCGGTCTAAAAATCTGGAACATCCTGACAAAAGAGAAACGGCGGTCACCCAGGCAATTATTTTTATATACAGTCTCATATTGAATATTTTTAATTTTTATGATCTTACTTTAAACTTCTTGATCTCATTTTAAACTTTTTGATCTCATTTTAAATCTTGTGATCCTACTGATGTTACGTTATGACTGATGTTGAAGTTATGACTGATGTTACGTTATGACTGATGTTTGGCTATACTGATATTCAGTTAAAACTGACATTTATTTAAAAAGTAGCTCTTACGCCCAGGCTGTAGGTTGCCGAGATGGGGTATACATTGGCATCATAGCCGTATACCGGATATCCGGTCGCGTTATACAATCCTATTTCGGGGGTAAAGCCATTATATTTGGTGAAGATGAACGGCCTGTCGGCAGTGGCAAACACGCGCAGGGCAATGGGCGATGTCTTACCTACATTAAAATTATATCCCAGCTGTATGTTTTGTATGCGCAGGTAGGCGCCGCTCTCCACAAAAAAGGAGTTGCTGACCTTGAACCATCCTTGTCCTAATGCATAAGCGGAAGGGTAGGAATTGGTAGAGCCGGGTCCTGTCCAGAGACCGTTTGCAAATTTCTCATCGATGTTAAGAGAGGTAGAAGCCTTGTAAAGCTTGCCACGGTTGAGGTTCAGTATTTTATTTCCGGAAACGCCCTGAAAAGCGATACTAAGGTCAAAATTTTTATAATCAAGCGCCACGTTAAAACCGTATGTGACTTTTGGCAGATAACTTCCCATGTTGATGCGGTCTTTATCATCCAGGATACCATTACCGTCCTGGTCTTTGTATTTGGGAAATCCCGGCTGTATTTTCGATACGGCTGTTGCATTATAACTTGTGGCGATCGGGTCCTTATCTATTTCGGCCTGTGTCTGGTATATTCCTGCGAACTGGTAGCCATAAAAGTAGTTAATGGGAGATCCGACTGTAATGCGATTGGGAAATTCGGCAGTCCATTCCGGGAAACCGCTGGTAGAGCTGGGGAGGGAGCCTAAGCTGGTGACGTTATTTTTCAAGGTAGAAAAATTACCCCCGATCTGGTAACCCAATTTGCCTATCCGATCGCTCCAGTTCAATACGACATCGAAACCGCTGTTCACCATGTCGGCCCAATTGCCATAAATGGAAGTATAGGTAAATGCAAAGGGCCTGTTAAAAGCCGCCCCGGTTGTTTTGCGGTTATAATAATCAACAGAACCTTTAAGCTTCCTGTTCAATACTTCAAAATCAACACCTCCATCCCATTCTGTGACAACCTCCCAGCCTATATTCGTATAAAACCTGTTTACCGTGTAACCCGGGACGTATACGCCATCCGCCGCTGACGTGCTGCCAAATATAGCGGAGTAATTATTTCCCTGGTTGACGATCGCATATCCTGCATTGGCGTTGACACCGTCATTGCCCAGCTTTCCCCAGCTGCCCCGCAGCTTCAGGAAATCGAAGATCTTTTGCTCTTTCATGAAACCCTCTCTGCTGATCACCCAGCCCAAACCTATTGAAGGGAAATAGCCCCATTTGGTCTGGTATTTGGAGCTGCCGTCTGCGCGATAGGTGGCGGTAAGCAGGTATTTATTGTCGAAATCATACGTGGCGCGGGTAAAATAGGATAAATTCGCATTGCGGGTACCGTCCTCCGTAGGAGGATAGGTAACGGTAGCCTGGCTTACATACCACGCTTCCTCATTGTCAGGTACGCCATCTCCGCTTACCGAAGTTTTCCTCCATCGTTCCTCCCTGGTGGACTGCCCTAATAACAGGGTCCAGTGATGCGGACCTTTGCCATCCCTGTAAGTAAGCAGATTATCTAAAATGTAGTTGGTATTACGCTCCTGCGTAGAAACTAAATGAGTGACCGCATTAGGGTTTGCACCTGGTCCCAGATTGTAGCGGGGGGTAAATTGAATTCCCGACAGGGAGTTATATAACTGACTCAGCTGAGAACGAAAGGTGATCTTATTTCTCCAGAAGCCGGCTTCGGCATAGATGGCAGGTAATACCTGAAATGCCTTAACCCTGTTATAATTATAATAGGCAGTGGCTATCGGATTGAAATCATCCGGCCTTCCAATGGCTGCAGCTGTCGCAAATTTTACAGGGAATGCGTTGGTGTTGGTGCTATCATATACCGGGAACAAGGGAGAGGATGAATACGCCTGCGAGAAGGCGGCATTGGGAGGATTAAAGGTAGTTGAGTTATTAAGATGAGCTGTAAAACCTATTTTCAGCCACGAATACGCTTTGGCCTCCATTTGAAGGCGGATATTATATCTTTTAAAGTTGTTCGTAGCATCCATGATGCCATTCTGGTAAGTGTAGTTGACGCCGGCAGAGTAGGTCACTTTATCGCTGCCGCCCTGCAGGTCGATGCCATTATTGGTTATCATGGCCTCGCTCCTCAGCAATTGGTCATACCAATCGGTGCTGGTAGTCGGATTGAAGCCGCTGCCTCCATACTTTTGTGCAGAAAGACTGGCCGTACCGCTGTCCTGAACGGATTGCCGCCCCAAGGAGAAGGCGGTATATTCCTTCCCGTTAGCCATTTTAAGCTTGTGGGTAGGTTTCTGAAAGCCGACATACCCGTTGTAGGTGACCCTGGTTCTCATATTGAGGGTTCCTTTTTTGGTGGTGATCAGCACCACCCCGTTGGCCGCACGCACCCCGTAAATGGCTGCTCCCGATGCATCTTTAAGGACAGATATTTCAGCAATATCGCTGGGGTTAAGAAAACTAATATCGCTGACGAACATACCGTCAACCACATACAGGGGGCTTTCATTATTAAAAGATCCTACTCCCCGTATCCGGACATTGGGGGAGCTACCGGGGGCTCCGGTGCTGACTACCTGTACCCCGGGAACACTGCCCTGCAGGGCCTCCATAGGCGTGGCGGTGGTGCGTTTAAGCATGTCCCCGGTATTTACCGTGGTGACCGGGGAGGTCAGATCTGCTCTTTTTTGGGTTCCGTAACCGACGACGACTATTTCATCCAGCTGCCGGCTGCCCGGAGAAAGCCTGATCTGGAGGTCATTTGAAATAGCAACTGTTTGTCTTCCATAACCAATCGCTGATATCAGCAATGAATCGTCGGTGGAAGAGACGGAGAGGCTAAAGGAGCCGCGTTCAGATGTAGTAGTGCCTGTTGAGGGTCTGTTCTTAACTACAACAGAAGCGCCTGCCAGGGGCTCGTTCCTGTCATTGGCTACTTTACCGGTGATTACCTTGTTTTGCGCTAGTGTGGAGAGATGGGTTCCTAATAATAAAGATAGGAAAGGCACAAGGAGCTGAGTCAATGTTCTTTTCATATGCAAGTTTTAGTTTATATGTTTACCGTGACCATATTTACCAGGTAAACCAATCGTTAATATGGCCTTTTACGGCTGAAAACTGAGCGGGATAAAAGTATACCGGTTACAACCTATTAAAAAATATTTGACTACATCCCTACTACTACCAATGTTAAAAAACACTATTTTTAAGTTCAAAGGACTACATCTGTACTACATCTGAAAAGATGTCGTCCCAAAATTGCCAGCCATTATGAAATATAGAGCCCTTTTGATGCTGGTAGTATCGGCATGGGTGTCGACGGCTATTTCACAGGGGACCGTTGGTCTCCGGGAGGTGATAAATTACGAGAAGCTGACCTATAATGCGGGGGCCCAGAACTGGGCTATTCGCCAGGACATCCAGGGAAGGATGTATTTTGCCAATAACGAAGGGCTCCTCTGTTTTGACGGGACTTACTGGAAGCTTTATCCCCTGCCTAATAAGACCATTGTACGATCCATCGAATTCGGGGCTGATAACCGGATCTATATCGGGGCCCAGGATGAGATCGGCTATTTTTCCCCTGACAGGTCAGGGAACCTGGTGTACACTTCTCTGAAAAGCCTGGTGCCTGAGGCGGACAGAAAATTTGCGGATATCTGGAATATAGTCGCCTTTGGCCCCAGCATTTTTTTCCAGGGTGATAACAAGATCCTCTGTTATACCAATAATAATATTGAAGTATTCCGTCCTTTTGTCGATTGGCTGTACCTGGGCAGGGCGGGCGGCAAGCTGATAGCCGAGGATGCTGAAAAGGGGGTATTGGTCTTTAAACAGGGCGACTGGGAACCTTTTATGGACAAAGGGCTCCTGCCGAAGGACCTGCATATCACTTCCATCATTACCATCGGCAGGGATTCCTGCCTGGTAACTACCCAGCAAAGCGGCTTGTTCATTATGAATGGGGGCAGTCTTACTTCCTTTATGCCTTCAGGGAAAGGGTTCCTGCCCCACCAGAACTTTTCCGGCTCCGTTAGGGTAGACGAGGAGAATTTTATCGTCTCCACCTATACAAATGGCTTTTACCTGATCAATAAGAAGGGACAGGTGCTGGAGAATCTTTCCAAGCGGGAGGGGCTTCAGAACAATAATATAAGGAGCCTGTTCATGGACAGAAGCCATAATATCTGGCTGGGACTGGACAGCGGCATCGACTTTATTGCGTTCAACAGCGCCATCAAGCATATCAACCTGGCGGTGATGAACTCCGGGTCGGGGTATGCCGCTGTCATTCATCACAACAAGCTTTTCCTTGGTCTTTCCAACGGTATTTACGCATTGGCGCTGCCGGATATACAAGACCTGAGCTGTGCGCCCAATGAATGCAGGATCATTGCCGAGGGGCAGACCTGGGGGCTTTTCGAGTTCAATGACCGGTTGCTGGCGGCCAGGCATGAAGGGCTCTTCGAGGTAAAAGATGACAGGATCGAGCCTATCCTGAAAGGCGATGGCTTCTGGACCATTCAGCCATTGGAAGATGCGAAGCGGAACGCATTGCTGGTTGCCGGCAATTATCATGGCGTACGGCTTTTTGCGTCGGGCGACAAAGGGTTGGAGGACAAAGGTAGTATCATTGGTTTTTCGGAGACGGCCCGTTTTATTGCGGTGGACGATAATAATATGGTATGGGTATCGCATCCTTACCGGGGCGTATACAGGCTACCGCTATCTACGACGAATGCCGCATTTAAATTATATACGGAGAAGAACGGGCTGCCGTCTTCGCTGAATAATCATGTGTATAAAATAAAGAACCGTATCGTTATCGCCACGGAAAAGGGGGTATATGAATACAACCCCGCGACAGATACCTTTGAGCCTTCCGGTTATTTCCGGGATATCTTTGGCGATCAAAGCGTGCGCTATCTCAAAGAAGATCCCGGCGGTAATATCTGGTTTATCCGGGAGAAGACCATTGGGGTGGTGGATTTTTCAACGCCAAAGCCATCCGTCATCTATTTGCCGGAATTAAAAAGTAAAATGCTCAGCGGGTTTGAGCATATCTATCCGATGGATGAGAATAATATTTTCGTTGGCGGGGAAAAGGGGTTTTATCATATCAATTTTGCAAAATACAAACAGAACGACCATCCGCTGAGCGTGTATATAAGGACGGTAAAAGCAGTGGACAAGGGCGACAGTCTTTTATTCGGCGGTTATTTTGGCGAAGCCAATGAGAACCCTGTGCAGGGTAAGGAGAAGGTGCCTTCCATCAGCCATCATTGGAATTCTTTCCATATTGAATATGCCTCGCCTCTTTTTGAACAGCAGTCGAACATTGAATACAGCTATTTCCTGGAAGGTTTTGACAAGAGCTGGTCAGAATGGTCCAAGCGTACGGAAAAAGACTATACCAATCTCCCGGCAGGCGGGTACCGTTTCCAGGTCAAGGCCAGGAATAACCTGGGCAATGAGTCAGCTGTCAATGTTTATTCTTTCAAGGTGCTGCCGCCCTGGTATCAAACCCCGTGGGCCTACCTGGTCTATTGGCTGATAGTGCTCTATGCGGCTTATTTCCTTTATCGCAGACATCATAAGAAGCTCCTGGCGGAGCGGGCCAAACACCAGGAAGAGCAGAAACGCCAGGCCTATCTGCATCAGCTGGAGCTGGAAAAATCCGAGAAGGAGGTGGTCAAGCTGCGCAATGAGAAGCTGGAATCAGAGATAGCGTTTAAAAATTCCGAGCTGGCCACGACGGCCATGCACCTGGTGCAGAAGGAGGAATTCATCACGAGGATCAAAGGCGGGCTGCAACACCTGGATAAGGCCGGTATGGACAAGGCTCCTCCCGCTGAAGTGAAGAAGCTGCTGCGCAGTCTTTCCGAAGAGGAGGACCTGAATAAGGAATGGGAGCAATTCTCCGTACATTTCAATAAAGTGCACAGCGACCTGCTGATCATTCTCAAGGAGAAATATCCGAGCCTGAAGGCCCATGAGCTAAAGCTTTGCGCTTATCTCCGGATGAACCTGTCCAGCAAGGAGATCGCCCGCCTGATGAGCATTTCCGTGCGAGGGGTGGAGATCAGCCGTTACCGAGTGCGAAAAAAACTGGAGATCCCCACGGAGACCAATCTGTTCCAGTTCCTTTTCGATCTGCAGCGGGATGGGTTGAAGGGGTGAGGTCGTGCAAATCCTTCAAACTACCGGTTAAGGGTAGTTGATACCAATCATAATCTACATAATCTATTGATTATTATTCCCCCTAATTATTATTCCCCGAAATGGCGCATTTGTCATGAAAAAGTAAAATCAGCCACAAACAGGAACGATCGTTCCAAAAACACCTATCTTTACGGAACGATTAGTCAAAATAGTAACGATTAGTCCCAACTAGTAACGATTAGTCCCAAAAATCAACAAACAAGAATAGAAAAATCAGAAAATCATGAACAAATTAGCGAACAAAGTCGCCGTAGTTACAGGCGCCTCCAAGGGAATAGGTGCGCAAACCGCCAAAGGTCTTGCAGCCGCAGGCGCATCAGTGGTAGTCAATTACTCCTCTTCGAAAGAGGGAGCCGATAACGTGGTCGCCGAGATCAAAAGCAAAGGCGGCAAGGCCGTTGCCATACAAGGCGACGTGTCGAAGGCTGCTGATGTAACACGTCTCTTCGCTGAAACGAAAAAGGCCTTCGGCAGCCTCGATATCCTGGTCAATAACGCCGGAATCTATAAGTTCGGGACGCTGGAAGAGATCACGGAAGAAGAATTCCATCGCCAGTTCAATACCAACGTCCTTGGCCTGCTGCTGACAACACAGGAGGCGGTAAAGAGTTTTGGCGCCAATGGCGGCAGCGTGATTAATATCGGCTCGGCTGTCACCCGCCTGACCCCTGCCGGAAGTTCGATCTATACCGCCACCAAGGCCGCAGTCGATGCTATCAGCGGCGTCCTGTCCAAAGAGCTGGGATCCAAAAAGATCAGGGTCAACTCGCTCAATCCCGGCATGGTAGAGACCGAAGGCTCACATACCGCCGGATTCATCGGCAGCGATTTCGAAAAACACCTGGCCACCCAGTCGCCGCTTGGCCGTATCGGGCAGCCCGGGGATATCGCGTCGATCGCCGTATTCCTCGCCTCGGATGATTCCGGATGGCTGACCGGCGAAATGGTGACTGCCAGCGGCGGAGTCCACTAAGCGGCAGTATACACTAAAATAGGTAGCTTTGCTTATCAACCGGTAAGCAAAGCTATTTTCATATGGCAAGAACAAAAGATTTTGATGAGACCGAAGTATTGGCAAGAGCCATTAAATTATTCTGGCAAAAAGGGTACAACGGCACGTCTATGCAGGACCTCGTGGATACCTTAGGCATCAGCCGCTCCAGCCTGTACGATACCTTCGGAGACAAACACCAGCTGTACGTGAAAGCATTGCAAAGCTATAAACAGTCAGAGGCCGCCAAAAGAGATCAGATCCTCAGTGGATCCGTTCCGGCAAAAGTTGCGATCCGTCAATTAATGGATCTGACCATTCTTGAAATGATCCGGGACAAACAGCACAAAGGCTGTTTCCTCATCAACTCCGCCGTCGAAACCGCCCCTCATGATAAAGACACCAACGCCATCATCTGTCAGAACGAACAGCAATTGGAAGACGCCTTTTACGAAGTTATCAAAAGGGGACAACGCAACGGTGAAATTTCCGGCACACAAGACCCCAGGGCAATCGCGCGCTTCCTCTTCAATACCATCGTAGGCATCCGCGTGACCGGTAAATCGGCCACCGACAAAGCCATTTTTGAAGACATCATCCATCTCACTATGTCCGTCCTGGGCTAATCACTTTAATTT
>JAATFV010000036.1 GCA_015655015.1 Chitinophagales bacterium | reverse complement strand
GGGAACGAACCAGGCGATCTATATACGGGGAGCAGGGTCGGGCAGGACCCTGGTGACCATCGATGGCGTTCCCGTTGGAGATCCTTCGCAGACCGACAACAGCTTTGATATCAACCTTATTCCCGTCGCCACCATCGAACGAATCGAAATATCCAAAGGCGCACAATCCACTTTATACGGCTCGGATGCCATCGCCGGCGTCATTAATATCATTACCATCAAACCGGATGTTAAGACACCCTTCAACGGAAAAGCCAGCTTTTCCGGCGGCAGTTACGGCGCCTATAACGGGAGCGCCCAACTATATGGAAAAATAGCCGATCATCTCGTGTATAACATACGTTATAACGGAGCGCATACGGATGGTTACTCCACCGCTTATGACAGCGCGGTCCATGACACCAGCACTCATAAAGTTAAATTCGATAACGATGGATACCGGAGCAATACGGTCGCTGCAAATGTTGGCTGGAACCCCATACAGCCCCTGACCGTGCGAGGTTTTATTCAATATAGCCGGTACACGAATGATATCGACGCCGGAGCCTTTTCCGACGCCAGGAATTATACCAATGGCAATAAGAATTTCATGGCGGGCGGCGGCTTTACCTATGCGCTGGCCAATACCACCCTGAACGGAAATTATCTTTACAATACGGCCGTCCGGGATCTGCTGGAAGACAGCACCGGCACACAGACCTATTACAAAGACAATTACTATGGCAAGAATCAATATGCCGAGATCTTTGCCAGCACCAACCTGGGTTACGGATTTACCTGGCTCAACGGGGCCGATTACCGGTATGCCTCCATGAACGAGAACGGGATCTCGGGTAGTTATCCCCTTGCATTCAAAGACACCTCCGTCAGCCAGACCTCCATGTATAGCTCGCTGTCCTACAACGGCGCCTCCGGACTTAATGTCGAGCTGGGAGGAAGACTGAATACCCACTCGCGTTATGGAAGCAACTATACCTATACGTTCAATCCTTCCTTCCTGATCAGCAACAGGTGGAAAATATATGCCAGCGTAGCCAGCGGTTTTAAAGCGCCTACCCTGTATCAGCTCTACTCACCCTACGGCAACCCCGCCCTTCAGCCGGAGACATCGGTGAATTACGAGGGAGGTGTCCAGTTCAGTAATGCGATCCTCAGCTCCCGGGCAACCTGGTACCAGCGTAAAACAAAAAACGGTATCGATTACAACTATTTCACTAACCTGTATTTCAATTACAATGAAGAAAGGGCCCATGGCATCGAGTGGGAAAATAAAATACAGATTGGCAGGATGGTCTCCGTATCCGCCAATTATACCTGGTTAAGCATCAAGGCCCAATCTCAAAGTCATACCACTTATAACGATACGTCCTATAGCTATGCGCTCAGAAGGCCCGCGCATACCATCAATCTGGCAGTGAACGTTCAGCCCCTCAGAGCCCTCAGCGTCAGCATCAGCGGGCATTATGAAAGCAAACGGTACGATATCGGCGGGTATGATGCCTATTACAATGCATTACCGGACGTCACTTTAAAGAGCTTTGCCCTCCTCAATGCCTATGCAGAATACAAGCCGGCAAAAATGGTAAAGCTTTTTGCAGAAATGAAAAATATAACAAAAACTAAATTCACGACGATCTACGGTTATAATTCCATTCCGACGCTCTTCAACGGAGGGGTCGCAATAGAATTTTAATTACCTTACGGGTGAATCATCCTTTATACCTTACGGGTGAATCATCCTTTAAAAGAGCAACGATATGAAAGCATGTTCTTTTCTTCCTGCCGCCACGAAAATGATCTACGATATGGGTCTGCAGGACCTGCTGTACGGCGTCACCTTCGAATGCCCGCCGGAAGCCGCGGAAAAGCCGGCCATAGTCCGTTGTATGCTGGAAGGCAAAAATTACAGCAGCACCGAGATCGACAAAATATTCTCCGCCTCCAAAGCACAGGGTAAGAGCTTGTATTATGTAGAGGACACGTTACTACAGGCTATTGCCCCGGATATCATTTTCACGCAGGACGTCTGCGAGGTCTGCCAGATCGATACGGCCTGTACGGCTGCCGCGGTAGCCAGGCTGGAAAAACAGCCGGTCCTTGTCCCGCTGACTCCCGGGAACCTGTCGGAGGTATTCCAGACCGCGGTCACCATCGCCGCCGCACTCGGCAACGAAGAAGCCGCGTATCATCATTTATCCTCCCTTCAGAAAAGAACAGATGTTATTATCGACACCCTGCGTCAATACAGGGCGCCCCTCCGGAGAGTAATGCTCATGGAATGGATCGAACCCGTCTATAATTGCGGGCATTGGATCCCCTTTCAGATCGCTAACGCCGGAGGAGTCGATATGCTTTCCAATCCCGGAGGAGACAGCATCGTAACGCCCTGGGAAAAGGTCGTTCGGTACGATCCTGAAGTACTGGTGATAGCCCCCTGCGGATTTCATATCCACCGCGCACAGGAAGAATTACATCTGCTGAGAGCGAAACCGGGATGGCATCAATTGCAAGCCGTCAAGAACGGGGCTGTATTTTTAGCGGATTACGACCTCTTCACACAGCCAAGTCCGGGAACGCTGACAGACGGGATCGAATTATTAGCAGCCCTTTTCCATCCGGATATTTTTAGCGTACCGGAAAAATTGAGCCACAAGTATTCTTTAGCTGCTGAACCTTCCTATCAACATGTGTAAGCATGAAGAAAAATATTGTCCCCGCTGCCGCGCCGCCTTCGAATGTAAGGTGGGCGATATCCTGCAATGCCAGTGTTATGGGGTAAGGCTGACTCCTGAAGAAAAAGCCTTGCTGGAGCAGCGATACGAGGATTGCCTCTGCCGGAATTGCCTGATGGAATTAAAGCAGGCCCCCATTCTGTTTAAAGAGAAATATTTTTTGCATGGAGGAAAATAAGAAAGAGACCATCTTTATCACCGGGGGCGCCCGGAGCGGTAAGAGCAGGCATGCACAGGAGTTGGCGCTTCAATGGAGCGCCAACCCTGTTTATGTGGCGACAGCCCGAAAATGGGACGACAATTTCCAGGAGAGGATCCGCCGTCACCAGCAGGAAAGGGATCATCGCTGGTCGTCTATCGAAGAGGAGAAATATATCAGCCGGCTGGACCTGCAGGGGAAAGTAGCAGTGATCGATTGTGTTACGCTCTGGATCACTAATTTTTTTATCGATACGAAAAATGATATCGAGGCTTCCCTGGAAGCCTGTAAGAAAGAAATAGACGAATTACTCCGGCAGAATGCTGTCCTGATCATTATCAGCAACGAGATCGGCATGGGGGTCCATGCCGAGACGGAGATCGGAAGAAAATTCACGGATTTGCAGGGATGGGTCAATCAATATATTGCGGCCAGGGCAGATAAGGTGATCCTGATGGTAAGCGGTATTCCTGTGCCGATCAAACCCTTCCGCCCATGAACAGGGCATATATGAACTGGAGTGGCGGTAAGGACTCCTCTCTTTGCCTGCACCGGGTCCTGGAAATGAAGCGTTATATAGTGGACAGCCTGCTGACCAGCGTCAATGCCTCTCACAACCGCATCTCCATGCACGGCGTGCGGCGGGAGCTGCTGGAAGCGCAGGCTGCCTCCATCGGCATCCCTTTACAGACCATTGAATTAGGGGAGCAGCCGGGCATGGAGGAATATGAACAGGCCACGATAGAAAAAGTATCCTTTCTGAAAAACAAAGGATGCACCCACGCCCTGTTCGGCGATATTTTTCTGGAGGACCTGCGGCGCTACCGGGAAGAAAAACTACAAAGTCAGGATGTCCGCTGTGTATTCCCTTTATGGCAGATACCAACGGCTGAGCTGATGCGGGAGTTCCTGGGAAAGGGGTTTAAAGCTATCGTCGTCTGTGTAAACGGGCAATTCCTGGATAAAAGTTATTGCGGAAGACTCATCGATGAGTCTTTTGTCCGGGATCTTCCGGAGAATGTAGACCCTTGCGGAGAAAATGGAGAATATCATTCCTTTGTTTTTGAAGGGCCGGTTTTTAAATATCCTATCCCCTTTGAAAAAGGGGAGCTCGTCTACCGGGAATATAAGGCTCCCGGGAACCCATCGGCGAGCCCGATGGATCAGGCTTCAAAGGCAGGATTTTATTTTTGTGATCTAACAATAAAAATATAGTTATGCCAACAATGACCGGTATGGACCTGCGCAAAGAATTGCAGTATAAGATCGACAATAAGACCAAACCTTTAGGCGCTTTGGGGCGATTGGAAGAAGTAGCATTGCAGGTGGGTCTGATACAAAGGTCGGTCCGCCCGCAGATCAATCATCCCCATATTGTCGTTTTTGCGGGAGATCATGGCATTGCGGCTACCGGCCTCGTGAATCCATATCCCCAGGCCGTTACGGCGCAGATGGTCCTGAATTTTATGGCGGGCGGCGCCGCTATTAATGTATTTTGCCGTCAGCAGGAGATCGGACTCACCATAGTGGATACAGGGGTGAATTTTGATTTTCCCGAAGTGCCTTCTTCCCAAAAATTGATCCGCGCGAAGATCGGATACGGCACCCGGAATTACCTGGAAGGGGATGCCATGAGCCGTGAAGAAGCATTACAGGCGATGGAGGCAGGGGGAAAGATCGTAGCCGATCTTTCCCGGGAAGGCTGTAATTGTATCGGGTTTGGAGAAATGGGGATCGGCAATACGTCCGCAGCCTCCCTGATCATGAGCTTTGTCACGGGCATCCCGGTAGAAGACTGTGTGGGCCGGGGCACCGGCGTGAATGATGAACAGCTGGAAAGAAAAATAGCAACGCTGCAGGAAGTCTCCCGGCTGCATCTTCCGGCTGTTGCGGCATCTCCCGCGTCCCTGACGATCCTGCAGCATGTCGGGGGCTTTGAGATCGCCATGATGACCGGCGCCTATCTGAAGGCGGCGGAATTGAATATGATCATCCTGGTAGACGGTTTTATCACAACATCCGCCTTATTATTGGCGCGGCTATCAGAACAGGGGAAGGAAGTGCAGGACCATTGTATCTTCTCCCATACGAGCGGGGAGCAGGGGCATGAGAAAATGTTGCAATACCTGGGCGCCCGCCCGCTGTTACACCTGGGCATGCGATTAGGGGAAGGAACGGGCGCCGCCATGGTATTGCCTCTCGTTCAATCCGCCGTCAGCTTTTTACGGGAAATGGCTTCTTTTGAATCGGCGGGGGTGAGCCGGGAATAGAAGAATTCGTAACTATACATTATGAAAAAAGAGTGGAAGATCTTTTTGGCAGCGATCATGTATTTTACAAGGATCCGTGTTCCCGCTACCACAGATCATAACCCTGTATACCTGCAAAAGTCTCCTAAATATTTTCCGGTAGTAGGATGGATCGTCGGCGGCATTTCTTCGCTGGTGTTCCTCGTCTTCTCTGAATTTGTCTCCACCGACATCGGCATCCTTTCCTCGATGATCGCCGGTCTTCTCACCACGGGAGCTTTTCATGAAGACGGTTTCGCAGATGTATGCGACGGCTTCGGCGGCGGCTGGACCAAAGAAAAGATCCTGCTGATCATGAAGGACAGCCGGATCGGCGCTTTTGGAGCGATCGGCCTGCTGGTGATATTGGGCAGTAAATTCCTTTTGCTGAAAGAGCTTGTGTCTTTCATACCGGAGCCGGCCCATCCGGCCCCCTTTATTTTTTACAACTACCGTTATTTCGTCCTGGCGTTGATCGGAGCGCATAGCCTGAGCAGGCTCATGCCTGTATTCGTCATTCAATGGAGGGAGAATGTGACCGATCAGGATCACAGCAAGTCCAAACCCGTCACCAGCAAAAAATTAACGCCCGCAGAGCTGATACTGGCAATGCTGGCGGCATTCGCCCCTTTTGTATTTTTGCCCTGGCCTTTCTTATTGGTGGTCATCCCCGTACTCTATACCACCTATGCATTGGCCAATTATTTTAAGAAGTGGATCGGCGGGTATACGGGAGATTGCCTGGGCGCCATTCAGCAGGTGACCGAACTGATCGTTTACCTGGGATTTGTGATAATCCGGAGGTATATGTAATTTGCCGGAAGAGGGCTAATGCAGGTCCCCGGACAAAATGCCTCCGGCATCATTATATGAAAGAGATCTATCTGATACGCCATACAACTCCCCTGGTCGCGAAAGGGATCTGCTACGGGCAAACAGACCTGGATATAACAGACAGCTTTCATGCGGAAGCGGCTGTTATCCGGCAATATCTGCCCGAAAACATGGGATCTGTCCACAGCAGCCCCCTGCAGCGATGCAGCCGGCTGGCCGGTCATTTGTTCCCGGATCATTCTGTAGATCTCTATAATGAGCTGATGGAGATCCATTGCGGCGAGTGGGAAATGAAAGGCTGGGATGAATTGCCCAAAGAAGCGGTCGATCCCTGGATGAAAGATTTTGTAAATGTGCGTATCCCGGGCGGGGAAAGTTATCTTGACCTGCACGAAAGGGTGACCAGCTGTTTCAACTGGATACTGGGGATAAAGGTAAGGCCGGATACTGGCATAACAGCCGGAACAGGTGTCGGCATGAACGGTCCCGTGGGTCCGGGCGGAGCAGGCCCCATAGCCATCGTTGCCCATGGAGGCGTTATCCGAAGCATCCTTTCTTATATCACAGCTACTCCGCTGATCGATAGTTTTAAGGTATTCGCCCTGCACTATGGATGTGTGATCCGTCTTTCCGGAGAGCCCCTACAATATGAGATCCTTTCCAACCGGGCTCCGGAGGAGAAAGAGCAGCACAAACCCCGCAGTTTCTATTAAAGGCGTTTGGCTACCTTTGCCAAAAGCCCAAGCGTATGCAGCAAGACCTGAACCAATTGCTCACGGTGACTTTCACCTTATTTGCCGTGATCGATATAGTCGGCAGCATTCCGTTGCTGCATGCGCTCAAAAAAAAGCTGGGCGGCCTGCACGAGGGGAAGGCTACCCTGATCTCCGGGCTCCTGATGGTCCTGTTCCTTTTTGCCGGGGAAAGGCTCCTGCAGATGCTGGGAGTTGACAAGCGCTCTTTTGCCGTCGGAGGCTCTATCGTGATCTTTATTTTAGGGCTGGAAATGGTGCTGGGAGTAGAATTCTTTAAAAGTGAGCCCGATACAAAGGCCAGCGTACTGGTTCCCATTGCCTTCCCGCTGATAGCCGGATCAGGCACCCTCACCACTATCATGTCCCTGAAAGCGAATTTTGAGACGACGACTGTTCTGCTGGCCATTTTGATCAATCTCCTCATCATCTTCATCGTCCTTAAATCCCTGGATAACATCGAAAAAATTCTGGGACAGGCGGGTATGATCGCCATACGTAAATTTTTTGGCGTCATCTTACTGGCCATTGCCGTCAAGATATTCAGCAGTAATTTCAGGGAACTGCTGAAATAGAACGGAAACTATGCAACAAATCCATTTCTACGATCCTTCATTTAAATAAAATTAAGTAGTTTTGCTGCCCCAATAGACACTCCGCCAATGTCTGGCGGTTCGGTCCTGTAGTACAATGGATAGTATAAGGGTCTCCGAAGCCCTGGATTCCAGTTCGATTCTGGACGGGACCACCACCAAATTAAAAATCCGGCCGCTAAGCGGCCGGATTTTTAATTTGTAATAGCTTGATTATTAACTAATTTTTTGTCAGAACTTCCTTCAATTTACTCTCCAGCTCTTCGCCCCGGAGGCTTTCCCCGATGATCTTCCCTTGCGGGTCGATCAATACATTAAAGGGGATTCCTTCAAATTTAAAGATATCAACGGCTTTGCTGTTCCAGAATTTGAGGTCGCTTACATGCGCCCATTCCAGCTTATCAGCCTTTATAGCCTGTTGCCAGGCATCTTTCTCTTTATCCAGGGAAACGCCCAATATGGCGAAGTTCTTATTCTTAAACTCGCTATAGGCTTTGACAACATTCGGATTCTCCGCGCGGCAGGGACCACACCAGCTGGCCCAGAAATCGACCAGCAAATATTTTCCCTTGTAGGAAGCCAGGGAAATATTTTTGCCGTCCGCATCCGGCAGGGCCATCTCGGGAGCCTGTTTGCCCACCCAGGAGCCTTCCTTTTGCTGTTGCTGCTTATCGGCCATCTGCGCCAGCTGCTGTTCGTAATTCTGTTTCAGTCCCAGCAATACTCCATTATCGGGATATTTCTTTATCAGATCATTCAGGGACTTCTCGAAATCAGCCCTGGTAAAACTGCGGGAAGACCAGCTCAGAGCCAGGGCGCAAACGGTAGCATTCCCATTCGTATTGATAAACTGTTTGAGATAAGTATTCAGATCCTGTATGGCATTGTTCTTTTTCGTTGTGGCGACTATCAGGACACTGTCCGGAGAATTGGCTTGTTTCAGGCTATCCAGCTCACCCATGCTCTTTTCCACCTCAAAATTCTTTTTCCCAAAAATGGTGATCAGGTCTTTTAGCTGACCGGAAGCCTCTGAGCCGTTCACATCGTAAAAGTCATCCTTTTTTCCCAGGTCGACACTTACCTTAACCTCCGATGCATCATTTACAAGAGGTATGGCAAGGGCATTATTTCCAAATACCAATTCATACACTTCCTGTGATTTGGCAGCCCCGGACAGGCTGAAGCTGCCGTTGCTCCCTGAGAGCTTTATGGAGTCCAGCACAACAGGCGATTGATCTTTCCCGTATGGAACCTCCAGTAAAAAGGCTTTTGAAACAGGGCCTTCCATAAGAGCCAGCTTATCGGCATTCTTATAGGTGCCGGTAACGGTAAAGCTCCCTTTCTTTTTTTCATGACAGGAGTACACTAAGATCAGGGACAGGCCCATTACGCTCCAGCTCTTCAGGGTAGACGAAATCTTCAGGGTAGACGAAAACAAAGCTCTCTTTATCATATTTATCCGATTTCTTATTTTAATTTCCTTTTATCAACTCTCCAGCTTCTCAAGCAATAGCTGATTGGTTATTTTGGGATCGGCCTTGCCTTTGGATATTTTTTTCACTTCCCCTACAAATAAGCCGATCAGCCCTTTTTTCCCTTTCCTGTATTCCGTCACTTTATCGGGCATCTTTGCCAGGGCCTCTTCCACCCAGGCGGCAACCTCACTGGTGTCCGAGCTTTGCAAAAGATTCATGGCAAGGGCTATCTCCAGGGGCTCCCGGGTCGGATCTTTGATCAATGCCGGAAAGATCCTGGAGGAGGCGATGGAAAAATTCAGCTGGCCCTCTTCTACCAATAACATCAGCCGGGCCAGCGAGGCAGGAGTCACCGGGAAATCTTTCATATCGAGCCCCTGTTCGTTCAACGCAGATTTTACCGGGCCTAACAGCCAGTTGGCAGCCCCTTTATAGTTAGCCGTCACTTTTATCAGCTCTTCAAAATAGCCGGAGGTCTCTTTATCATCACAGATCACCCTTGCGTCATATTCCGGCAATTGCAGATCCCTGGTATATTTTGCCACCAGCTCTTCGGGCATGGGAGGGATAGCGGCCCTGATCTTTTCCAGGAAGGCATCCGTCACCTGGAAGGGAGGAAGATCGGGGTCTGCAAAATAGCGGTAGTCGTTCGCCTCTTCCTTGCTGCGAAGGGCAAACGTAGTGCCATCGGTCGCATCGAAGCTGCGGGTCTGTTGTTGAATGGCTATTCCCTGTTCCACAAGCTCTATCATCCGTTTGGCCTCGTATTCAATGGCCCGCTTTACATTCCGGATGGAATTCAGGTTCTTCACCTCCACTTTCGTTCCCAGCGTCGTTACTCCTTTTTTTCGAATGGAGATATTCGCATCGCAGCGCATGCTCCCTTCTTCCATATTTCCATCACAGACATCCAGGTACCGGAGCATTTTCCGTAATTCTGTCAGGTAAGCATAGGCTTCGTCGGCACTGCACAGATCCGGTTCCGTTACAATCTCGATCAGGGGTACTCCAGCCCTGTTGTAGTCCATGGAAGTGTTGGCAGGATCAACCTCGTGCAGGCTTTTCCCCGCGTCCTCTTCCAGGTGGATCCGGTTAAGCTGGACATCTTTATCCCCGGTGGACGTCCGGATCTTTACTTTTCCACCCTTGCAGATCGGGGTGGTATGCTGGGAGATCTGGTACCCTTTTGGCAGATCGGGATAGAAATAGTTCTTCCGGGCGAAATAGTTATTCCGCTCTATCTCCGAGTGGCAGGCCAGTCCCATTTTAATGGCGTATTCTATCGCCTTTCTGTTCAGCTTAGGCAGCGATCCGGGGTGTCCCAGCGTGACAGGGCTCACATGGGTATTGGGCTCCCCCCCGAAGCCGGCGCTATCCCCGCAGAACAATTTTGTCTGCGTCAGTAATTGCGCGTGCACCTCCAGGCCGACTACTATTTCGTATGCGTCATAATCGATTGTCATTTGTCTTATTTCCCTTGTTTGCCAGGGGCAAAAATACCATATTCACTGCGCATTTCCCGGCCCTTTTGATGAACGGGCCGATAATATCAATAAGGGCCTCCCTGCTTGGCGGGAGGCCCTTATCTTATTAGCGCCGCAAAAAATGCCGGCATTTTTTGTATCGAGTCTAATGATTGCCCTTCGGGCGGGAGACCCGTGGTCTCCCTACAAGTTCGCCGTCTTCAGCTTCTTCGGGATCTTCACTTCAATTTCCCGGGCCTTTCCTTCCCGGATCAGACCGACCTTTATGCTGGTTTTGTCTTTGCCATCCCTTGCCAGCTCAGCCAGTGTTACGGCGCTGTTCACTTCTTTTCCGTCAAAGCTGGTAATGATATCCCCTTCCCTGATCCCTGCCTTTTCCGCGGTGGATTCATCCCCGACTTCCAATACTTTCACTCCTTTACCGTCTTCGGTATCCTGCGCCTTGATGCCCAATCTTGGCTTTTCACCTCCCCAGGAGAAACCAGGATACCCTTCCGCTCCCGGCGGCGGCGGCATCAATCCCTTATATTGATAAGCTTTCATCCGGGGAGCATCATAGTTGAAATTATATACCCGGTTGAGCTGCATGGATTTGCCCAGTACGGCCGTTGCCTTCGTTTCTTTCCCGTCCCTTATGTAAGTAAGGGTGACCTTGTCCTGGGGTTTGTACTTATGAATGGCTGCTGAAAGAGCCGCCGGATCCTCTATCTTTATTTCGTCCACCTTTGTGATCAGGTCCCCTGCCTGAAGACCGGCTTTCGCTGCTGCGCTGCCGGGGGAGATCTGTTTGATCTCGGCGCCTGTTCCTTCTTTCTCCGGTTTTTCCGATGTCACTCCCAAAAAGGCCCCGTTGGGGGACTCCACGCTAAAGACGCCGCTGTGATTGCGAAAAGGGGAGCCCGGAGTTATATTAATAGCGCCGGGAGCTCCGAATTCTTTGAACTCGCCCGGATCTTCCCCCTCACCGGGGCCTGAAAAATAGAAGGCATCGCCTTTCATTACTTTCTTTTTGCGCACCGATACGTTGTTATCATCAAATTCGGAGACCGGCTTGCCATTGACGAATACCTGGCCATCCCGGACTTCTACGGTGACTTTAACGTTTTTATCATTCTTAGGCCTGATGATGATCTCATCATTATTATTCCTTTTGTCCCTGGAGGTGTCTTTATATGCCTCCTGCAGTTGGTCCTGGGCAAAGGCAGGGGAAAGGAGCAGCAGGGTCAGCGCCGCCAGTCCTGAGATCTTTAGGAGATATTGTTTGTTCATCGCTGTCGATTTTTTTAGATTAAATAAATTATCTACGTCTGTTTTCGTAGATCAAATATAGGGGTTTTCCTGAAATACGAAAACTTTCGGAAATGTTAAAAATGGGCAATTACATATAATAAGGGACAGAGGCAGGGGGCGCATAAAAAAGCCCTTAATTATTCGGAGGGATGGCCCGGACTGGCAATGCGTCCGGCGAAGGAGATTACAGGGTTTACCGTTTCAGCGGATCCAGTAATTTTTCCAGCCCATTGGTCTTGATCTCATACATGGTAGCCAGCAGCATCCCTAATTTCCCTTTGGGGAACCCTTCCCGCTGGAACCATTCCAGGTAGGAAACGGGGAGATTACTAAGGATAGTCCCCTTGTATTTGCCGAAGGGCATTTGCATTTTGACCAGTTCGAGCAGCAGCTCGGGATTGGGTTGTGGGAATTGATCTTCCATTTCTTTTTTTATAGTCAGCAATTGTCTTACTCAATCTTTCAGACTCTTCCTTACTCAAGGGAGTGCTTTACCCCAACACCCCCTTCACCCTCTCAATCACCAGCGGCAGATTACTGGCATCCTGTCCGCCGGCCGTGGCGAGGGTCTTTTGACCGCCGCCGCCGCCTTTGATGAGAGGGGCAATATGTTCCTTAATGATAGCCGGAGCCTGCAGCCCCCTGGATTCGGCCAGATGCTCATCGAGAAGAACGGATACCGCGGGCTTGCCGTCGATGTTGGCAGCGAGCACTACGAGATAGCTGACCACGCCCGTTCCGAACCGCCCGGAAGTAAATTCAGCCTTCAGGTCGAAAGAGAGTTTTTTCAGGGCATCGGCGCCAGGCACTTCCACCACCTCCCCTATAAAGTTGACGTCTGCAACAGATTGTACCTTACTCATCAGTTGCTTGCTGAGATCAGCCAGTTGCCGGGCCTCTGCTTTTTCCAGTTTCTTCTTCAGCTCTGAGTTCTCCGTTACCAGCTGTTCTACCGATCGCTGCAATTCCTTGGGGTGTTTTAAGGTTTCCCGGATAACATGGATCTGGGCAAATTGCTCCCTGATATAATTTTCGGCTGCTTTTCCACTAACGGCCTCGATACGCCGAACACCGGCTGCCACAGCGCTTTCATGCCGGATCTTGAAAAGTCCCAGCTCGCCGGTAGCGCCCACATGGGTGCCCCCGCATAATTCCACGGACCAGGCAGGATCGATCATCACGACCCGGACGATATCGCCATATTTTTCACCGAACAGGGCCATGGCGCCTAATTTTATGGCTTCATCCTTATGCATTTCCTTAATGATGACCGGTATATTTTCCCGGATCTTTTCATTCACCAGCTCTTCGACAGCTATTATCTCTTCCTCCGTCATTTTAGCGAAGTGGGAGAAATCAAAGCGGAGCTGCTCTTCATTTACGAGAGATCCCTTCTGCGCCACATGCGTTCCCAGAACTTTCCGCAGGGCCGCATGGAGTAAATGAGTGGCGGAATGATGGCCCTCCGTGCCTTTTCGCCTTGTTGTGTCCACCATGGCCATTACTCCTGCCTGCAAGTCGGAGGGGAGCTCTTCCGTAAAATGGATGATCAGGTCATTTTCTTTTTTGGTATCCACTACCCGGATCACCTCTCCCTTCGACTGCAGGATACCGGTATCGCCCACCTGTCCGCCGCTCTCTGCATAGAAAGGAGTAGCCTCCAGCACCAGCTGCCAGGACTCTTTACCCTTTGCTTTTACCTTCCGGTATTTGGAAATTTTCGTGTTCATTTCCAGCATTTCGTACCCGACAAACTCTACCAGCGGATTGTTGACCAGGACCACCCAGTCTTCAGTATCGACAGCTGACGCGGCCCGGGAACGTTTTTTCTGCTGCTGTAAAGCTTCCTCAAAACCATTCATGTCCACTGACCAGCCGATCTCCTTTGACATCAGTTCTGTCAGATCAATTGGAAATCCAAATGTGTCATACAGCTCGAATGCAAAATAGCCGGGAATGGACTTTTCCCCCGCATTTATTATGGCCGCAGGCTGTTCGGAGGCAGCAGGGAGTACTCCCATCCGTACAAACGTTTCGAACCTTTCAATTCCTTTCGACAAAGTTCTCAAAAAAGCGTCTTCCTCTTCCTTCACCACTTTGGTGACAAAGTCAATTTGTTTATGCAACTCCGGGAAAACGGATTCAAACTGTTCCGCCAGTGTCGGCATTAGTTGGAAAAGAAGGGGCTGTTTATAATCCAGGTAAGAGTAATAATAACGAACGGCCCTCCGCAGTATCCTTCTGATAACGTAACCAGCCCCGGTATTCGAGGGCAGCTGGCCATCGGCTATTGTAAAAGCAATAGCCCGGATATGGTCGGCGATGACCCGGAAGGCCACATCTTTCTTGCTATCGCCGGCAGTATATTTCTTTCCCGTAAACTTTTCCACGGCCCCGATCGTGCCCGTAAAAATATCCGTATCGTAGTTAGAGTTCTTCCCCTGCAGCACTCTGACGAGCCTTTCCAGGCCCATGCCTGTATCTACATGCCTGGCGGGAAGGGCGGCGAGACTGCCATCCTTCAACCGGTTGAACTGCATGAACACATTGTTCCAGATCTCTATCACCTGGGGATGATCATTGTTCACCAGGGCGGCGCCGTCACTTTGCTTGCGCTCCTCATCGGAGCGGCAATCCACGTGTATCTCCGTACAGGGGCCACAGGGGCCGGTATCGCCCATTTCCCAGAAATTGTCTTTCTTGTTGCCCAGCAGGATCCTCTCCGCAGCAATCCATTTCGTCCACTCCTCAAAGGCTTCCGTATCACGGGGAAGCTTATCCTTTTCATCCCCCTTAAATACGGTGACATATAACCTGTCCTTCGGTATCCCGTAGATCTCCGTCAATAACTCCCAGCTCCAGGTTATAGCCTCTTTTTTGAAATATCCGCTCTCAGGCCGGGCGGGGTCGCCAAAACTCCAGTTACCCAGCATTTCGAACATGGTATGATGATAGGTATCCACTCCCACCTCTTCCAGGTCATTATGCTTACCGCTGACCCGCAGACATTTCTGGGTGTCAGCCACACGAGGATAAGGGGCCTTGTTATTGCCCAGAAAGTAATCTTTGAACTGGTTCATCCCGGCATTTGTGAATAACAGCGTGGGGTCATTCTTGATTACAATGGGGGCGGAGGGAACAATAACATGTCCCCTGGAAACGAAAAAATCCAGGAATTTCTTTCTTATTTCGGCACTGGTCATCATAAACGAAACAATCTTTGGTTGTTATGTGGTTTTCACCATTTATATTTGTACGCTCCCTTTAAAATCAGGGGCGGTGCCAAAGGTACACCATTGGTTGCGGATGAAGAAGATCAAGTATTACTATAACACGAATACGCTCCGGTACGAAAAGCTGGAGACGCCGCTCAGGGTAACCCTGTTACGCGTCCTTGGTTTCTTGTCAGCAGCCATCGTAACAGCCCTGATATTGGTGTCCGTCGCTTATAAATACTTCCCTTCCGCCAACGAGAAGCGGCTCATTGACCGGAATGAAGCCCTTAAAGACAATTATTTTACCCTCAACGATAAAGTCCAAAAGCTGCAGGAGCAGATGAGTGAGCTGGAGAAAAGGGATAATAACGTTTACAGGGCCATTTTTGAAGCAGCCCCGATCCCCGACAGCGCCCGGGCCAGGGCGGCAGAACAGGATAAAGAGATCAAGCTCGTGCAGGGAATGGACCAGGAAAACCTGTACACTTCAGTAGCCGCTACCCTCAACAAGCTCAGCGCCCGGATGGCCAATCAGTCAAAATCCTATGCGCAGATCGACGGATATATTAAGAATAAAGAACAATTACTGGCCAGTACGCCTGCCATCCAGCCGGTCAGCAATAAGGATCTCAGCCGTATCGCCTCAGGCTTCGGTTACCGGATAGACCCGGTCTATAAAACGACCAAATTCCATGCGGGGCTTGATTTCGCCGCTCCCCAGGGGACCCCGATCTATGCTACCGCGAACGGGACGGTAGAGGTGGCCGGCAATACGGGAAATGGGTATGGCAACCATGTCGTTATCAATCACGGATATGGCTATGGTACATTATACGGTCATATGTTCCGCGTCAAGGTGAAGCCCGGTCAGAAGGTCAAGCGCGGAGAGGTGATCGGCTATGTAGGGAGCACCGGCAAGAGCACCGGTCCCCACTGTCATTACGAGGTACACCGCAATGGAGATCCCGTAGATCCTGTCTATTACTTCTACAATGATATTACCCCTGAACAGTATGACCGGCTGCTGAAATTAGCAGCTTCGAGCAATCAAAGTTTTGACTGATCCTGCGTATCTTCAGATGGTATAAAAGGGCTAAATTTGCGAATAACCCATTTATACCCGTCAATACAGGAATGATTTTTGAGCCCATAATTCCCGCATGAACAATTCATTTTCCCAGATGGCCTTCAATTTTGGTGCTGAGGAGCAGGTTCCACTGCCCCCACCCCCAGCCCCTATGAAGGCAGAGCCAGGAGGTTATGTGGTCGGGCAGGAAAATGGATACGCAGGGGTACGGGTACGCATCAAGTCTTTAAAGAACGTCCCTAAAGATATCCCCGCCGTGGAGGAAACACCGGAAGTCCTCCGGAACAAACAGCTCATTGATCCGGCTCCCGTGGCTCCGGTGGCCTTGAAGCAGGAGACAGCCAGAGTGATAGAGCTGAAGCTCTTTGACCTGCCGCCCATAGAGGTCGATAAAGAAGAAATTGCGATTCCTGCGGGAGAAACGGCGGATAGTTTATCCGCTGAGGAAGAGACCGGGTTCCTGGAAGGGGGGGGCCGGGAGGAGGAGGCAGACAGCCTTCCGATAGAGCCAGAGAGTAATATCCAGGCCTCGGCAGAGGTCAACATTCCTGTAGCAACAGAGAGTAACATCCAGGCAGAAATGGTCAGCGTTCAAGTGGAGATCGGTGATAATATTCCGGATGAGCAAATACTTCCTGTCAACGCACCGGAAGAAGAGCATGCACTTGCCCTGGAGATCAGTTCTCCGGCCATAGAGATCACCGCTTCAGCACTCACTGTTCCTGCCATGGAGGTCAACACTCCGGCTACGATCACAGATAATACTCCGGATATCCCCCCTGCCGTAGTCACCAGAAAGAATACCCCTCCTGTTTCAGATACGCAGCCTGCCGGCACACCGGCCACCATTGGCGCCGATACAGGTGCTCCGGATTTAGCCAACAGCAGCATCTCCCGGGGCATCGGCGCTGCCGCCGCCTCCGGCGTCCCGGGCAAACCGGCTAAGTCCAAAAGAGGCCGCAAATCCCTGAAAGAGGCAACGGCAGAAGCAGATCTCATCGAAGTGCCGGGAGACGACATCTTATTCAGCAAGCAATACTATACCATGAGGGCCGTGGCCGAAATGTTCCGGGTCAATCAATCCCTGCTGCGTTTCTGGGAGACGGAATTCGACATCCTGCAGCCACGTAAAAATAAAAAAGGCGACCGGTATTTCCGGCCCGTCGATATTAAAAATCTGCACCTGATCTACCATTTGCTACGGCAACGAAAATATACCATCGAAGGAGCAAAAGAATTTCTGAAGACAAGTAAAAAAGCAGATGAACGATTTGAAGCTATTCAACGATTGCAGGAGATCAGAGCCTTCCTCCTGGAATGGAAAGCGCAATTATAATTTAACTTTTTCTTTCGGATCATACTATTTTATAACCAGTGAATAATGGGCAATTCAGAAAGACCGACAAGAAATGAAGAAATAACGACGCAATACTTTGCTTTCCTGGACCAACATCTGGCAGAACTGGTTTCGGGAAAGGCCACCGAGATGCTGAAATTAAATCAGATAGCCAGTGAACTTTGTATTTCAGCCAAACATTTAAGCCAAACCATTCAACTCACCCGGGGGCGGCATCCCTGCTATTTTTACGATCAAAAAATACTCGCGGAAGCGGAAAATCTGTTGACCAATACCGAACTTTCCATTGCAGAAATCGCCGAAAAACTGACCTACGACCCCTCCAACTTTTCCAAGTTCTTTAAAAAATATGTCGGAGAAACACCCGGCCAATTCAGGGGAAAGAACAAAAAATAACTATTCCCGAAGAATTTCTTCCCAAATGTCGCTTCCGGGAAATTTCTTCCTAAAAGTTTCCAAAAATTCCGAAAAGTTCACCGCGAATGATCGGATCCAAATGGTCACCTTTGCCGCATCACTTAACAAAAACAATTTTTATGGCAAGAAATGATATAGCAGGAAAAGTAGTGCTGATAGCCGGCGGAGCAAAAAATCTGGGCGGACTCCTGAGCCGTAATTTCGCTAAAAAGGGAGCGAAAGTCGCTATTCATTACAATAGCGGGAGCACAAAGGCAGATGCTGAAAGTACACTCGCGGATATACAGCAGGCTGGCGGCGAGGCTTTTTTGTTTCAGGCCGATCTGACGAAAATAGATAATATTAAACAACTGTTTGCCGCAGCCAATACCAAATTCGGAGGTATTGATATCGCCATCAATACGGTAGGCAAGGTTTTGAAAAAACCGTATGTGGAAACAACGGAATCAGAGTACGACAGTATGTTTGACATCAATTCAAAAGTTGCTTACTTCTTTATACAGGAAGCGGGAAAAGTGTTGAACGACAACGGGAAGGTCTGCACCATCGTGACTTCACTGCTGGCTGCTTTTACCGGATATTATTCTACGTACGCAGGCGCAAAAGCACCGGTAGAAGATTTTACGAGAGCAGCGTCAAAGGAATTTGGGAACAGAGGCATTTCCGTTACAGCCGTTGCGCCTGGCCCAATGGATACCCCCTTCTTTTACGGCCAGGAAAGTGAAGATGCCGTTGCTTACCACAAATCCGCTTCGGCATTGGGAGGGTTGACGGACATTAAAGATATTGCACCCCTCGTGGAATTCCTGGTGTCAGATGGCTGGTGGATCACGGGGCAGACCATTTTCGCCAACGGAGGTTATACAACCAGGTAATGAAAAGGGTTACCCCGGAATTTCCTTTTTTTTGCTTAATTTAGTTGTTAATTTACTAGCTGCATCCTCTTAAAAACGCAGAGTAATGAAACATATATTCCTGATCGCTATTATCATCGGCCTGGGTATCCTTACCCGCGCCCAGACATATGAGGTCTCCATTGACGGCAATAATAAGATCCTGAAGGGACTGATCAGCAGAGACATGCTGGAAGGTGATACGGCGTTCAAATGGTTCCACGAAAATCAATCCGGATATACCCCCAATACGGAAGAAACCTCCGTCTTAAAAGCAAAAGGCCCGCAGGTGCAGTTCCTGGTATTCGGAGGCACCTGGTGCGACAAGACCCAATATATTCTTCCTAAATTCTTTTCTCTGCTGGATGCAGGGTCTTTTCCCAGGGAACAGGTCGCGCTGGTGGGGGTGGACCGTCATAAAAAGACGGCCAATCATTTATCCGAGCAGATGCACATTACCAGCTTACCCACTTTCATTGTATTGAAAAACGGGCAGGAAGTGGGGCGGGTAACCGTAAATGACAGGAAGGACGGTTGGGATAAAGAGATCTCCGATATTATCGCTGCCAATTTCTAAGAACGCAGACCGGATGGGTTCGGACCGGCAGGCGTTTTGCCGTCGGATGAATCCGTGACGGCACTTGCCGTAAGCCGGATATCCGTACTGGCCCCGGCTATTTCAATCTTCAGCGATTCCAGCAAACGGAGCGTATCCAGGTTCACCTGTTGCTTGATCCCATTGAATTCATCCTGTGTGATCGGGGAAGTAAAATAATCCACGCTGACCAGGAAAGCGGTACCGGTGATATTGTCCAGGTAGGCCGTACTATTTTCCACTTTGTCTTTTTTAAGGAGGGCCGTTATTCCCTGCACCAGCTTATCCAACAACAGCGCGGAAGTCGAAAGACTAAGCTCCAATCTCAGCTCGCCTTTTCGTTGTGTACGCAGGGAAAGGTTGTCCACGATGCTATCGACCATCTGCTTATTCGGCACGGTAACATAAGTCTTCTGGTCGGTGCGGATCCGCGTACTACGCAGCCCTATTTTCTCTACGGTGCCGGAAATATTATTCACTTTCAGCACGTCGCCGGCTGTAAAAGGCTTATCAAAAAAGATGATAAAAGAGGCGATCAGGTTCTCAATGCTCTCTTTGGCAGCCAACGCTACAGCGGCTCCCGCCAGTCCCAGCGATGCCAGTATCCTCGTGACATCCACCTGAAATGCCGAGTCGAGGATCATCAGAAAGCCGATGATCCCAATAATTGCTTTTAGGAAATCCCGTAAGAACACTACCATTTGAATGTCCCTCGGGCCGCCGCTGCCCCGGGTCTTTTGCCGCAGGATCAGGGCGACAAAATCCACCAGCCTCAATAACAACCAGATAAAGCTGATAACGATGATGATAATGGCCAGGGCATGTATGATCGTTTTGGATTGGACCTCATAGATATCGAACTCCAGCGCTGCCGGAAAATGAAGTTTTTCTATGGACGATACCGATACGAATACAACAAGAAAAGTTCCGATAGGGCCTACCACCAGGTCCACAAAAGCGGATTTATCCAGCCCCGAACCCATTCTCCTGACGAATCGGAATATCAGCCGGGCTATCAGCCGGGAAATGAATCTTTTCAGGATGATGACGAACAGGATCGTCGCGGCAACAATGATATACGTCTTCAACGGATTACTAAAGATCACCTGGTTCCAAAAGTCATGCATGTGCAATAATGTTGTATGGCAAAGATATTATAAAAGCAGGTCATCAATATTCCACATGCAAGTCCGATCACCAGCAATATTCAGCCGGCAGAAGGTCATCACGACGGACGCATATAAATCTCCAGCCCCGTCTTTTTAAGGACATAAATGGCGGTGGTAGTAATCCTGATCCTGCTCGCGTCCCGGTAGGCGGGGGGGATCGGAGACTGCTGCATATCCAGGGTGCCCAGCTGGTATTTATAAAATTGCTGGCTGTCCCTTCCCAGCAGGCTCTTGTCGATGACGTTGAAGTCTATCCAGCCCGGCAGGGCGATATGTGTCTTCAGGCCACCATAATGATCAAATGCATAAACGCCTTTTGAAGGGTCGTACAAATAGACCAGCCCTCCCTGGTCCCGGATGACGGAAGGATCGGGTGCAGAATCGAACAGCTGGCGGAAATCGGTGGTCTGGTCTATCAGGGATCCATCGTCTCCTATACGCTTGAGCTTTGCATCGAGCTCATCGAATACCCAGACGTTGTTGTCATAAGCCAGCCCTACGGCTTTTGCCTGCAGGATATCCAGTTTCCGGAGGTCAATGGTATTGATGATATTCAGGAACCTGTCCAATTCGATGATCATGGTAAACTCCCTGTAATAAACCAGGAGCTTTAACGGGTTGGTAGCATCTATAGACCAGATCTTGCCATACCGCCGGACATCGTTGAATACGGCCAGGGAATCTCCGTTCGGACTAAGCTTTTTCAGCTGATTGTCATTGCTCAGCACGTAGATATTACCAAGATTGTCTGCGGTGAAATCGGTAATATCTCCCTGAATTGTTTTGCTCAATACAAAATCAGAAGCCTGCTGCGCCGAAGCAGTCTGAAAGGAAAACCAACCCAGAATGGCGATGTAGAAAAATTTCATCCGTTATAATGGTTTTACTTCGAATCTCAACGTCTTTCCATTGGAAGTCGATTATTATCGCCTGTCAAATCGCTTCCTAACGATCTTATTTTCCATAACCCCCTCTTCCGCGACCAGGGACAACTGCTGCCCGTCAAACACGGCATAAGTGTTATAACGGATCCAGTCGCCCAGGTTAATGTACCTGCTGCCGCTATCGCCCAACGTGAAATCGATCGGTAAATGGCGATGCCCGAATACAAAATAGTCAAAATACGTTGTCTGCAACACTTCTTTACAATAAATGATCAGCCATTCCTTATCTTCTCCAAGGAATTTTTCATCGATCTGCCCGGTGGCCGCTCTGCTGCGACGGCTGAGCCAGTTTGCCAGCCCTACTCCAAAAGCCGGGGGAAAAATGCCGAACAACGCCTGACAGAGGCGGTTGCGGAATATTTTTTTTATGAACTTATAACCGTGGTCGCCGGGTCCCAGGCCATCTCCATGACCAATGAGTATTTTCTTTCCGTTCCATTCGAACGCTTTCGGTTCATGATAGACAGGGATATTCAGCTCCTGCTCAAAGTAACCGCTCATCCACATGTCGTGGTTGCCGGTGAAAAAATGAATAGGGATGCCTGAATCCGTGATCTCCGCCATCTTGCCCAGGATACGGGTATATCCTTTGGGTACGACGGTCTTGTATTCATACCAGAAGTCGAACAGGTCACCGACGATAAAGATCTCCGCTGCGTCTGTGCGGATCCTTTCGAGGAATGCGGTAATATGCCGTTCCCGGATCAGGCTGGTCTTATGATCGGGAGCGCCCAGGTGAAAATCGGAGAGTAGATATATTTTTTTTCCGGGAGGGATCTGCATCGTGCAAATATAATTGAATGAACGGACCCCAGCGCCCAAATCATCTGTCCACCAGGAACAGGTACACCTCCTTAGGTCCATGCACTCCCACGACAAGGGTTTTTTCTATGTCTGCCGTGCGGCTGGGGCCGGTTGCGAAAGTGATCAGGGAAGGGAGATGATGCTGGTATTTCTCTTTCAGGATCTGCAGCCCGTCCCTTATATCATACACCAATTGATCGGTATAGGCGATACAGATATGAATGGGAGCATATACGCTGACGGTACGGCCACTGGGCCCGGCCGAGCTCATGACGATACTGCCTGTCCTCGCCACGAGCAGTTCACAGGTGGTGACCGCGGCATCACAATCCGCCAATTCTGTTTCTACAAAACCATCAAAGAGATAGGTCTTCAAGGTAGCCTTCAGGGGCTCTTCCCGGCAGTACAGTTTTTTCCAGCTCCGGGTGCTGACCAATGTATTCAGCTGCGCCACCAATTCCTGGTGATCGACGCAAAAAATGAATTTTCCCTGTAACCGGGTAAACTGTTCTGCAAATTCAATTTCGGGATCCTGGGTCGCTGGTTGAAAAACGGAATGATTGCCCTCACTTTGGGGAAAAGGAATAGGCGTTGATTGACTCAACGCCTTCCTTATCTTTTTGAGAATATTTTCCTTTGAGGAGGATATCTTCATATCTATTTTACTTCTTCTGTAGCCGGGGGAAGTATGACCACTGGAGGAACTCCGTTACTGCCGAGCGGATGGATCTCCTCTTCATGCTCTGTAACATCCAATGCCCGTTTTTCCTCGTAGGGCCGTTTGCCGATCAGGGTCTCCACATCGCTCTGGAACAGCACTTCCTTCAGCAGCAGCGCCTCCGCCAGCATCGTCACCTCTTTACTTTTTTCGGTCAGGAGCGCCTTGGTGGCAACGAAGGCCTTGTCGATCAGCTTACGCACCTCTTCATCTATTATCTTCGAAGTCTCTTCCGAGTAAGGTTTGGTGAAAGAGTTCTCTGCGGCCGGATCATAAAAGCTCACATTTCCCACCTTATCATTCATCCCATATACGGTTACCATGGAATAAGCTATCCGGGTGATCTGTTGCAGATCGTTCTGGGCGCCCGTGGATATTTTTCCGAAATTCAGCTCTTCGCTGGCCCGTCCGCCGAGGGTCATACAGATCTGATCGAAAAGCTGGTCCGTATTATAGAGATATTGCTCTTTCGGCGTGTATTGCGCATATCCCAGCGCAGCCACCCCTCTGGGAACGATAGTGACTTTCAGCAGCGGATATGCATGTTCCAGGTACCAGCCGCAAATAGCGTGTCCTGCCTCATGGTAGGCGATGATCCTTTTCTCGTCAGGGGAAATGATCTTATTCTTCTTTTCCAACCCGCCAATCACCCTGTCCACTGCATCCTGGAAATCTTCCATTTCTACATTATCCTTTCCTTTCCTGGCAGCGATCAGGGCGGCTTCGTTACAGACGTTGGCTATATCGGCGCCGGCAAAACCCGGTGTTTGTTCTGCCAGCTTATGAATATCCAGCTTGCTGGAGATCTTGATCGGTTTCAGGTGTACTTTGAAGATTGCTTCGCGGCCTTTCAGATCGGGCTTGTCAATGGAGATCTGCCTGTCGAAACGACCCGGGCGCAAAAGAGCAGTATCCAGCACATCCGGCCGATTGGTCGCTGCGAGCACAATGATCCCGCTATCTCCGCCAAAACCGTCCATTTCCACCAGCAGCTGATTTAAAGTGCTTTCTCTTTCATCATTGCTCATGATGGCATTCTTACCTCTTGCACGGCCGATGGCATCTATCTCATCGATAAAGATGATACAGGGGGCTTTTTCCCTTGCCTGTTTGAAAAGATCCCGTACCCGGCTGGCGCCTACCCCCACGAATAATTCGACAAAGTCAGAGCCGCTCATGGAGAAGAAAGGCACCTGGGCCTCACCTGCCATCGCTTTTGCCAGCAAGGTCTTTCCTGTTCCGGGAGGTCCTACCAGTAAGGCTCCCTTGGGTATCTTTCCGCCGAGCGCCGTATATTTTTTTGGATTCTTCAAGAAGTCAACGATCTCCATCACCTCTACTTTCGCTTCATCCAGACCAGCCACATCATTAAAGGTGATCGTGACCTTCGTACCCTTATCAAACAGCGTTGCTTTTGATTTGCCGATATTGAAGATGCCGCCCGGACCGCCGCTGCCGGCCTGACCGCCCATCTTTCGCATGAGCATGACCCAGATAAGCACTATAATCAGTAAAGGAAGCAGGAAATTGAGCAGGGGACCAAACCATTCTCCCTCCGACTTGGAATTGATGGCAACTTCCAGTGAAGGATTTTTGGTAAAATAATCCCTTAACAGCTTTTCATAATCCTTTACATCCGAAACCTTGAACTCAAACTGGGGACCATCTTTGCTTACGCCTCCGGGCCAGTTGTTCTTATTGATCTTACCGGAATAGTACGCTTTTGTAAGGCTGTCCTTTTTGATATAAATCCGGACCAGCTGCTTGTTGGATACAAGATCGATCTTTTCAACATCCCCGTTCGCCAGCATATTCTTGCGGAATTCCAGCTCGTCGGTAGGGCGGGCGTCGGGGGAAAGACCTCCAAAGAGGTTAAAGCCGATCAATACAGCGGCTATGATCCCCCAGATCCAATATATGCTGAACTTAGGGCCTTTTCTCGAACCATTATCATCATCCCCCCTGGGCCTGAACCTGGGAAAGTTAGATTTATCGTTTTGTTTCAGATCTTCCTGTGGCATTTGTATTTGTCCGTGTTGTTTTCTTATTAATAATAAAAAAGATAAAGTAAAAATGTTTAGAAAAACCCTTCAAACGGCAAAATATACTGTTAAATTGCCGGAAATGAGGGCTTTTCTACGCTGTATGCTCCTCCCGGGGAGCGTCACTCCACATATCTTCCAGCTTATAAAAACGGCGGCTTTCCGGTAACATGACGTGAACGACGACATTCACATAGTCAAGTAAGACCCATTGAAGGGTCTGTCTGCCTTCGTGCTTATAGGGGAGGTCGTCGCAGCTTGTTCTTGTTGATTCTTCAATAAAATCGGCTATTGCTTTTACCTGGGTTGTACTGCTGGCTTCACAAACGATAAAGAAGTCTGCTACGGCTTCGGGTATCTTTCGCAAATCGAGGGAAACAATATTTTCACCTTTTTTATCCTGGATAGCGTGGACAATAGTTTTAAAAATTTTCGAATTCCTCGTCAATCTGGCTACACCTTTGCGTTTCCCGGTAGCTAACATAGAAAGCTGTTCCAATAATCAAAACGTTTTTGTTATAAATTATATTTTAATTGAAAGCAAATCAAAATATTGTGAGAAGCCGTGTTTAATTTTGCACTTTCCAAAAATAGTAATCTTTTGCCGATCGGACACTCTTTTATTGAATTACAGTCGGTGGATAGCACCAACAACTATGCCATGGCCCGGGCACATGCAGGAATGGCCTCCCATGGCACGATGATCTTTGCCCGGGAGCAATGGGCCGGTAAGGGGCAACGCGGTAAGATCTGGAATAGCACACCAGGGGAAAATATCATAGTGAGCACGGTGTTACAGCCTGTCTTTCTGCCTATTACACGTCAATTTCCCCTAAGTGCAGCAGTAGCGCTGGCCTGCCATGATCTTTTCAGTCGTTATGCCGGAGAGAAAGAAACAACCATCAAATGGCCCAACGATCTGTACTGGCGTGACAGAAAGGCAGGCGGGATCCTGATTGAGAACAGTTTTAAGGGGGATCAATGGATGTTTGCCATTGCCGGGACAGGAATTAACATCAACCAGGTGTTATTTCCCGAATCAGCCCGAAACCCTGTGTCGCTGAAGCAGATCACCGGGAACTCTTTCGATGTGGTAGAACTGGCCCGGGAATTAGGAAGCTGCCTGGATCGGCGGTACAGCGAACTGGAGGCCGGCGGGGCTGTCCGGCTGATAGAGGAGTACAATATCCATCTCTACAAGCGCGACGAGTCCGTGCGACTCAAAAAAGGCAATGCCGTTTTTGAAACGATGGTGGAGGGAGTGTCGCCAAACGGCAATCTGCTGACCCGGGACACCATGGAAAGACAATGGACCTTCGGAGAGGTAGAATGGATCATTTAGCCGGCGCAGTCGTATTTTCCATCCATCTGAGATATTCTTCGATTTTTCCTGCCAGATAATAAGGCATGTTTAAAAGCCTGTATTCTTTCCCTTGTAATGTTTTCACCCTGTCTACTTTTAAAACCCCTCCATATAGTCGCACGGCCGTATCATGCTTTACCATATCCATAAATGCGTGTAAGGAACGAAGCCTTCCGGTTGTTCCGGATTTGACTTCGATAGGAATCATTCTGCCTTCGTAGCCTATGACAAAATCAACTTTCGCTTCTGCATCTTTCTTGTCCCTAACCCAAAAATTAAGCTCATTCAGCACATTGAATTTATAGGCCAGTAACTCCTGCCCCACCATGTGTTCCACTACTTTGCCCTGATACACTGCATCCAGATCCGGACTGGAAACGATTTCCTTTTGCAGCCCCGCGAAGTGATTCAACATCCCTGTGTCCAGCACTTGCAGGCGGGGTGATTTCCTTTTATCAGGAAGAATGGTCATTTTTGTAACATTTCGGGGGATACCTATTTGAGCTCCTTCCATGCCTTGACGATCTCTTCCGCATGTTCCTTACTTTTCGGCTTCCCGAATATTTTGCGGATCACTCCTTTTTCGTCGATCAGGAAGGTCGTACGCAGCAGGCCCATATATTTCCGTCCATAGAGCTGTTTCTCCCCCCAAACCCCATATTTATCAATGACGGCATGTTCCGGGTCGGCCAGCAGCGTGAAGGGGAGATCGAATTTTGCCTCGAATTTCTTATGCTTTTTTTCGTCGTCCGGGCTGACGCCCAGGATCGTGAACCCTTCCTTTTTCAGCAGCGCGTAATTATCCCGCAGATTACAGGCCTGTACAGTACAGGTAGGGGTCCCGTCCTGCGGATAGAAATACAGCACGATCTTTTTCCCTTTGTAATCGGCCAGGGATACTGTCTTTCCCTTCTGGTCTTTGGTAGTGAATGCCGGGGCCTTGTCGCCTTCCTGCAGATGGGCCATGGTATATTTATTTAGCGGGTAAAATTATATTCTTTCGTGGCCCGGTTACCCGCCACATCTTCCACGGTCACTTTCAGCAGGTGCCGGCCGGGCGGGCAATGTTCATCGAATTTATAGATAAAGGCAAGGTTCTTATCATTCGTAAAGCAAAGCCATTTCCCGTCCAGCTCAGCCCGGAAATTGCGGACAACGCCCAGGTTGTCCTTCACCGTAAACGCGATCCGGGAGGATTTGTTCAGCAAGGCCCCTTCCGCTATGCCAATGGGGGTGATCACCGGAGCTTCGTTATCCTCCACCAGCTGGAAATTCCCAAATTCGCGGAACCGCCCGGAGGCCCAGCCGCCCTGCCATTCAGGCTTGATCACGTCTTTCCCGCCTCCCCCCGAACGGACCATTACCACCCGGTCCTTTCGGGTAACAGCATCTACTTTGTCTTTATGAATAGGTCTTATGCGGACCAGGAGGGGCTCCTGCAGCGGTATGAAGGGCTCCCCAATAATATGCACAGCCGAAAGAATGTCCCGGGCGCCCGGCAGGATAACACTCGTTCCGGGAAAGCCGGAAGTCCTGTACATAATAAATACGGAATCGTAGAGGCTTTTCTCCCCGATATAAAATGCGCAGTCATCTGTCTCATATCCATCCAGCATTCCCGGGTAGAACCGTTTGCCGGGATTGGATGGGATATTCCGGTTGGGAGAGGCCGGCAGATATAACACCTGGTATCTCAGCTGCGAAGCGTTGCCATAAGCATCTTTTACCTCTATACGCATCGTGTGCACAGCGCCATCGCTCAGATCGATCACCCCATCGGGAAGCGATGCTCCTTTCACTGCCGGGGATCCGGCCGGGGAAGGGGATCCGGCTGGATTAGCAGCACCAGCCGTCGAAGCAGAACCCGCTGCGGACCGGGCGGCAGCCCGGTAGATCGACGGAGGAGCATACCCGGGCAACAAAGACAGATGCTGCAGGAACGGGCCGCCCGTCTCCCGCGTTTTGTAGTCGATATGCGCATTGATATTGCGGGTATCGTCGTAGCTGATATTGTCCATCTGAAAACCGATGATCGGCTGGTCATCTTCGTAGAGGGCAGCCTGGTAGATGCCATTGGGATTGGCCGAGCCGGTTTGGGTATCAAAGGCCGAGATCGCAAAGCTCACCCGCGGAGAGGATACCGTGATGCGGGCGGAGGGGAGGACCCAGGCAGCGCCGCCGGCAGAGGCAGACCCGCCAGCGGGTGCAGCCCCACCGGCAGATGCAGCGCCGCCGGCTCTATAAACTGCAAGGATCATCGGGGATTGCTCATAGGTGCTGCGGTCGCGGTCATAGATCGCCAGCCGCTGAATAACAGGGGGAGTATTATCCGGCACCGGTAGCCCAAAGAGAAGAGGATTGAGATTCACATCATCCGCTGACCGGCGGATCTCAAAATGAAGATGCGGTCCCTGCGAGCCGCCCCTGTTGCCGCTATAGGCGATCAGCTCCCCCTTTTTAACAGGAAAAAGGCCGGCCGGTATATCGACAGCAATCCGCCAGGACTCCATTTTATATTGTTGCTGTTGAACATAAGCTGACAAGGCCGGGAAGAAGGCATTCAGATGGGCATATACCGTCGTATAACCATTGGGATGCCGGATATAGATCGCTTGCCCGAAGCCGAGGGGCTCGATCACCACTTTGATGACCAAACCATCAGCAGCAGCCAGCACGGGAAGATTCTCCTTTTTTTGGGTACGGATATCCAGGCCCATATGATAATGGTCAGGTCGAAGCTCCCCGAAATTAGCGGCCAGGCTCATGGGTATGTTCAACGGGTCCCGAAAATAACCCCGTGGGTAATCCGATGGCGGGAAAACCTGCGCCTGAGAACAAAAAGAGCAAAAGACAAAAACGATCGCTAACATAGATCTCATCATGCAAATTTATCATTCCTCATGGGAAAACGTGCCGGAGATGCGCTTTTAAAAACTTAATGTTTCTCCGGCGAACAGCTAATGTTCCGGAAACAGGAAATGATTTCCAAAAATGAACTAAACCATTCCATACTTGTTAAATCCGGGGAAGCCTCTTTTTCGTATATACGGGGTTGAAAAGAGAGGTTTTCGCCGGTAAATAATTATAATTCAGTGCAGAGAAAGGGGTCTTAAAAAAATACTACGAAAAGGGTAGGTTTTTTTTAAAGTTTGGTACAGCATTTGGCTTATGATCGTTGTCTTATAACAGGTGGCGATTTTCCACCATCAAAAGAGCAGCTATGAAAGGGGTAAAAAACAAAATGGTAGTATTTCTGGCAGTGACCATCGGAGGAATGGTTGGCCTGGTTAAGGGTGAAGAAGCCAAGCAGAAATTTGTCTTCAAGATCCGGAGTAAATATGATAATCGCCGGTTAATGGCGGAGCGGAAGTCTATTGCCCGTAAGGGAGGAGTTGTGCTGGACGATATCGAGATGGCCGCCTTCCATAATAACTAGAAGTCTTTAGCTGCTTGGACGACGCCCAATCGTTCCAATTGTTAATCATATTTTAATCTATATGAGCCCTGGTCAGCCGACCGGGGCTTTTTTTAAAAAAAATGACGGGGAATCTTCTCCCCGGTGGGAGGAGTTGGCCCTTGGAACAGTCCCGGGAGAGCGAGAGCCCGAAAGGTGGACTTTCGGGCTCTCGTGTCTAATGATGGCGCTACGCGCAAAAACGCCCTTGGCGTTTTTTTTGTAAAAAATCGCCTCACTTACTGTACCTTTGCGCAATTTTATTTTTTTCCCATTATGCCTAAAGATTCCTCGATTCATTCCGTTCTTATCATTGGTAGCGGCCCTATTATCATCGGCCAGGCTTGTGAATTTGATTACTCCGGCACCCAGGCTGCCCGCAGCCTCCGGGAGGAGGGGGTGGAAGTGATCCTGATCAATAGCAATCCGGCCACGATCATGACCGACCCCATGATGGCCGATAAGGTATACCTGCTCCCCTTAACAGTAGAAAGTATCGAACAGATACTGGAAGAGAACAAGATAGATGCCGTATTGCCTACCATGGGCGGCCAAACCGCGCTGAACCTGGCAAAAGAGGCGGAAGACCTTGGAATATGGGAAAAATACAAGGTCAGGCTGATCGGGGTGGATATAAAAGCCATCGATAAAGCAGAAGACCGGGAAAAATTCCGGCAGTGGATGATCCAGCTGGGCGTACCTGTCGCCGAGGCTAAAACAGCCAACTCCTTTTTGGAAGGCAAAGAATTTGCCCAGGAGATCGGCTTCCCGCTGGTGATCCGCCCTTCTTTTACCCTGGGGGGCACCGGAGGGGGTTTTGTACATGACAAGGATGACCTGGACGAAGCCCTGAACAGAGGGCTGCAAGCCTCTCCCATCCATGAAGTGCTGGTAGAAAAGGCAGTCCTGGGCTGGAAAGAATTTGAGCTGGAATTACTGAGAGACGCCAATGATAATGTCGTGATCATATGTACCGTAGAGAACTTTGATCCGATGGGCGTTCATACCGGGGATTCCATTACCGTGGCTCCTGCAATGACCCTCAGCGATACCGCTTTCCAGCTGATGCGCAACACAGCCATCATGATGATGCGGGATCTGGGTAATTTTTCCGGAGGCTGCAACGTGCAGTTCGCCCTCAACCCTTCTACGGAAGAGATCATCGCCATCGAGATCAATCCCCGGGTAAGCCGTTCCTCCGCCCTGGCCTCGAAAGCTACAGGATACCCCATCGCCAAGATCGCCGCCAAGCTGGCCATCGGTTATACCCTGGATGAATTGAAGAATCAGATCACCGGCACTACCTCTGCTTATTTTGAGCCGGTACAGGACTATGTGATCGTTAAAATACCCCGTTGGAACTTCGACAAGTTCAAGGGAGCCAATGATACCCTGGGCCTGCAGATGAAGAGCGTGGGTGAAGTGATGGCTATCGGCAGAAGTTTTACCGAGGCGGTACAAAAAGCCTGTCAGAGCCTTGAGAACAACGCCATCGGGCTGGGTTATTATGGAAAGAGCCTGATGCGCGCCGAAGAGCTGCTGGAGTATATCAAGACCCCGAAGTGGGATCGTATCTTCCGCATTAAGGATGCCCTCATGGCCGGCATTTCCGTAGGCACCATCTCCAAAGCCACCAATGGGATCGATCGCTGGTTCCTCTATGAGATACAGAAGATCTGTACCATGGAAAAGGAGCTGGGAAAATATAAAATGGACACCCTTCCCGATGCCTTGCTGCGGGAAGCCAAAACCATGGGGTTCAGCGATGACCAGATCTGCCACATCATGAACAATGGTACGGAAGACGAGCTGTACGAGAAAAGAAAAGCCGCCGGCATCACCCGGGTCTTTAAAATGGTGGATACCTGTTCAGCAGAGTTTGCCGCTAAGACCCCCTATTTCTATTCCACTTTCGAAGGCGGGCATGCCAATGAAAGTAAGGTCAGCGACAAAAAGAAGATCATCGTTCTCGGGTCGGGCCCCAACCGGATCGGCCAGGGTATTGAATTTGACTACTGCTGCGTACACGGGCTGCTGGCCATCAAGGAATGCGGTTATGAGGCCATCATGGTGAACTGTAATCCTGAAACGGTCTCTACCGATTTTGATATCGCCGATAAATTGTACTTCGAACCGGTATATTGGGAGCATCTTTGGGAGATCATCGAACATGAAAAACCGGAAGGCGTGATCGTTCAGCTGGGAGGGCAGACCGCGCTGAAGCTGGCGGAATTCCTCCATAAAAAAGGAATACCGATCATCGGCACTTCCTATGATAGCATGGATATTGCCGAAGACAGGGGCCGGTTCAGCGATATGCTGAAAGAGCTGGATATCCCTTATCCTGATTATGGCACAGCCCTCGATGTGGACGATGCCGTGCTGGTGGCCAATAAAGTAGGCTACCCGGTGCTCGTCCGTCCCAGCTATGTATTGGGAGGCCAGCGTATGCGCATTGTCCTTAATGATGAGGAAGTGGAAAAGGCGGTCGTGAGCCTGCTGAAACACCTTCCCGGCAACAAAATATTGATCGACCATTTCCTGGATCGCTGCCAGGAAGCGGAAGTAGACGCCATCTTCGATGGGGAGAATTTTCACGTAATGGGCGTAATGGAGCATATCGAGCCGGCAGGCATTCACAGCGGGGACAGTCATGCGGTGCTGCCCGTCTTCAACCTTACCCCCCTGGTGGTGACTACCATGGAGCATTATGCGGAGAAAATTGCAAGGGCCCTGAATATCAAAGGGCTTATCAATCTCCAGTTCGCCATAAAAAATGGGAAGGTATTTGTCATCGAAGCCAATCCCAGGGCATCCCGGACGACTCCGTTCATTGCAAAAGCCTACCAGATACCTTATCTCAATATTACAACGAAAGTGATGATCGGCGGCCACAAGCTCACGGATTTCAAATTTGAGAAGAAGCTGAAAGGCTTCGCCATCAAGGAGCCGGTGTTCAGCTTCAATAAATTCCCCGGTGTGAATAAAGAGCTGGGACCTGAAATGAAATCTACGGGTGAGGCGATCCGGTTTATCAAAGATCTGCGTGATCCTTATTTCCGGCAGCTGTATAAGGACAGGAGCATGTATTTAAGCAAATAAGTTTATCTTTTATAATTTAAGAAGCCGTCCCGAAAATTCGTGGCGGCTTTTTTCTAATTTACTATCATGGAAGAAATAGAAATACCTACCGAGCACCTCCACGAAGAGATCCAGGAGAAAGCAGAAGAACAAAAGGAAAAATGGATCTTATACGTAGCCCTCTCTACTGCCTTTATGGCTGTATTGGCGGCTGTGGCCGGGTTACTGGCCGGGCACCACGCCAACGAAGCGCTGATCGAACGGGTCAAGGCTTCGGATTCATGGAGCTTCTACCAGTCTAAGAACCTGAAGGAAGAAATAGCCTCCAGTACAGATAAGATCCTGCGCACCCTCGCCGTCACTCCGCCGAAAGAAGATAACAGCCAGCTGATCGCCCGTTACGAGAAAGAGAAGGAATCCATCAAAAAGACGGCTGAAGAAGCTGAGAAAAGCTCCGAATGGCATTTAAGCAGGCATGTCCCCCTGGCAACCGCCGTTACCTGCTTTCAGATCGCCATCGCCATCTCCGCGATCGCTATCCTGACCAAAAGAAAGAAGCTTTGGTTCGGAGGGATCGTGCTCACGATCATAGGGATCGTTTTTTTATTGATGGGAATTATTTAACCCCCGGAACTTCGGATTTTTATTCCTCCTTTAGTGAAACAGGGGATTTTTAGCAAGGAATTTGCAGTAATAAGAGTGGATTAAACAACGATACTTACTTATGAGACTCAAGATCCCTGAATTCCTCCAAACAGCATCCAGGAAAATGCTCGTTCTCACCCTGTTCATGAGCTTCCTCTCCGTTGCCATGGGTCAGCTGAAGACGAAGGTGATATGTCCCGCGTTCTATGTGGATATTTTGAATGGCACGGTGAATGAAATGAAGCCGAACTACGGATGGGCCGAGATCAAGGCCAAATTCCCCTGTTTTACCAGCGCTGAAGAGGAAGGGGCTGCCACCAGCAAGTGCGGCGGCGGAGTATTTTTCAAGGACAAGGATGTTTACTTTTATACTACCAGGGATTATATAGAGATCGGTCCGAAATTCATCGGGAAGCTCAGCATTCCTCTGCTGGGCTCCAAACGGGGCAGCCAATTCAGCACGCTGGGTAATCCTAAAATGAAGGACGATCTCTGGGATGCATATGAAATGCAGTACGGTACGCTGATCCTGCATTATGATGTCATGGGCGCAGCCGGGAAAGTGAAATTTTTCCAGTTCAGCACCCTGGGTACGGAAGTCATTCAGCTTTGCGAGTAAGACTCCGCCATCCAGGTCTTTATCCGGGGGAAAGCCAGGTGGAACCAGCTGGTATAGCTAAGCGGATCCGTCTCCAGGTCACTGCCGATCTCATCCAGGGTCTTAAAGCAATAATCCCCCACTTCTTCTCTATTAGGAAAGACAGGCTCATCATACCTCCCTACAAAGACATGATCGAACTCGAACTCCGTCAGACCATTCCCGAATGCTGTTTTGTAGGTGAAATCAAATATCTTTTGCAGGTCGGTGGTGAATCCCAATTCTTCCTTTAAACGGCGTATAGCGGCATCCCGCGTATCTTCACCCGGCCTCGGGTGACTACAGCAGGCGTTGGTCCATAATCCTGCGCTATGGTATTTCCGGGAGGCCCGTTGCTGCAGAAGCATTTCCCCCTTTCCATTAAAGATAAAAACGCTGAAAGCCCTATGTAAAAGGGCTTTGCGGTGAGCTTCCATTTTTTCCATGGCGCCCAATGGGGTATCTTGTTCGTCTACCAGGATAACTTCGTCCTGCCTGTTGTCCATTAAAATCGCTGAATTTGCGTTTTTAATAATTTGCGGGCAAAGTGTATGCGGCTTTTGATCGTTCCCAGCGGCTCCTGCAACATTTCGGAGATCTCGTGGTATTTAAAGCCGTCAAAGTAGAGCAGGAAAGGATTGCGGAAGATCTCCGGCAGCTTATGAATAGCTGCCTGGATGTCCTTAACGCGCAAATTGCCTTCTACTGTCCCAGGGATCGCCATTTGAGTGGAATTCAATAAGAATTCATTGGGGGTGCTGTCGAAAATGGTGTTCTGCTTGGCTTTGCGGCGATAGTTATTGATAAAAATATTCCGCATGATGGTATACAGCCATGCCTTGATATTGGTACCCACATTATATTTATCCTTATTAGCTAAGGCACGGTATAAAGTCTCCTGGAAAAGGTCTTTTGCAGCTTCAGAATCACGGGTCAGCGTGATAGCGAAGGGCTTTAAAAACTCCGCATTATTCACCAAAAGCTGGTTAAATTCTAAGGTTGCCATGTTAACAAAATGTTTAATGATCTTAATCGCAAATTTAAACACAAAAGGGAAGGAAGACAAACTTTAGTGTCTAGTGGTTTAGTTAAAATATTAATGGAAAGACAATCAATTCATTACTTCCTGCCTATTCTGTATATGCAAAAAATGGGCCTTTGGCGCAGAGACTGACGGGGTGGCAGGAGGGGGTAAAATAGGCAGATTAGAGCAGTCATGGGCAAAGCGGGGAGCTTGCAGGAACTACAGCAAGGCGGGACAGCTTACAGGACGCAGATAAATGCCGGTTCTATAGGGTAGAAACAAACTCCAGCACTTCGGGCAGGGATCGCTTGAAATTCACCCCGGAAGGTATCTTTCGCATCTGGGTCCGGGCCAGTTCGCCGGAAATGACAAGGGGTATTCCCGGCATTCGCTGGCTGGTTTGGGAAAGAAATTTCTCAAAGTTAAAATTTCCCGCGATCCCGGTAAGATGCGTATACAGGTAATCAGGGTTCTTGAACCGGCAGACCATCTCCACATCTTTTAGGGGCATATCGGCGCCCAGATAGAGCACTCTGGCGCCCTGCCTCTTTAAAAGATAGTATACGTAGAGTAGCCCCAGTTCATGATACTCACCTTCCGGCAGGAACAGGAGCACCGTTCTATTGGCGTTTACCCGGGGTATGGCCCCTTCTATTCCTACAATTAGTTTCTGGCGGATGATATTTGACACCAGGTGTTCCTGGGCAGGATGGATATGATTGGTAAGCCAAAGGATACCAATGCGGTGAAGAAAGGGGAAAATGATCTGGTCGATCGACTTGTCAATCCCATTCATCTCAATATAATTGTCCAGCACCTGTTCGAAGCTTTCGATATCAAGGTCGATCATATAGGCGATCAGCTCGATAACGATCCTCTCCTGGCGGGCATTCTTATCTAAAAGGAAAAGCAGCCTGGTATTCAACTCCTGTTCGCTCATCTTATCGATCTGCGAGATCTTATATCCGTATTTATTCAGCAGGGATATATTCAAAAGGGTCTTTAATTCCTCGTTGCAGTAATAGCGGATATTTGTTTCTGTACGACAGGGTTTTAGAAAATTATACCGCTGTTCCCATATGCGGATAGTATGGGCCTTGATACCTGATAGGTTCTCCAGATCCTTGATGGTAAAGACGTTCATGATCTTTTACTACAAGAGAGGGGGGGGCTTTGTTTAATGAACAGGAAGTAAAGTGCCAACATTGGGGGAGAAGCCCGCGATTATAACGTGGCATTCCGGATCAGCCCGGAATCCAGCAGCTTATTAACCGTATCCATCAGCAGCGGGGAAGACCGGAGACTTTCCAGGTGCCTGACATGGTGCATATCAGTGCCTAACAGATCAACATATTTCTTTTTGATCAGGTGATGGGCCAGCTCAAGAGAGGCCTTGCCATAATACCCTCTCAGGGAAAGAAGATTGACCTGGAAGAGACAGCCAATGTCTTTCAACTGATCATACCAGCCTTTATTACCCCCGAAGTACAGGTATCTCTCCGGATGGGCCAGAACAGGCTGGTAGCCCTTCAGCTGCATCTGGAATAATATTTCTTTGAGGTTGATGGCAGGGACGGCAAAAGACAGCTCTACCAATACCATCTTGTCTTTCAAGGTCAGCAGCGGCTTGTCTTCCTCCAGCATCCGGACAAACTCATCGTCCATCAGGTACTCCGCCGCCGCCCTGAATTCCACGGAGATATTTTGCCGCTTTAATTCGGCCAGCACATCCTGGTAACCCGCGCCGATAGTGTCAGGCGTATTGGGATAAAGATCCGACAGGACATGGGGGGTCGTAATGATCCTTTTGTAGCCCAGATCTATCAATCCCCTGATCAATTCCAGGGAAGTCGCCATATCCGGAGACCCGTCGTCAATGCCGGGAATGAAGTGAGAGTGCATATCACATTCCAACCGGCTAAAGTCGGCGGCAAGTTGAGGAGTTTTTTTTCTAAAAAAGGAGAACACAGGCGGTTGGGTTAAGGATGGGTCTTTTTAAATTCCTCGTAGACCCTGCGAATGCCATCCTCCAGGCTGATGCTGGCTGTCCAGCCCAGCCGATGCAGCTTGCTCACATCCATCAATTTTCTGGGGGTGCCGTCAGGTTTAGTGAGGTCATTCTTTATTTCACCGGTATAACCGACGATATTCTTTACCATTTCAGCCAATTCTTTGATCTCCAGGTCTTCCCCCGTGCCAATATTGACAAAACCGGCCTCATTGAATTGCTGCATGAGAAAGAAGCACGCATCCGCCAGGTCATCGGCATGGAGGAATTCCCGCCTGGGTTTACCGGAGCCCCATAGGATTACTTCCGGCTCGCCTTTTTGCTTTGCCTCATGGAATTTCCGGATAAGGGCGGGCAATACATGGGAATTGTTCAGGTCATAATTATCATTGGGGCCATAAAGGTTCGTAGGCATGACGGAAATGAAATTGCATCCGTATTGCGAGCGATAGGCGTCCGCCATTTTAATGCCGGCAATCTTGGCGATGGCATAGGGCTCATTGGTAGGCTCCAGCTCGCCTGTCAGCAAATACTCTTCTTTCAGGGGCTGCGGGGCCAGCTTGGGGTAGATGCAGGAGGATCCCAGGAACATCAGCTTTTTCACTCCGGAGCGATAAGCCGCGTCAATGGTATTGTTCTGGATCATGAGGTTGTCATAGAGAAACTCGCCCCGGTAGATATTATTGGCGAGAATCCCTCCCACTTTTGCCGCTGCCAGAAAAACATAGTCTGGTCTCTCTTTTTCAAAGAAACCCCGCACAGCAGCCTGGTCCTTAAGGTCCAGCTCGGCAGACGTCCTTTGCAGCAGATTCGTAAACCCTTCCTTTTGCAGCTTCCTGGTGATCGCGGAGCCTACCATTCCCCGATGGCCTGCGACATATATTTTATCGTGTGGTTGCATAGTTTATTCGTACTGATTTTTTATAGAGAACCCGGAGTCTTTCAGGACTTTTTCTTTCCGGAACAGCTGTACATCGGCCGAGACCATTTCCTTTACCAGCATGGGCAGATCATAGACGGGCTTCCAGCCTAATTTTGTTTGCGCCTTGGTAGGATCTCCGATCAGGAGGTCTACTTCCGTCGGGCGGAAATACCGGGCATCTACAGCCACTACTTCCTTCCCTACCGGGACCTGGAAATCCGGGTTGGTGCTGGACACGACCACACCCACTTCCTTTTCATCCTTACCCTTGAATTCCAGTTCGACTCCTACTTCGGCAAAAGCCATCCGGACAAATTCACGGACAGGGGTAGTAATGCCGGTAGCTATCACATAGTCCTCAGCCACAGGCTGTTGCAGGATCCGCCACATAGCCTCTACATAGTCTTTGGCATGCCCCCAGTCGCGTCTTGCATCGAGATTGCCCAAAAAGATCTTGTCCTGGAAGTCAAGAGCGATCTTCGCTACGCCCCGGGTGATCTTACGGGTAACGAAAGTCTCGCCCCGCAGGGGAGATTCATGGTTGAACAAAATGCCATTGGTCGCATACATCCCATACGCTTCCCGATAGTTCACCGTGATCCAGTAGCCGTATAATTTAGCCACTGCATAAGGAGAACGCGGGTAGAAAGGAGTCGTTTCACTCTGGGGAACAGCCTGAACCAGTCCGTACAGCTCGGAAGTGGAGGCCTGGTAAATCTTTGTCTTTTTTGTCATGCCCAGTAAGCGAACCGCTTCCAGTATACGCAAGGTGCCGATGCCATCTGCATTTGCGGTATATTCCGGCATTTCAAAGCTCACATGTACATGGCTCATAGCCGCCAGGTTATAAATTTCATCCGGCTGAGTCTCCTGTATGATACGGATCAGGTTGGTAGAATCCGTAAGATCGCCATAATGGAGATGAAAATGCACATGGGATTCGTGGGGATCCTGGTAGAGATGGTCGATCCTGTCCGTATTGAACAGAGAACTCCTTCTCTTAATACCATGTACGATATATCCTTTTTTCAATAATAACTCACTTAAATAGGCGCCATCCTGCCCTGTAACGCCGGTGATCAATGCAACTTTTGCCATAATAATGATTACTTGATTATAAATTGAGTAATTTTTCGGATCGGTTTCATATACAATGTAAAGAAATGAGGTTGTAACCCATTCAATTTCCATGCCAGCCGATCTTCTTTATTAGCCCTGATCCTATTGCCAAAGGACGCATTGCTCATTCCACCTGCCCGCATTTTTACAATGACCCTGGGAATATATTGCGAAGTTAAACCATGTTTGAGGAGAATACGCAGCATTATTTCATAATCTGCGGCCGAAAGGAGATCTAAATTGAATAATCCCACATCATCGTAGACTTTCGATCGCACAAAAAAAGTGGGATGGGGCGGCATCCAGCCATTATAAAAATTCTTTCTTTTAAAGGGCCCGGACTTCCAGGTACGGATCGTCCTGTTCAAATCTGTAGGATGAACATACTGCAAGTCGGCGTAACAGGTCATTACTTTTGGGTCACTGAACACCTCTGCTACGGTGGACAGCACGGTGGGATCCGTATAAATATCGTCGGAATTGAGGATACCGATCACCTCGCCGGTGGCCGTGACAATTCCTTTGTTCATAGCGTCATAAATGCCTTTATCCTTCTCCGATATGACTTTCGCAATATGGGGGAATCCGGATACCAGCTCCAGGGTATTGTCCTTCGACTGGCCGTCTATTATGATATGCTCGATATCCGGGTGGTCCTGCCGCTGAATGGAGCGAAGGGTATCTTTTACTGTTGCGGCGCTGTTGTAAGTGGCTGTGACGATGGAGATCTTCATATTGCTCTATTCATGCCAATGGGTGAGGACAAGGAGAAGTGCAATGACTGAAAGCGCCAGGGCCAGCACAGCCAGCCAGGCGGCGGGGGAACCTTTGCCGGCAACGGCAGGGTTCTGTCCGCCGGAAGTCGGGGGAGCCTGCGATAAAGCAGCGCTTCCTCCTGAAGGAACAGCTACGGCGACAGCCATTTTCCCGGCATGGGAAATAGACAGCTCAAAGCCTGGATATACCGGTTTCCCTTCGGGAGAATGACCGATCTCTATCGAGTTGAAGACCTTAAACCGATCCCGGCCATCTGCCTTGATAATGGCTTCTTTAGCAGCAAACAGTCCGGCAAAGGAGGAATAGGGATCCGGCTGCAGGATACAATACGCAATTTCCGTCGCGGTAAAATTCATTTTGTAGAATTCATCCTTCCGGAAGTCATTGGTCAGGGGCAGGCCGGATACCTCCTCTATATCGATCCCGATCCCTGATGAAGGTACACTGGTATTCGCTCCTGCCACGAAGGAGCGGATATGCGTGCGCGCGGGCAGGTCAGCCGACAGGTAGCCCCCGGAGAGACCAGACTGTCCGTTGGCAGGAATCGCAGCGCCTGATCCATCCGAAATAGTATGACCTGATCCATCCAGGATAGCTGAACCTGATCCATCAGGAACCGTACGGCCCGATCTTTCAAAAACTGCCAAATCCGACGTTTGACCCGATCTGTACTTCAGCAGGTCAGCGAAAACTTTAATATTCCCGTAATTATCTACGGCAAGGCCTTCTTCCGCCAGTCTTGCATACATCCGGTGGAGGAGGATGGAGCTTTGCATGGCTGAACGGCCGACAGGAGTAGCCGGGCCGATCTGATCTACGGGGACCTTTGTGAAGACTGAAACTATTTCTTTGATCTTTTCTTCCATTTTATCAGAAACCTTTTAGACAGCTCTGGCAAATATATCCCTCTTTTCCTTCCGGGGTGATACAATGGACAAAACCGGTACCAGCGAGATCCTCTTTCAATGTTTTGTAACATTTAAAGCAGGTAATGCTCTGCGAAAGGAAGGTAAGATCATTCGCCCGGTAGGATTCCAGCCTTTCCTTCAATTCTTTCAGGAAGCGGGCAGCCAGCTTACCTTCGGTCACCCGGTGGTCAAAGGTAAGACTAAGGGTACAACGCCGGAGCTTCTCATCGATAGCCGAGACTCCCAGTATAGAGCTGTTCATTTTATTGATCAGGGGGCGGAAGAAAGCAACTCCTTCCGATGAGAGATCCGTTATCGTGAAGGTAATATCCGTCAGGTCCTCTATTTGCAAATCGTCGTCCAGGTAACTGCCTGACAGCTGCATGATCGCCTGTTCAATTTCGGGAATGCTTTTTTGCCCCGCCATGGGGATCTTCAATACCTTCAGTCCTTTGTCTATATCGATGGCGAAACCGGTATTGACGTCTTTATACCTGGCGATCGCCTCGCCGGTGAAATAGGCGTTCAAAAGGGGATAATCTGTCAGCAACCTGGAAACTTCGTATATAATGACAGGCAGCAAGGAGTCCTTCAGGTATTTCAGGGACCGGTTGATATGCGTGAATATGTTTCCCGTATCTATATATACATGGATGGTGCTGGTAAGGCCTGTCGATTGTACTTCGCCGAGATATTCTATTTCCCTCTTCTTACCGGAAGACAATTTTTCCAGGATCACCTTAGCGGGATCTGCCGGCAGAATGGCCCTGGCAGGAGTCGTTTTCGGCGATTTGGAGGCCGGTCCGGCAGAAGTCATGCCTGTCGCGGAGGGAACGCCTGTTGGGGAAGGGAAACCTGTCGCGGAAGATGCTGCCGTTCCGGAAGATACTCCTGCTGTGGAAGCCATTCCCGATAAGGATTGCAGGACGGCCAGAACATCCCCTTTGCTGACAAAGTCCCTGCCTGCAAAAACAGCCCGGTCGATCCCGGAAGACGCTATCAGGTTCGAAGCTTCCAGGGAAAACAGCGTCTCTCCTTGCCAGAAAGGCAAAGGCTGATCGGAGACAGAGTCGGGACCTGCGGGTAGTTGATCCGGAAGCGGCTGCACGGATGCGTAAGCCGCAAAAGAATGCTGATTGCCCATTGGCATTCCGGCTGAAGGGTGCCCTGACAACGGAAGAATCTGTCTGCCCACAGGGAGAACCTGTCCTGCCGATGTGAGCGGTTGTCCCCCTGATGCAAGAATCTGCCCTGCCGGCGCAAGGGGCTTACCTGCCAGGGCGGTTTCCGCTTCGGCCGCATCGCTGTAGATCTTCGCCACGACCTCATTCACTTCATAATCATGATCCGTCTCACATAAATATTGGATATATCCATCTTCCCCCGCTTCGACATCATAGGTGGTCTTGGAGGTCTCGAATACCATGATAAGGTCGCCTTTTTTCACCTTGCTCCCGGTGGAAAAATTTATTTCCACTACGGTAAGAGTGGTATCATTCACCGCAAGGAGGGGAACTTGTATTTCCTGTAATAATGCCATTATTGAAAGCTGAATTTTATTTCCTGTAAGATCCTTGTCCTATCAGGCAATATGATATTCTCCAGGGATTTTACGGAGGGAATAGGAACGGGATGGGCTGCGACCCGCCGTGTCCTGATCTTAAACTCCGTATTTTCTACTACCGAGGCGATCAGTTCGCTGCCGATACCGGCAAACCCTGTCCCTTCTTCGATCACCAGCAGACGGCCCGTTCTGTTCACGGATTCAACAACCAGGTCCACCGGTAAATGGGAGATCAGGGATGGAACGATCAGCTCGGGCTTGTGATCCGCTTCTGTAAATATCTGATCCAACAGTCCGGCAACGATGTCCGCCATTCCCCCGTAAGCCACGATGGTGAGGGAAGGTATGGAGACGGCCGGGCGAATGCGGACTACCGGGAAAACATCTCCGTTGTATTCGTATATGAAATTCTTTGCCTGGTGCTGGGCTATCTTTTTACCATAATCCGTCTTGTTCTCTATCACGATGACGGGGTGCTGTTCTGCATGGACAGACCGGTAAATAATAGCGGGATCCAGGAAGGTATTGAGAGCTACCGTCTTTACGTTGTCGATCCCGACCAGGAATTTATCCAGGGTCTGCGAATGGGTAGGGCCGTACCCTCTTCTTCCCCCCATCGGTGTGCGTATCACCACGGGACAGTTCACTTTTTTGTTGAACATGTGGTGAAATTTCGACGCATGATTGACGATCTGGTCGAAAGCCAGGGTCATAAAATCGCCGAACATGATCTCGGTGAAAGGCCGGAAGCCATTCAGCGCCAGCCCATTCGAGATACCGGTAATGGCCGACTCGGAGATGGGGGAAGTAAAGACCCTTTCCGGGCGAAGGAAAGACAATTCTTTGGTCACTTTGAAAGCGCCTCCATAGGGTGAATGAATATCTTCCCCGATAAACACGGTCCTTTCGTCCGTAATTATCTGTTCCCGGAAGAAAGTATTGAGCAGTTCTACCTGCCTTTTATTGATCGCTTCCAATGGTGTCCAGCGCCTGTCGGAAACATTTTCCTGTTGCTGATAATATTTTTCGATGGCCAGGTCTTCTTCCTGTAAGATCTCTTCCACCATCGAATTGATTTCCGTATCGATCGTTTCTTTATATCGCTGGAAATAATCCGGGGATTCGTTCTTAAAAATATTGAGGAAGTCCTTTTCGCTATGAAGGGCTACATCAGCCGGATCACGGTCGTCATCTCCTTTGGAGTGTGCGTTCAACCGGTAGGTGTCGACGAGAAAAAAGCAAGGTTTGGTCTCATTGCGCACGTAATCGATCGCTTCCCGGGCCTGGTGCATAAGAGCATCGGGAGAACCCGTATCTCCCTGGCTTGTTTTTATCCCGAATGCCGCTGCCCTCGCCCGTATATCTCCTGCCAGGTTGATATGCTGGGGGGTGGACTGGGCGTAGAAATTATTCTCACAGACGATCAGCAGGGGTATTTCCCATTTGGAAATGATATTCATCGTCTCATACAAGGCACCTTCGCCCAGGGTGCCGTCCCCGATGAATACGATCCCGATGGCGCCGTTCTGCTTCAGTTTGTTTCCAAGTGCATATCCTGCTGCTACCGGGACGATCCCCCCCTGTATCCCATTGGAGAAAAAGTTATTATGGCATAAGTGCTGGCTACTGCCAATTCCCCCGCAGGTGCCGGATGCTTTTCCCAGTAATTCCGCCAGTAATCCCCTGGTGTCGCCTGTAAAAGCAAGATAATGCCCGTGACAGCGGTGGTTGGAGAAAACAAAATCCTTTTTCTTCAATTGTCCCGCAAAGGCGACGGCGGAGAACTCCTGGCCCACGCAGGTATGAACGGTTCCGTTCAGCTTACCCAGGGAGAACAGCTCCAGGAATTTCTCTTCTACCTTGCGGATGCGAAGGGCTTCCTTTATTATCCGGTGATTGACTACTGTATTTTTGCTAAGCATACCGTTCTTTTAACCGGAGAAAATACGATTCGAAATACTTATAGGAAAGTGACGCCAGTATGATCGCTCCTCCCAGCAACAGGATATGATAAACGGGCATTAATATACCAAAGCCGATCCTTTCCCCATGAATTTTTATAAGGGTGAAACGCAATATATAATCGACCAGCATATGACACATGTACAGGCCATAAGAGATAGTTCCCAGATAAACAAGCGGCTTTTTCTCGAGGTTGACGACCGGCCGGTCGAGAAGGCATAAACTGAGGATCAGCAATCCATAAAAACCACACATAATAAAGTGTAAAATGTCCTCTCCGGGGTACAGGGGTCCCAGGTATCCTATCAGGTAATAATAGACTATTACTAAAAAAACGATCCATTGCAAGGGTCTTTTTGCAAACAGGGATTGCCTGTATTGTTCCGGATATTTATACAGGATCAGGCCAAACAATCCACCGGTAGCCATTGCATAGAATTTCTGTGTCATTAGAAATGTTGTCAGGGTAGCTGAAAACGGAAATTTCCCACTGGCCAGCAGGTAATACCATATATACGAAAGTACGATAAAGACAGCGATCAAATAAGCCAGTTTGTTCCGGAAAAGTTTTACCAGGGGGGCCCAGAAAAGATAATACTGCTCCTCCACGCCGATGGTCCTCAGGGGGAATAACATCCCGGTTGAGTATAAAGAAGTGGCCAGATTGGGTAAAAAACAAATAAAAAGCAGGAAGCCCTTCCAAAGCGGGAACTCGAAAAAATGCTGGCCAGTCAATTTCGGATATAATATTCCCAGGAATACAAATCCAATAGTGACGATCAGGAAATAAAGCGGCCAGATGCGGAAAACACGGCGCAGATAGAAATTCCGGATAGAGACTGTTCCGGTCTGATTGATCTCCTTTTGAAGAAGATAAGTGATCAGGAAACCAGAAAGTACATAGAAGAATTCGACGGCATCTCCCCCCCTGCTAAAAACAGCCAGGGTCTTGAATTTTTCAAATCCCAGTTTCCATACGGAAATCTGACCATGCGAAATAATTACAAAAAAAGCAGCAAAAAAACGTAAGGAATTAAGGCCTTTCAGATAAACATTGCTCATATTGGATTTTAGTAGATCACTCGTTTAAGGACGGGTACGGCTGGATTTCCTTTATATATGGTATAGGGTTCCAGTTCTTTTTCTGCCACTGAATTAACCCCGAGAATACTATGTGACCGGCAGGTAATGCCGCCAGCGACCACGGCATTTGCCCCTATCCAGACCCCGTCTTCCAGGATGATCGGATAAGATATAAAATCAAAGTTGGACCGGGCATGATCATGACTGCCTGTCAATAATAAACATCCCTGAGACAACGTAACATTTCTCCCAATTATTACATCGGACAGGTTATCTATCCATACTTTTTCACCGATCCAGGAGTGATCACCCACCTGCAGCTTCCAGGGATACTTGATATTTACGGACGGCTTGATCACGACTCCCTGTCCCAGCCTGGCGCCAAATAGCTTTAACAAAGCAACCTTCAGGGAAGAAAGGATATTGAGAGAATTCTTAAAAAAGAGAATATTTATAAAATACCAGGCCATTTGCCTGATCCGGGATGCGCCGATGTCGATAGTAGTCCTGTAAGAGGCGTTGTCTACCTGTTTACGGTTAATTGTGCTCATGCGAACAACTTAAGGTATTGGCTTTGAAGTTCGGGATTACTTATAAAATCATGTGCATAGGACCAGGCCGCCTGTGACCATTCGTCAAAACGGGACTGATCCCATTGCGATACTTCTTCTATCACTTTTGTAAAAGCCGGCATATACTGTAAGGGCAGATCCCAGCCTGCTTTCTTCGCCGTCAGCCCAAGCCAGGGCGTCTGGTCGCTGATCAGGATGGGCCGACCGGCCAGAAGAGCTTCGAAGATGGAATGGCCAAAATTCTCCCCCGTCGTAGGTAAGATGAACAAATGATGCTGCTGCAGGATGGGCATCAGCTCGTCATTACGCCGGGGTCCCATGTAATTCACTTTAATATTAGGGCCCAGCTGAGCTATCTTCTGCTGACATTCACTCCAATATCCCTTGTCCTCCACCGGACCGATAACGGATAACTCCACCTCCGACGATATGTTCTGCAACACATTTAAAAAGTACAATAAATTTTTGATAGGGACGATCCTGGCAATAAATATACATTTCACGCTTCCTTTTTCTTTTGGGCAGCTTCGAAAGACAGGTTGATTCGCATTGGGCAGATTGTCTGCGATAAGGATCCTGCTTCCCGGAAAATAATGCTGAATAGCCTTTTTTTCCCTTTCGTTCGTAGCATGAAAAAGAACACGTTTGTGCAAGCCTATCCACCGGAACATCTTTAAAAAGGGTGTTTTCTTCCAGGGCTTGACAGACAGGGCGCTTTCATACAGCGCCCCTCTGGGGCATATGACAATTTCACCCTTCATCCTGCCGGTATATTTAAGCCAGAGCGGGTAGACTACAAAAAGCGGAGAGAAAAGATGATTCAGATATACATAATCCGCGTGGACCTCTTTTATCCGCTTTTTTATATGAGCGGGACCCAGGCGGCTTTTTTCCAGGTATAAAACATGAATATCCGGATGGAGGTTGGTGATCCATTGACCAGTGGGAATTCCGGCATAAGGTTGCTGCTCTCCGTGATCGGTATCTGTGGTAAGGACATGAATAGCAAACTCATTTTTCATCGTGAAGGCAAAATTCACGCAGGATTGTATAGGACCGCCTGCTTTATAACCCGGAGCGAACCAATCTACCAATACGAGGATCTTCTTTTTTTCCATTCTTTTGTCGGGCAAAATAATATTCTATGTTAAAGACTAACCAACAGGTCTTCGATGGCTGTAACAATATGCTCATACCCAAAATCCCGGATCTTTTTGCGCGATGCTATCTTCATGGCCGCAAGGCCATCCCTATCCGCCGCAAGCTGCACAATCCATTTTGCACACTTTTCAAAATCAGTTGTCTTGAAAATAATACCGTTATAGCCTTCCTCTATGAGATCGATAGCCCCCCCCGCCTTCTCTGACATCATCACTACGCAACCGCTTGCCATGGCCTCGTTAGCTGCTAATCCCCAGGTTTCACCCGGCCCTTCCGAAGGCAAGATGAAAATATCCGCCAGCCGGTATACTACCGGCATCTGTAACTGATTCTGAAAATCGATAAACAGAATGCGCCGGTCGCCCCTGGCAGCCTGTTTGAGCGGTGTCTCCAACAGGCCGTTTCCTGCAAGAATGATCTTTACAGGAGAACCGGTGATCCTTTTCGCCATTTCCAGGAGGAAAAAGGGGTTTTTTTTTGATTCCAGCTTACCTGCAAATAAAAGTACCAGTTCCTCATCCGCTATTCCCAGCCGCGTACGCCAATCCTTCGCACCCTGACGATATATTTCATCAGGTTCCGCAAATCTCCCGTTATCTATCGCATGAGGCGCAAAAATCAATTGATCCTCTCCCAAACCATGCTTGCGGAAATAATCTTTGTTATGTGCACCCACATACAACGCATAATCCACATGATGATATACCCATTTCAAAAATAATCTTCGTAAATACCTTTTCATTCCAGGTCGTTCGTCCAGCAGAGTCGAATCCCCCCGGAACAGGACCGGTACTTTTTTATGAAAATAACGGATACAGCGCAGGTGGCTGACAAAACTCCATCCAAATACCAACACGGCATCCGGCTGCCATTCTTCCACTTCTTTATTCAGAGACGGGTTTATAAGTCCTTTAAAATGATGGGTTCCGGGATCGGCTGCCACATTCTTTACAAAAACGTATTCATAGCCGTCCAGTAAAGGGATATCCCATTCAATTTCTTTCCCGAAGTCCGGATCGTATTTAGCCCCATTGCCCGATTGCTCCCAGGTATAAAAGACCTTAGGCACGACATGTTGGCTATCTGCCAGCAATTTGAACCAGGGCGCATTGTATTGAATAGGGTGCGAAGTAATGATGGCAATTTTCTTTCTCATGACAGTTGGTTCTTTTCAAGCCAGTGTTCCAGCACGACAAATAACCAGATCTCCCCCCAGCGGATATTTTTATCGCCGGCCAGGAAGCGCCCCCAGTATTTCATTAACCGTTGTCCGTCAATAAAAGGACGTTGGGCCATATTCTTTAAATGCAGTTCACAGAATGACCGCAGCTCATTTTTGAGCCAGATATTCCAGGGAAACAGAAATCCCTGTTTTTTCCGGAATACTATTTCATCCGGTAATAAATGATTCAGAGATTCTACTAACAGACTTTTAGGATAAACCGGCTTTTTCAATCCGTCAGGGATCGCCAGCACAAATTCTACCAGGTCCTGATCAAAGAATGGCTCCCTTACCTCCAGGGAAACAGCCATACTCATCTGATCCGTATCCTTTAATAAAGTGTGCTGCGTATACCCCATATATTCCGCCGCAGAGACCTGGCTAAGCAAGGGAAGTCGTTGCAGATCCACGCTTTCGGAAGCCAGGTACCTTTGTAAAGCCGTACCTCCGGCAGTCAGCTCATTCAAAGATGTCAGATCGCTCAGCAAGGCAGGCGTAAGTAGCTGCCGAAAGGCTGGATATACCTTATCGATAGTACAGGAATCCGCTCTCAGGATCTGCAGCAGCCGCTCTTTTTTACTTCCCTGCTGGGAAATGGCCGCCAACCGGCGGATAGCATAAGGCATCTTCCACAGCCAGTCTTTTGACCTCAGCTGCAAATATTGGTTGAAGTACGGGTATCCTGCAAACAGTTCATCACCTCCCACACCGGATAAAGCAACCGTAACGCCTTTTTGCCGGATCGCCTTGGATACGACATAGGTGTTGATCCCGTCTCCGCTGGGGGTATCCATCGCATTAAAGGCATTCTGTAATTCATCCAGGAAACTGGTCGGCTTAAGTAAAATACGCGTATGATGCGTATTGTATTTTTGAGCGATCATTTCCGCATAGGTAGATTCATCAAATTCCTTTTCGTCAAAAGAGATATTGAATGTATTGGGCCGGCTATCACCTGCCTCGGCCATCAGTCCCACTATCGCACTTGAATCAATGCCGCCTGAGAGAAAGGCGCCCACAGGGACATCGCTGACCAGTCTCCTTGTCACAGATTGCAGGAGCAGCTCACGGATCCTACGCCGGACCTTGTCCTTATCCGCAAAATCGAAGTCGACAGGATTACCGGTGACCTTCCAATATATCTTTTTCTCCGTCTTTCCATTTTTTATCCTCATCCAGCTACCAGCCTCCAATTGTTGGATCCCCTCGATAACCGAATAAGGGTAAGACACGGATTGATAGCTGAAATAATCCAGGAGCGCCGCCGGGTTAATTTTTCTTTTTACCAGACCGGAAGCCAGGATAGCGCGTGTCTCGGATGCGAACAACAGTTTATCCTCATCCAGGTAATAATAAAAGGGCTTGACTCCAAGGCGATCTCTGGCGACGAACAATTCCTTTTCCCGCTGGTCCCAGATCGCGAATGCGAACATGCCACGGAAATGACGGATACAATCAGCTCCCCATTTCACATAGGCGGCAATCAATACTTCCGTGTCGCTGGTCGTGCGAAACGCATAGTCCGGAAGCTTGGCTTTCACTTCTTGATAGTTATACATTTCCCCATTGAAGACCATGACATACCTGCCGGAATTATCCGCGAAGGGCTGATCCGCCGCCGTGGAAAGATCGATAATGGACAGGCGCCTGTGCCCCAATGCCACCTCATTTTCCACGAAAAACTTATCCGCGTCCGGTCCCCGATGGGCCATCGCCGTTGTCATAGACCGGATCAATGACGGATCCACCGGGCTATTTTTGAAATTAATTATTCCTGCTATGCCGCACATCTTTTTTTCCTGTTATTTTGTTATAGACTTCTTCATACTGCAGTGCAATGCTGTCAAGGTCAAAGCGACGGCTGTTCACAAATCCTTTCTGAACAAGATCTTCTCTGTATCTGCTATCTCCTATTATCTTCAGAACGCCTTCCCGGATCGATTTTTTTTCGTGAGGATCCACCAGGCAGGCGCCGTCTCCGGCCACTTCTTTCATCGGACTGAGGTCACTGGTGATAACGGGGCGGCCGGCCTTCTGTGCTTCTATTATCGGCATCCCAAAACCTTCGAAAGTGGAAGGGAATAATACCATATCCGCTCCGGCATACTTTTCGAATATCTCTTCATCGGTGAGATTACTGGAATTGCGATAGGATATCTTATTCTCTTTGAGTTTTTCCTCCAATGGAAGCGGAAGCTGGCCGATTATATCCAATATACAAGGGATATCTCTCAGCACTTCGGTCACAAGGGATAAATTCTTATTAGGGGTCGTGCCAATAAAAAGTATCACGGGCATATCGGTCTGAAAGGCCCGGGCCTTATAAGTAATCCTCTCATTGACCGGATTGGGTATCACTATGATCTTCTCTTCAGGGCAATTACTGAATCGAAGAATATCTTTCTTTGTCTGCTCAGATACCGTAGTTATCCATTGGCTGCGCCTCAACGGCCACTTTAACAACAATTGCTGCAGGATCCATCTCTTAAGCCCCCTGTTTTGATACATGAATACGCAATCGTGTATGGTAAGGATCGTTTTTTGACGCGGGAGACCCAGTGTGATATAATGTACGTCTCCGGTAACATGAAATATATCTGCTTTCAACCTGCCGGCAAACCTTATGTTTTTCCCTATCCCCGATACCGTAAATCCGGAATAGGGTAACATGACCTCATCGGTCCGGTAGTTTTGCCCGGCCCCGATCCGTTTAGCCACCCGTTTAAAGATATTTTCAATGCTAAAAAAGAGACCGGTTCTTCTGTATAAATATATTATTGCAGGTTCCAAGGGAATAATTGACGGGTCCAGACAGTTCTTCTCAAATATTGATGGCGTACGCTTTTTTACAAAACCAATAGGTAACGCACATAAATACGATGATCTTGATAAAGGCATTGATAGTAGACAAAATATCTGTCTCCACCGTAAGCACATAATAAAACAACAAGGGTACCCAAATAATCAGGGATGGGTATTTTTTGGCTTTTTCCAGGACCTGGTGAAGAAAATAGCCGATCAGCGTACCATAAAGGAATATAAAAATGATACCGCCTGCTATCCCAAAATTTCCATATCCTTCACCATAAGGTCCGATATTCATACTGTATCGAAGTCTTTTCTTGATACCGACGAACCGGGAAAGATTAAAGGCGCCCCCGGATTCCGGCTTATCCGGCCACAAAAAGCGAGGTACTACGACAGCTGCAAGAGACATCCATATCGTTTCGCCATCCGCATAAGGTTCTACTCTTGGCACATAATTCATTGCCAGTGCGATCAGGCGGCCCTGGTTGAAGCGCTGGTTCAGCGAAAAAGCAGCAGATTGTGTAATGATCTGACTGGGATCGGTAATTTTATCCAGTGCCAGACTGGTAAAGATCTCCAGGTTGCCTTTCCCCGCATATTCACTCAATCCGCCCTTTGTTTCTATAGCATTCGACCATGTAAGGTAACGGTATTGCCCTTTAATACTCTGGATAACAAGTACTATGCAAAAGCCGAAAAAGAAGATAGACAATTTTGTCAGAAAACGCATTTTAGCCTGAGGGGCAATGATACATCCTGCCATTACCAGGAACATTACACACTCCCCGAATAAGCCCGTCCTGGCAGCCTGTATGAAAAAGATCACAATGATCAGAGACATCACCAGGCCCCGTCTTTTTTTCAATGAAAAGTAAATATAAAAGCCGCCCACATAGGGCAGCATCGACAAAAGATAGGCTATGAAAGAAAGCGCATCCGGCACCATTGTCTTAAACTGGGATGCCAGAAGTCCGATGACAACAAAGGCTATGCCCACTTTCAGGTTATCGGCCACATAGACTTTGGCTCTCTCCAGATATACCAGGGCAAGCTGCGTATTCTTCCTGAAAACCAGGTGCAACCCGACAAAGAGGGCTATATTGGCAGGGATCAGGTAACTAAAATATCTTTCCTCGGGTATCCGCATATAGGTACCCCAGAGACGCGCCGGCAAATAATCGATACCAAAAAAACGATACGTTACCAATGGGGAGACCAGGGTATCCAGCGCAGAATAAAAAGTGAGGAAGTCCAGAATATTGATCGTATATCCCAGGTTGTTTATAAATCGGAAAAGAGTAAAGATCATATAGGAAATGACAAATGAATCTGTAAAGCCCAATCCGGTGATTATGGACAGCAGGAGGAAGACCAATAAAGAAAAAGATAATAGGATATAATCCGGTATCTTTTTATAGGAATCGAACATCTGAGAACTTCTTCGTTACTGTTTTAAAATAGCTACATAGGCATTTCTGGCCATCAGTCCTTCCTTACCTAAAGGAAAAGTTACACCATATCCTCTTTCTGAAGCCCATCTTTCTATTTCTTCTTTACTGCCAAGATAGATCGCATCGAAATCGGGAAGCATCTCCCGGCAATCTTTGTCCAGGCAATAGGGGGTAAGATTGATAACAAAATCTCCGTAAAGCTGATTGATCTTCCTTAATTTGTTTCTCATCACTTTTGCTTCCCAAAAGCTGACAACAGCATCTATGACCTTGCCTTTCTTCAACTTATCCTTTGCCCCCGCCCCATAACTCAACCCGATCTTTTGCGAAGGTACAATTCCGGAACTGCGAACATCCGGAAATAATAAAATAAGAGTGCCGCCGACCCGCACCCTTTCCATCATAACAGTCAATGCCTTGTCCGGATAGATCAAATGCTCCAATACGTAAAAACAAAAACAGCAATCATAAGAATCCGACCATTGTTCAAGATCATAAACGGAGCCTGTCTTCCATGTCGCTGCCGGGAATTTTGTCTTATTCGCCTCAATTACATAATCGGCCATCTCTACACCCGTGTAACTCCCTTCAAATCCATGTCTGACCAGGTGTTGATAGATCCTTCCCGACCCGCAACCCACTTCCAGCACTTTTTTAAATCCTTTGGCTATTATATAAAGTGCGATCTGCTCCGCCAGTTTATTGTTGGGATGCGATTCGACATCATGCAGATCATCATTTAACTTCTGATAATCCGGTCGATCGTTCAAAGAAGAATAAAATTCAGCCATCCGGCTATTTAAGGTCTTCAATACCTCCGGAGAAGCTGCAGGGCTGGATACCCAGTTTAACTTGTTGACTAACATTTCGTTCATTTTAGAGATAAAGCCGTATAGTTTATTGTTGCCCGAATCAGTATTTTAAAACAGAAGAAGAAATTCGGCAGGTCTGCTCTTAAAATCCACCGGCAGGTCCTTCGCAGGGATAAATGAGCCAGTTTCTTATAAAGAAGCCTGCGTTCCTTCACATTCAGCGTATCATGAAATTTTGCAATTATATAAATAATTTCTCTTATGTCTCTATTTGTTTTGACGCTGATGGAAGACACCGAGCTTGTAACGACCCTGTAGAACGTCAGTGTCCTTGAGATATAAATATCCCTGAAGCCAGCCAGCAGACCTCTGGCAAAAAAGTCTGTGTCGCCGAATTGAGCCATCGAAATGTCAAAGCCGCCGATCCGCTTAAAAAGTTCAACGTTAATAGCGGCCCCGGATATATGCCAGTTTCCATATAATTTCGTTATATAATATTTCTTTTCCGCTTCTGTTCTTTCCAGGCTGCTCACTTTCCCCGTATTGTCGCCGGGAGTAGTCTTGCCTGTCGCACCATCAAGAGAGTCGAAACTCGACCAGACGGTAAAACATTTTTCATCATCCGATTGAACGATCTGCCGGTACATCTCCGAAAGCCAGTCCTTTTTAACGATATCATCTGCATGAATGATAAATATCCAATCGTATTTCCCTGAAAAAAAGGCAAAAGCATCATTAGTCGTCTTTCTTTCACCTGAATTCTGCGCGTTCTGTTGTATGATCAGCTCTCCGGGATTTCTCCAGGCAGCCTTGGCAACAGACATGGAGTCATCTTTACTACAATCATCGTATATATAGACAGGTACCGGAAATCCGATATTTTCAATCGCCTCTCCGACAGATCTTACCGTAGCTTCTATTGTCGTTGCAGCATTGTAACAGGGGATAAATACAGCAATTTTCTTCTCATTCATAAAGTAAAGGGGTCAGTTTGCAAGCACCTGTTGCCATAAGGCAGGCAGGACCTTCTCACAATAATAATCAGCAGGTTGCCATTTTAGCCCGGTATGATCCGCCGCTGCCTGCCAATTGAACAGGGAAAGAGCTGAAAAATTCAGGCTTATTATTTTAGGATAGATCCCGGAAGTCACATATGGCTGGCTGCCTTTCAATTCATCTGGAAGCCATACATCCAGACCACAGGCCATATATTCAAATAGCTTATTCGGAGCATTGTACACATAATTCGGTATATGCCCTTTATATAAAATAACTCCTACGTCATAATTCGCCAATACAGCCGGCAAAGAGAAGTAATCGGCAGATCCCCGGAACCTGATCAGCGTCTTGTCGACCGACTCCAGGAAAGACCGGGTCTCCTTACTCATATTATTGGTATATATATCCCATATCACATTCCCCGATTGCTGCAAGACCCAGTTCGCCAATTCCCTGGTATACATCGTGTCCAGGCTCAGCGCTCCGATATATACAACCCGCAGAGGCCTGCTTACCAGCCGGTCACCCACGGAAGCCTTTTTCCAGCCGGCAGGAGGATAGTTGGGCAATACATGAAGAGGGGGCAGTCCGACTCCCGCCTGGTCCTTTGTAAAGTAACGTACCCTGTCTTCATTCGTCTGTGATAACCATGCAGCAGAAGCATACATCTGCTTTTCAAACCGGTGTAAATACCTGCTCAGGGACATCCCCTGCTCATATTCCTTTACAGAAGTATATTCATGATAATGAATAAGCAAACGTACCGACCGGCGGAAATATTTTTTATATAACAGTGCCGGCAGGCTGGAGATCGTTTCGTAATACAATACGATGTCCGGTCGCCAGCTGATCATCTTCGCCAGGGTCGCCAGGTAGAATATCCCGTAATTCAGATACCTTTCCCATGCCCGTCCATTTCCACTTTTGCCCGCCCGGATAATTTTTATATTGGGGGTTGCCGGAATAAACCATCCGGAGGATCCGGTCAAAGTCATCGTATACACCCGTACTTCTATCTCACCGGCCGGCTGGCTCGCAATATAGTTAAGCCAGTTCAACACCGGCGGGTATAACTCAATAGGACTAAAATGAATGACAGCCAGCTTACGCATGTAATTGTTGCAAATGCTGCAAAGCGCTTTTTGTTCTATCCCGGTAACTATACCCCGCAGAAAGGGATTTTTCACGGGCTTGTTGCCTTATCCTTTCTGCCTGCTCTTTTGAAAAAACCAGGATGTTCTTTGCCTTTTGAAGGCAATCCTGCACGTCAGTAAACAAAAAGGCTTCCGCACCGTCCTTAAAGAATATTTTATGCTCTGTTGTAGAAGGCGCCAGCATGATACCACCAATACCGGGAATTTCAAAACTTCGCATATTATGAGAGTCCTCATTATGGATCCGCATCAGATTGAGCTGTACCCTGTAAACACGCAACATTTCCCAGAAGTCATTTCCGTATACGGGAGGAAAGATCTGCAACCCGGGATGGCTTACGAATTTCTCCCAGTCATTCCCATAGAGGTCGATGCCCAGCCCGGCCATAGCCAGTTCTTTTATGACAGCTGCCCTTTGCGGATCGGGATTGCCTACAAAACATCCGCGGATGATCTCAGGCTCTTTGCTGTAGAGCTGGTAAATTTTTTCGTCAAGTTCAAAGCCAAAGGGAAGTAAGGCCGTATTCATGCTGAATTCTTCCTCCAGTCTCTTTTTTACTTCCAGGTTGTAGGTAAAATGCAGATCATACAGGCCGATCGAATCCGTTACATATTTATTACCGCTGCCTTTACCAGTAAAGATAAAAGGATTGTCAGGATTATAGTTGGCCAGTTTTATATTCTTTGACCGGAGATATTTAAGACTTGCGGGGGATATTTCCATTCCTTTAAAGATCCAGACAGTATCCGGACTAAATCTTTCCACAGTAGCCAGGAACTGACTGTTGATCGATTCATAAATATGCGAAAGTCCCAGCTTCAGCTTTATCTTGTTGATAACCGAACGGCCATTGTACTCATAGAACAGGTTCTGTGCTGCGAATAATTCTGTATCCACGCCAGCCTCCCGGAGGTATTTCAGAAAGATCCTTTCGAGCGACCAGACCTGGTCGGACCCAACCAATAAAATTTTCATTAAATGTACAGCGCCTTTATATGTTATTTTTCCGAAATATCGACCGGATCAATTCCTGGAAAATAGCTTGCTCGCGCGGCGATCAGTCCGTCTACCGAGCAGGTCTCGTCAAGATCAGCATTAGCTAATATGACAAAGTTGTATTTTTTGAGAAAGTCAAGACATTTATTATGAAGCTCGTTGCTATGCGTAGAGATAAAGGTATAACCGATCCTTTTTTCTTTAAAGGTCTTTTCCGCCCCCAGCAACATATCATATTCGAAGCCCTGTATATCGCTGTGCAGCATATGTACGAACGGGATCTGGTGTTCCTCCACGAAGTCATCGATCGCAACCGTATTTACAGGGCTCTCTTTTTTACTTTCACGTCCTATAAAGGCCTGGGTAAAATTTCCTTCCATCTTATTAAGCCTGAAATTACGTTTGCCATGACCGATATTGAATGCATCCGGCTCTATCATAAAATTACGGGCTCCGGCTACCTGCTGATTGAACCACATGGAATAAAAGCTCCAGAAAGCGCCCATTTCAATCATGGTGCCGGATGTCGGAATCGTCTTTATCACTTCAGCAAAGACCCGTTCTTCCTGAGGCTCGTGAACTCCCTTACTCAGCAGCAGCATTTTTGAATATTCAGGACCGTAATAACTTCCTAAATGTATTTTCAGCCCGTTATGCATGATCTGTTTGCCTTGTCTGATCTCACCTGCATCGGGAACACGGGCTATATATTTATTGTCGCGGGAGTTAACGACATCCTCGATCCGCTTGTCCCAATCTCCCGATAATTTATAATTTCTGAAAATTCCGTCGAATAGGCCGGAACTGCTTACCTGGTAACCGATGAACTTTCTGAGCACAATGTTTTTCTGTGCAAGGCTTCTGATAGATTGCAGCATACGTAAAGAATTGGATTTTAACTACTTATATACACCTAATGTTTCCAGTCAGCTGGTTTTCTCCACTGACAGAATCAATAGGGCCTTCATACCAACGCCGATTCACTTCATCAGGACGTATCGGAGCATGTAAATGATCCGGGTGCATGATGACGGGGGCATTAGATAAAAAGGCTGACCAATAACTAAACGTACTTCCTGCAGAAGTTATTATGAGTTTGCTCTTACTTAATAAAAATAGATCGACGATATCCGTGTTATCTTCAATCATTTGTACATTATCCAGTGTAAAGAGCTTTTCAAATTCATTTTTATAACCATCTGTAAAAACAGATACGGCTAAATTTTTATTACTTATTTTCCTAATGTATTCTATTAGCTCTATAAAATAATATTCCGGAGTCCTTATAGCTCCTGCGGATTTGAAATCCTCTCCCGCCCTTAATTTCCGGAAATCTCCCATGCGGATATGGACTCCGATACAAGGAGCGTCAAGCCTGTTCAAAGCCTGTTTCACCTTTTCATCGAGCATATCCGACAACAGGGAAATGGCCAGGTCCCGATGTTCTTTCAATCCTGCGAAATAATCACTCCAGTGGGGGATCGCCGAAAAAATAAATTTCTTAGCTTTCCTTTCCTCTGGCGCCAGCCGGCAGACGGGAGGTTCGGCGATACTTTCACACCCTTTGTATTTTATCAGAAAAAGGCGATCCATTTGCTCGCCCAACAGGCTTTTCTGAAACCTGAAATAACCCTTATATTTTCTTTTTACTTTTTCCCTGCGGAGATACGGCCCCAATTTGAATTGATTGTACCCGGTGACGACCAGCGGCAATTCATTCAGATGAGCAAATACTGCGGCTTTAACAAGTGGGAATAACTGGTTGCCCAGCCCGGCTTTTGGAAGTTCGCAGATAACAATGCTCATGACAGACCGAATTAATGCTTTTTAGTTGGGTAAATGATCAGTTCTTATCCGTTATAAAACGTTCTATCCGGTCCAGCTGTTTCTGATAAGTATTGGCAGCTGCAAAGGAGATTCTCTTTTTCTGCAGGGAAGGGTCGTTGAAATGAGCCAGATCGTTTAGCACCTGTTTGAATAAAACGGGTAATTGCCGGTTGTGCTCTCTCTCGGCCACCATTTGCACCAGCTCAGGCTGCCCCTTGTAGGCAGTCACATTATTAGAAACCACTACTTTTCCCGTGCTCAGGTATTCCATTATTTTATGATAATTGGTGCCCCGGCTCTGATCTCTTTTGACATCGTAACAGATGAGGAACAGATCCATTTCCCTCATCATTTTTGCCAGGGCTCCCGTGCTGACAGCACCGTGGAGCCGGACATTTTTCTGTGTCTGCAAGGCATTGATAAAATTCACCGTTGAAGGATCTTCCTGGCCGCCGATATTGGATTGGGAATTGGTATAACTTCCAAAGAATTCAAATAGTACGGCGGGGTTCTCCCGGACTATTTGCAGGAGAATATCCCGGTCCAGATCCGGCCTCAGAAGGTTGCCGGCAAGACAGGTCCTTAAAGGGATACCGGGCGTCCTATATGGATCCACCCCTTCCAGGAACTCTTCTGACAACCCATGATTGACCACTTGCCTCAGCCCATCAAAAGCTGCATATTTATCCAGGATCTCCTGCGTCACTGAAAAAATAACCGATGCGCCTTTCCCTGAATTGATAGCGGCCTGATTTAATGGTTCATCCACCGGATGAAATAATTTATAGGGTGCTCTTCCAAACTGATAGAACGGGTATAAATTCCCCAGATCAAACGACCATATGATGTCGACCGGCTGCCCTATAGCTTTCAGGATCTTTTTTACATGAGAACGCATCAACCAATGAAATAGAGGTAAAACGTGGAATTTCATCTTATAGGGAAACCATAGTCCATGGTCTATCAGCAGAAGATTGTCTTCTGATCCGGAAGGGAAGATCGTTATAAAGGCTCCTTTGCCATCCTGTTCCTGCCGGGGGGGATTAAGAAAATAGACCTTGTTGCCCCGCCTGGCCAGTTCATTGGCATAATGGTGTTTGGAGAGGAACATTTTCCCCCAGGACTGAGGCGATAAAATAAGAATGGTCTTATCACGAAGGGTCGGCATGGTATAGAACGATCAGCTATTGTGGGTAGTGTAAAATGATTTTATCTTTTCGGCAATGAATGCGATCATTTCTTCTGTAAGCTCGGGATACATGGGCAATGAAAGTATTTCCTGCTGTAACTGGCTGGCAATCGGAAAATCTGCGGGAGAATGGCCCAGATAGCTGTATGCGGGGAGGTTGGGCAGCGCAACGGGATAGTGAATGGCCGTTTCAATCCCATTGTCCCGAAGGAATTGCATCAGGGCATCTCTCTGGCGGGAACGGATCACATATAAATGAAACGAATGTTTGGTGTCGGGACGGACTTTCGGCAGGGTGATCTGTTCAATCCCCTCCAGGTACCGGTCATACAAGGCAGCATTCCGGATACGTTGTTCGGTCCATGAAAGAATATAAGGAAGTTTAGCGCTCAGGATGGCAGCCTGTATGGTGTCAAGCCGGCTGTTGATACCCTCTATCCGGTGATCCGGCTTTTTTAACGCCCCGTGATTGGCAAACATCCTGCATTTTTCAGCAAGGGCGTCATCATTGGTCATCATGCAGCCGGCGTCGCCATATGCTCCCAGGTTCTTACCCGGATAAAAGCTAAAGGAACCTGCGATACCATGCAGTCCTGCCCTTTTTCCTTTGAATTCAGAAAAATGAGATTGCGCACAATCTTCTATCAGGTAAATATTACGGTTTTTACAAATAGCAGTCACCGCGTCCATATTACAGACCTGCCCTTGCAGGTTGACCGCGATCAGCGCCTTTGTCCGGGTAGTGATCTTAGCTTCCAGTTTTGTCTCATCGAGACTGTAATATTCAGGATGTACATCTACAAATACCGGACGGGCCCCTGCCTGGGTGATCGTCTCGGAACTGGATATCCAGCTATTGGCAACGGTAATGACCTCATCGCCCGGCCCGACACCCAGCATCTTCATTAATATATAAAGGGCATCCGTGCCGTTCGCACAGGCAATAACATGCCTTACCCCATAAAGAGAGGCGAAGTCTTTTTCAAAGTCTTTTACAAAATGGCCTCCGATAAAAGTAGTTTCTTCAATTACCTGCGCAATGGCATTATCAATATCCTTTTTAATGCTCGTATACTGTGCTTTCAGGTCTACAAAGGGGATTTTCATAAATTTTTCTACAGGATGAATTACCCGGAAATATGTTTTCTGATGAATCGCGCCGGGTTACCGGCATAAACGCCCGGCTGATCAATATTTTTGGTTACTACCGCACCCGCCCCTATCACTACATGGTCGCAAATACGGACAGGAAGGATCGTTGCATTGGAGCCGATGGATACATGATTCCCGATATGGGTGGGTTTCCATTTTGTCTGATCACCTCCGGCCGGACCACCCTCTGCGAACAGATCGTTGACGAACATGACCCCATGTCCGATGAAACAATGGTCGCCGATCTCTACTAATTCACAAATAAAAGAATGGGATTGAATTTTACAATGAGCTCCAATACTCACTTTTCTTTGTATTTCTGTAAACGGACCGATAAAGGAATTATTGCCAATACTGCAGCCATATAAATTGACGGGTTGAATGACCGTTACAGATTCTCCGAATTGTACGTCATCCGTAATGCCCGCCTGCCTGATCTTTGCACTCATAAGGCGTTGAAGTTGGAGTAAATTTTATCGATGATCTCTACCGTCTTGAGTCCTTCAAAACCATTTGTGGCAATAATCCCGTTCCCACTCAGTACCTCGATCACATTCTGATAGACCTTGTCATGATTGGACATAGATCCCTGGTATTTTCCGTAGTTATTGGGAGGATTTCCCGGAGGCAGATTCTCGATCTTATAACCCTCTATCTGCTGATATTCCAGTTCATTCAGGTACTGGCCGCCGATCTTAACCGTGCCTTTCTCTCCAAAAATGGTAAGAGAACCCTCCATATTCTTCCCGAAACTGTTCACCGTGTAGTTGATTGTGCCGATCGCCCCATTATAGAATCTAAGGCTGACGGTACCCGTATCTTCAAATTCTATAATGTCTTTATGATCAAAATTTCCCGCATATCCTTTTACTTCTTTTACGTCCCCGATCATCCAGTAAAGCAGGTCGATAAAATGGCTGAACTGGGTAAACAGTGTTCCTCCGTCAAGGTCCTTTGTCCCTTTCCAGGAATTCTTATAATATTCCTCGTTCCTGTTCCAGAAGCAATTGAGCTGTACGCTATATATTTTTCCCAGCCGCCCTTCCTCGATCGTTTTTTTTATCGCCGCTACCGGGGGATTGAACCGGTTTTGCTTTACGATGAATAATCTTTTATTCGCCCTTTCCGCAGCGTTGATCATCTCACCGCAATCCTGTACGGTGAGCGCCATCGGCTTTTCACAAAGTACATGAAACCCCGCTTGTAATGCCTTAATGGAATGTTCGGCATGTAATCCGTTCGGACTGCAAATGGAAATCACATCCGCCTTTTTTACCTGTTGTAAAAATTCATCGACCTCCTCAAAGGAAGGAACTCCATATTTTTCTGAAAATTCTTTTGTTTTTGAGGGGTCAATATCACATATCCCCACCAATTGACCGAGTTTCTGAATATGTTCCGCGTGTCGCTGCGCTATGCGGCCGCAGCCAATAATCGCAAATTTTAAAGGGGTATTCATCTTAATGATAATTAGTCTTTATCCTGTAACGTAATTTCAGCTTTAAATATATCCTGTATGATTTCCTGTGACTGCTTCAGCAGTTTCTCCTCCTTCCACCAGTTCACCAGCTCCAATGAAGTGGCAAACCAGGGGTCAGCCGACTGCAGAAATTTCAGTAGCTTTATATAAAACGCCCCCATCTCCCCGCTGATAAAATTATTATGCCAGAGCAGGGTAAGCACGCCGCCGCATCCGATCACCTTCTCTATGAGCTGTACGCAGATTTTAAAGGCAATATCAAAATCCATCCGCATATAAAAAAAGAGAGTGGCATCCATTATAACCAGCGGCAATTCCACGATATCCAAAAACCTGTTATTTACGACATCGTATGGCAGGAACGGGTAACACATTCCATTCCTGAAGCCAACGGTATCGGCATAGCCTAATGTCGTATCATATTCAAAACCTCCCTTCTGCAGATTGTTCCATGTCGTGGGCAGTTCAAACCTGAGATAATGATTTCTATACCCATACACCTTCACTCCTGTACTTTCTTCCAGGAGCTTCTTTTCCTGCATCAGTTTCGGGAAGTCGTTATAGGCCCTGTGTCCGCCATGCAGCCCTATTTCATTATTGTTTCTGACCACCGCCCGGATCTGATCCTGTATTTTTCCGGGATGATAATTAAAATCTTCCTCACCCCTGTTAAGCGAAAGGAAATAATAGGTAGACCTGAGCTTATGCCTGTTATTTATATCGATAAGGTTGTTCAGATCGTACTCATTATGTACGCTGTCCCTGACCATCGATCCAAGATGCCCCCATCCCTGTCCAAACCGGCCTTTTAGAAACCCTTTTCCTGCATTGATCAGTTTCCTGCCGGCGTTCTGCTGCAGATAAAGGTGATCGATATCATGTGACACACAGACCGCGAATTTCTTCCCGTCCGGATAATGCGGACGGAAGCCCCTTGAACGCATCTCATTGGAGATCACCGGGGTAAAGACATTGCTGTTCTGTGAATTATACTGCCGGGCCCGCCCAAACACGTCCGGTAATGTATTGTCATACTCCCAGGAATTCCTATATAAATTAAACAGGTTACTCATTTCCTTTTTTCAATACAAGTGTATATCCATTCTTCCGAAGTCGTTTGATCCCTAACTTTCCCAATATTCTTCTGCTGGAAACGAAAAAGAAATCCAGGAATGGCAGGGTAGAGCTCCAACCCTCATCCAGGGGTAATTCATAATATCGGTAAACAAGGTCCTCGACCGTATAGCTATTCTGAATTTTATCAAACCGGCTGTGCCTTCCCTGATGGACAAAATACTTGTAGAATACATAGGGATTATATGGCTTGGTATGGCTAAGATCATCATAAAAATTAGGCCATAACAGCGGCGTACTCACTACCAGTATTCCCCCGGGCCTTAACACCCTGTTGATCTCAAGAAGGAATTTATAAAAATCGGGAACCCATAGATTATCGATCAAATGGCTGATATGAATAAAATCTACAGAAAGATCATCAAAGGGTAATCTATCCGGAGCAAGATAAAATAGGGAATTCCGGGTAAGTCCCTTATTTTTCTCCACGGTTACTTCATTTCCATCGAGAAGATAGATATTGTTCCCCTGAACTCCTTTACTCTTCAGATGATGAAAAAAATCGCCTTCGCCGCTGCCAATATCCAATATCACCTTATCATCGGCTTGAATAAACTTTGCTGCCAGGTCGAAGAAAGGGGCCCTGTCAATAGTCAAATATTTTTTTTTGAAGGAGGAGTACTTCGAAAAGTCGCTAATATGCATGGAAATATTTGTTTTTAACGCTTTTTATATAATGCGATTATCCAGTAACTTTTCTTTTCCTTGGGCCACAAGGCTTTCACAGAATTTTTTAACATGCTTACAACGGATTTCCGATTATTGACCGCAGGCGGAGCAACCGCAGCCCTTGACCCCGGATCGCCAGGATTCAGCTCCAGATTGCATACCGGGCACACCGTATAATGCGGAGCTTTAAATCTTTGTTCAGGATAAAATAGGCTTACGTATGTCTTATGAAATTTAAAACTTTCGCTCCATCCTAATCTTTCTTTTGAAACACATTGAAAACCATGCTCTTTAAACAGGCCTTCCATCTTGTCTTCATCAAAGACCTGGACATGTCCATCATAATGGAATATCGTCTGGCAACTGGGGCATTTCACCATGTTCCATTGTATATCCTCGTTGTAAGGAACACTTACAATAATATATTTCTTTGAAAGGCGGGACATTTCCATCCGTGCCTTATTGAAATCCTCCGGCCCTAAATGTTCCAGGACCTCCAAAGCATATACGCAATCAAATTCCTTATCCCCATATGGTACATCCGTGATACTCGCTTTCGCCTTTTCGAACGGTATATATTCCAGCGCCCCATCACTGTTATCAACACCGACATACCTGATGTTACCTCGTCTGGAGGATATTAACTTTAAAAACCCACCATGACCGCAACCGATGTCAATCAAACTTGTGACATCCTCAGGTGTAAGATTTTCAGTAAATTCGAATCTGTCGGTATTATGGCTGTTTGAATCAACCCAATTCCAGATTTGTGAGTTATCGAATATATTTTTTCTCATGACCAATTAATTTTTGATCGCCGATTTTATTCTCGATAAGGTTGCAAAGAATCCGTTTTTAATGTTGCTTTTTTTCACAAGTCTTCTTACATACTCCAATTCCCGTTCGTTCAGGGGGCAGTCAGCATTATTCAGAGCCTCTTCCAGTACCTGCCTCTTCATCTCCGGATAATTCTTCGCATAACCGGATTTTGATTCCTGCCCGCTATGTATCCTGTTCCAGTAAAGGTCGTATGGATATTTTATCATGTTATAATACCGGGCTATCTTGAACCAAAACTCATAATCCCCGATCATCCTTTTGCCGGAAAAACCCCCAACTTTATTAAATGCCTCCAGTTTAATAATCGATGACCCCGGAGCCCTGTCAAAATGTGAAAAAAACTCGAAATGCTCAAGATATATCTCTTTAGGGGAAAGCAGGATGGGGAAGGGGTTTCCATCGCTTGCTATCGAAGCAAGCCCAAACCCGGCATCCGGAAACCGTTCCATATAATTTACGATCACTTCCAGCCCGTAGTAATAAATAAGATCGTCAGCATCAAGATATTTGATATATTTTCCTTTTGCATGTGAAGCAGCCCTATTCCGGTTAGGATAATCGCCGAGATTTTTATCATTCACATATACCCTGACCCTTGAATCACTTTCTGCATATTTCTCAGCAATGGCAACAGTACGATCGGTCGATTGATCATCTGTAATAATTAATTCAAAATTTTTGTAAGAGGACGCTAGTACGCTCTCAATTGCCTCACCAATGTATTTTTCCCTGTTATACGCGGTCATGAGGACACTTACTAAGGGTTGTTCCTGCAAATTCAAACTAAGGGTATTTAAAGGTGCTTGTCAAGGGGGTTTTTATTATTGCAGCATTTTTAAGATTATTGAAAGGTCGTTCAACGACATACCAGGATATACTGGAAATGACGATCAATAATATGAATTGAGCGCTTAGAGCTACCACGGGCCGGGTCAGCCACGGACTATTGAAAGTCGGTATGGAGAGCGGATAAGCCCGTTCTCTTCCGGTGATACATTGCCAAAGCCAGGGCATGAAGTTATGATAGATATACAGCCCATAACTTATCCTTCCCAGATATTGAATGGCCGGTTGATCCAATATAAATCCTACCAACCCGGTAAACCCCTTCTGAGCCTGTCTGATAATAAAAAATGATGCGGCCGATATGAAAAAGGCAAACAAAAAACACATGCCCGTCATGTAAACGAGCGTGCCCAGGATCAGGCTGCAAAGAACCCCTAAGGAGAATGGAATTCTATCTGACCAATTACCCGATGTATCATCCGAAAAAGGGATAAAGGCTAATACGGCGCCAACTCCGAAAGCATCAAAACTGCAAAATGGCAATAGATTATCAAATGTAAAAAAGGTAGAGTATACATGAAAGAGAGACAGCTTGAAAAGTATGCTTAGGATAATCGTTCCGGGAAAAAGATATTTGAGCCATTTCTCTTTTACTATAAATATAAGCAGCGGCCATACCAGGTAAAATTGTTCTTCCACTCCCAGCGACCATAAATGCGAGAGCATTCCTGGCCAGATCTTCTCTTTGAACATCAGAATATTGGGCAAATAGGTAACGTACCATATCATATCGCCCCTGAATATCTTACTATTTATTAAATACAATAAAAAGAGCACCAGGTAATAGAGAGGGAATATGCGCAGTGATCGCCTGATATAGAATATCTTAAATGCCTGTCCTACGGATATTTCTTTCTGCCCGATCGATCTTTTCAGATAAAGCAGGTTAGTGGAAATAAGATATCCGCTCAAAACAAAAAAGAAGACCACCCCCAGGAATCCATTGGGGATCCGGTTAAGCGGACTACCAGGGAGCCAATGTGCTAGTATTACCAGCATCACTGCAAAGAACCTGAAGCTATCCAGCTGTGGTATAAACTTTAATTGTTTCACGTTTCGTCCGTTAGTCTTAATGCAAACTCAGTCCTATTACCTGTTACTCCCGTTCAAATACGCCGGAATTTTTCTTCCGATTATGTTCCAGTCATACGTATTCTCCACAAATGAAAAGGCCTCTTCCGCCATCTTATCCGCCATCTCCTTATGATCCGACAACTCAATGATGCCCCTCGCAAAAGCAGCTTTGTCGTCTGCTATTAAAATATTCTTCTTATCCGTATAAGTAATCCCTTCCGCACCGACTGAAGTAGAAACTACCGCGACCCTGTTACCCATCGCTTCCAGAAGCTTCAACCTGGTGCCGCTTCCCGAGAGTAACGGAATCACCGCAACAGCCGCCTTTTTGTAATAATCGCTTACTTTATCGACCATTCCGTAATATATAATAGCTTCTCCCTTTAGCAACCTGCTCAATTCCTCATCGGGCTTTCCTTTACCGACAACCAGTAAACGGGTGGACGGCTTTTGCTGAAGGATCAACGGAAATATTTCCCGGCAGAACCAGGCAAGGCCTTCCTGGTTAGGTAAATAATCCAACGATCCGCAAAAAAGTATGTTATTCATGATGTCGGCAGGGATAGGCTCTGTCCGGGGTTCGTATTTCGGAATATTAACGCCATTGGGAATAACAGCTCCTTTCAATTTCCCCTTATTCATTTCAATCAGCTGCAGCAGATCCTGGTCACTACAGGTAAAGACATCGTCTACCAGGGTAGAAAGATTACATTCATCCGCTTTGATCACCTCATACACCTTTTCTGTGATCTGGCCGCTTGCCAGCGCGCTTTCGGCAAGTACGGTATTTACATTATAGGCATCATAGACGATCCTTACATTCGGCTGATACCTCCGTATCACTTTTGCTATATTTATAAGTGACTGATCCTCCAGTATGGCGCAATCGAATTCTTTATGCTTTAATAGATCCTTTACTATAGGGTATATCGATAGGAAATCATCTCCGGCAGGCCCTTTCAACGAACGGTTCCAATACCTGTAACGAAATGCCTTGGAAAGTTTCTGTGGCAGCAGAGAGAATATATCAACCGGTTTTTCCCCCTCTTTCTTGCTGAGAATCGTGCAGTTTTTGAGGGCTGGGTAGTCATTACAGGCCTGCAGGAATGAATTTCTGTCCTGACCGATGATCGCCGTTACTTCGAAATGCATCGACAATTGGTGGAGCAGGTTGATGCCTCTCTGCATTCCCCCGCTCATCGGAGGATATAAATTCTCAAAAGGAATAATAAAAAGTACACGCTTCATTTCTCGCAATTTTTCAAATTTTCTTCAAGAAGTTTATCCAGCACACTCTCAAAACTCATTGAATAATCCCATCCAAGAATATCTTTTGCTTTAGATGAATCTCCAAATATCTCATCGATTTCCGATGGCCGGTATAACTCCTTGGAGACACAGTAGTACTTGTTGTCGATCCCGAGCCGGCTAAATACATGCTCTATAATAGATTTCAGCTTTATAGGCCGCCCGGAACATAAGATATAATCTGCCGGCTTTTCTGCCTGCATCATCAGATACATCCCTTCGACGTAAAGAGGAGCATAGCCAAAATCCCGGCTTATATCTACATTCCCTACATTCAATCTATCCAGCTTCTTCTCTTTGATCTTTATACTATCCGTTATTATTTTTTTCACGAAAAAATTATCCCCTCTCAAATAGGATTCATGATTGAACAATATTCCGCAGCATACGAATAATTTATAACTCTCCCTGTAATTGATACAAGTCCAGTGAGCGGAGGCCTTTGAAATAGCATAGGGGCTTACCGGATGAAGTACGCTGTCCTCCGTTATAGGCAGATTGTTCACCCTTCCATACATCTCGCTGCTGCTGGCCTGGTAAAACTTAATAGTAGCGTCTACCCGCTTAATTGCCTCCAGCAAATTAAATACAGAGATCGTATTAAAATGAAAGGTATCGATAGGTTCCCTGAAAGAGGCGGATACCGAACTTTGAGCAGCCAGATTATATACTTCAACCGGTTTGTATTGGCGTAGTAATTTAATAATACCGGAAATATCGAGTAGGTTGCATTCTTCAATGATCACCTTATCTCTTATACCAAGATATTCGAGCCCTGCCAATCTTATATTACCGTCACGCCGCACCAGGCCAACGATTGTATAGCCTTTTCCGAGAAGTAATGCAGAGAGGTAGGCGCCATCCTGACCCGAAATACCCGTAATAATAACCGTTTTGTTGATACCCATTTTACAAAAATGAAACTCATCTATTTTGATTCCTCTCTTCTGATTGCTGTAATTAATCCAAACTGCTCAGAAAGCGGGTCATGTGAAATGATCTCAAAGCCGAGCCGTCCGAGCATCTCTTTTACATCTTTCTCACTAAATTCTTTTTTCGCCCATAGATGATATTCCATAGTAAGGCTCTTAATATGCCTCCAGGAATCGATATCTTCAAATAACTCCCATTCTCCTCCTTCACAATCCATTTTCAGGATATCGATCTTCCCCCCTGCCCGTTCAATAACCCTTTTGAGGGCGGTTCCTTTACTGTTACCAACGGAAGAAGGCCTTGCCGTAGTATGCAGATCCGATTCGCCAAAGTTCAGCTCGACATTTCCATCTTCCTTTGTGACTGCCTCTAAAAAAGCGCTTGCTCCCAGGGCCCCGGCATTAGAAGAAAGATTTCCGTAAATGTTCGGGTTAGGTTCATAGGCATGCAGCAAGGCTCTCGAAAAATTCTTTCTTGCCGTAACCAGGAAAATTCCCTGGTTAGCGCCAATATCCACGACAGTATCCACCTGCCTCAGCTCCTTCTTTAATAATTTCAACTGATAACAGTCGTGTATGCAAATTTGAGAGAATTCATATACGAACGCATTTGTCTCCGGATTATTGAACAGAAGTTCCCGAAACGCGCCATTTATCCATAATTTCCGGGGAATACGAAACCCCTTTGAGGTAAGATATACGATCCCCAGTGACCAACACTTAAGACGGTTTCTGAAACCTTCTATTTTTCCCCGGATAAAAGACATAGAAAAGATTAAAAAACGGACATATCAATACTTAAAGATGCTGGTATCCCGGTACAACAATAACTTAAGCGATAATAAATAATTATAAAAGATCGATCCTATTAGGGCAATCCCTCTTACAGGAGTATATCTTAACATATGTTTTAAAGAGCCCATTTTAGTAAATGCGGCAACTCTTCGCCTGTAACAGATAATAGCCGCCCGGACATCTTTTGAAAAAGCATAATTCTTTTCTATTCGCTGCTGCCAGATCGATAAGACCTTATCGCCCGCTTTTTTATTAAGCGTATTGGATGCTGTTGCCTGAGCGGAATGTTTCCGGTAAAAATACAGCGGTTCATTAACATACATGACTTTCCATGACAGGGCGATCTCGGAGAACAGTAATGCCCCGTCACCTATATTACCTTGTCCGAGCCCAAAACGGATATCCCAGCCTGAACTTTCGTCATAAGCTTTTCTCCTCAGCAAAGTCATTGGCTCAATCATCTTTGTCCAGCAGAAGATGGAAATAAAAGGGGTATACTGCATATCCTCGTCCAGTGTCTTCATCCAAAGAGCCGTTGGCACTATTCTCCTTCCATAACCGGGCAGCCCCAGATCCTTACCATCCTCGTCTATTAAAGAATGATTACAATAAATTGCTCCCACTGCAGGACAAGCCGCTATTTTAGTATATAATTTTTTCAACATCTCAGGATGTAACATATCATCCGCATCGTAGAAAAGAAGGAAATCGCTCTCCTGACAAATAAAGCGCATACCGTGCAGTCTTGCGCTGACATAGCCTCCATTCTCTTTTGTCACGACCTTTATCCTGTTATCCGTGTTCTGAAAAGACAATGCTATATCCAGACTGGTATCCTTGCTTCCGTCATTGACAATTATAAGCTCCCAGTCTGTAAATTCCTGTCTGATGACCGAATTAATGGAGTCTCTCAGATATTTTCCTGCATTATAACAAGGCATTATTATACTTACTACAGGCATCTCATCAACTTTTATTCCCTTATTGCGGTAAATAAGTACGATTGATCGCAATCGTCATGTCCGCGATATCATAATAAAAAAAATTACTTTCTCTGAACGCTTTATAGATATTATCCCTGCAATTAAATTCGTCGTGTATTTCAATAGCCACACACTTCACTTTTTCCAGGAACTTTCGTGCATAGCCGATATCTTCGAATAAGACCTTTTCGGCGCCCTCTATATCTATTTTGAGTATGTCCACCCCATTTTCATGCCTGTTAATGATATCTAAGATCGAGTACGCCTGAATTCCCGGATCCGTACTCCCCGTCTGCTGCATTTCCACATTCCCGGACCATTCCTTTCCATCTCTAAACTGTCTGCCTACTTTTAGCTTTTCATTGCTGTTCCAGACACCTCCTTCAATGATGCGGTCAGTATTTATCGAATTACCGGCAAAATTGAGGCTTATTAACCCGACATTATCCTGAAAAGGCTCAATTGCCGTAAATCCGGCATTCGGGTATTGTAATTTAAAATATACGGATGTCAACCCTATATTGCAGCCGCAATCGACTATCTCCCGTGGAGGGTCCTTGAAAAGCTGGTCGTAGATCTGCACCACACTCTTATAATCTTCGTTCACAAGAACCTGTAAATAGACATCTCTATCGCTGGAATAAGGCCGGAGATAAACAAAGGCCGGAGAGTCTTTTCTTATCTTAACTTTTATTAAGTCCCTGTTATCGATATTCTCAGTTTCATTTTGCTGAATGAACAATGCGGCATAAATTTTTTCCAGCCAGCGTTCTTCATTTTTCGCCTTCTTTTTCATGAAGGTGGAATTTCTGAATTTCAACCTGAGTTTAAAGAAAACAAAAAAAAGTGCGTGAAAAAAGCCACATTCTCTGCTCAAAAAAATGAATTCCTTAACTGATTTCATGTCCTGTATTTGATAATTTTCGCGGGAATTCCTGCTATGACCGAATATGGCTCAGTCGATTTATTAACAACGCTCCCGGCTGCGACTACCGTTCCTTTGCTTACAGTGATTCCGTCCAGTAAGCTGCAACCGTGTCCTATCCAAACGTCCTCTTCGATTATAATTCCTTTCGCTGTACACCCCTGTTCAATTATTGTCTTGTCCTTTAACTGAAAATTATGGTTATTGGGGACGATCATCGTGGCAGCGGCAATAAGGACGTTGTTGCCTATTTTTACCCCTCCATGCCCGTATATGATCGTGTATGGATTTATGCTGCAATTATCTCCGATCTCAATCGCTCCTCCATAACTCAGGATCAATACGCCATCTAATATTTCACATTTTTCACCGATCCGTATCGTTCCGCCATTCCTATCCTCTATTAAAGTTGTTGGAGAGACGTAGGTAGACTTTCCGATAACGATATTCGTGTTCGTCCCGGGCCTGAAAAAATTTCTTATTTTCCCAATAAGACTACTCATAAGACCATTTGCATTTACATAACACATTCCCGTAATCTACACCTTCAAATGCAGCAAGTTCCGTCCCATTGTCTATTACTTTAAAAGGCAGGACGTCGCCGATATATTCAAAAGTGGTGATCCTGGATTTGAAGAGAGCTATATCCAGGCTATAACTGCCGGGTGCCAGAAAATGGTTAGGAATCTCACATTCTACAGAAAGAGAACCCGCGGAATTCGCGCCTGTTTCGATCGTATTAATGGAAGTAAATACTTTACTTTTAAATTTATCCAGCACAGCTATCCCGATATCTACGCTCTTTTGGCCATTATTCTGAATTTCCAACCGAACCTTTATAAACTCATCATGCGCAAATTCATTCTTCCTGTACCCGTTGTCCGATGAAAAGAATATCTTTCTGAAGCTATTCGGTTTAGCCAGATCGGGAGCGTCATATACATCGACCTCGGTCGAATTGTCAAGATACATATTAACAGCCTCAGAAGTTTTTCCGTTGAAGATCAGCTTTCCGCTCTGAAAGACATATCCGACATTGCATAAATTTGAGATGACCCCCATATTATGACTTACAAAAAGAACGGTACGTCCCCCATTTCTGCTTACATCTTCCATTTTGCCAAGGCATTTCTTCTGGAATTGTGCATCGCCCACGGCAAGGACTTCGTCAACCACCAATATTTCGGGCTCCAAATGGGCCGCTACGGCAAAGGCCAGTCTTACATACATGCCACTGCTATAACGCTTGACCGGAGTATCCAGGAATTTCTCTATTTCCGCAAAATCAACGATCTCATCGAATTTTTTTCGGATCTCATTCCTATTCATACCGAGAATGGTCCCGTTAAGAAAAATATTTTCCCGGCCGGATAATTCCGGATGAAAGCCTGTCCCGACTTCCAATAAGCTGGCCACCCTCCCACGAATGGAAATACGCCCGGAAGTTGGCTCAGTGATCCGGCTCAATATCTTCAATAAAGTGCTTTTGCCCGCTCCGTTACGACCGATAATACCTACCCGGTCACCAGCCTGTATATCGAAACTCACGTCCTTCAGTGCGAAAAAATCTTCCCTTGCATTTTGCCGGGGCTTTTCTTTATTGTTTACCAGCTTTCTGGCTTTATTCGTGATCACATCCCGCAAAGAGCTGTACCGTTCCGTAGGTTCATGTGAAATGGTGAATTTTTTTGAAACCTGTTCGACCTTAATAATCGGCTTTGCCATTTATTTAAATATTATCTGCGAATGATTTTTCAGTTTTACGAAAATAACACACTCCGATCCACAAAAAGAGGAGGATCACAGCCACGGAAAGCAGAAGTCCCGGCCAGTAGAGCGGCTCCCCGATAATACACCATCGAAACCCGTCGATGATACCTACCATCGGATTCAATGAATACCAGAAACGCATCTGTTCGGAATATTTTTGCGTCACGATGGTACTGCTATAACCTACCGGGGTAACATATATACCCAGTTGAACGATAAAAGGGATAATGTACCGGAAGTCCCTGTATTTTACATTCAGCGCCGTCGTATAGAGCCCGACGCCGAATGATATCATAAAGGCCATTAATACGAACACCGGTAAGAACAGTATCTGAATGGGGGGAACAAAGCGGAAAAAGATCATTACCAATAACAGCAGCACAAAAGTAATACCCAGGTCAACCAGGCTTACGATGATCGAGCTGGCAGGGATGATCAGTCTGGGGAAATAGATCTTGGTGATCAGATTCGAGTTGACGATCAGACTGTTACTTGCTTCCGAAAGTGCAGAGGAAAAAAATTGCCAGGGCAGCAGGCCGGCAAAAACAAGGATCGGGTAAGGCGCTGCCCCTTTGTGATCCAGGTTGCCCAGCTTACCAAAAACAAAAGTAAAAATGATCATGGTCAGCAGGGGCCTGATGACTCCCCAGGTAGCACCGATCACAGTCTGTTTGTAACGTACCTTTATATCCCTCCAGCTAAGGATATAGAATAATTCCCGATAGTGCCATAAGTCTTTCCAGTAATTTTTTTCAGAACGGCCGGGTTCGATGATCAATTCTGGAATTATCAGATCCGCTTCAGTCATTTATACGTGATTTTAAATCGACTCAGTATGTTTTATTTCAGCTCCTACTTGAATAAACTTTTCCATTTGAAGATAATGCGGTTAAAGAACGAACGCTTCCCTTTCTTATTCGAATCATCCTCAAAATAGCCGGAATCACCGGCGCCATAGCCATAACCTCCGTAATAACCATACCCCCTTCCATAATATCCGCCATAATATCCGCTGTTCAGTTTCACGTCATTAAGCAACAGACAAAGTCCCGGCAATTTTTTGGAGTTATATAATTCGTCTATTAAACGTATTTGGTTACGAAAAGTGTGTCCTTGTCTGACAATATATAATGTACAATCGGCATACTGACCCAGATTGGTCGCGTCACTCACGAGTCCAATGGGTGCCGTATCCATGATCACTATCTCAAAATGCTCTTTCACCTCTTTCATTAACTCCTCCAATCTCTTGTCCAGCAAGAGTTCTGCAGGATTGGGAGGGATTGGGCCGCAGGGGATAACATAAAGATTGTCGACCCCCTCCACCTTCACTATCAATTCATCAAATCTCGCCTTGCCGATGATATAGTTCGTGATCCCCATCTTACGCTTCAGGTCAAGCCCCGATACGATCTTAGGCTTGCGGATATCAAATTCCATGATCACGGTCTTTTTTCCGGATAAAGCAAGGACGGCGCCTATATTCGTACTTATAAAAGACTTACCCTCCCCGCTGAAGGAGGAAGTGACCATAATGGTAGGTCTTTCTTTCTTCCCTACAATATATTGCATGTTGGTACGGACAATCCGGAATTGCTCAGAGATCAGGCGGCGGCTGTTATTGGTCACTACAAGAGATTGTTCCCCGTCAGAATGTCCTATTTCTCCCAGGATAGGCGTATCTGTATATTTTTCCACATCAGCCCGGCCATTCACTTTATCCTGCAGCAGCTCCCTGATCGCAACAATGCCGACGGGTATTATAAGGCCCAGTAAAAAATACAGGGTATATATCTTCTTTGTGTCAGGACTGATCAGGATACCCGGCCCAAGAGCAGGTTCAACTACTGTTGAATTGGAGATCGTAGAAGCCGAAGAGAGGGAAATATCCAATCTTTTTTGCAGGAGAAGCGAGTACAGGTCCTCCAGGATCTTCTGTTTGCGCCCGATATTCAACAATTGCATGGATTTCCCGGGAAGGGTGGTGATATGACTTTGTATCTCTGCGTTTTGTTTGTTTATATTATCAGCAGCAATACTATAAGCCTGCTTTACATTTAGCAACGCCTGGTAGATATCCCGGCGGATCTTATCCAGGGAATTATCCAGACTAACGATCAGGGGATTGTTCAACGTCGTCGTCCTGAGATTATTTTCTCTTTCCAGCTGCATGCGGTTATATTCTGCGACCAGCTGCAGCAGGGCAGGTTCCTCTATCCCCAGATTCGTAGGCACCAACTCATGCATATTCTTTTTATCCGAAACATATTTCAAAAGAAAATCGGCAATTCTAACCCTGACTTCCATCTCGCCCTGCTCTTTGGAGCTCTCTCCAATTTTTTCCATATAGGCCTTGGACTGGCCTTCCACATCAAAAGCCTGGTTCTGGATCATGTAGGTTTGCAATCCCCCCTGAACTCCTCTAAGCGTATCGCTCAACTCATAGATCCTTGCATTAATGAACCGAAGCGTATTATTGGCGATTCTGTTCTTATCCTCTACCATAAGGGTGTCATACACCGCCATGAGTGTATTGAGGACATCCTGTCCCATCGTACTGTTCTCCCCTTCGAAGCTTAATGTGAGGATGGTAGCCTGGTCATTGGCCTGGACGATCTTTAGTGACGAGGCCAGGCCCTTTGCCGCATCGATCAGAGGACGCCATCCGGCCTCTATTATAGCATTTCCATAATTGCGGATATCCACATCAGAGTTTTTGACCACCCGAAAGCGATTGCCGTCATTTTCAATTATATCGCCATAGCTTAGCGGCTTTTTGCTTTCATTAAGCAGGAATTTCTCTCCGTTAATAATGGTAATTTTACAGATAAAGCTCCGGCTCGAATCCCCGATGCTAAGAATGTCCAGCGTAAAAGGAGAAGAAGGATAGATTAAACTGGTCTTTACACTGCCTTTCCCATAATACAGCGTTTGCAGGCCCAGGTCCCTGGCTACACGCCGTAAAACAGGAGTTGATTTAAGAATTTCAATCTCGTTGCTGAGATTAGTCGTACTGGGAGACATGAACAAGTCTTCAAAGCGGGCATCCTTTGTGTCGCCTTCGTTCCTTTCGTTTTTGATAAGCAGGGACGATTGTACTCTGAAGATCCGGACCTCGTAACGGATCTTTATATAGGCTAAGAATACGAAAAGCCCTATAATCAGGACCATCCAGGGTACAACACGCAGATACTTATAAATAAAATCTCTTGGCCCGATTGTCCATAATCTGTTAGGCCGTTTATTTATTTCAGAGGTAACCGGTCCGTTATTTTGTTCAAGCATCGCCATTCTTTAAATTTAATTCTTGAATATACTATAAAGGATCGCCAGGGTCGAAACGATACTAGCCGCTATACTTATATTACGTGCAGTGACCTGGTCGCTCGCTGCCACTTTTCTCCTGTTCGCTTCAATATAGACCACATCACCCTGCTGTAAATAGAAAAAAGGAGAACCCAGTATCTCCGGCTTGGTAAGGTCCAGCCGTTGAAACTCTCTTTTCCCATTATTCTCGCGGATGATCAACACATTGTCACGACGTCCGAAAAATGTCATATCCCCGGCCAGACCCAGCGCTTCTAAAAGATTTACCCGTTCTCCGGGTATATTAAAAATTCCAGGTTTGGCAACTTCGCCCAACATGGTGAATTTATAATTGAGAAAACGGACGTTATAGTATGGGTTTTTTAACAAAGTGTCTTTTAACTTGGAATCCAACAGACTTTTTACCTGACTTTTAGTGAGTCCTTCAACATGCAAAAGCCCAAGGCCCTGGAATGCGATATCGCCTCGCTCGTCGACCTGATAACCTGGTGATGAGGGAGGGGCCACCCCTTGCTGAGCGCCTGCTGTCGATCCTGTCCCGCCTCCGGTGTTAGTATTCGTGGAGCTTGTCCCCCCTGAGGTCGAACCGCCACTCATCGAAGACACTGATTGGTTGTAAAGAGCGGTGGCGTTAGGGTTATCACTATACACGATGATACTGATCAGATCTCCTTTTTGTATCACTGGCTCTGTGGTCTTTATCTGGCTTAAGCGGGCTGTGTCAAATTGTCCCTGCATATACGTAAGATGCCTGGTATTACCACAGGAGCTGAGCGCCGCCCATAACATGAGCCCAAGTCCGCAAAATCCCACCACTTTCCGTACTGAAACATAATTATATCTCATTAAAAAGGATTATTGTTCAAAATCTACTGTTTCTGTTTTCCACCCATCGATATGTTGGACCTGTCAATGACCGCTACCAATGAATAGCCGATACTTTCAATGATCACCTGCACTTTGTTATTCAACAGCTTCACTACCGTAGCCTCCTTATTCATAAAAGCACCCCTCCGGATCGTTACCCTGGCATCTGTCCGGAGATCCAGCGGTATTGCCTGTACGTCATCATATTCATTTAAAAATTTGCGAATGACCTCTATTTCCTTATCCTGAATGATCGCCGGCTTACCCAGCCAATACACAAAGTTGACCACTCCACTGACCATTCGTACGCTGGTTTGCTCATCTTCGGCCACTTTTACAAATACATAAGATTTAAAGAGCGGCTCTTCTACCCATTTTACCCGGTCACTCCATTTTTTTTGAACCTTATTCAAAGGACAGTAGACTTCCCTTCCTTCCTGCTCCAGACGAGCATATACTTTTTTCTCCCACCGGGGATTGGTGTATACAGCATACCAGTTCTTTTTCTTTTGGGACATAGCTTCGCCTCCTCAGTCACATAAATACTTCGTAATTATTTGATTATCAATAAATAATGTTTTCAAGGGGTTAGGGGGATTATCAAAAAGAAAGGGTATAAGTTAGTATTCCATGGAACACTCCTTTATACCCCTTCCATATAGTTTTATAATAACAGGTTTTTCAGCTTTTTCTTCACAGGATTAAAAAATTTAAAGAGTATCCGGGGTTGAACACACAAAAAACTAAATATGGCCCGGATTTATTGTATCGATTGTCTTACAATTTCTTATGAAAGAGGTTTTTATCCCCCTTTCTTGCAAATATAGGAGATTTTAATATTCAATAAACTTAATTGTAAATTGAAAAACAGGCTTTTAAGGCCGAAAAAAAGAATTCATAAATGCTTAATTTGGTAGATAAAATTTTTGCTTTGAAACAACGTTTTTATTCTCTGGATGTATTTCGCGGAGCGACGGTAGCCCTAATGATATTGGTAAATAATCCGGGTAGTTGGAGTTATGTGTACGGGCCGCTTGACCATGCGCCCTGGCATGGCTGTACTCCGACGGATCTTGTATTCCCCTTTTTCCTGTTCGCCGTCGGCAATGCCCTGGCGTTTGTCATGCCGGGGCTGGAAGCAGCAGGCAGTAATGTCTTCCTGAAAAAGGTCTTTAGGAGAGCCCTGCTCATTTTCGGGATCGGCCTGTTCCTGAACTGGTTTCCCTTTATAAAATGGTCAGGCGATCATTTGGTAGTCAAGTCGTGGACAGATCCCATCGATATAGCTCATGCCGCAGTCATCCCGACCGGTATTCGCATTTTAGGTGTTCTTCAGCGTATCGCGCTGGTCTATCTTTTTGCTTCGCTGATCATTTATTATGGAAAGACAGGAGTAGCTTTTGTAACAGGTGCTGTCATCCTGTTGGGCTATTGGGCTCTTTGCCTGTTGCTGGGAGCTCCCGGAAATCCGTATAGTCTTACCGGCTATTTCGGGACAAATGTCGACAAAGCCATACTGGGAGCAGCTCATATGTACAAAGGGGAAGGGCTGGCTTTTGACCCCGAAGGACTGGCCAGCACACTGCCCGCCATCGTACAGGTGATCTTTGGTTACCTCGTGGGGCAATATATTTCTCAAAAAGGCAAGACCTACGAAATGATCGCCAGCCTGTTCACCATTGGCTGCCTGTTGGTCTTTACCGGTTATTGCTGGGATATGGTCTTTCCTATCAACAAAAAGATCTGGAGCAGCTCTTTTGTAATTTATACAACAGGACTGGCCGTCCTGGTACTTTGTGTGTTGATGTATACCATTGAAATGCGGGGGCGCCGGAGACCGGCAAGCCGGTTCTTCGATGTTTTTGGAAAAAATGCCCTCTTCATTTTTATGATCAGCGGGATCCTGCCCAGGATCTATATGTTATTCCATATCGCAGATGGCGTTAACGCGAAGGGGGAAATTGTTTATAAGGGACTTAATGCCTGGATGTATGACCATATTTTCTCTCCGGCATTCGGGTTCATGAATGGTTCATTACTATACGCCATTTCCCATATTCTTTTGTTCTGGGCTCTTTGTTATTGGCTCGACAAAAAGAAAGTGTATATAAAAGTATAGGTAGCCGCCATCTTTTATTTCTCCTCGCCGGCTAATTTACTGATCAGCCAGTAAAGAGAACAGGCGACCATAAAGAGAACACAGACGATGACGATGGAAAATTTTATCCTTGCCAGGTTATAGGCAATGGTGACGTTCAATTGTGAGATATTTCCCCCAAGGGTCTTAGACATAGCAATATTTTCTATAATATCGCAAATGGTGGCAATCCCTATCAGCCACGCAAAACCCTGTCCTCCCTTGATCAGGATATCATTACCCGTACAGGCGGAAATAAAACGACAACCGAATCCAATGGCCAGTGTGTAAAATATTATAAAAAGATAAGCAAAGTAGATGCTTTTGACGCCTTGTTCGTATTTGCCTGTATTTTTCCAATCTTTTATAATGGATTGGGCCTTATCTGCTGTTTTTGCGATCTCGAACTGAACGATCTCTCCTGAGCTCAGGGGGGATAGGTAACTTCGTATCCAGATCATATAGCCAATGGTAAGCAGAAAGAAAAACCAGAATAATTGCCGCAGGCGGTTGAATCGCGCTGACCATGAAGGAGGTTCCATATGAATTGAAGATTTTATCTTTAGCACGTTAAGTTATAGAAAATCACCACTACTTCACAAACAAATTTATTAACTTGTTATTCCATACATAACAACTTATCTCTATCCGACAATACCACAAAATCCAATCCATAATGAAATCGCTCTTATTAATTTCCTTCCTCTGCTGTCTGGGAAATATTCTTTCAGCGCAGAAGCCCGATGACCGGGGCGCCAGACCTGGTGACAAGGACACTTCTATTATATCTCATATTATATCTCAACAGACTATGAGCGGGCTGAGGAACAGCAGGCCAGCTTATTTTCCCGATAAAAATCTATATCTGACCGACCCCGGAAGGCAGGGCTTCCTGGTATATGACCCCGGGGATAAGACTACGCCGGATGATAGCGTTATGACCCTCGTGACAGCCAATGGCCTGCGGTTCAAACGAAATACAGACAATGGTACTATTAATATCAAATGGTTTGGAGCGACTGGGAACGGATCTACAGACGACTGGTACCCGATCCAAAAGGCTATAAATTATGTTTTAAACAACAACACGCCCGGAAGGACACTTTACTTCCCGCCCGGCAATTATAAAATCGGCAGGCCATTGATCATCGCCAGGTTACAGGGATCGTCTTTCAACCAGGCCAGCATAAATCTTGTCGGGCCTTCCAATTCAAAAAATATCGCGACAGGTTTCGCCCAGATCATTACGACCTTTAATAATACTTTTGCTATCGGCATACAAAAAGGAAAGGGGATATTAATAAAGGACCTGGCTTTCAGCGGACAGTTTACCTTCCCCAACAAACTGAACCCTATTCAGGTCGACACCCTCTCTTTTAAAGAGTGGACAGATCGATCGTCCAGGGACAATCCTTTATCCCCTTATTCAGGTATCGTGATCGACCCTTTTTCAGATTCTACTGTTTATCCCAATAATTCAGATATGTACCCGGGCCTCCATGCGTATTGTCCGGCCGGATTCAGCAGGGGAGGCTCCACGTCCATTCAGATCGTAGGCTGTTCCGTAAAAAATTTCATTGTCGGCGTCATGATCACACCTTCCAACCAGCAGAACGGAGAATTGATCGACGTCATCGACTGCGATATTAGCAGTAATAAGGTGGCCTACGCCATAGGGCAGGCACAGTCAAAAGAATGCCATGTGAGCAGGCTAAAATGCTGGGGAACTACGCATACAATATTTGACAATGTAAGTTATGGGTTCAAACATGGAGATGGGGCCGGCATACCAATGGTCGATGGGGTAAATATCGCCAGTGCGGTTAAACAATTATGCAGAATACAGGCCGCTTCTTTTGGCGGTTCTTTCCGGAATGTCTATGCAGAAGGGCTCTTCAGGCTGGGGTTTGTAGGCGGACCTGCGACGGTATCCTTTGAGGATTGCCAGATCGATTTCGCTACACAGGATCCTGGGATCCCTTACCCTGATTTCTATGTTCTCGGATTAGGGACTACTTTTCATGACTGTATGTTAAGGATCTATCCCGGCGTACCGGGAGCAAGGCTGATCTTATCGGGAACAAATAACCACTATGATGGCGGTACCACAAACGCACCTCCGATCACGGTGAACCTCGACAACAATGGAGTCTATCCCAATCCCAGTTTCAGCAATATGAATATGTATTATTCCGGTGGAATACTGGGCAGCAGCAACAGGGGTGTCATAATGGGAGCTTCCCCTTTTAGAGGATCCAACGGAACGGGAACGGATCCGCTCTATCCGGGAAATACGAGCTTCTTCCGGGATGCCTCGGCAGGAGTGGGCGTTACCTATAAGTTTACCTATGGAAGCTCTTATGAGAGAACGATCCGACTGTCCGGCGAACCCGTCGTTCATATCAACAAATCCAATTGGACGGCTTATTTTAAACTTGCAGCCGTTACGGACAACCACCTCCTGAAGCCCGGGGATTTTATTCTGACCTCCGGTCTGCATTACCAGGATCAATTTACAGGGACCTATGCGCCTACCTATCCGGTAGGCATCATTCAACGGATCGGTCATGATACCGTGTATCTCCAAAGTCTTGCCTATGGGATCGGTGAAGGCATGGCCCTGCATTTATACATGAATTATTTTGTAAATGAAGAGGCGCCTTTTACAGGAGATCTTGCTGCCGGCAGTAATACGATAGAGCATGTACAAGGCGTCTTTCCACCCGTAGGATCAAGACCAGATATTCCCATGCTGCCTGCCGGTTCCTACGTAACAGCTATTAATACTGCTGCCGGAACCATCAGCTTTTCAAGTTCCAACAAGACACGCCGGTCTTTTGCCGACTATACTTTTATAAACGGATATCCAATGATCGAAATGTATAGTTCCTATGATCCTGCCTATTTGCAGCAGTATAACAAGACGCTGATAGGCGGGGCCGACTTCTACCGGTATGATGGCGCCGATATTAATTCCCGTGAATTCGATTACTTGATCAGCGGAACGCCCATCGAAAAGTATAAGATACTGAATACTAATATAAAGGGGGATACTTCCTTGCATAAGCTCAGGTACCTGCCCTTGTCTTTATCCAATCCCCTAAATATGGAAAAGCAGCAGCACAACTAAGTACTGCCGCTTATTTCCTCCTTTCTGAACCCAATCACTTAAATTTCTATCTCATTAATCGCATCAATAGTATTCCTCTCTTTTTCAACGGATCTCAGCACATCGAAGACCCTGTCATTCCAACCGGAAACAAGAAATACCCCATCTTTCAGCACTTCCAGGGGCTTATTCCCATAACCCGCCAGGTTGAACAGGCAGAGCTTGGCTCCAGGAGCTATTTGCCGGTATTGTTTCCAGATCTGGATAAGGTCTGTCCCGGCCGGCTGGTGGAATACCCGGTTGCCCCATAGGCGGCAATCCGTAAAGATCATCACCTTATCCACCACCATCCTTTTCCTCAACAGATCCTGTATGACCAGGTGTCCATTAATAGCATACCCCAGCTCTCCTTCCCTGCGATGGAACTGGTCCATTCCTGCCAATACGCTTTGAGCGGGCAGATCGATCGGCTTCCAGGTATTGCCGATGATCCCGGCAACCGTGGATATGCCCCTGGCTTTCAGTAATAAGGCCACGAAAGGCCCTATATCATAGCGTTGTGTAAGAGATCCCTCACTGACAGGCCGTTTCATGCTGTTGCTGACATCCATCGCGATGATGACCCTGCCATTCTCTCCAAAACCCGTCAGTCTCCGGGCGCTGTGACGGGCTGCCTGTTCCAACGCATCCAGCAGCATCGGGGCTCCGCCTTGATCCATCCCCTTCAGTGTCCGGTAGACTTCCAGCAGCCGGAAGGGGGAGATCCCGCTGCCGGCGACAGCGGAGGCATTGCCCAGGTATTCTGCGGCCAGCTTCAATACTTTCCCGCTAACGCCTGCTGCCAGGATCTGCGGAAGCTGGTCCAGCAGCGCGGCATATCCTATCCTGAAAGAAGAGATCCCTTCTTTCCATTTATCTCTCAGCGCCGCCTGCTGCAGCTCCGGGCTATCATATTTCTCCTGTTTCAATTCATCCCATTCCAGCTGCCAGGTGGCCCTTGCCGGCAGACGATCCTTCGTGATATCCGCGAATAATACCCGTTGTGCTTTATCTTTTGGTTTCGGACGGATCTGCGATAAAGCCTTTTTTAATTTCAGCTGCTCATCCCTGCTATACCGGGTAAACTGGTATTCATCCAGGCGGTTGAACACCATCGATATCCCTTTCAGGACTTCCCTGCCCGGCTTATGGGCCATACCTTTATTCGCCCGGGTATAATATTCCATCCATTCCGAAATCTCCCCCGGCTGCTGAAGGACGCGGGCCGTCAGACGGCTGACCCATTCCTTATCCCCGTGAAGGGCAGCGAGCTCGGCAGCCACTATAAAAGATAGTGCCCGGAGATGTAATTTCTCCCGAAAGTATACAGCCAGCCTGGCTACAAAAGCAGGATCATTCTCCCCGATCATTTTGCGAATGGCGGAGAAGCGGTCTCCTGCCTGCTGATACATGGATTCATCCAGGGATGCTGATAAAAGGGCCGTATAGAACTCCCACTGTGCATCCGGCATCCATGCTTTTATGACCGCGTAGCGGTCCTCTTCCTGTCTTTTCCCTTTTAGGCTAAAATTGAACTTCATCTGATCCTCCTTCTCCCGGCCCGGGAGTATTTTACTATTTAAACAAAAAACATATCGATAAGTGCGGATACCCGGAGCTTCCTCGCCCGCCCGGCATTATTTTATCCTAAACGCCATGGACCAAAAAAGCCCGGTCATTTTTTCGTTGACCGGGCTTCCCTATTGTTAATCTGGCTGTCAGATCACATGCGGTGATACCCCGGTTCCTGCTTCACATATATCTTTCCTGTCATGGAATTACAAAAGATACCCTGCTGCTGTCGGGACAGCAGATCCTTACCGTGTTGTATGTTGATAAACAATTCGGTCATTCCTGTTTTTCTCATGATCGCCAATCAAACCACCGGTTCAATGGCCAAAAGACTGCTAAAAAAAAAGCCCCGCTTTTCGGCGGGGCTTTCGTATGCTGAACTCATTTTTTCTAGTTACAATGCAGCACTTCATGCCCCGCGGTCCTATAGTCCTTCACCGGACTAAATCCCTGAATCATCTGTATGTGTGAATTTTGTCGAAGCATGATAAATTACTGTGTTGATCTATACAAAAATAGAAATCTTTTTTTCTATTTGGAACAATTTTATAAAATTATTTTTTCAAGACTCCTTGTCAGCGCCTCCAGACCTTCTTCCAGCGATAGTCTGCCCGGCCACCCATAACCGATGCGCATATAAGAATCGGGCATATCAAACCAATGTCCGGGTCCGGCATACGTGCCATATTCATTCAGCAGGATCTCATAGAATTTGCTGATGTCGATCCGCTCCGCGTGCCTGATACGGAGGAAACAGACACAACCGCCTTTCGGCTCTACCCATTCAAATCCATCCTGCCTGTTCATCCAGGCTTTTACAATCCCGTATTTCTCCCGGATATCCTGCCGGATCCTTTCAAAATGCCGGTCTTTTTCCAGCAGGTAATGAAAAGCGATTTCTTCATCCAGGGAAGAGCCGCAGATATGGATCTGTTCCTTGGCTGCCAGAAAGGTCTCCATCAGCTTCGGATCCCGGCATACGATCCAGCCCATCCGGATACCGGGCAGGCCATACGCCTTGGACAAAGAGGATATGCTGACGACCCGGTCCGAATAAGTGGCCGCCAGCGGAAGGAGATCGCCGAATATCATGTCCCGGTAAGTTTCATCCACCAGCAACCGGGTGCCAGCCGCCTCCGTGATCGCGACCAGCTCCATCATTTCCGCATCGCTGAGACAGGCGCCCGTCGGGTTGTGCGGATACGTGACAGAAATATATTTTGTCTTTTTCGTGACGGATCTTCGTATCTCCCCCATATCCAGGGCAAAACCGTCTTCAAAGCGCAGGTCGACAAAACGGATAGCAGCGCCGATGGCCCGGGGAGTTGCTATATTGGTGGCATAATTGGGTCTTATTACCACCATCTCGTCACCCGGCTCCAGCAAGGTGGTGGCAATGATGAACAGGCCGGCAGCAGCGCCAATCGTCAGCAGCACATCATTCCGGGTAAGATCCGTATTATCCTTTACAATAAGATCCCGCAGCCCTTCATGGCCCATATGCGAGCCATAACATAACACCAGGTCTTTGAGCCTTTCGCCGGATATCCCGATATCCCGGAAGAGAGCATCGGTATACGAGCTTTCGGAAAGATTGTTTTTAATCGTGTCATAGCCCATCTGCTCGGGAGATTCGATCTCGATGGGCATTCTTTTGTATAACATG
>JAATFV010000102.1 GCA_015655015.1 Chitinophagales bacterium | reverse complement strand
GGAAAAACAACCCGACTGTTCCGGATATGCGGACGGCCGCCTATGTGGTGGCTATCAATAAGGTGGGTACTTCATATGCCGAACTGGGGATTTTCCCGTAGAGATATATTATAAATAAAAAAGCGCGCCCACTTTCAGGCGCGCTTTTTATTTTTTAACAGCTTTTATTATTCCCATGCGCCATGGCTACAGGATATAAAAATACTACCGGCACGAACCAGGTTTTGCAGGGTCTGAGAAATAGCCTAGATTAGTGGAGGAGGAATTCCACACATATGGATACATTAAAAGATCTGCGGCTGGCCGTCCTCATCGATGCGGACAATGTCCCGTACGCCAATATAAAGGAAATGCTGGAGGAGATAGCGAAGTATGGCACCCCTACCTTTAAGCGTATTTATGCTGATTGGACAAAACCGACCGTTTCCGGGTGGAAAACGGTGTTATTGGAGAATGCCATTACCCCTGTCCATCAATACAGCTACACAACAGGTAAAAATGCAACGGATTCCGCCATGATCATCGACGCCATGGATATCCTGTATACAGGGAGGGTGGAAGGCTTCTGCATTGTATCCAGCGACAGCGATTTCACCAGGCTGGCAACCCGGCTGCGGGAAGCGGGGATGAAAGTCTTCGGTCTGGGAGAAAGGAAGACGCCGGTGGCTTTTATTTCAGCCTGCGATAAGTTCATCTATATAGAGATCTTAAAGAAAGAAGTGAAAGAGATCAGCAGACCGGCAGCCCTGCCTGCCTCAAAAGCGAGACCCGGATCCGGCGGCCGGACTGCCCAGGCGGCGGGCAAGGGCCGGGAGACGGCTAAGAGTCAGACCATGACCAGGGATAAAGCCAACAGCGAAATAGTCAATAGCGACACAGCCAACAGCGAGACCGCCAACAGGGAGACAGATACCAGCCGTCAGGCAGAGAGTATCCCGAAGATAGACAATGAGCTCATCAAGCTCATCGCCGACAGCATCAATGACCTGGCAGGAGAGGATGGATGGGCATTCCTGGGGGAGGTGGGGACTTTGTTACTGAAGAAGAAGCCGGACTTTGACCCGAGGAATTACGGCTTTAGGAAGCTGGTGCCTTTGATTAAAAGCATCAGCCAGGTTGAGATCGATGAACGGAATACGGGCAAGAACATGCTGGCCTATGTCCGGGTAAAATAAAGCTGAAATGTTAACTATTTTTGACAAAATTTGACAAGCCTAATATTGGGCATCGAATGAAATTCGGTCATTTCTCAAAAATGGGCGGAACGAAGAAGGAAAGTACTGATTACTACACCGGCAAATCTACGTAAACAATGGAGCCAGGAAACGAAGTCATTTAACGAAGAGATTAAAAAGGGAAATTTCAATCCTTTTCAGCAAGCTGAAAGGAATATACTATGCTCCTACCAGTTCGCAAAAAGCGAACTTCTCAAACCTGCCCGTTCACCGTCCGTTGGAAAGTAATATAAATTATGGCGCAGAAGTTACAAAAATTAGAACTTACCTGGATCGGCAAGGGCAATGAGCCCCGACATGAGCCCCGGATATTGATTGAAGACCCAAGCAAAAGTTGCGGAGACTTACATACCGGGAACATGCTGATCCAGGGAGACAACCTGCTTGCATTAAAAGCATTGGAACAAAACTATTCGGGTAAAATAAAGTGCATTGCCATAGACCCTCCTTATAATACAGGAAGTGCATTTGAGCATTATGATGATGGCAAAGAACATTCGATCTGGCTTGAATTAATGTCATCAAGGCTAAAGGTGCTGCACAGGCTTTTATCGGATGACGGTTCTATCTGGATTGCTATTGACGATAATGAAGCTCATTACCTTAAAATTCTTTTAGATGAAATTTTCGGAAGGTCAAATTTTGTAGCAAGCGTGATTTGGGAAAAAGCTTATAGCGAAAGAATGGACGCAAAAGGATTTAGCACCTCGCACGATTATATATTGGTTTATCGCAAAACCGACAAGCAAAAAGTGAATCAATTATTAAAAGAGCAAAATGAAAGGCAGTTTACCTTCTTCGATGAGAAGATGGGGAAATATTACAGGAGACGTTCTTTAAGAAAAGAAGGTTCTGAAAGTTTGCGTTCTGACAGGCCATCTATGTGGTATGAAATAGAAGCCCCTGATGGAACAAAAATATTCCCATACAAACCTGATGGAGCTGAAGGAAGATGGCGCTGGAACAAGGAAAATGTTATTACGAACAAAGAATCGCTGGAATTTATTCTCAAAGAGAAGAACAGGTGGGAAATATACGTAAAGCAATATCTTGAAGAAGAAGCTACAAGACCCCCGAATACGCTGTGGAAGCAAGAAGAAGTAGGCCATAATCATGAGGCAAAGGAAGAGGTCAAGGCATTTAATAAGACCGATATATTCGCAACCCCCAAGCCTGAACGTTTAATTCAGAAAATACTATCCATCGCAACGAAAGAGAACGATATCGTTCTTGATAGTTTTCTTGGCAGTGGCACCACCGCTGCCGTAGCCCAAAAGATGAAACGAAAATGGATCGGCATTGAAGTGGGTGAACATGCCATAACACACTGTTTGCCAAGGTTGCAAAAAGTGGTAAGTGGTGAAGATAAAGGCGGGATTACCGAATCAGTGAATTGGCAGGGCGGAGGCGGTTTTAAATTCTATACACTTGCGCCTTCTTTAATTCAGAAAGACAACTACGGTAGTGAAATCATTAACCCAACCCTTAATCCAAATATGCTGGCGACTAAGTAAGATCAGCACAATACAAGGCTGTACGAACCGGATTTTATTGCTGAAACGGAGGATTGCATTGCTTCAATCTTTATTCGTTGTAAGCCGGTAAGGTGGCGATGGCTTCAAAATCGGTGAGCCCCTTTATAAAGGCGTGACATTCTTCGCCATTGGTAACGACGAGGAATTTTACGGGAATGGCCATATTATAGCGTAAGACCTGCCATAACACCCGGCTATCCAGTTTTTCTTTTATCGCCTTACATTCCACCAGCATCCAGGGCTGGGCGCTCTTATCGAAGACCATCAGATCGAACCTTTTGTTGAGCTCTCCCAGCTTTATCCTTTTTTCCACTGCCATATAGGATGCCGGATACTTCTTTACCTGCAAAAGGTATTGTATGAAGTTCTGGCGGACCCATTCTTCAGGTGTCAGGCGAACCCATAGTTTACGCAGCTCGTCCCAGATATCTTCCTTTTTGGGTTCGGTTTCTCTTATTTTGAAGGGGTGAGCCGGATAGTAGATTTTGATCATGTGCAAAAACTATTTGCTAAATTTACGAATCGTCCATGACCTGCATCCATCTTGTCAAAGATAAAAGACAAAATGCAGCGGATGCATCATCCGGAAATAAAAAAGACAAATAGATTACGAATGAAAACCAAAGAAGAAATCGTACAAAACTGGCTTCCCCGGTATACAGGGGAAAAGCTGGAGAATTTCGGCAAATATGTGCTGCTGACCAATTTTGACAATTATGTGCAACTGTTCGCAGACTGGCATGGCGTGAAAGTAGTAGGTGAGCACAAGCCCATGCAATGCGCCACCGCGGGAGATATTACTATCATTAATTTTGGCATGGGCAGTCCGGGCGCCGCTACGGTCATGGACCTGCTTACGGCGATTGAGCCCAAGGCTGCTTTATTCCTGGGGAAATGCGGAGGGTTAAAGCGGCGGAATAAGCTGGGAGATCTGATCCTGCCCATTGCCGCCATTAGAGGGGAAGGAACGTCCAATGACTATTTCCCTGCTGAAGTGCCGGCATTACCCGCCTTTGCCCTGCAAAAAGCTATTTCCACCACTATCCGGGACTATGCGGTAGATTACTGGACCGGGACGGTCTACACCACCAACCGCCGCGTTTGGGAACACGATGAGGTCTTTAAAGAGTACCTGAAGAAGATAAGAGCCTATGCCATCGATATGGAGACCGCAACGATCTTTTCCGTAGGATTTTTCAATAAGATCCCTACCGGAGCCTTGTTGCTGGTAAGTGATCAGCCAATGACACCCGATGGGGTCAAGACGGCGGAAAGCGACCTGAAAGTGACCAGCGACTATGTAGAAAGACATATTAAGATCGGTATTGATTCATTGAAGCAGCTGATCAATAACGGGCAGACCGTCCGGCATTTGAAATTCTGATGGGCTACGTTATGACTCCATTACTGTCCATTCAAGAGCTGACTATCGGGTTTCAAACAGCGGATGGTCTGGCGCCGGGGGTGCAGGGGATCAATCTCCAGGTGCAACGTGGAGAGATCGTCGCACTGGTAGGTGAATCCGGATCAGGGAAATCGATCACCTCCCTGTCCATCCTGCAATTATTACCAATGCCTCCTGCCAGGATCCTCTCCGGGAAGATCCTTTTTACCGACAGCCATCAGCACTGTGCCGATCTGTTGAAACACAGCCCGGAGCAAATGCAAAAGATCCGGGGCAATGAGATAGCGATGATCTTCCAGGAACCGATGACCTCATTAAACCCTGTCTTTACCTGCGGCGACCAGCTGATCGAAGCGATCCGCGCACATACAAAGATGCCCGCGGACCAGGCAAGACAAAAAGCCATCGGGTTATTCGGGAAAGTAAAACTGCCGGATCCTGCCGGTATGCTGTCCCGGTATCCCCATCAGCTCAGCGGGGGGCAGAAGCAACGGGTGATGATCGCAATGGCTATGAGCAACAGCCCCTCCCTGCTGATCTGCGATGAACCAACTACCGCCCTGGACGTAACCGTGCAAAAGACCATTCTTGAACTTATCAGAGAGCTGCAGCAGACAGAAAATATGGGCGTCATCTTCATCACGCATGACTTAGGAGTCGTAGCCGAAATAGCGGACAGGGCGCTCGTGTTATACAAGGGAAAAGTAGTAGAAGAAGGAACAGTGAAGGAATTATTCCATCATCCGCAGCATCCCTATACTAAAGGCTTGCTGAATTGTCGTCCGGTATTACATGTGAAAGGGGAAAGGCTGCCGGTAGTGAGCGATTTTATGGAAGGGACGGAGAAGCAGGGAGGACAGAGCAAAACCCCGTCTGCGGTGGAGATACCGGCTCCTGTGCGAACGACAGCGCCGCTGGTCCAGGTAGAGGATCTTTCCGTCTGGTATCCTTCAAAAAAGACATTCCTGGGAAAAGTATTGAACTATACCAGGGCGGTAGACGGTGTCAGTTTCGACGTATACAAGGGGGAAACGCTGGGACTGGTGGGCGAATCCGGCTGCGGCAAAACTACCCTGGGAAGGGCCCTGTTGCGGCTGATCGATCCCACCGGAGGCAGGATCCTGTTCGGAGGAACAGATCTCGCCGCTTATACAGCCGGTGAATTAAAAAAATTACGAAGTCATATACAGATCATTTTTCAGGATCCCTACTCTTCCCTGAATCCCCGTCTGACGATTGGCGCCGCCATTGCAGAGACACTGAAAGTACATGGGCTCGTCTCCACCAAACGGGAGCGAAGGCAGCAGGTGGAGCAGCTGCTGGAGAAGGTAAGCCTGAAGGCAGAACATTTCGACCGCTACCCGCACGAGTTCTCCGGCGGTCAGCGCCAGCGGATCGTCATCGCCAGGGCGCTGGCATTACGTCCTTCCTTTATTGTCTGCGATGAATCCGTCTCTGCCCTGGATGTGAGCGTACAGGCCCAGGTGCTCAACCTGCTGAATGACCTGAAAAAAGAATTCGGCTTTACGGTGGTCTTTATTTCCCATGACCTGTCCGTCATCCGCTATATCAGCGACCGTATCCTGGTAATGAATAAAGGAAAGATCGAAGAGATCGGGGAGGCGGAGGCTGTCTATACCCACCCGCAGATGGAATATACCCGCAGACTGATCGAGGCTATTCCCATGCGACGCCTTTTAACCATCTAAAAAATAACAAGTTAGTCTCTTTCGGATACTCTTTTAAAGCCAATCCTTTGTCGATTAATTTGTTCCGGCGGTATGAGTAATTGCTTCAAATGATCAAAAATCACCTGTATATCATCCGTATTCCGAAAGGTCTGTTTTTCTATTTGCTCCAGCTTCAGAAGAATTTCCTGGTTCGTCATTAACATTTCCCGCATCTGTATAAAGACCCTGATAATCTGGATATTGACCTCAATAGCTCTGTCGCTGTTTAAAACACTAGCCAACATGACAGCCCCATGTTCTGTAAAAACATAGGGTAACTGAGACGAATATTTCAGGGATGCGAGGTGGTCGCATTTTGCGACCACCTCTTCTTTCTCCTCCTGGGTCAACTGATACATAAAATCCACCGGGAAGCGCTTTATATTACGTTTTACCTGCTCATTCAATCTTTTGGTAGTTACTCCGTAAAGTTCCGCCAGATCCCTATCTATCATTACTTTCTTTCCTCTGATCACCAATATTTTATTCATCACTGTTTCATCAGGTACAATCAGATTGCTTTCATTCTTAGCCATAAGATGCAGTTTAAAGGGTAACAAATTATTAGCGTGAATAAAATTATTTATTTCTTTCCTTAAAAACAGATAGAACTTTTTCACATCCCCGGATGGCTCATGAGAATAACCCCGGCCGGTTAAAATTTAATGCGGCTCCGCCCACATTGGCTGGTCCTTCCAAGACCGGTCGCACCAGCATGTGTCCTCAGAGCGAAATAATTAATCGTCCTCATTTTTCCCATCATAATATTCGTTATCCTGGTAAAAGGAGGCGGCGCTCTTGTGCCTGGAGAAGATCAGTTTTTTTAACTGCTGGTCGAACTGATCCCGGGCAGGTGTGCCCGGCCTGATCTTTTTGCCGGTAAGCCGGACAAATTCGCTGTCCGTATTTACTTCCTTCCCATTGACGGGCTGTAGTCCGCTGAGGCCCATCTGCCATTCATCGTCTTTGCTCATTTTATATTTGAAGAAATAGATAGTCCCTTTTTTCTCCTTGAATTGAATGGTCTTTTTATCCACCCATTGTATGTCCGCCACCTCATTGTCGCCCCTGTTGCTGACCAGCAGGCTGCGGGCCATGTCCACCTGGTTCCGGAACGAACGGGGGAAGCGGTCGTCTTTCTTTATCGCCCGGAGGCTTTTCAGCAGGCGGCTCCTGTACAGGTCATTGGAAGCCAATGTCCGGATAATGGAGTCGTCGACCGGTTTGTCATTGCGCAATAACAGGGAGGTCGTGCTCAGGCGCAGCGAGGCATCCTTACTTTGCAGCAGCTTGTTAAAGAAATGGGGGACGGTGGGATTTTTGTCATAAAAGGGCATCAGCAATACGGCATAGTCATCCAGCTGGTCATCCGGATCTCCCCCGCCTTCTCCTTCATTAGCAGAAATATCGTCATTGTTATCCTCTTCCTTTTTTTGTAGTTTTCGTTCATCTCTTCCCGCCTGTTTCTTCCACTGGATCTTGGCGTCAAAAAAGAATTGGGGCAAATACGATTCATAATCGGCTCCTTTCAGGTAACCGCTATCTACCAGGGTGGAGAGCAACGATAAAATGTTGCCTTTATAATCGTCTACGGCAGAAAGCTGTAATAGTTCGGGAAAGAGCGTACGGGCCAGGGGCAGGGAGTCTCCTAAATCCTGGAACAGATAGTTGTAATCGGCTGTATTCTCGAAGATGGGGGGATCCTGGATCAGCAGGGTCTTAAGCAGATCATAAGCCGGCCGGGTCTTCTGATGGGCCAGGGCCTTGAGGACTGCATTCTGAAAAGTGCTGGTGTCACCGGCCCTCACATATATGTTCTTTAGTCCGCCGACCACCTTACTGACAGCTCCGGAGTCACTGATATACCCCAGTTCATTGATCAGCCGGGTCCTGGTATTGAAATAATCTTTTTCATTATATGACAGGTCGTTGATGGCCCTGAGCAGGGCAGGGAGACCGGCAGCCCCGAAATACACGTTGGGGATCGCGTCTTTCGCCCTCTTGCTGACCAGGGAGTCTTTACTATAAAAGTCCCTGAAGAAAAGGTCCAGCTTATTGGTAAAAACGGAAGGGCCCATTTTTTTATCCAGGGGCTGGAGGCTGGCATAGAAGCGGGTGATAAAATCACTTCCTCCCTGCATGGAATCATCCAGGGAGAGCATTCGGAACAGGCGGTTGTCCTTTTCAAAGATCCAGCTATTGATCCTGCGGGATGAATTGGTATCGGCCAGGACATATTTAAAGCCGGTCACAGAATCGGAAAAGCGTAAACGCTGTTTGCTACGGATGATCAGGTCCTGTCGCAGTCTTTTTTCATTGGTCTCTTCCTGCCAAAAGGTGGCGGAGTCCTTTGGATAATAATATTTTGGGAAAGTCTCCATGGAGACAAATACAGCTTCTCCCGTGGAATCATCCTGGAAAAGGGCAGTTTTGGCCCGGGGCCAATAGCTGTTGTAATCCGGTATAGCGTTCAGAAATTCTTCGCTGGAGGCTCTTTCAAGGATGCCCCGCATACCTGCATCGATATCCGGGACCATGGGCGTGGTGACGCGGATATTGATAAAAGTATCTGCATAATTCCGGAATGAAGCATACCGGTATGGAGTGAGCTGAAAAGAATTGAAAAATGCCGGGGAGGCGCCGGCTTTATTACGGCTGCGGGACGCAAGCAGGTAATAATGGGGGCCTTTGATGAGGAATTTAGCCTTGATATAAGATCCGTCCTTTCCCAGGTAGGAGGCATCCAGAGAGGGATATCCCTTGTACTGTCCTGTGTGCCGGGTCAGGGTTTTGTCGATCCAGTCGGACAAATGAAAGCTTTCTTCCATCAGGGCCAGGTCGGTCGTATCTTCTTCCAGGAAGCGATAGTTCTGCACGGTCTTTTTCCAGACCAGATAGGCGTCGCCGGTAGCCGAATCTCCGGCTTCGTATTCCCAGCGGGAAATGCCGTCGGAGCAAACCGTATTCTTAAACTGTGCGGGCAAACGGGGCAGCCGGATCCGGAACCCTCCCTGCGGAGGGCTAAAGTCCGTCCAGCCGGCGGGGGCCGTTTTTTTTATCTCAATAGAGCTGAAGAACTGTTCAGCTTCTTTTCCTTCGACATAGTTGTTGGTGCCGCTCATTTTAAAGACCAGCACTTCGTAGGGGGTCACCAGGATATTGTAACGTTGAATATCGCCCCGGCGGGTCTTGCCGGTAATATCGTAACCTTTGAACCCGCTACGGGTAATGACTGTTTTTTTAAGGATCCTGCCAGGTATATTCTCATACAAAAGGCTATCCACCTTCTTTAAGGTCGTCTCTTCTTTCTGGCCCAGGAAGCAGCCGTACGTTTTTACCCGGCCGATCATATAATAGGCGCCATTGCCCATATCGGCGTATTGCCAGGAATCAGGGGTGCGACTACCCGGACGGCGGTATAATTTGCCGGGCAGCTGCACCGTGAAGCCGCCGTCATCGGCCGTAAAAGTGGAGAAGGTGACCGGCACTTTGATCTTGTCGATATCATCCCGGCGGGTGGCGTCCCGGTCAGGCATGGTAACGGGACGGAGGGTATAGCCTTTTTTGCGCAACAGCTCGATCACCCCCCTTTTACCGGGCAGGTGGGCTGCTCCTACCCCGACGAATAAAGAATGTACCCGGACGATGCTGTCGATGGATGCGGCCTGTATCTCATTTCGCCGGTAGAGGAATTTCTCCATATAGGCGTCCGAGGGCTGCAGGAGCTTTTCCAGGGAGTCCAGCATATCGAGGTCTCCTTTCCGGTAGGCTTCCTGGGTCTTCTTCTCGATGTCAAAAGCAGATTCTCCGTCTGTGTCGGAAGCTTTTTTCTTTTTATCCTTCATCATGTCCTGGGCGGCTTCCATGACGAGCTGTTCTGTCTGGAAATAGTTCTCGACACCGGTGGCTTGTTTTCCCAGTTTCTTGCCGGTCTGGTAGATATAGAGATCCAAATAGGTGTCTTCCTCAAAATCGGCCCTTGTCTGGAAGCTGCGGTATAAAAGACCGTTGATAACGGTAGGTTCGTCACTGAGGGCGGCTTTGAGCTTGTCGTCGTACTTATCCAGCTGGAAAGAATGCTCATTAATATAATCGCCTGGTGACCCCTGGGTATAGAACCGGAGATTGGTCTGCATGTTCTGAAAGCGGAAGAGCTGATCCTGCCAGAGCTGGGGGTCCAGCTCAAGGGCCACTACCTCCGCATTGCGGATATCGAGGTAAAAGGAGTCGCTGAGGTGGAAAACGAGCTTGCTGCTCACATGCATCGTCCCGAAGAGAAAGGAAGGTTTGGTTAGGCCATTGCCGGTGATCTCCCATAGTAAAGCCGGATATTTCTTTTCCCTTCGCGGCTGTGCTGCCAGGGAGAAGGCCAGGAAAAGGAAAAGAACAAATGCCGCAAAGTACTTTCGCCGGGGGGTCGATCTCATTATAAGGAGGGTTAATCGATAGTTATGAAGTTGCATAAAAGACGGGAAACGGGGAAAATTATTTTACGGATGCGAGAATTCTCTCCCGGCCCCTGATGCGCTGCTTTGGCTCCTTAGGCCAGTTTTTTTAAATTTGCCCCTCTTATTTAATTTGCGTACCTTTGCCAGCTTGTAAAAATTGTGGCAAAAATTTTTGCAAAAAGTAATTTTCGCCACAGTTTATTCAATGTCAATACTGGACTCCGTCCAGTTTGGTCATGCCGTAACATGATATCAAATCGGGTGCCGTAAGACCTGGTTTGTACCGGAGACCTTCCGTTATCTATACCACCTGCCTGGTATCATGTGCGATTCTAGTTATACTAAAATTAAAATTTCACATGAAGCTTTCACAGTTCAAGTTTGATCTGCCATTAAACCTTATTGCTCAGCACCCTGCGAAAAAAAGAGAAGACAGCCGGATGATGGTTGTCCATCGCAAGACCGGCCAGATCGAGAATAAGCATTTCAGGGACATTCTCGAATATTTCGATGACAAGGATGTATTCGTAGTCAATAATACCAAAGTATTTCCCGCAAGAATGTACGGACGCAAGGAAAAGACCGGCGCCAAGATCGAAGTATTTCTGCTGCGTGAGCTAAATAAGCCCAACCGTCTTTGGGATGTGATCGTTGATCCCGCAAGAAAGATACGGGTAGGGAACAAATTATATTTTGGAGACAATGATGAGCTGGTAGCGGAAGTGATCGATAATACGACCAGCCGTGGCCGTACGATCCGGTTCCTTTGGGACGGTAATGATGAAGAATTCCGCCAGGTATTGGAATTGCTGGGAGAGACGCCTCTTCCTAAATATATTAAACGCAAGCCGGATGAAGAGGATAAAGAGCGTTACCAGACCGTCTATGCCAAACATGAGGGAGCCGTAGCGGCTCCGACTGCCGGGCTGCATTTCAGCAAAGAGCTGATCAAACGGCTGGAGATAAAGGGGGTCCGGTTTGCCGAGGTCACTTTGCACACGGGACTGGGAACTTTCCGTCCGATCGAAGTGGAAGACCTCAGCAAACATAAAATGGATGCAGAGTACTACCGTATAGAGGACGATGCCTGCAAGATCGTAAATAAGGCCAGGCTGGGCAATCACCGGATCTGCTCTATCGGGACGACGACGATGCGTGCCATCGAGTCTTCTTTTACCGCCGAAAAATTACTGAAGCCCTCTGAAGGATGGACCAATACTTTTATCCATCCTCCGTACACGTTCAATATCGCCGATGCGCTGGTGACGAATTTTCATCTGCCCAAGACCAGCCTGCTGATCATGACCTGTGCATTTGCCGGTTATGACCTGGCCATGGAAGCCTATAAGAAAGCGATCAAGGATAAATATCGTTTCTTCAGCTATGGGGATGCGATGCTGGTGATCTGATCGCCGCTCCTGAAGGGGAGCCCGCGTTCCCTGAAGGGAAACAAGGGAGAAAAGATTTTTTTAAGCGCCTTATCTTTCGATAAGGCGTTTTTTTTGGAGAAGGATTTTTATATTATTCGCATGTATATTTACATCCATATGCCACATATGAAAAAAACATTATTCCTGCTCATCCCTATTTTTTTGACCCATATGGTAAAAGCACAACAGGTACTCTCCTTATATGATGCTATTCCCAATTCCAGGCCTTCCAAAGACAAGGAGAAGGTCGATAGCGGCCGGCGGCCGGGTTACTATAGCCTTAGTTTTGTCAGCCGCCCTACCCTGACGATCTATCTTCCCCTGAAAGAGAAAGCAAACGGAACGGCCGTCATTATCTGCCCCGGCGGCGGATATTCTCACCTGGCGATGGCCCATGAAGGGATCGAAGTAGCCAAAAAACTGAACGAGATGGGGGTGGCCGCCTTTGTATTGAAATACCGGTTACCCAGCGACGGGACGATGATCAATAAGGAGATCGGCCCCCTCCAGGACGCGCAGCGGGCTATCCAGCTGGTGCGGCAGCATGCCGGCGACTGGGGGGTGAAGACGGATCGGATCGGGATTATGGGGTTTTCTGCAGGCGGTCATCTGGCTTCTACAGCGGGCACCCATTTTATCAATGCGGTGATCGACAATAAGGACAAGATATCTCTGCGGCCGGATTTTATGATCCTGCTCTACCCGGTGATAAGCTTCTCGGATAGCATCGGGCACACGGGTTCAAGAGACAACCTGCTCGGTCAGCACCCCGCTCCGGAGAAAATAAAAGAATATTCCAATGAATGGCAGGTGACTGCCCGGACCCCTCCAGCCTTCCTGGTGCACGCCGGCGATGACCATACGGTGCCGGTAGCGAATACCCTTCATTTTTATGAGGCATTGCAACATAATGAAGTGCCGGCGGAGCTGCATATTTATCCGCATGGGGGCCATGGGTTTGGAATGCACAATTCCGCCACGAAGGATGACTGGATGGACCGGTTGAAGAACTGGCTGGACATCAACGGATGGTTGGAACGCTAGCGCATTAAGACCTTCGGGTCGTACATGCCAAAGTCCCGCGGCAACAGGTTGGCCATTGTCTCGGTCTTGCTCCAATTGCCCAGGGTGAGGACTTCCTGCGGCGGATAATAACTTCCATTCTCTTCAATGATGATCGGCTCCTCTGTGATCAATCTGATGGCCGATTCCTGGTAGGCGATCCCCATTCTGCCATTGCCATAAATTACCGTGCATTTGCCGGTAAAGAACATCACTTTCGCCTGATCCGGACGAATGGTGAGCAGGCCTTCCGGCCCCCGGACTATTCGGGTAAAAACATCCGGCTGCCTCAGCACCTCCCAGAAGTGATGCAGGGTATCGATGGAAAAGCTATCGGTTTGGGGGAGAGCAGGGTTGTAGATTTCCTTCACCCGCCGCTTCTCCAGGTTAGGCACATTTATCTCGTGATCCACGATGAACCCGTCTGTCCGGATCTGGTCATTGTACAGGCTGCGCATGAAATGCATGAGAGATCCGGTATAGGCCGCCTGACGATGGGACGCCCATTTTTGCATGCGGACGGGGTCCTCCGAGGTCATTTCCCGGAAAAGGGGATAGCCAAAATAGGAGATGATATTGGTGCTGAAGTCGCAGGTAAATCCTTCCAGGCGGTATTCAAGGTTGTAGCCCAGGGCCTTGTTCTCGATGATCAGGGGTTCGAGGGCAGTGACGGACATGCGGTTGCTTTTTTTATAAAAGTGAAAGCGCAGGACCTCCCTGTTCTTTAGGGTGGTCGAAGAGGCATTCTCCGTGGTGCCGATGAAGTTATCGAGGAAGAACTTCCCCCATTTCTTCCATCCGTCCTTCAGATAAGGCTCTACGGTGAAAGCCGCCAGCTCAGAGGCCTTTGTATGGAGGGCTATTTTCAATGGCGGAGGAAGATTGCGGCTGCTGATCCCGGTGACGAAGGTCTCGTAACCGATGGCGGAGACGATCAGCTCGTATCTTCCCCCCGGAATACCCGGGAGCAGAAAGGAGCCGTCAGCTCGTGTAATAGTGCCTTTGGAGGTACTGTTAAGGAATACGCTGACGCCGGCCAATGGTTTGCCGCTGGCGGAATCGGTCACCTTTCCCGACAATACATTCCCCTGAGCATTTCCTTCCTGGGCAACCGAATGGACTGCCTTAAGCAGACCAGCAACCATGAGCAGGCTATATAAAAATATATGAATGTTTTTTTTCATGGGTGGCCGACGAAATGAATTCCGCGTGAATGTAATAAACGTGAATGTAATAAAAAAGCCGGTCCACTCGCGTAAGGGCCGGCTTTAACAACTATTCGTTAACGAATTATTCCAACCCGAACAGTCCTTTATTCAGCAATTGCAGGGTCTCTATTTTATGGGCGAATGGGATCAGCAGGGATATATTGTGCTTGCTGCCGCCATAGCTCACCATGCGGATGGGAATGGAGGTCAGGGCATCGAATAGCTTGCTCATAACGTCCCGGGTCTGCACCAGCTCATTTCCGACGATAGAGACAATGGTAAGATTATCTTCCACTTCAACAGTGCCGAAGGGTTCCAGCTCTTTCAGAATAGCTTTCAGGTCAACCGCACTGTCGATGGTAACGGAGACCGCTACTTCCGAAGTGGTGATCATATCGATGGGGGTGCGGTATTTTTCGAATACTTCAAATATCTTCCGCAGGAACCCATAGGCCAGCAGCATACGGCTGCTCTTGATATTGATAGCGATGATGCCGTCCTTGGCTGCTACGGCTTTCACCCCTACAGAGCCGGCTTCTTCCGTGATCAGGGTGCCTTTAGCCTCCGGCTGCATCGTATTGAGCAATTTTACGGGCACTTTATAGAATTGAGCAGGCCAGATGGAGGCGGGATGCAGGATCTTGGCTCCGAAATAAGCCAGTTCCGCGGCTTCTTCAAAACTCAGCTGTTCGATAGCAACCGTCTTTTTAACCACGCGGGGGTCATTGTTGTGCATACCGTCGATATCCGTCCAGATCTCGCACACCGTGGCGTTGATGGCCGCAGCGATGAGAGAGGCGCTGTAATCGCTGCCGCCCCTTTTCAGGTTATCTACTTCCCCTCTGGCATTGCGGCAGATATATCCCTGCGTAATGAAGAGGGACTTGTCCTTATGTTGCTGTAATTGTTGTCCGAGCTTGTTCTTAATGCTGTTGATCTGGGGTTCGTCATGGCTATCGATGCTCATGAACTCCAGGGCGGGGAGCAGCATGTGGTCGATCCCGTTCTCTTCCAGGAATACGCTGAACAGCTTCGTGGACAGCAGCTCTCCCTGGGCGAGGATGTCTTTATTCAAGGCTTCGCTAAAAGAGATCCTGAGAATGATGGTGAGGAACTCGAAATGTTCCGCTACGATAGCCTTTGCTTTGGCAAGGGCCTTTTCTCCTTTGACCAGGTCGCTGATAAAGGATTGGTAATGGGCTTCCAGCTTTTCGATCTGCTCTTTAGCCTTCTCCCGTTCGCCGGAAGAGATGAAGTTGCCGATCTCTACAAGGGCGTTGGTAGTGCCGCTCAGAGCGCTCAGAACTACGATTTTCGGTTCTGTATCTTTGGTGATCAGCTGACTTACCTGGCGCATACGTTCCGGCTTGCCGACGGACGTACCTCCGAATTTCATTATTTTCATTTGATTCTCGTTTGTCTTTTACTTCGGGCCATAATGTCTTTTAGCGGCCTCAGTGAGATCGCTTCGCTAGTTCATTTGCCAAATGGAGGGCTGCGCCGTTCATTTGACCATTCCCATTTTTCGGAGTGCAAAGATACAGGCTGAGCCGATAGAAATTTTCAAAAAATAAGGGGAAGAACCCGGAATATAATGGCAAGAAGGAGGAGAGGCAATGGGATTGGGGGCGTCAACGAATAATAAAAGCGAGCCGGCGAATAATAAACAGGGGCCGGCGAATAATAACTGCTGTTCCGGGCGGGAGGCGGCATGGCCTATTTTTACACAAAACTCATACTCCTTCACCCTTAACCGGTCTATTATGAATCTGAACCTGAAGTTTGTGGTCCGCCTCCTGTCCCCCCTTATCCGGGGGATCAGGGGGTTAACCGCCTGTCTCTTTATCCTGAGCTTATCAATGGCAACCAGCTGCAAGAAGAGCAGCCCGGGAAGTGCATCCAACAGCCCGTATTACATAAAATTCAAGCTCAATGGGGTGCAAAAAAATTATTCGACCGTGGCGGCCGCATCGACTAAAGGCAGCGGTTATTATCTCCTGGTAATGGATGGCGCCACGGCGACCAATGCCAATAATGGAGAGGCGCTGATCATCGAGCTCGCTTCTCCCACGACCTTTGCCGCCAATACGACGTTCATGCCTGCTTTTATCAATGGCGGCGCCGCTGTTATCGGGGCATTGCTCACCTATTCGGACAATACCCAATCCGCAGGTTATACTTCCTCCTATCCCAACCTGACGACCAATCCAAAGGCGTCTGTCACCATTACGGACCTCAGCACGACAACGATAAAAGGAACATTTACCGCTACGCTCGTGAGCGGAGCGGATTATACTACCGTGAAGTACCAGGTAACGGATGGGGAATTCTATATGAAGCTGACATCGCAGTAGATGATTAGCCGGGCCGGCCCGGATGATTAACCGGTATGCCCCGGACGATTATCGGGAATGAAGAGCTGCTCACCGGTCATGGACGATTGACATGCTCCGCCTGAATGGTGGCCGGGAAGAGCTGGAATGTTCATCGGAAGAATCGCCGAGCAGAGATCACTATTATCCGATGGGGAACTTTATGGCTAGTTTCTCCGCCAGTCCTTTCAGGTCTTCGACGACGGAAGCGAATAAGGGGATACCCTGCTGCAGCCGTTCGATTTCCATCTCACGTTCGGGATCGCCGGGTATCAGCACTTTTTCGTGCCCGGGTGCGGGAGTGGCAGCGCGGAAACGGCGGATCCAGTTATCCATATCGTGCTTGAATTCATTGCCGGGACGGAAAGCGTCCACCCGCATCGCTCCGAAAAAGTGGCCGATGCCTTTACCGGGCATGCCGGTAGGCATGGGTACATAAGCGGGGAAGGGAGGCACCCAGGGGCCATAGTTCGCTCCGCTGAGTACCGCAGATAAGATATCCACGACGGCTCCGAGAGCATAACCCTTGTGACTGCCATGGTCGCGGTCGCCCCCCAGCGGTAATAAGGCCCCTCCTGTCTTCAGCGCATGAGGATCGGTAGAAGGATGACCTTCTTTGTCCTGTATCCAGCCCGGGGGGGCTGCTTCATTTTTCCGCTGCAGGATCTCTAATTTTCCGTTAGCAGCCGTCGTCGTAGCCAGGTCGGCTACGAAGGGAGGCTCTTCTCCTGCCGGGACGGCTACGCAGATAGGATTGGTGCCCAGCATCCGCTCGATGGAAAAGGTGGGGGCCACCAGGGCGCTGGCATTGGTCATGGCGATGCCGATCATGTCTTCCTTTACCGCCTGCAGGGCGTGATATCCGGCAATGCCGAAATGATTGGAGTTTTGTACGCTCACCCAGCCGGTGCCGACATTTTTCGCTTTTTCAATGGCGATCCGCATGGCGAAAGGGGCAACTACCAGTCCCAGTCCGCTATCTCCATCGACGACAGCCGTGGAAGGCGTCTCATGAATAATACGGATATCGGGGGTTGGGTTGGCTCTTCCTGCTTCTTTCAGGCGAACGTAACCAATGAGGCGGGCTACGCCGTGAGAGTCGATCCCCCGAAGGTCAGCGCTGAGCAGGGCCGTCGCGGCCGTGCGGGCGTCTTTTTCCGGGCAACCGATCTTTTGGAAGATGGCCGTTGTGAAGGATAGAAGCTGTTCATAGGGAAATACAGATGTAACCGGGTGATTGTCTGCCATGGGATGCTTTTAGGGGGGCAAAGATCGGGAATAGCTGTTAGAAACAGCTGCCAGCTTTTAGCTGTGAGCTTCAGGCTGTCTGAATAATAATTTTTTTAATCCCTATAAGAAGCTGGCTTGCAGCTAACCGCTTGTAACTTGCAGTTCTTCACTGGCTTGTAACTTGCAATTCTTCACTGGCCTGCAGCTAATAGCTTATAGCTTGCAACTTTTCCACAGCAACCTGCTGCCGGGGATGAAAGGCCGGGCTGACCATGTACTGTTCCAGGCTGTATAATAGTTGCCGGGCCTCGGGCCGCTTCGCAGCATCTGTCAGGAGGTCGATACCGGATACCAGTAATTTACCCTCCCCTACCCGGCATTCGAAGATCAGGCCCAGCGGGCGGGCTGTCACCCAGTCATCAATGACGCGAACGATGGGTTGCAGGCCGGCGGCAACCGCATCCAGCTCAATAGGGCCGCCATGGGTAAAGGCATCGCACCATTCCCAGTTGCTATGGTATTCTGTGGGAAAAGCAGCCAGGGCGGGATGCCGGGGATCGCAGAGGATGCCCATGGTGTGGGGGGGCTGCCCATGAGTCCAGGCCGTATTCCAGAAGATCGTAGAAAAGCCTGCTTGTATTTCGGCGCCTTCCCCATAACGAATGCTTCCTGCTTTCAGGGTGAGTAATACCTTCCCTCCTTTCTGCAAAACGGCAAGCGCCTGCTCGTCGAGCGTTGGCGTCACGATTATTTTTTTCTTCCCGTGGTCGTCCTTCCCGATGGATTTCCCTCCGGCGCTGGCCGCCTTCAGGTCGGGCAGCTGTGCGGGATAAACGAAGAAGTCCCAGGAATTGCTGTGTGCACCCAGAGACACCGTCAATTGCAATTCACATGGCCGGCGAAGGGACTGTAAAGATTGCCGGATCACTCCCAGGGATTGACTGTTGCCCACGGTGATGTCCGCCGCCGGCAATCGCCCCTGCCAGATAGTGTTGCCGGAGGGCTCTTTAATCGTCCATACAGGTATAATATGCCGCAGGGCCGAATTGCTGAAATTAGCCGCTTCCACGGGTATTTCCAATGATTCATTATTGAGGTATACAAAACGGGGCATCCGGGTAAGGGGAACGACGGCATTGCAGAAGCGGCTGTAGGCTGCGCCGGTAACATATCCCTTATCTTCCCAGAAGGGATTGAGCACTCCTACCAAAGCGGTGCCCTGGCCGGGAAAGTCATGCAGGTCGAGTAGCTGAAAGCCGCCAAAACCGGGTGTCCGGAGAGCCGCTTCGATATCGGCCTTATAGCAGAGGGTCTGTAGTTTGCCGGATGCCAGCAAAAAACTATCCGCCAGCCTGCCCATACCGTGCTGCTGTATGGTATGCTGAAAAATCTCAAAGTTCTTTGCCTTGAGGACTCCGGTGTATTCAGGGATCTCTTTAAAATCCGGGTAGACGCACCACTGCCCTATCTCATGGCTGACGGTAGGATGCTGCCATTGGGCGATGATGTCATGCCAGTCATAGTCTCCCCGGGGAGGATAGGTATTGATAATGCTCTTCAAACCCTGTCCCCATTGCTGAATGCGGGGGTTGGGGCTGCTGTTATAATTATTATCCGGAATGACAGGCCAGCCGGCTGCGGTCGTGTAGAGCCGGCGGTCATCTTTCTCTTTCCAGTAGTTAATGAAATCATTGAGATATTTTTCCAGGTGTTTGCCGGATGGCTCATTGCCATAAGCCATCATGCAAAAGGAGGGATGGTTCCCATACGTATTCACCATGCGCCCGCTCTCTTCATACAGATATTGATCAAGGGGCTTGCCGTCTCCTACCGAAGATCCCGAGTTGGCCCAGGAACTGCATTCGATCTGCAGATAGAAACCACTCTGGTCCGCAGCCTGGAAAGCGGCTTCGGGAGGACACCAGGAATGGAAGCGCATATGATTCAATCCATAACTGCGGCATACTTTAAAAATATGCATCCAGGAAGCGAGGTCGGTTGGCGGATACCCGGTCTTTGGAAAGATGGCGCATTCCAGGGTACCCCGTAAAAAAATCGGGCGTCCATTGATGGTGAACTGAGTACCTTTCGTTGCAAATGCACGCATGCCGAAGCTCTCTTTACGCTGGTCTTTCTCTCCGCCGGGTTCGGTAACGCTGATGTGCAGGGTATATAGGTTGGGGTGAAATTCATCCCATAATAAAGGATGTTCCCCCATCGGGCAGGTGATCTCTACGATCGTGCTGTCTCCCTGCAGCGTGATCTCTTTCTCTATCGGTGGAAGGCCGGGCAGCCCTGTGCCTTTCGACGGCGAAACCATCAGGCGAAGGAGCACACGACGGGGAACTTGTGCGCCATTGGCGGACGAGCCAACGATGGGGCCGGCCCCGTCGTACAAGGTGATGCGCGTCCGCACCTCTTTACGATCGACAGCAGGAAAGAGCTGCACCTGCGCGATATGCAGAAGGCTGCCGGCTGTCAGGTTCAGCCTGCCGGTCATCCCGTTCCAATTGCTTTGCGTGTGGTCGGAGATACTGTGCGAATTCGGTCCCGGATTGACATCTTTGATCCTGTTGTCCACTCTTATCGTGAGGGTATGCCTGCCTGGCCTGAGCTCTTCGCTTAACGTATATCGATGGGGTGTGCCCAGGCTGTTTTGCCGGCCGGCTGGTTTTCCATCAATCCATACGGTCGTCTCCCAATGTGCCCGCTCGATGAACAGCTCGATGTACCTGTCCTTCCAGGCGGCCGGGATCATTATCTTTTTCTGGTACCATGCGGCTCCTTTATAATACCTGACCGGCTGAAGCCAGAAGGGAATTTTTATATTACCGGGCTGCCGGTAGGAAGCATATTCCGGTTTCAGAAAGAAAGAAGAATCATTGATCTCACCTGTCCAGGGGGTTTGCAGGGTGATGGGATCCCCTATGCCATTGGAGGCAAGAGAGCCGGGTAAGTGAAGGTGCCCGTTCAGCGGGTGGTCGAACCATTGTTCGGCTTCGCCTTTATCAAGGGAGTCGATACGGAAAAGCCAGTCGCCGGAGAGGTCGATCATCTGCTGCGCTGTAAGCTGCCGGGTAGTGATGACCATTAGAATAAAGACGAGACTCCGGCAAAAGATCTTTTTCATCATGGCTATTTTGGCAATTTCAGAAGCCAAGATAGTTCAATCCATGCGACCAATGGATGGACTAATTTGAGATAATGATGGATTTTTTTACTCCCTCAATTTCATATTCACCGGGTCCCACCGGATGATCTTATTTTGAAAATAACTTTCGTTGGCAGCCAGGCAGGGGGCAGCGGCCCGAAAGCCGAATACAGGATCTTCCACTACCGGACTACCGGTGCGTACGCTGGTGAAGAAATTGGTAAAATGGTCCAGGTGTTCATTGTACCCGTCCGGCAGTTCATAAACGGTCGGGGCCGGACTGGAGCTCTTCTGCTGTTCGGGCGTATACCGTTCGTTGTATTTTCTTTTTAGCTCATCCTGCATGGCCTGCGGGTAGGTGGTGAGCGCGTCCCAACCTCCGATCCCGGGAGCTGCGGCCATCTTGTGGTGCCGGATGGTGAACCCATTATAACCCATATCGAGCACTCCTTCCGAGCCTATAAATTTAACGGTGCTGGTCTCCCCCTGCCCGCTGACAAAATTCACCCGCAGGGTCACTTCGAAAGCAGGGTGTTCCGGCGAAGCGGGATAATGCATGATGGCGGTCATTATATCGGGGACGTCACGCCCGTCTTTCCAATAAGCTATCTGGCCGGAGGAAAAGATCTTTTCAGGCCCCGGGGAACCGGTGATAAAATGAATGCCGGAGATCAGGTGTACGAAGAGATCGCCTGCCACGCCTGTCCCGAATGCCCGGTAGTTCCGCCACCAGAAGAATTTCTTAGGATCATAGGGTTGTTGGGGGGCGCCGGCGATATAGCGGTCCCAGTCAACGGTCTCCGGGGAACCGTCTGTGGGTTGGGTATATTCCCAGGCGCCCAGTGCGCTCTGCCTGTCAAAGGAGGCTTCGATACAGGTCAGCTGGCCGATCTCTCCCGCTTTATACAATTCCCGTGCTTTCGCATAGGCAACACTGCTTACCCGCTGGCTACCGATCTGCATGGTCTTTTTTGAGGCGGACCAGGCGGCGATGAGGGGAAGCCCTTCCTTTATCTGGTGGACCATTGGCTTTTCACAATAGACAGCCTTGCCTTTTTGCAGGGCTTCGGCGGCGATCCGCACGTGCCAGTTGTCGCTGGTGGCGATAATGACGGCATCGATGTCTTTCCGATCGAGGATAACGCGGTAATCGTTAGTAGTGAAGAGATCTTTTCCTCCGTGTACTTCTTTTGCCCGCTGAAGACGGCCAGTATAGAGGTCGGAAACGGCGACCAGCTGAATACCCGGTACCTTTAATGCCGTCTCTACGTCATTAAATCCCATAATGCCCATTCCAATACAACCGATACGCAAGGTGTCGCCGGGACTGATCTTTTTTTCAGCGGAGAGCTTTCTTTTTTCAAGGGCCTCTTCTACGGCGAGGGATGAAAGGCCGGTTGCAGAAAGAAGCAGAGAAGTCCCTCCCAGCTGTTGCAGGAATTTACGGCGGGAATTATTATTGAGGCGTTCCATGATCGTTGTGGTTTTGTCGTTAGCGGACGATAATTTACGACAAAAAGAGCGGATTCCCTATCAGTATAAAACCTTAGAGCAAAAAGACACTGCTGGTGTCCTGGCTGAAACTCCTTTATAAAACAATTGCCGGATATGGGTTATCTTTTATGGAACCCATATCCGGCAAACAAGAACAACTTAATATTGGCAGTCTTATAATTTGCTCACCTGGTCGTTGTAAAATTTCACGGTGGCGATCACATCAGGAACATTATTATACCAGTTATCTTCTCTTTCGATGGAGAACATGCCTTTAAAACCCTGGCGTTTCAATTCCTGGAAGACGGGAGTATACTTGATGACGCCGGTGCCGACTACCATGTCTTTGGCTTTTGTGTTGCCGGCCGAATCAATGTCTTTCAGGTGTACGCCGAAGATATGTCCCTGGAGCTTCTGCAGGCATTCCACAGGATCCAGACCATTACGTGCCCAATGGCCGATGTCTGCGCAGGAGCCGATATTCGGATGCCCTTTTGTCGCAGCCAGGACGGAATCGGGATGCCAGTACGGGTTAGGACGGGGATGATCATGAATAGCCACCTTAATGCCATAAACACCGGCGAGGCTATCGATACCATCCCATTGGTCTTTAAGAGGCTCAGCAGTAATATAGCTCAGGCCGAATTCTTTGGCCAGCTCGAAATAGGATTTCCATTCAGCGAGGGTCCTGGGAACAATAACACCCATGGCTACGATCTGTATGCCTTTGGATTGCAGGAGCTGTTTGATCCTGGCCTTGCTGTCGGCGGACATTCTTATACCGAAGCTGTCTTTCATGTCTCCGCCCAGAGGCTGACCCGGAAAAGCTTCTACGAATTTAACTCCCGCGCTGTCCGTCTTCTCGATGGATTTTACAAAGGGGCCTGCGGTGTGGAAGGTCCACAGCTGTACACCGATCTTCCAGTCTTTAGTAACGGAGGCGGCGGCAGCAGAGTCGCTGTTTGTAGCGGCAGAATCAGCCTTTGGCGCATCAGCGGGGGGTTGATTGCCGCAGCCGGTAAGCCCGACGGTGGCGGAAAGGCAAAGCAAAAGGAAATACGTTAGTTTTTTCATGTTGAATTTGTTTGTTGGTCTCAAATAAAAGAATTGAACCGGAAGCTGCATCCGGCAATTAAAAAATAATAATGTACGGATGAAATTAAGGGTTTTTCCCGGGGGAACTGTATTAAAAACGGACGTTTTTTGCATCAAAACGATACAAATCGGAAGACAGCGCTTTTTTTAGCTACTGAAAATCAAAATAATAGGATGTTGGCGTTCTTTTTGGTGAAAAAACTTACTCGCTATAACGTGCACGAATATTAAATTCAAGAAGCCCTTTTTTGGTATTTCGCCTTCTAATTACATCTACACTTAGATCCTTATATCCTAATGAGGAAAGTATTTTCGACAATATCAAGTCTGTATGCACGAAATTTCCATAAAAAGATGAATTTCCTACTATATAATTAAGCTTGGCATTGGGCTTTAATATTGACTTCAAGTTTTTAAGATGCTCATACATGTCGTCAAAATATTTATGAACATACAAACTCATTAAAGCCGAATTCTTATCTTCAGAGTTCTTAATTTTTTCGCATGTCTCATATAAAATCGAAGGAAGATCATTATTTATAGGATTCCAGGTTTTTAAATTGCTTGTTGCTGTACCCCACGTCCCTCCAATCGTTTTCCAATCCAAAACACCCGCTTCATTCGCATTATTTAAGAATTTCGCCCAATACATGTACGGCCTTAATTCCCTAATATAGCTCATTCTATTAGGATATGGCGGAGAAGTGATTATTGTATCTATTAATATTCCTAAGTCACTAAGGTCTCTTGAATCCTTTAACTGAACTTGCGCGTCACCTGGCAGAGGCTTTTGGCAAGAAGAAATAATATGGTTCAAAATTTCCTTATAGAGCAATTTAATATGAGCAAATTCATAGTTAATAAGATCTTCCTTGAAGGACATAGATACATGATTAAATGCAGCGGAAGATGTCTCTATAATTAATCGAGAGAAGGCAATCCATACTAAATCATGGCAGTGATCGCCGCCAGGCTCAGAAAACTTTTCTGATAATATACCTCTTAGGCTGGTAAGTACTTGCAGTGTTTCTTCATGCCACCATCTTTCGATATTATATATTGGAGGCGCCCATAAAAATGGTTCCAATACAACCTCTTCCAAGGTGTCATTGACCTTTTGCTTGAGGGATAGTAATTGATCTTTTGAGAAGTTTGCACATTTAATATTTCCAAGCCACACCAGGAAGGGATTTATATCAAACGACGATGCTTTAAAGCCCAATTCCGCTGAAACAAGGCCTGTTGTTGAAGTACCAGCAAAAGGATCTAATATATGAGATTTTTGATCACAGTCGCGTTTAATAATCTCTTTTACAAGTTTAACCGAATACGCTGGAGTCAGTCGAAGCCAACCATGCCTGCCTAACTCTTTGTTATATTTAAAAGTATAATCCGTGCGCGTCTCAATGTTCAATTCAATTTCACTTTGCATCAAGTAAGGCATTTAAAACAGTATAAACTTCGCTTTTAATTTTTTCGGAATTTCTCTTGAAAAAGTCTGCCAGATCATATTCTAAAATGATCCTACAAAAGGCAAAAATCGATATACCAGGATTCTCCGATAATGAACCAAACATAATCCCACATCTATTATTGCGGTATCGTAAAACAATACTTGAGTCAATTTGAGAAGAAAATATCGCAAATATAGGCAAATAACCATTTGCCCAAGCTACCGTAGCATTATCAATATCGGCATTCTGTCTCTTGCTATCTTTGCTTTTGTATCCTTGTCTTACTTCAAAAACAACACCATTTTGTGGAAATTGCTTTATTGAAAGCTCTTTACAATAATCTTCCATCCACTTTACTAATCTTTCTTTTAAAGGAAGATTAACAATCTCATTAATTTCCAATCTACCATCTAACGATAATGTTTTATCCTTCCCGTCTGAAGTTTTTGCGGTATATGACCAATGAGCCCAGTGCCTGGCACGATATTGTGTTGTATCAACTAATATTTCTCTAAAGAGGAGCTCGCAACCAACACCTATTTGTCTATAAACAGACGTCATTCCCCCTGCAGCCTTATGAGCAGCTTACATGAGGCTGGAATCAAGCCCAATCCAAGAATAAAATGGGTCTAAACCATAGAGTTTCATAAAACCATCCAAATTAACTCCTTGTTCATTTTGGCTTTCCCCAAATTTTGGTTTATAATCTTTGCACTTTCTTAGTGGCCTAAGAAATAACTCAGTATACAGTTCTTCTTTGTCAGTATCGAACAAGCTCATCTATTAGATATTGTATTACTAAATCAATAATGCTGCTTTCGGAAATAAATTATATCAATGCTATGATAATAGAGAATAACGAAGCATTAAAAACCTTGAATATATCTCTTTTATTTGACATGCACGAAAATGAAAGCTAGCGGATTATAGTGGTGATCCTGACGTAAACAGTACGTTTTACGGGCTTTTGGGTGTATCTGTTACCCTTATGTGTCGGGATGAGGCTAAGCTGAGAATAGGGGCAACCCGGAAGAACCGGCAATTTGTGAAGAAACCGGCAGCTTGTAAGAAATTCTTACCAGTTCGATAGAAAAAGGCGTTTTCCTGCTAATTTTATAGATGATTAATCCCAGGAGGCGGTCACTTCTGTCAGCAGTCCTATTGCTGCTCAGCATTCACTCAGCTATTGCTCAATCGAGGCGGGAAGATATTTATTCGGACTTTGTATTTTACCAGAAACGGGTGGCGCTGGAAAAAGATCTGCGGGAAAGGATGATCGGCCGTAATTTTTCCCTGCCGCTGGATAGCAATACGGAAGACAAGTATCTGTCGGCCTGCTGGGCCGTCTCTCAGTTCCTCTTCGACTCCCCGGAAGTGGGGCGGGGATTTAATACGCTTTTTGGCGGGTATGACTCTTTATCTTATGACACGAAGAAGGCCTTGCTGGAAGCCGTGTATGCCGTAGCCCCCCGGCAGTATATCTCTGCCATACAGGCGGTGCTGGAAAAAGAGACGGACCCCAAATTATTTGCGATGAGCGCAGTCTATCTGTACCGCTGTGAGCCCGGAACAGAAAATGGGAATGCGCTGAAAATAAAAATGGTGGAAAGATTTCCGGGTTATGATACGGTGGCTATTCTGCAGGAGCTGCAAAATTATCTCAGCTATCATACCACTTTTGTGCAGGGAAAGACTCCGGATATCCCCGCGCTCTTTACCCATCAACGCACTATCAGGCAAAAGGTGATCTATTCTTTTCAGCGTTGGGACCGGGATTACCCCGGACTGGCCGTCGTTCAGGATGCGGAAGGGCATTTCGTACGGGATGGGCAGGGCAGGCTGCTGTTATTTGAGCAGCTGGCCCGGTCGGGACCGGACCTGCCGTATTTTATTACGAATGGCAGCACCCCGCAGGGCATTTACAGCATACAGGGGACAGATGTATCGCGTACTAATTTCATTGGACCTACGCCTAACCTGCAACTGCTGCTCCCATTTGAGGGGGAATGGGATCGTTATTTTCAACAGTCGCCGGATTCGGTGGGGATAAAGACCAGCAGCACGGGTGCGGATCGGGAAGCAATAGCCGGTTCACGGGGGTATCGCCCGACCGAACAGACAGGCAAGGCAACGATGACTACGGCCGGGGTGAAGACGCGGACCGGCACGGGGGGACAGGACCAGGAAAATACCGGGGACGGGCCGGATCCCGGGATCGACTCGCTGAACAGATACCGGGAGCTGCTGCCACCTGGATGGAGGAGTTATACCCCCATGATGGAGGCCTGGTCTGCCGGCAGGATCGGAAGAACGGAGATCATTGCCCATGGTACTACGATCGACCCGGAATACTTTTCGGGTAAGCCTTTTTATCCGCTGACCCCGACAATGGGCTGCCTCTGTGCGAAGGAGCTGTGGAATCCGACCAGCGGCCATCTGCTGGTCAGCGAGCAGTTCAGCCTGGTGAGCGCCTTTCTGTCCACAGGGGGCAGAAAGGGCTATTTATATGTAATTAATGTAGATGACCAGCATAAGGCGGTAAGCCGGGCGGAGGTGGAGGGATGGGTGCGCAGGTGGGAGGGTCATAAATAAACAGGTGGAAGGACCATAAATAAAAAGAGGCCGCCTCAGAATTATATTGAGACAGCCTCTTATTGCTTAGTTTCTAATTTAGAAAGGCAGATCGTCGACAGGCTCGGTCATTTCGCCAGGCGATGACACCCTTGAAGTCGAAGACTGAGGAGCATACCCTTCGGAGGAGCCACCGGAATAACCTCCGCCGCCGCCGCCTTCCGTCCTGCTGCCTAATAATTGTACGCTCTGTACGCGCAGTGTAAGGGAGATCCCCGTAGTCCCATCATTCTTGGGATAGGTCCTCACTTCAGGCGTTCCTTCTGCGTATACCTGTGTTCCTTTTTTGAGATAAGGGGCAATACCGGTACGGTCGGTCCAGTAGGCACATTCCACCCAAATCGTCTTATCTTTCTGGTTACCCTGTGCGTCCTTGAATTTCTCCGTATGCGCTACGTTGAAATTGATCACGTTTTTCCCATTCACCGTGTTGGTGACACAATCCTTACCCAGGTTGCCGATTACTTGTAGCTTGATCATATTGGTAAAATTTAATAAAAGTAGAGGGGCAAATTACATTATTTATGATTTGGCTAAAGGAGAAGTTTTCCTAAAGTTATTCCCAGAGGGCGGACGCGGGGTCAACGAAAGTTATCCACAGGGACGAATGAGCGTTATCCACCGGGATGACGAGCATTATCCACGGGGGAACGAGCATTATCCAACCGGGATCAACCAGCGTTGTCCATCGGGATGAACGAGCGTTGTCCACTGGGATGAACGTTCCGCCAACGGCTCACCGGAACCTGCCGCCTGTTATCCCTGGCCGTCCGTTGCTCAATCCCGGTAATCTATTTGCGGGGCAATAAGGATATTTGAAGGGGTCTATGAGAGGATTTCCGGCTGGTAATTGAGAGGGGGTTTACCTAACTTTAACAGGACCGGCGCGCCCCCTTTTCCATGAAAGTAAGTTATGTCATATTATCTTTTTGTCTTTTACTGGCAGCACGATTGCAGGCCGGCCAGGGGGATACGTTGGCCATCCGGGCCGATGCCGGAAAAAATGACCGGATAGACCAGCTGGAGCAGCTGGCCCTGAGCTACGTAGACCGCAACCATGATAGCCTGATCTATTATGCTGCCCGTACGCTGGAGGAGTCCCGGAAGGCAGGTTACATTCACGGAATGGCCGTAGCGCTGGCCTGCCAGGCCGCGTCAGCGAGGATGAACAACAGTGACTTCATCCTGGTGGAAAAGCAGGCGCGTGAGTCCCTGTATTGGTTTGACCGGACGAAAGACAAAGAGCATATTACCATAGCCTATTTCGGACTGGGGTTCGCCCTGTATGCGCAAAGCCGGTTTGGCGAAGCCATTCAATACCTGGAAAAAGCCTATTCCCATGCCATAAAAGAAGGAAATTGTAAGGAGGCGATCTCCATTCTGTCGCTGATGGGGTATGCCTATATGGAAAGCGGGGACTATGACAAGTCCTTCGATATCTCCCGTAAATGCCTGCAGCTGGCCGGGGAAATAAAAGATGAGGAGTCGGCCAAAACCGAATATTTTGCCCTTTCCGAACTGTTCATGGAGATAGAGGACTATGACGCTGCTGAAAAATATTTCCGGATGGCATTCAAGACAGGAGAGCAGAAAGCGCCCCATCCCTGGAAGATGCTGAGATACGCAGAAATGCTCAGCCGGCAGCACAAATATGATTCCGCTCTTTCTTACTATGCGGCATTCGATACGATGCATACCGATCCTGCGCTGATACGCAGCTACCTGGTGAGCAAAGGAGAATACTATCTGCTCAGAAAAGAGGGTAAAGATGCCTTACCCTACTTTATAAGAAGTCTCTATTACCAGCGGCAGCTGAATGACGGCAATCAAACGATGCGCTGTCTGCGGGATCTGTCCAAAGCCTATGAATGTTTAGGGCAGGATAGGGAAGCCTTCCATTATGCCAGAGAGTGTCTCGTCATGGCAGAGCATGCCAGGGCCAGACAATATATCCGGGATGGCAGCCAGATCCTTTATGCGTTGTACGATAAGGAGGGACCGAAAGATAGCGCCTATTTCTATTACCGCCGGTATATATCCATGAAAGATAGTGTCCTTAACGATCAGGTGAAGGGAAAATTCGCATCCTACGGGTTCGAGCAGCAGATCAAATGGCTCAACCAGGAGAAACAGCTTCAGGACGCGTGCATCCGGCAGGAAATGCTGACAAAGAAGATCCTCATCGGCGCCGTCGCTGCCTTACTGTTGATCGGATTCATTTACTTCCGGTATATCCGGGTAAAGCGAAAGAACGAAGCCTATCTCCGCCAGCGTGCTGAGAATGAGCTGGAGATACAACGGCTGGAAGGCGAAAGGGCGAAGGCGGCGCTGCAGCAGCGGGCAAAGGAGCTGGAAGTACAGGCGCTGCGGTCCCAGATGAACCCCCATTTTATTTTCAATTGCCTGAATGCCATCAACTTTTTTATTCTCAGTCATGAGACAGAGGCGGCATCCGACTACCTGACCAAATTCTCCCGCCTGATGAGAATGATCATGAACCATTCCCGGCATTCTCTTATCACGCTGGCGGAAGAGCTGGAAGTGCTGCAGCTTTACCTGGACATGGAAAGGTTGCGATTTAAGGATGCTTTCGATTATCATATCGTGCCGGAAGATGAGCTGGACACCGGGGATATTTATATTCCTCCGCTGCTGCTGCAGCCTTTTGTAGAAAATGCCATCTGGCATGGCCTGATGCACAAGGAGGAACGAGGATCCCTAACGATCATCATACGGCTTGAAGACAATACCCTGACCTGCATTATCCGGGACAACGGAATAGGGCGCAAACGCGCGGCCCTTCTGAAAAGCAAATCTGCGGAAAAGCACAAATCGATGGGCCTGCAGATAACGGCCGAACGGATGGCCTTGCTGACGGGCGCAGGCGAACAAGGTCATTTCTTTAAGATCGAGGATATGTATGACCCCGGAGGGAACGCCACCGGCACGCAGGTGGTCCTGACCATCAAGATCAATAGTCCTGCCGGAGAGCCGGCGGAAACCCTCATTTGAAAAAACAGATTATGATCAAGGCGATTATCGTAGACGACGAACCCTATTGTTGTGAAGCGCTGGCCATCCTGCTGGAAAGGTATTGTCCGCGAGTGGAGGTGACCGGCAGTTACCATTCGGGGGTCGATGCCCTGAATGCCATCCGGCGCCGGCCGCCTCAATTGCTGTTCCTCGATATAGAGATGCCGCGGATGAACGGATTTGAATTGCTGGAAAAAATAAAGGACCTGTCCTTCGAGCTGATCTTTACCACCAGCTACGATCAGTATGCCATCAAGGCCATCCGCTTCAGCGCGCTGGATTACCTGCTAAAGCCCATCGACCGGGAAGAGCTGCAGCGATCCGTACAGAAGGTGGAACAACGGTTGCAATCTCCCCTGCCCCAGCAAATCGATCTCCTTTTTCAGAAATTACAGAGCCCCGGTCATCTATTCAGCAAGATTGCCATTCCCACGATGGAGGGATTGCAAATGGTAGCGGTGGACAGCATCATTCACTGTGCATCGGACAGCAATTATACGATCCTGACCCTGAAGGACCAGTCAAAAGTGATCGCCTCCCGCACCTTAAAAGAGATCGAAGAATTGCTGGAAGACTATAGTTTCGCCCGCGTCCATCATTCCAGTGTTGTCAACCTCAATGAAGTTTGTAAGTATATTAAGGGGGAGGGCGGGTATCTGATCATGTCCGACGGATCGTCTGTCAATGTTTCCAGAAGCCGCAAAGAAATGCTGCTGAAAAAGTTACAGCCTTAAAACGCCTCCGGCGTTTTGCCCGAAGGGCCATCAACTCACTCAACAAGTACAATGGTTCCCCCATCCCGCCAACTGCTCGATCTGGCTGGCGGCAAGCCCTTTCCTCTCCTAGTTTTGTTATCGTTAACAGCATGGCTTCGGTTGATGACCAGTTCCGCCGTCATTGATCAGGCAGCCTTGAACAAGCTTAATGAACCTGTAAAAATCAAAAAAAATGAAACACCTTTTTTCATTCCTCCTGGCAGGATGTATCTCCATCCTTGTTCAACCCGGATACGCTCAGAGCAGCGAAGAAATCCTGCTGCCTATGTACCATGCCGGTACGGATGCAGGCGCCGTTAAGGCAACCGCTCAATTCTGGAAAACATTCGGGGAGTCTAAAAATGAGAAATGGTTTCCTATGCCCAATGGTTTCCTTGCCGAATTCGTTGAAAACAACGTGGAGGTAAGAGTCGTTTACAACAAAAAAGGGGGCTGGGTCTATACTATCCGTCAGTATACGGAAAAAGAATTGCCCGTGGAAATCAGGAAGCTTGTCAAACAGACCTATTATGATGAAACGATCGGGTTGGTAAAAGAAGTTATTCAGGACGGATACACGGTCTATGTAATACATATTGAAAATGAGGCCCGATGGAAAACGATCCGGGTACGTGATGGGGAGATGGAGGTAGTACAGGATTTTAAGAAATGACCCGCTGAGGGCATGAAATGACCGGCTGGAGCAGGCAGCCCCGGGGGATATTGCTGATCCGGCTTTTTCTTGTAAATTTGCGGTTCTGATTTTTTTTAATTATTTATTAATTATGAGCCGTAAAGGAAAAGTCCTGGTAGCAATGAGTGGTGGTATTGATAGTACCATTACGGCTCTCATGCTGCACGATGAGGGCTATGAAGTAGTAGGCATTACGATGAAAACCTGGGATTATGCGAGTGCAGGCCCTACAAAAAAAGAGACGGGATGTTGTAATCTCGATAGTTTTAATGATGCCCGTATGGCGGCGGTGCAACATGGGTTCCCCCATTTTGTGCTGGATATCCGGGAGGAGTTCGGGGGATTTGTCATCGAAAATTTCGTAGACGAGTACCTTGCCGGGCGGACGCCCAATCCCTGCGTATTGTGTAATACCCATATCAAGTGGCGGGCCCTGTTGAAACGGGCAGATGCCCTTGATTGTGAATTTATTGCCACCGGTCATTATGGGAATATCCGCCAACATGAGAATGGCCGCTATACGATCGCCAAAGGTGTGGACGAAACGAAAGATCAGAGTTATGTGCTATGGGGATTGCAGCAGGACCTGTTGAGGAGGACTTTATTACCGCTGGGGCCTTATCGCAAGACCGAGATACGGCAAATGGCACATGATTACGGTTACCCGGATCTGGCCACCAAGAGTGAAAGTTATGAGATCTGTTTTGTTCCGGATAATGATTACAGGGGATTTTTGAAGCGCAAAGTAGAGGGACTGGAAGAGCGGGTGAATGGGGGCAATTTTGTCAACAAGGAAGGGAAGATCCTGGGGCAGCATAAAGGCTATCCCTTCTATACGATCGGCCAGCGTAAAGGTCTTGATATTACGTTTGGCAAACCGGTGTATGTGACAGCCATCCGGCCTGAGACTAATACTGTGGTCCTGGGAGATGAAGAGGACCTCGATCAGCAGGAAATGGTAGTAGGAAAGATCAATATGATGAAGTACGATACCCTTACCCCGGGCATGGAAGCCATTACAAAGATCCGTTATAAGGATAGCGGAACCTTAAGTAATATTTATCCGGATGGGAATACGGCCCGGGTCCGCTTTTACGAACAGGCCAAGAGTATCGCTCCCGGGCAAAGCGCCGTGTTCTATGAAGGTGATGAGGTGATTGGCGGGGGGATTATTCAGCGGAGCGGGATCTGATAATCCGGGTTGTCGTACTGGATTGTCGGAGCCGGATTGCGGTACCGGATTATCGTGCATCAAAGGAGCAAGGGCGGACAACCGAAGTGGACCGGGATTATGCAATAAATAGATTGTTAATACGTTACCCAATCCGGGAAGTTCTGCTTCCCGGATTTTTATTTTATCTATGCAAAAAAATCGTCCGGGTATTGTCCTTACGCTTGCCTTTTTAGTGGCTGCCATTGCGGTTATGCTATCCGTAACTAGCTGTAAAAGACAAGTTTACACATATCCTTCCAATCCGCTGACCAACTATTTCATGCCATTGCAGGTAGGAAAATACGTTACCTACCGGCTGGATTCCCTGACTTTTTACTACTACGGACAGAAGGATACGATCACCCGGTATCTGGCCAAGGATAGTGTAGAGGCAGCCATTATGGATAACCTGGGACGTCCCAGCTGGATAATCACCCGTTATCTGAGCGATACTACGGGGGCGCAGTGGGCTCCCAATGAGTCTTATGTGGTCACTCCCACCACGCAGACCGTGGAAGTGGTGGAAAACAATTTACGGTTCCTCAAACTGGCTTTCCCTATGGATGAGGGCTTTAGCTGGGCGGGTAATACTTATCTCCCCAGCAATCCCTATTCTGATCCCACATCACAGGATTATTTTGATTTCAGCGGCGCGCTCAATCTGAACCTGCAGCGTTGGAACTATACTTATCAGAACGTCAATAAGCCTTTTCAGGCAGGTCCCCGGGTATATGACAGTACGATCACCATTTTGCAGGTGAATGACTCCGGCAATGTATTCAATAATGCGCCTGTTATAGACACGTCCTTTGCATCCAAAACCTATTGGACGGAGACCTATGCCAGGAATATCGGACTGGTCTACCGGCATACTGCTTTATGGGAATGGCAGCCCCCTACCCCGAATAACACTCAAGTGGGCTATAAGCTGGGTTTTGAATTGACCCTTACTATCGTTGATCATAATTAATGCTGATCAAACGGGAAACCGGGCAGCAAACATCGAATCAGCCTTCTGATCATACCCTTTTATACATTCCAGCCGGTCTGGCTGTACCTGGAATGAGTCGCGGATGAAAGTGGTTATTTCCTCGTTCTCTTTTTTAAAGACCGAACAGGTGCTATAGACGAAAGAGGTCTGCCTTTTTGTGTGCGGGTCATTATTTTCCCCGCGTTGCTGAATTAGTGCCTGCAGAATATTCGCTACGATCTTCTTTTGTTGTTCGCTGTAATGCCCGATCTTCTTCGGATGGAAGAAATACAGGTCTTCCGGGGTGCGGCTCCAGGTGCCGCTGCCGGTGCAGGGGGCGTCGGCGAGGATCAGATCGAAGGGGGGCCGGCGGCCGGCGGGGTCCTGTCCGGCAGATCGCAGTCCGGTGGGGAGCGGTCCGGCGGGGCCCTGTCCGGTAGGGGCGGACCCGATGGCGAGCGGTCCGGCATGGACGGACCCGGCCTGTGCTGGTATGGCTGTTCCTTTCGCCCAATGCCCTGCCGTTTGAGAGGTGGCCAGGTTCGCAACGAAAGAATGATAACTTTTTATTCCTGCCTGCCGGAATCGTTCGCGAAGATTGTTCAGGATGGACTCCCGGATATCGGATACGGTGATATCGATAAAGGGGTTGAGGTCGAAGGCCAGGATGGATTTGCCCCCGCTGGCGGCGCAGGCGTCCCAGAAAGAAAGGGCGGCGCTGGAATGCGACAGGTCTGACGAGCAGCCGGGAGTCCGGTTGAAGGTTGAGTCGGGCACGGGCGGGTGCGGGTAGCCGGAGACCCCGGCTGAGGGGGCAGCGCCTATCTGCAGAAAAGGTGCTATTCTTTGCGAACTATAGTCCTGGATGACCACCTCCCTGTCCGGGGTGAACCATTCTTCCACCTTGAAGCCATTGGGAAGGCGAAGGGTGAAGGGGGGAATGAATTCTCCCCGCCCCTCCAGTTTTTGCAGCACTTCCTTTTCCTGGCCCGGACGGATCCGGAGGAAGAGATCGGGTTGCCGGAGAAAGGAGAGGCAAAATGCCTCGTGATCGATGCCTTCGGACAATTCGTCTTTCCAGGGAAAGATGTCTGTGGGTTCGAAGGCGATACCCGAGTCCTGTAAGAGCGCTATTTTTTCTGCCAGGGGCCGGGTGGTATGCCCGTTCCAATCCGGCCGGAAGTATAGTAAGAGCTCGTGCGGATCCCCGTTACAGAGGAATAGTCCGATGAGGATCCGTTCTTCCACCGGAATGTCCTTAATAGCGTGACCCAGCCGGTAGAAGCCATATACCATATTGCTGAGCAGCTTCCGGTCCTTTGATCCCATTTGTTTGTGCTCGCGGAAAAAGCTCTTCAGCCAGGCATGCAGGGGGACTTCGCCCTGGTAGGAAGCGATGATGGCGGACCCATGGCGGAGCTGGTTGTCAAATTTCATTACAATTCCAGGAGCGCCTTTACCGGATCTTTTCCAAAAAGGAGCAGATCGGGGGTCTCCAGCAATTCTTTTATCCTCACCAGGAAGCTGACGGATTCACGGCCATCGATGACGCGGTGGTCGTAGCTTACTGCCAAATACATCATCGGGCGCACTACGATCTGGCCATTCACTACGACGGCGCGTTCTTCGATCTTGTGCATTCCCAGGATAGCGGATTGAGGGATATTGATGATGGGCGTCGACATCAGGCTGCCGAATACGCCGCCATTGGTGATCGTGAAAGTGCCGCCCTGCATTTCTTCCATGCTGAGCTTGTTGTCCCTGGCCCTGGTAGCCAGCTCTACCACTTTCTTTTCAATATCAGCCATGCTGAGACTTTCTGCGTTGCGGATCACAGGCACGACCAGCCCTTTCGGAGCAGAGACGGCAATGGATATGTCGCAATACTCATGATATACCAGCTCTTCTCCGTCGATATAAGCATTGACGGCCGGCCATTCCTGCAAGGCATAACAAACGGCCTTGGTGAAAAAGCTCATGAAGCCAAGGCCTACGCCATGCCGCTCCTTGAATTTGTCTTTGTATTTTGTACGGAGGGCCATGATGGCGCTCATATCCACTTCATTGAAAGTGGTGAGCATGGCCGTTGTGTTCTTAGCTTCTACCAGCCTGCGGGAAATCGTTTTGCGCAGGTTGCTCATTTTCTCGCGTCGTTCGTTGCGGGTGAACAGCTCCTTTCCTGGCGTTCTGCCGGGATGCGCCAGCGCCTCCAGGACATCCTGTTTCAGTATCCTGCCGCCGGTGCCGGAAGGAGTGATAGAGGCAGCATCGATCTTTTTATCGGATATGATCGCTGCAGCGACCGGAGAGGCTTTGATATCATTGGGAATAGCCGTTACAGGTCCCTGTGCGGCGGGGGCGGCAGTCTGTACGGCCGGGCTTTGAGCCGGACTGTTTGCAGGAACAGCAGCGGTCTCTTTGGGAGCGCTGGCCGTCTGTGCAGAACCTCCGCTGCCATTAGCGGACGCAGCCGGGCGGGCAGCCGTTTCATCGATCTGGGCCACTACGTCCCCGATCTTCAGGGTATCCCCTTCCTTGCCTATTGGCTTCAGCATGCCTGCCTTTTCGGCATTCACTTCAAAAGTGGCCTTTTCACTTTCCAATTCTGCAATTACTTCGTCACGCTCTACGTATGCGCCTTCCTGTTTTAGCCATTTTACCAGGGTGACCTCACTAATGGATTCACCTACTGCCGGAACTTTGATATCGATCATTTAGTCCTCCTTCTCCCCGGGGGGAGTGTGTTTATTTAAATTTATTTTCTATCTGTTCGCCTGATTGGCAACTCTTTTTATTTTTCCCGAAAACCTGCTTTCACCCGCAAGGAACATTCCTGCAACTGAAGGCTGATGGGCCTAAATACTGAAAGCCGTTTCAATAATTTCCGCCTGTTCCTGGGCATGTACTTTTGAATAGCCCGTTGCAGTAGCTGCGCTTGGCTGACGGCTGATGACCCCGTAATTAATCGTCTTCAGGTTCATTTGCAGGAAAGAGGCGGCGCCCATGTTCAGCGGCTCTTCCTGTACCCAGAACCAGGTAGCTGCCTGGCTATATTTCTTGTATAAAGCCTCCAATTGGGTCAGGGGCAGAGGATACAGCTGTTCCAGGCGTACGACGGCTACATCTTTCCTGTTTTCCTTCTGCTGCCGCTCGGCCAGGTCGAAATAGATCTTCCCGCTGCAGAACAATACCTTCTTCACCTGGTTCGCATTCTCGATAAATGGATCATCCAGCACTTCCCGGAAACCGCCTTCTGTAAAATCCTGCATTTTCGACCAGGTCCCCGGATGACGCAGGTTGGCTTTCGGTGAGAAATTGATCAGCGGCTTGCGGAAAGACCAGGCCTGTTGCCTTCTGAAGGCATGGAACAGGTTAGCCGTTGTAGTGATATTCGTGACGACCATATTCCATTCGGCGCACATTTGAAGGAAACGTTCCATTCGCGCGCTGCTGTGTTCCGGCCCCTGTCCTTCATAACCATGGGGTAACAGCAGGGTGATGCCATTCATACGCTGCCATTTTTGTTCTCCGGCCGCGATGAACTGGTCGATCATTATCTGGGCGCCATTTCCAAAGTCCCCAAACTGTGCTTCCCATATTACCAACGCATTCGGATTAGCCAGGGCGTAACCATATTCAAATCCCAGCACGCCGTATTCACTGAGCAGGGAATTATAGATCAGGAACTGCCCTTTTGCATCGGGCACCCGGCTAAGGCGGTTATAGGCTTCATCGGTGTTCTCGTCCAGCAGGACAGCATGCCGGTGGGAGAAAGTACCTCTCTGCACATCCTGTCCGCTCATACGCACATCTTTCCCTTCCAGCAGCAGGCTGCCATAGGCCAGCAATTCTCCGGTGGCCCAATCCACTTTGGCTTCGTCTGTAAATAGCTTCACCTTATCCTGCAGCAGCTTTTCCACTTTTCGCAGCGGCTTGAAAGTCTCCGGCCATTTCATGATGGCGTCGAAGATCTTCCTGAAATCAGCCTCGCTGATGGCAGTTACCGGAGATTGTTCGAAATCTGCGCCGGTAGCCTTCCGCAGGCTTCTCCACCATAGTTCCGGCTGCTGATATTTATACGGTAAGGGGTGTTGTTTGACTTCGTCGAGGCGTTCCTGCAGATCGCCCCAGAATTTCTTTTCCATTTCCTTCGCCAGGTCTTTCGCATCTCCTTCACCATTCTCTATCAGGAACTGCGTATAAACTTCCCTGGGATTGGGATGCTGATCGATCAGGCCGTACAGATGGGGCTGCGTGAATTTCGGGTCATCCCCTTCATTATGTCCGTGACGGCGGTAACACACCATGTCGATGAAGATATCCGTATTGAATTCCTGGCGATAGCGGGTGGCAATTTCAGCGCATTTCACCACGGCTTCCGCATCGTCTCCATTGACATGTAATACCGGGGCCTGGATGGCAGCAGCCAGCGAAGTGCAGTAATCAGAGCTGCGGGCATCATCAAAGTCGGTGGTGAAGCCGATCTGGTTGTTGATGACAAAATGCATGGTCCCCCCGGTGGAATATCCTTTCAGGTGGCTCATCTGCAATACCTCATATACGATACCCTGGCCGGCTACGGAGGCATCTCCGTGGATCAATATCGGGAGGATCTTATCATAATCACTTTCGTAGAGCACGTCAGCCTTGGCCCTGGCAAAACCTACGACAACAGGGTCTACCGCTTCGAGGTGGGAGGGGTTGGGCATCAGCTTCAGGTGGACGGTCTTGTCTTTATCGGTCTGCACTTCGCTGCCATAACCCATGTGATACTTTACGTCCCCGCTGCCCATGGTCTGGTCCAGCTTGGCTGTTCCTTCGAACTCACTGAAGATCTGTTCGTAGGTCTTGCCCATGATATTGGCCAGGACGTTCAATCTGCCGCGGTGGGCCATTCCGATGACGACTTCCTGTACATTAAAATCGGCAGCCGTATTGATAATTGCGTCGAGTGCGGGAATAGTCGTCTCTCCTCCTTCCAGGGAAAACCGTTTCTGTCCGATATACTTGGTATGGAGGAATTTCTCGAACATGACCCCCTCATTGAGCTTTTCCAGGATGCGCTTCTTTTTTGTCAGGGGAAGGGGGTCGAGCCATTTCTTCTCTATTTCATTGGTGAGCCAGTCCACCTTTTTCTGGTCGCTGATGTATTTGAATTCTATACCGACATGGGAGGCATAACATTTCTGCAGATGCTGGAGGATCTGCCGGAGGCTGGTGGTGCCGAGCCCGATCAGGTTACCGGCGAAAAAGCTCTTATCCAGGTCTTCGTCTGTAAATCCATAGAAAGCCAGCTCCAGATTGGCGCCCCGGTCTTTACGGGGACGGATAGGGTTGGTCTTTGCCAATAGATGGCCCTTATTCCGGTAACCCAGAATGAGGCGATAAGCGCCCAGCTCTTTTTTCCAGTCCACTCCATCGGTGGTGGTCATTACT
>JAATFV010000022.1 GCA_015655015.1 Chitinophagales bacterium | reverse complement strand
GACGACAAAGGTATGGTAGTTGCAAGCAAGCCTTTGAATGAAAAGGAAGAGAAATCCCTTAACGACTTTTTGAAAAATTGCAATTCGGATAGCAAGGTCAGGGCTAAGTACTTTTCCAAGGCTCCGAAAAAGGAAGTGGCGCGATAATCATTCTGTTCCGGGTGATCATCGATAATTTTTAAAGAGGTATATGATCTCTCTTAGTTCGGCCAGGGCCGTTTTCTCAGGCCCCTGTAAGGAAACAATACTTGCTGTCAGTTCCGTGATCAATGCCTTTTTTTGCTGTTTTATTTCGTTAAAGCTGATGTAACGTATTTGATGCGGGGTTGCTGCAAATTGGTGTAATGGCTGATAGCGCGGATGGCACAAAAGCTGATTTATTTCCTCTTCCAGATCGATTGTCTGTTGTTTAAGAGAATCGTTGTACAGTGACAGCTTGTCGTCGGTCAGCTTGTCGACAGCATTGCCATCCTGCAGGATCCATTGCAGCTCCAGTTTTAAAAGAGCATGTAAGTCGCCGCTCTTGTAAGAAGTTGTCAGTTTCTTCATTAATTCTTCCTTTTGCGGCTTCATGTCCGGGTCCAGCTCTCTGTCGGGATGAAAAAGCTTGACGAGCTGTTTGTAGATGCTGTTGATGCTTTTTAGCCTTGTTTCTTCCGCCTGCCGTTCCTTTGCCTCTTTTTCCAATTGTCGTTTAGTCTTCCTGCCCGGCGACTGTTCCTTTTTTGCTGCCTGTTGCCGGAACTGATTTTGTAAATCCTCTATTTTTTGCATGATCTCTTCTTCCGTCAAACTGCGGTTCATCTCTTCCAGATCAATGTCCACTCCCATTTCATCAAACATAGACTGCATTTCCTGCTTCATGGTATCAAGTTCTTCTCCGGCGGCCTCGTCATAGTCCACCTTTTCCACATCTTTAAAGATCTCTTTAAATTCGTTATCGGGTTCTGTCTGTTCAAGCTGGAAAAGAGCATGTAATTGCATCGAAATTATCTCACCCAAAATTGCTTTATCATTTTTAGAAAACAGCTTATTATCCTGGAAGAATTTGTAGAGGGATCTTGTCAGGTCTTTATGTAAAGCTATCTGCCGTTGTTCCAGCGGATAAATATTTTTTCCATAGAAGGTTAATTTTTGCTGGAGGGAATGGGCTGTATTCTCAAGTTCTGCCTGCAATTTTTCTATCTTCTTAATCAGCCTGTTAAATGTTTGCTGTTCTTTGGTGAGGGGGGCTTTCTGTTGTTTGTTTATGATCAGACTGCTCCGGTGGGATAATGGATTGCCTTCGTTTGTGTCAAATTTTTGTTGCCCCATGATAATATAACCTTTTTTATAACCAATTGTTCAGCCATTCCTGCCCATAAAGTTACTACTTGTCAGGAATTGGGACATTACCCTTTTAAAAGATCGGATAGCCCGGCCGATGCGCCGCCAGTCGGTTTTCCTGTTGCCGCTGGTCTGCCGGGACAATTCTGCCGAAAGATTGGCGCGGGATCGCCCGTGTGGACCCGTACCGGATCACTCTCAACGGACCAAATCTGGTGGAAAAGGGTAAACGGCGGCTGGTTCATAAAATAGCTGTAAATTCCCATTAATAACTATTATATGAAAGAGAAGGACCGACGTTCTTTTTTAAAAAAAATAGCCATCGGCACCATGGGCGCAGCTGTTGTTCCGGGGGAGCTATTGCGGGCGACGAATATCATTGAGACAGGTGCGGGTACTGACGGTGAAAAGGAGAAAGCAACCACTGGGCATCGTACATATAATAATGCTTACGAGGGGGAGTTCCTGAACCGCGTCGCCTTTCCGCTTGGCGGCATTGGTGCGGGTATGTTCTGCCTGGAAGGGACGGGCGCCATCTCGCATATGAGCGTGCGGAACAGACCGGAGATCTATCATGAGCCGACGGTTTTCGCCGCCATCTCCGTGAAGGGAATAAAGAACGGCGCGAAATTGCTGGAAGGCCCCGTACCTGCGTGGAAGTTCTTTGGCCAGCACGGAACCGGTAACGGCGCGTCAGGTACAAGTTATGGACTGCCCAGATTTGGGCATGCATCCTGCAAGGTGAAATTCCCCTTTACCGACATCGAACTGGGCGACGACGACATCCCACTGACGGTGCAGATAACGGGCTGGAGCCCTTTTATACAAGGAAAGGAAGACGATTCAAGCCTACCGGTCGCAGCGATAGAATATAAATTCATCAATAAGAGCGTGAAGAGCCTGGAAGCTGTTTTCTCCTATAATGCCAAAAATTTTCTGGCGGTAGACGGTCAGGGCAGTAATACGATCAGCGCGACAGAGTATGGGTTTGTGCTGACACAGGAAGGGACTGCTGAAAAGCCGGCTCTGCATGGCAGCTTTGCCATTTTTTCCGATGCTGCCGATACCGTAGTTGATCATTGCTGGTTCCGTGGCGGCTGGTGGGACCCGCTGACCATGGCCTGGAATACCATCCGCGACGGGAAGATCAGGGCAACGGCTCCGGTAGAAAAAGGCGCTCCGGGCGCTTCCCTGTTCGTGCCCATCACCTTACAACCCGGGACATCGAAGACCATACGCATTATGATGGCCTGGTATGTCCCGGAAACGGATTTGCATGTCGGACAGGTAATGACCAAGGATTGTGATCCCGATTCAGGCTGCTGCAGCGGGCCGGCTGACCTCGGTGTAAAACCAGTCAGGCAGAGCCCTTCTCCGAATTACAAACCCTGGTACAGCAACAGATTTGCCGATATCGGGGATGTGGTTGGATATTGGCGGGATAATTACTCACCCCTCTACAAGAATACGAGTCTTTTTAAGAACGCCTTTCACGCCAGCACGTTACCGCCGGAAGTCATGGAAGCGGTGGCGGCCAATCTTACCATCATTAAATCACCCACCGTGCTTCGCCAGTATGATGGCAGGCTCTGGAGCTGGGAAGGCTGCGGTGATGATTGGGGCTGCTGCTCCGGGTCATGCACACATGTCTGGAATTATGCCCAGGCAATCCCGCATCTATTTCCGTCCCTGGAGCGTAGCCTGCGTAATACCGAATTTTGTGAGAACCAGGATAAGGAGGGGCACCAGGGGTTCAGGGCCAATCTGCCGATAAGTCCGCTGAAGCACGATTTTTATGCTGCGGCAGACGGGCAGCTCGGGGGCATTATGAAAGTATACCGGGACTGGCGGATCAGCGGGGACAGTGAATGGCTCGGGAAGATATTTCCGGCAGTAAGGAAGAGCATGGACTACTGCATAACTACCTGGGATCCCCGAAGCACCGGCCTGGTGGAAGAACCACACCATAACACGTATGACATTGAATTCTGGGGACCTGACCCCATGTGCAGCAGCTTTTATCTTGGTGCATTGAGGGCTATGATCGAAATGGGTAATTATCTTAAGAAGGATGTGGCCAGGTACCAGGATCTGTATGGGAAAGGAAGGCAGGTCATTGAAACCAGGTTATTTAACGGAGAATATTTTATCCAGGAGATAAAATACAAAGGGCTGAATGCGCCGGACCCTGCTAAAGCCAAATCCTTTGGCGGCGAATATTCTCCTGAAGCGATCGAGATCCTTCGGAAAGAAGGCCCTAAATACCAATATGGAACAGGTTGCCTGAGCGATGGCGTATTAGGTGCCTGGATAGGCAGGATGTGTGGACTGGATGATGTCATCGACGCGTCGAAAATTACCAGCCATCTCCGATCGGTGCACCGGTACAATCTGAAGAAGGATCTGAGCGAGCATGCCAATCCACAGCGCCCGGCTTATGCGCTGGGGCATGAAGGCGGATTGTTGCTTTGCACCTGGCCCAGGGGCGGGAAGCTGTCGCTGCCTTTTGTTTATAGCGACGAAGTATGGACGGGCATTGAATACCAGGTAGCTTCCCATCTGATGCTGATGGGGAGGGTGCCGGAGGGGCTTGAGATAGTTCGTTTTTGCCGTGACCGTTATGACGGCCGTGTCCGCAATCCCTTCAACGAGTATGAATGTGGCCACTGGTATGCCCGCGCCATGTCGAGTTATGGATTAATACAGGGGCTTACCGGTTTGCGATATGATGCAGTGGATAAGACGATCTACGTCGATTCGAAGGTAGGCGACTTTACCTGTTTTATTGCTGCCGGCACTGGTTTTGGAACGGTAAGCCTGAAGGGTGGACGGCCCACGCTGAAAATCTCTTTTGGCAGCATCGTGGTGAACAAATGGATGGTGAGCGGAAAGGAAGTGAGAATATGACGGGGGTGGCAAACGATATGGTCATAAAGATCCGCTATATTATGAAAAACGGATGCGGTGAGGTGCTGGAAGACAGGATGGCGGCCGGTACAAGTTACCTGCATGGCTCGATGGCGATACTTCCTTTGCTGCAGCAGCAATTGGAAGGACTTCAGGCGGGGGATAAAAAACAGGTTTGCTTACTCAAAGAGAGTGGATTGACGGAGGATGACCTCTTTTTTGACGTGGTAATCGATCAATTGCGCCCGGCGCTGCCGGAGGAAGTGCTGCTGGGATATCCGATACTTGCGGAATGCGATGAAGATTGTATTTGTTACGATCAAAAAAAAATGAGATGAAAATTCATGTCCTGAGCGGTTTCCTTGGCAGCGGCAAAACAACCGCAATAGAGCAGGCCTGCCGCCAGCTGGTCAGTAAAAATATCGGGGCAGGGGTTATCACGAATGATCAGGGTATAAAACTGGTGGATGCTCAATATTTTAAAAGCCGGAATATAACGACCCGGCAGGTGGGCAATGGCTGTTTCTGCTGCAATTACGACGAGCTGGAAGCACAGATACAGTCGCTGGCTGACGTTGACGGGCCGGAGCTGATCTTCGCGGAATCGGTAGGATCCTGCACCGACATCGTGGCGACGGTGATCCGTCCCCTGCTGAAATACCATGCCGGCGTCGAAGTCCGGTTCTCTACATTTGCCGATGTGCGGCTGCTGCATCTGTTGCTGAGCGGCAAGCCGACCTCCTTCGATGAGCAGGTGCGCTATATTTATTATAAACAGCTGGAAGAAGCCGGTCTTATCGTAGTAAGTAAAGTTGATCTTATCGATCATTCTTCTCTGGAGGAAGTGAAGCAAATGGTCCGGGAGAGATATGCCGGCAAACCGGTGCTGTATCAAAATTCGCTGGATACGGCTGGTATAACCAGATGGCTGCAGGTCGCCGATCAATATCCTGCAGGGTATGGGCTGCCTTCCTCCGAGATCGACTATGACATTTACGCCGGGGGAGAGGCCAGGCTGGCCTGGCTGGATCAGGAGCTGGAAATTTACAGCGCAGCGATGAGGGCCAGGCAGGATGCTGTTGAGCTGATGAACCGTATTTACCAAAAGATAACAGAACGGAGGTGGCCGATAGGCCATTTGAAGTTTAGCGTGGATGGGGCAACTAAATTAAGTTTCACGGCAGGTATGGAAGATGGGATAAAGGCGGAGTTGGCGCAAAAGCCGGCCGTTTCCTGCGCTGTGCTCATTAATGCGCGGATACAAACAGACCCTGAGAGTCTGTCGCAGCTTGTTTCTGCGGCTGTGGAAGAGGTGGAGGCTGAGTCTGGCTGCCGGATAACCGCTGTAACAAAATCATCTTTTCAACCGGGTTATCCCAGACCTACGCATCGGATTACAGATTGAAGATATCTGCATCTTGCGGGCATTCGTGAAATTATGAGACGATGATCCCTTGCTCCAGGGCTTATTTCAATTGGCAATTGTTATATATGTAATTTGGATAATATTTCCCTGTTAATCTGACGTTAACCGGGATTTTTTATTTTTTTTATTACTTATATTGGAATTAATAAACCCTCCAAAATGAAAAGAGCTGCCTTCTTTGTCAGTTTCGTTTGTATAATCGGGACTGCATTCTGTCAGAATCAG
>JAATFV010000092.1 GCA_015655015.1 Chitinophagales bacterium | reverse complement strand
CGGGTAGTGATGAGAATACAGGCCGGTTGGATAGCCCCTTTAAGACGATTGAAAAAGCGCTGGCGTTCTCCAACCAGTATGCAGGGAAAACAGTTACGATCCAGCTGCGCGGCGGAACTTATTATCTGGACAAAACAATCGTGTTAGAACAAGCGGATAAGCGGCCATCGGCCTTATTGGTGACCGCGTACAAAAACGAGAAGGTGATCATCAGTGCCGGTCGCCGGTTGTCCTTGCAATGGAAGCCTTTTCGTGATGGCATTTTCCAGGCGTCCCTACCGGGAGATGCTGCCTTTGAGCGATTGTATGTGAATGGGAGGCTGCAGGTGCTGGCCCGGTATCCAAATTATGATTCTACCGCAAGGGTATTTCATGGAACAGCGGCAGATGCTATCGCTCCTGAAAGGGTCAGACGATGGAAGAATCCTGTCGGCGGTTATGTTCACGCTTTACATGCGGGCGAGTGGGGTGGATTTCATTACCGGATCACCGGTGTTGATGGCGACGGAAATTTACAGCTGGAAGGGGGGTGGCAAAATAACCGGCCGGCTGCCATGCATGAGCAGTTCCGGTTCGTTGAAAATATTTTTGAGGAGCTGGATGCGCCGGGGGAATGGTGGGTGGATAAACCCAATCATATCCTTTACTATTATCCGGCCAGGGGAGTAAGTCTTTCCAGGGCATCGATAGAAGTTTCCCATCTTAAGAACAGCATGGAGTTTCGCGGAACCGCTGAGAAGCCGTTGACCAATATTGAGCTGAAGGACTTGAGCTTCGCACACAATGAACGCAGCTTCATGGATACGAAAGAGCCCCTGCTGCGCAGTGACTGGACCATTTATCGCGGCGGAGCCCTCTTGTTCCGGGGAACGGAGCGCTGTAAAGTCACCAATTGCCATTTTACGGCGTTGGGAGGCAATGCCATTATGTTCAGCGATTATAATAAACAGGATACGGTCCAGGGCTGCCTGGTTGAATATATCGGGGCCAATGCCGTATGTTTCGTCGGCGATCCACAGGCAGTTCGCTCTCCCCTATTTCGTTATGAAAAATCCATGCCTTATGAGCAATTGGATAAAAGGCCGGGACCGGTAAATAATAATTATCCGCAGGAATGTGTCGTAACTGACAATCTGTTTCATAACCTGGGAGAGATTGAAAAGCAGGCAACCGGGGTGGAGATCGAAATGTCCTCTTCTATATCGGTACTGCATAACAGTATTTATAATACGCCGCGTGCGGGCATCAATATAGGCGATGGCTGCTGGGGGGGACATGTGCTGGCCTACAATGATGTGTTCAATACCGTGTTGGAGACGGGTGACCATGGCGCCTTTAACTCCTGGGGGCGTGACCGTTACTGGTCTGCGGACAGGAAATACATGGACAGCCTGGTCGCCGTATTTCCCGGGCTGATCTTATTGGATGCGCAGAAACAGAATATCATTCATGACAACCGTTTCCGATGCGATCACGGTTGGGATATAGATCTGGATGACGGTTCTACGAACTATCGGATCTATAATAATGTTTGTTTAAACGGGGGGCTTAAGCTAAGGGAGGGATTTTACAGGATCGTGGAGAATAATATACTGATCAATAATTCCTTTCATCCACATGTCTGGTTTAAGAACAGCGGAGATGTGTTCGAGCGTAATATTGTGATGAAGAAATATTTTCCTATCCAGATAACCTACTGGGGGGGAAAGATCGATTATAATCTGTTCCCGGACCCATCTGCCCTGGAGAGCGCCCGTGAGAATGGTACGGATCCCCATAGTGCTGCGGGGGCGCCTTTATTTACAGATCCGGGCGCCGGGAACTACGCCGTGGCGAAAAATTCTCCGGCATTGGCGTTGGGGTTCCGGAATTTCCCGATGGATGAATTTGGCGTAAAGAGTCCGGGACTAAGGAAGATTGCCCTTCAGGCGCCTATTCCTGCCCTTATCGGCCACGACGGACGGGCAGGCAAATCAGAGCTCATTTCCTTTTTGGGGGGTAAGATCAAACGTGTGGAGGGGTTGGGAGAACGATCTGCCTTTGGATTACCTGATGAGACGGGAGTGATCGTCGTTGCGGCGGGCAGCAATAGTTTGCTGGCGGCATCCGGTATTCATGAAAAGGATGTGATCGTGCGGGCGGACAAGCAGCCGGTGAAAGACGTTACCGCTTTGTTGGATATTTATCAGTCAGCAAACTGGAAGGGGCAAATGGAATTGGAGGTCTTCCGGAATCAGCAGCCGGTGAGTATCCTGCTCAGACTTAAATAGATATGGGAGATGGTTTTGAATCCCTTTTTGCATCAGGCCCCGGCCAATGTAACAATGTCCTTCACATCCAGGATTTGTTTGGGATATCCCTTGGCGGCGGCGTTGATCATGGCCCGTCCCACTTCCTGCAAGGTACAAAAGCCTGCCGGGTAAAGCACCCGGCCGATGGGATAGAGCCAGGCAAGATATTTGTAAAAGCTCTTTAAATTTTTTTGGCCGGGGGAGGCTTTCATAAAGCCCGGCCGGAACATGTACGACTTTTTGAATAACCGCATCAGGGCATTTTCCGTTGCGCCTTTTACGCGTGCCCATGCCGTTCGTCCCTTTTCACTACTGTCGGTACCGGCGCCTGTGACGTAACAAAAGGTCATTTCCGGGTTCAGTTTGGCTAAAAGCTGTCCCACGTTGAGTGTGAGATCATACGTAATGTGTTTATATTCCTCCTTGCTCAAACCGACGGATGAGATGCCCAGGCAGAAAAAGCAGGCGTTGTATCCCGCCAATTGTGTTTCAATGGGAGCCAGATTAAAAAAATCAGTATGAATAATTTCGCGCAGTTTTGGGTGGGATATTCCTCCCGGCCTGCGATTGATGACCAAAATCTGTTCTATATCGGGATGGTCCAGGCATTCGAGCAGGACGCCTTCCCCGACCATGCCCGTTGTCCCGGTTATAATTGCTTTGATTTTCATACTACTTTGATTTTCGTATGATACAAATGTAATAAATACGGTTGACGGGGCCTATGGGAAGATAAAATTGACTTCCGGGATAATATACCTGGTCGGGTAATCGTTTTTACACCTTAGTAAAAAACCTATATACTCCTTTTCACAGATACGTTTAAAAACCGTAATAAAGCGGGCGGCGTATCATTCAGTACCCTAATATGACCAATATGAAAAAACTTACTCTTTTCGTTATTATTTCTTCTTTTTCCCTGGCCCTGTCAGCTCAGCCAAAAAATAAACCGCGGAATCATTCTCCGAAGGTGTATATCATGATGAAACATGGTAAACTGATAGAAGTAAATAACGGTCACAGGAAACTCGTCAAAAAGGATATTACGCTTGTCAATCAGACGACGATACATCCGAATGGATCGATAGACGCCTCCAGCGGCCAAAATTTACAATTAAAAGAAGGTGAATACATTACCATGAACGGAAGAATCCGGAATTTGAAAGATTTGCATCGTTCCAATCCGGGAAAATGATCGTTCCAATCCCGGAAAAGGATCCTTCCAATCCCGGAAAATGATCCTTCCATTGGAAAAGCCTGGTTCTCCGGAACCAGGCTTTTCTATAAAGTTGTTCTATTTCTCTTTCACAATATCCACTTTAGTATTGTGATCCATTATAGGTGCGGGCCAACCATTCTCCTGATTTGGGCTGATATGAATTAACCCTACTTTCCCTGACTTCACGTTCTTAAATCCGAAAATCTCGTCTTTTGCCAGATGGGTATCGATTCCGAAAACAGGATCGTTGCTAGCCGCATCCAACCTGCCGCCGATACAGGTCCCTGCGGGGAATACAGGGTTCGGAGCAAGGCGAACCTTCGTACTATCTTTAAAGTAACTACTAAGTAAAGAAGGATTCTTCCCGGCGGCATTAAAGCTTTCCACGTCCAAAGTAGTAATATAAAAATTTGTTTGGACAGATGAGTCCAGCCATGGGGAATAATAATCATCCCAATACCAATGTTTTGAGGCAGTGACGGGATCAATGAAACCCGGTTGAAACTGATCTGTATTATATATGAACATCAAATCGACATTTTTGATCTGGGCTGCGCTCATGGAATATTGTGGCAATGGGGTCTTGAAGGAGGTATCGAATGATGAGAAGAATTGTACAGCGCCATAATCATAAGCGTCAAAAGTCAAATTTCCAAATGAAGATGCCTGTACTTCAGATGAATTATCTGTAGAATTAGTTTTTTTGCAGCCGGCCATAATAAGAATGGTCAGCAAAATAAAGGGCATGAGTATTTTTTTCATAAAATATAGATAAATGGTAGGTATAAACGCGAAAAATGGAATTTAAATATAGTAACTGGCATCAAATTAAATATATTTTTATTTTCACTGTCTATCCGGGTGTTTTTGAGCGAAAAAAGGCATGCGTGGAAAACTTTTTATAGTTTACGTATATTTGAGGGTTAGCAGTCAAGGTATGACGGCAGTCCAAACAAACGAATAAAAAGACAAAAACGAATATGTCAATAACAAAAGAGACTGAGCTGATCGGGATGAAAAAGGCAAGTGAAGCCGTTGCCCACACCTTAAAAGAAATGAGAAACTATGCTCAACCCGGTATGACAACAAAGGAATTAGACAACTATGGGGCAAAGATCCTCCTGGATTTCGGGGCAAAATCTGCCCCATACCTAACCTATGGTTTTCCGGGTTGGACTTGTATTAGTGTAAACAATGAGTTTTGTCACGGTATTCCGTCCGACAGCAGAATACTGAAAGAAGGCGATTTAGTTAATGTAGACGTTTCAGCCGAACTTGACGGTTTTTGGTCGGACAATGGCAACTCGTTTGTGCTGGGGGAAGACATTAACCAACATCAAAAACTCATAGACGCTTCAAAACAGATTTTGCATAAAGCGATCAATAACATAAAAGGCGGTGTTCTCATTTCAGATATAGGACATCTGATTGAAACGGAGGCTAAGAAACGTGGTTACAAAGTAATTAAAAACCTGACAGGACACGGCATAGGCAGAAGCCTTCACGAAGAACCAAGCGAAATAGCAAATTATAGGAACCGATTTAACTTAACAAGGTTTAGGAAAAACGCTGTCGTTGCCATTGAAACATTTATTTCAACCGCATCAACTTATGCTGAAACCCTGAATGACGGGTGGACAATGGTTGGAAATAAGGGCGGCTTTATGGCGCAGCACGAACATACTATTATAGTTACGGCGGGGAAACCTATTATATTGACAGAAATGAATGGTGTTTGGAATTGATAAAAAGCCCGAACCGCTAACAAAACTGGAAAATTAAAATCTTACGGCAGGTAAGAGAAAGCGGGTGCTTGTTATTTTGGCATCTGTTTAACAGGGTCGAATTGTTGCGCGGCAGGATTTACTACAACGTTCTCGCCGGCACGCAAGAGCCATTTTTCGCCTTTCTTTACGTAGATGAGTGTCGCCAGGTCATCCGCCTCGGGCATCACTTGTTCATTAGGTGCTGTGAATGTTCCGATATGACTTAGCAGGTGGACAAGGGCTACGTCGGAAGAGAGAAAACTGATGGTAATGCTCTTTTTTGACGAGGGGGTATTCCTGAACATCCGGTCATGGTAGAACTGGTGGGCAAATTTCACCTGTTTACTATCCTTCCACCAGAGACCAACGATGTTTACCCAGTCGCAGTCCGGCGTAATGTAGGTCTCCATGTCACTGAAGTCATGCCGGTTCCAACTGGCGAAGAATGCATCTACCTGTTTTTCGATAGCGGAGGAATCCGCGCCCCTGTCCTGGGCCTTTGTAATTAATCCTATCAAAGCGAGAATAGCAATAAAGGAAAACTGTTTCATCGTTTTTTTACTGTCAAAGCTAAACCAGCTTGGCTTGCCGGAATAGTACAAATGCGACATTATAGTTTTACGTTCTGGAAGTTGGCCAGCGGAGAGCGTTCGAGCTCGCGCAAAATCACTGAAGGGTTTACACCGGCGAACTGTTTAAAGTCGCGGATCATGTGCATCTGATCAAAGTATCCTGCCTGATGGGTGACATCTGTCCAGCTCAGATCGGGAAACTGTTCTTTTAGCCGGAAAGCGTGTGAGAACCGGATGATCCTGGCGTATAACTTGGGCGAATACCCTAATAATTGCATTGATACCCTTTCGAACTGCCGCCTGCTGAGACAGGAAATAGAAGCGGCCTTATCGATGGACAGCTGTCCATTACCGCGGATCAGGGCCGCCATGGCTTCCTCGAATGGCCTGAAGCCCGCTTTTACAGGCGCCCTTTTCAGCAGGAAGGTTTCGACGATGTGTTTCAGGGCTGCATGGGACGTGGCTGACCGCAATTGTTCATTGACCTCCCTGACGGACGGTCCGATAAGCAGAGCTGTATCATAAGAAGTGTCATATAGTTCGGTTAAGGGGATGCCAAGCCATCTGTATAGACCTCCCGGCTGGAAGACCACGGAAACAATGATATGATGTAGCCCCATCCTGAGATTGATGCGGTTCACCTGCGGACCGACGATAATGCTGTCGGGGGACCGTTCCCATTTTCCGTCAATCCGGGGTTGTATATCCATAGGATCGCCGGGATAGAAATGGATGCTGTTCTGGGGCGTAGGAGGAAAAGGGCTGGCGTGGTTCATCCCTTTAGTAAAGCTGACCTCAAAAATCATGATGTGCTTTACCCAATCCGCCAGAGCAGGATGCGCCGGATAAAAGACCGGGCGGGGCGGGAGCATATGGTTTGTTCTTTCTTGCAAGTTATTTCTCTTACGGAAAATACAACTTTTTGTGGTTCTGAGGCGCAAAGTTTTGAAAATTATATTATCAACCATTAAACCAGCAAGGATTTGTGACATTAGTGTAGGAGGTCACAAAAACATTAGACTCATCATTGTGCGCTGCTAAGATTGACAGCGTGGTGAGCTTTGCTGAATTAAAATTCAGGAATTAATTCCGAATATTTTTTAAAACTTTTTCAATGGAGGATTTTCCAGAATGGGACTTTTCGGGAGGAGACCGGGATTCTTTTATTCCCGCTGCAAGGAGATTGCAGGCACCCTTTTTTGATTATGCCTGTCATATATGCAGAAGAGGCGCATAGCTATTATACCTTATTCTGTCGTTTTGGTTAAGGGCCTTGTTTTTACAAGGCCCTTTTTTTAAAAGATCTTAACCAGCAGCTCCGCTACTTTCCATAAGCCCATCAGACATAGAAAGGATAAGATCAATCCAATTACGCTGATAATTATTACACCGGGATGGGTTCTTCTTTTTTTGCGCATAGCGGTATTATTTTTAAAGGACTTTCTATCTTTTGAGCAGCATTATTTCATAGATCAACTCTGCCCGCGTATTCTTAATAGTAAGTTGATAATCTCCATTCGCTAAAGAATGCAGGCCTACAATAGGTATTTTATTTCCGCCTTCATTCAGCCCCACTCCCATCAGCCGGATGAGCTTTGAATTTTGTTGATCCGTCAGCGAAATGATAACATGTCTTTTATCCGGGGATGTCATTTCAATGTTAATGAAATAATGAAAAGGATTCGGGTAAATAGAAATTTCGGCAAGCATAATATTATAAGGTTAAGTCATTGATAGCAGAGATACTTTATTGCATGGCAAGAACCGGTCGCCGCATGGCAAGAACAGGCCAGACGTTGCAAAGCCTGTCAGAACACGAAAAGGGCAGGTCACTGCAACATCGTAAAGGTCTCTTCGACGATCCGTTCATTTCCCGCTGTATTAGTATATTGTGATTTTAGAAAGAATTTCTTGAGAGTGGCATCTAAGGTCACATCCAGGAGCTTAAAAGAGCCGGGCATGATCCCGTCAGTCATGTTCTCATCGGGAACAACGGACGTAACCTGGTTAGTAGCGAGATCGATGGTGATCTTGTATTGCCAGGGGAATAAATCCGCATAGGGAAGGCTTATAGAATTCAGGGATAATCGTGGCGCCGACACGAACGATGAAATATTCCTGACCGCGGCTATTGTTCCTGCCGCAATGGTGGTGGCGAACAAGGTGATCGTTCCGGAGGCGGCATAAACTCCTACAAATGGATTACGTGTAGCGAGCCATAAAGCGGCGGTGTTGGCGGAATCCTTGTCCGTCGCCTTATAAAAATTGACCGGCATACCATTGTACTTCCCTATCAACACCAGGCTGTCTGCCGTAGTCTGCCTCATCTCGAATTCGAAATCAGCGTACAGCCCGTGTCCGGATGTAGCGCCGGGTACTAAGGCATCCGGGTTGGCAAGGTCATGCAGGTAGGTATAGGTATCGAAGATCAGCTCCGGCTGCTGCAGGGCTTTTAACCGGTAGCTGCTGGCCAGGGCAGGCTTCGCGTTCATCCTGGAGATGACCCTGTTGCTGTCCGTAAAGCGGAACCAGCAGTAATAGGCGCTGTCCGTCATTGTGCTGTCCGGGATGATCGTAGCCCTCCAGCCATACGGCGCGCTGACCAGTATAGCGGAGTCGGCGGATAAGACGGCATTCAGCCTTTCATCGGGAGTTTGGCTAAATACCGAGGCATCATTGTTCTTGCGGCAGGCAGCAAGTCCTGTCGTTATCATCAATGCAATTAGTATGTATTTGTTCATTTTTAAGTGATTTGGGATCTGGAAAATTTAGCGGGAGGGTTTTGTTGGTTTGCTGACTGTATTATTGCTGATTTACTGACTGTTGTACTAAGGGGTAGTCAGTGCAGTAATCGCCGCCTGCACCCGTGTCTGTAAGCTATAGAAGTCGAGGTGGTAGCTGTCGTTGAAATACTGTACTACTATCTGCTCTTTCTGTCTCAGTTTGCTGATGCCATCGTCATTATTCAGGCTATCCGGGAAAAGCGGGTAGGGATGATAAAGAGCCGAATCATATGCGTGCCTCCCCATTACCAGCATGGTGGAGACAAGCTCTGCAATATCCTCTCCCGGCGCCTTCCTTGAATAGTTGGACACAAACCCCAATGTCCAGGGGTTGTCCTGGGTGACCGTCCAGTCACCGGTATATCCGGATGGGGTAACTAAATTATAGGCCGTCGGGTAAGCTTTTTTTTGATTCAGGATATGGGTAAATTCATGGTGAATAAGATGCGCCATATCGGCTACGGATCCGTAATCGTCCGGGACGAAATCATTGATCCCGAAAAGCAGGATCTGAAGTCCCCCTTCCGCCAGCCCCGCTACGGCCTGACCGGCGGGGTCGATAGCGATCGATCCTGATAAGACCAGCTGTTTGGGAGCGTAGTTTTTCATGAACAGGCCGCTGTCACCTGCCTCCGCATTATACGGCTTGATCCAAAACTGAATGACATCCCGCATGGCCGGAATGACCTTTTCCTCTTTCGGGGGCACCAGCGTGTAGACCATATCGAATAAAGACTGGTCCCATTTGTATTTCACTTCGATATTATCCGGAACGACGAGGGAATCATACAGCCATTTGTCGATAGGACCGCTCGCCCAGGTATCGCCGCCAAGGCCGGTGAGGGGCTTGCCGAGATCGTCTTTTTTCGAACAGGCAACCGAACATCCTATGATCAAGAATAAAATAAGCAGCTTATTATTTTTCATTGTCGATGAATTTTGTAGTAAGTGATCAACGGGGGTTAGCGGTTATACCGGCAAATTGCGCCGACTGGGGTATTTGCAGCACCCTGCGGGGGTCATTGGCCTGCAGCACTGTCGTGGCGATATCCCCGTTCAGATTATCCTTATGGGTAACAGGTAATTTGTAGCGCAGGATATCCAGCCAGCGCATGCCTTCCTGCACAAATTCCGATCTTTTGAAATCGAGGATCGTTTCGATCAGCGCCTGTTTGGGATCACCTGTCTGGTAATAATCGGTGACCTTTGCCGCTGTCAGGTTATTGGTTCCGGCGTCATAACCATCAATACGCTTGCTGATAAAGACGTTGAGGTCATTCATCGACAGATCATATTGACCGGAGAGCGCATAGGCCTCGGCCCTGTTGAACAGCGCTTCTTCCGCCGTTAATAAAGGCACGAAAATATAAGCGTTCCCTACGTTGGCGCTGGTATAGATAAAATCCTCCTTGAACTTATAAATACCGCAGTCATTCAGATTGTTGCCCCATGGAAATGCATCGTATTTTAAACTTCCACCCGCCACACTCCCGGAGTAAAAGAGCTGGATCAGCAGGTCATATGTCAAGCCATACCGGTATAGAAACCAGCCCCTGAAGCCCCCCCAGGCAGAACTGGTCGTTGCCAACAGGAGGTTGGCCTTTTCCGTCGATTTGGTATAATCCGCTACTCTTGCATCCTGTGACTGGGAAGCCAGGCTGCCATTCAGCTGCCGGAGGTTCGGGGCAAAATTATTATCGGGGAAAACCAAACTGGCATGTTTGATCACGGAGTCGTACTGTTGTTTGAACAGATAGAAACGTGCCGCGAAAGCATGGCCCGCTGCTTTTGTAAAACGATAGGCAGGGACCTGGTAGGATTTATCGTCGAGCAATGGGATTCCCTGCGTGATATCCTTTTCGATCATGTCGTAGACATAACTCACCGTTTTTCTATCGTATTGCTTGTACAATGTCGTTTCCGGACTCGTTACGTACGGTATGCCCGGATCAGAAGCGGCTGTCGCCGGATCGTATACTTTTGAAAAAAAAGTAACGAGCATAAAATGTGCATAGGCCCTCGCCAGCAGGGCCTCTCCTTTGCTGGCGCTATACGCTGCCGGATTAGCAGCCGTGTTACATGCCTGAAGGGCCTGGTTGGCGGCGGCGATGGCGGTGTAACAGCTCTGCCAGTAAACGTCCGATGATCCCTCCGCAGTGCTGGTCAGATCTTTAAAATGATAGATGTCTTCATTCACCCGAAGGTCCCCTGCCCCGCTGTGTGCGGCCCTTTCCCTGTCGGCGGAATTATCGGACAGCGCTTCGCAAAAGGTGATGTAGTCATTGCTGGGGTAAGCCGAGGTCAATAACTGGGAGACCTTTTCCGGTGTGTCGAGGTCCGTTCTGTTATCAGGCTGCTGCTCCAGGTATTTCGAACATCCTGCCAGGAGGCTGGTCGCCAGTAAAAAGCTGCCGGCCACTAACAGGTTCATCAACAGCTTGTTTTTTTCTACGATATATTGTATCATGTTTAGTTTCCTTTTGATTGCTTAAAATATCACTTTCAGAGAGGCGACCAATTGCCTTTGCAGGGGCTGTGCTACGCCGCCGGCATTAAAGAATTCCGGGTCCTGCCCTTTCAACTTTTTATCGGAATAGATCAGCCAGAGATTGCTTGCCGATACGGTCAGGGAAAGGTTGGTCATCCCTGCCTTATTTGCCAGTGCTGCCGGTAACGTATAGGTAAGCGCCACATATTTCAACCGGACAAATCCGCCGTCCGCTATTCGCGCCGAAGAGTAATTGTAGTTATTGTAGGGATAGTCGCTGCCGATCCTGTAATTGGTCAGGGCATCCATGATGGAGGGGATGTTCGTCTTTTTTTCATCACCGGGCAGGGTCCATCTGTCGGCAAACTCTTTGGGCATGGCGTTCAGGTCGGAATAGGTCGGGCTGAACACGTTGTTGAGCCGGATCTTATTGCCTGCCTGATAGGTGAGCAGCACATTCAGGGAGAGGGATTTGTAGCGGAAGGTATTGGAAAAGCCCCCGTTAACGGGCGGATCCACGGGCCCCACGTATCTCAGGTATTTGGTTTCCACGTCCTGGAGGTTGACACCCCGGCTGACCTCACCTTGTTCGTTCACGAAGTTGGGAATCCCCGTGTCATGCTCCAGTCCTTTGAAGTCGAGGGAGAAGAGGCCATTGACGGGGTAGCCTTGCTTGTTGCCGCCCTCCGGCACGATCATATCAAAGATGATCGGCTGATTTTTAGCGTTGGTGATCTTATCCTTGTTATAACCAACGGTGAGATTGGTTTTCCAGCCCCAGTCCTTGTGCCTGATGATCTCCCCTCCGATGGTTAGTTCCGCCCCCTTGGTGTCCAGGTTCGCATAATTCGCCTGTTTGATATACTGCCCTCCTATCCCGGATGTTCGGATGCCGGCGATCAGGTCGAAACCTTTCTTTTTATAAGCATCGACGGTTATGTTGAGGCGGCTGTCGAAGAAGCCGGCATCGACGCCCAGGTTGGTAGAGTATTGTTTTTCCCAGGTGAGGTCGGAATTTTCCAGGTCCTGGATATAGATGCCCGATTCTATCTCATTGGCATAGGGGCGGACGGTGGTCTGGGGTTTCAATACGATGGAGGAGTTGGTGGCGCTGCCCATGCTGGCTGTCAGTCCATAGCTGGCCCGCAGCTTGAGATAGCTGATGCTGCTGATGGAACGAATGAAATTTTCCTGGTCCATGTTCCAGGCGCCGCTAAGGCTCCAGGTGGGGAGCCAGCGGGCGGTGGGCGATTTGCCCAATTGATTGGAGCCGTCATACCGCATGGCGCCGACGAAATTCAAGCGCTTGTCAAAAGTGTATCCCGCCGTCGTAAAAAAGGAGGCATACCGGTCATAGGTCATTCCCATACCGTAATAGGGATTATTGGCTTCCGTGGCCTGCTTGAAGGCGAGGTAATCGATAATTGCCGTGCCGCCATAGCCATATTGATAGCCATAACCGGTATTGAAGGCGTTCTGCCTGTTGGCATATTTTATTTCCTGTCCGGCCAGGATGTTCAGGTCATGTTTGCCGAAGCTTTGTGCATAGGTGAGGCTATTCCTGAAATTGTAGTTGGTAAGGGAATTTTCAGTCCGGTTGTAGAAACCGCCTGCGGGAAGGATGATCTGGGGCAGCGAGTTCGGGAGGTCCGGGTCTGTGTACAGGAACCGGTTGTTGCTGCTGATGACCTGGTTGATCGTAGCCCGGTAGGCATTTGCCCTGTTGGAATTTTCGTTGACCAGGTCTTCCTGGCTGGTCTTTGCATAGCGGATGGCGCCGAGGAATTCGTAGCGGAAATGCGGGGTGATCTTATAGGACAGGTTGGCCGCCAGCTTCACATCCACTACTGATAATCTTAGTTGATTGTTCCGAACCTCATTGATGATATTGAAGGGGGCATAGTTCATGGTGAAATATTCCAGGCTGCCGTCCCGGTCATAGGGCGTCAGCGCACGGCTGGTATTGAGGGCGTAGTTATAGGGATTGATATCGAAGTCCCTGCTCATTTTACCAAAATAGGAATCGACGGTCCGGTTGAGGGTGCCCGGGGCCTGCTGCTGCCTTACGGAGCCGGTAGCTATAAAACCTCCTGTCACCTTATTGGAGAAGATGTAGGTATTTTGCGAGTTGAAGGTGTATCGTTTAACCTTGTCGGCAATGGTCCATCCGTTGTCGTCATAAAAGCTGGCAGAGAAATAGGATTGCATTTTATCGGATCCGCCTGAAAGGCTCAGGGAATGTTCCTGGATCAGGGAATTGTTAAAGAGGATGTGAAACCAGTCCGTGTTGACACCGGCGTATCGTTGCAGGAAAGCCTGTCTTGCCGAAGGCGTATTTTCCAGCTCGAATTTACCGGTGGCCGGATCGACGGTCTGCAGCTCGTCATACATTTTTCCAAATACGCCTTTATTTGGCTGGTTGCCTACATCTGCCAGGTTCAGCATGCCCTTCCGGTACATTTCGGCATAGACGGACATCTGCTCCGAGGAGTTCATGATATTGAAGTTGCGGTAGCTGGGCCTCAGCTGTGAGCTGATGTTGGCGGTATAATTAACCACCATTCTGCCTGCGCGGCCTTTTTTGGTATTGATCACCACGACCCCGTTCATGGCCCTTGCCCCGTACAGGGCGGTGGCCGCCGCATCTTTAAGGATATAGAGATCTTCGATATCGTTCATATTCAACCCCGCCACGGAGGAGGCCAGCAGCGTGGAGGCGTCCCCGCTGGACAGCTGATTGTTGGTGACGTCGATCACATCTTCGAGCACGATACCGTCTACTACCCAGAGCGGCTTGTTCTCACCGGTGAGGGAGGTGACGCCTCTGATGCGCACTTTCGGGGCCGACCCGAAGGTGCCGGAGACGTTCTGCACGGATACACCGGCGGCCCTGCCTTCCAGCATGCGGCTGACATCGGTCGCTCCGTCCATTTTGATCTCATCTCCTTTCAGCTTCACCGCGGCCCCGGAGAATTTCTTTTTGTCGATCTGTTGAAAGCCGGTGACCACGACTTCATTCAGGCCTTTGGCGGCAAGCGTCATGGTCAGGTTCAGGGGTTGGCCTGCCTTAATACTCTTTTCAATCGTGGCGTAACCGATAGAGGTAAAGGTGAGCTTATCATCGGCGGAAGCACGAATGGCATAATGTCCGGCGGCATCGGTGACCACCGTTGTTCTGCTCTTTACCGCTTTTACCGTAACTCCCTGCAAAGGCTCGCCTTTTTCATCCGTTACTTTTCCGGAGACGAGTCCGGAGGTATCCGGGGTAATGACCGGTATATTTCCGGAGATCGATCGCAGGGCTGTTTCGGCTGATGATCGTTTTGACGGGGCGGCAGTCTTTCCTGGTCCGGCAACCGCCTGAAAATACGTGCAGGAAAGCAGTGTAAGGACGATGACAATCCTGCTCCCCCGGGAACCTGCTGACAATGGCCGCCCGGGCCGTAGGTTCTTTTCTCTACAGTTTAGATGCATACGTTGATAATGTTTTGGTTGTTCATGCGCAAAATGTACAATAGCATGACAGGGCCGCCGGAGAAAGGGTGCCTGTAATAACAGCCTTTTGAAAAAATTATTCAGGTGACCGGACGGGAAGTCCTAATGGTTTGAGGGACGGATCGGAAGCGAGTGCCGGTTCAGGGATTTCCAGCGTATAACCGGGATCTTTTTTATGGAGTACAAATTTTTGACGGGGCTGGGGCGCTCCGTTTGTCACGGGGGTGAAATAATGAGTAAGTTCCGGCATGCCGGTGCGGCGCAGGTCAAACCAGTGGTGCAGCTGGAAAGGCAATTCCTTTCTTCGTTCCAGCAGGATCTGTTCCAGCAGGCTGTCTTTATCTGTAACAGCCAGATCGGCGGCGGCATTTATCCGGTTCCGGCGGAGCCTGTTGAGATCGGCAAGCGCAGCCGCCAGGTTACCCAGGTGTGCATTGGCTTCCGCCCTGTTGAGGTAGGCTTCTGCCGTACGGAAACAAAAGCGGTAATGAGAGGCCGGAGCATAATATGGATCGAAGGTCTCCGGCATCAGGAGGGAATCATAGTTCTCGAAATAAGCGGGTGAACGCTGATCGGCGGGGTCATAGCTGTTTTGTAAATCCGGGCTGATGCGGAAACAATAATTATAGACGTCTCCGAAAATAGTTACCGATCCCGTGGTAACCGTGTTGTTGAAGGTATAGATCACTTCCGGGTTGTCTGCCGGATCAAAAAAGTCAGCATAACCGGAATAGTCCACATGGGTGATGTCATAGAGGCCTGATTTGTTATCGAGGCATTTGCCGGCGTAAGTGACTGTCTGTTCCCAGTCCTGTTGATAGAGGTGTAAACGTGAACGCAGCAGGTAAATAGCTTCCGGCGAGTAATGAAAGATACTTTTACGGGAGAGGCCGGATGTTTTAATATTCGTTTCCGCTTCTTCCAGGTCGCTTAGCATCAGCTGGTATACTGCGGTTACGGATTGCCTTGGGAAACCGGCGGTCCCTATGTCAGGGCTGGTTTTAAGAGGCACGCCCATGGGATCGTCCGGGTTAGCGGGGTCATAAGGCCGGCCCCATATATTTACCAGGAAGTAATAGGCCAGGGCCCTGGAAAAATGCGCGTCACCCACCAGGAATTGCCGTTCTCCCGGGTCTCCTTTCATTTTATCTCCTGCGGCCAGGATGATATTGCAGGTCTGTACGATCCGGTACAAGCCCTGCCAGGTATCGTTCAAAAGAGAGGAGGGAGTATGTTTGGCGTCGCGTTGAAAGTCGTACTGGTTCTGCCAGGTGTAAAAAGCGGAGTAATCGGCTTTTTCACCGACCGGATCTCCGGAGGCTTTTTCGCCGACGTCTTCCGTCAGCATGTCGAGAAAGAAGAATTGGGGCGCCCCATCCGGCAGGGATACCATTTTACCCCAGCCTTCGCCATTGAGCAAGGTGGTATAATCAGCTACTGTCTCCGGTATTATTCCATTATCGGGGGCTGCCTGCAGGTATTTTTTACAAGCCGGCAGACAACTGATAAAGAACAATATTGATATAATCTGTTTCATCCGTTAATTTTTGCTTTTTTTTGCCGGATAGAGCTTACGTTCCCTGCTAATAGGTAAGATCCAATCCCAGCGTTACGGACGGCAGACGGGGCATGCTGCCGGATGCCAGTTCAGGGTCCTGCCCCTGAAAGCGGCGGTTGGCGATCAGGAGCAGGTCGTTGCCTTGTATATGTCCGGATATATTGCTGAAAAAATATTTTTTGCTGTTACGGCACAGGGTGTATTGTAAAGCCAGGGAAGACAGGCGGACGTGGCCGGCATTTACGGTTCGGATATCGCTTTGGTTATACATGTCCCAGAGTTGGGTGGACATGAGGTAAAGCGGTGTGGAAGCGAGCAGGGCGGACCGCATGGCGGGGGCCCATGGCATGTATTGAATGGTATTGGTGGTGAGCAGGTCATAGACCATGAAACCTCTTTGGTCGCTAAGGGCCGGAATATTCGTCCGTTTTTCATCACCCGGGTGAGACCAGCGTTGTGTTATATCCCTGGATGCATTTTCGAAGGCGTTGGGGGTAAACCCTGCTTCCCCGTATAGGTTGACCAGGCGCTGGCGGTAACCCAGCTTGACCAGGAACACGGCTGAAAGGCTCCAGCGCCGGTACCGGAAGCCGGTAGTAAAGCTGCCGTCAAAAGCGGGAAGGCGGGAGCCTGTCGGAACAAAGATATTGGCATAATATTCCTGTACGGAGGGTCGAACGGCATAGTCCCGGTCATAGATCCCGTGAAAGGTGGGAAGTCCCTGTCCATCCAGCCCGGTGAATTTATAGGCATACAGGGTATTGGGGTCTGTTCCCGATTTAATGATATTGCCGTCCAGGTAATTTTGCTGGTTGCCAATATAACCCGGGTCGGTATAGTTCGTACGGCCGGTGCGGGTATAGTTGAAAGAGAGGTTGGCGCCCACATCCCAGCTCCAGCTCTTATGTTCTATGATCCGCCAGTGCAGGGCGGCTTCATATCCGTAATTGACGAGGTCGGCCCGGTTAAGGGTGAAGCTGCTGACGCCGTTCGTCTCGGGAACGTCTATCGGCGCCGCCAGGCCGGTGCTTTGCTTATAATAGGCTTCTGCCGTACCGTAGAGCCGGTTGTGAAAAAGAGAGAAATCGAAACCGCCGTTGAGGGTGCGGGTCTTTTCCCAATGCAGGGCAGGGTTGGCAAAGCTGGCAACAGTAGCCTGCTGTTGCCCGGAGACAGGATCTGTCACAGGCGGGGTAATGGTGAGCCTGGGTGATAGGGTCTCCGGCATACCGTCGTTGTAGCCATAGGAAAGCCGGAGTGCGAGCCGCCCCGGGTTTTTACCGGCAGGAAACCAGGGCTCTTCGGATATGCCCCAGCGAAAGGCGGCCGACCAGGTTCGCTGAAAGGCATTGCCGTTATCGCCGGAAAAACTGTTGGAGCCATCCTGGCGGGCGTTCCCGTTAAGCGTATAACGGTCTCTGAAAGTATAAACGAGCATGCCGTACCAGCTAAGCTGGCGATAGAGGTCGTAGCTATTTTCCGATGGCAGGTGATCACCGGTGGCAAAAAATGCGTTATATAAAGGGTATTCATTTTCCGGGGGAGGGAAGGCTGTTTTTCCGACTTCGGGGTAATAGCCGAGGATAAACATTTTTTTTGTGTCGTATCGGGTTTGGCGCCATTCATTGCCGGCGATCGCCTGGATATAATGGGGGCCTTTCGTGATCGTATAATCCAGTGAATGGCGGATGGTATAGGCATGACGCGATACCGCCGTCTCCTGGTATTCCCCGCCGCCGGGAAGGATAATGCTCGCTTTCATTCCATCTGTAAAGGGCTGGCCGGCGGCCAGGAAGGTGCGATATTTTTCGGCGATGTACCAGGTATTCTCGCCCGCATGACTGGCGTTCTGCGAGGTGGACGCTGCCCATCCATAGAGGCCGTGTACCTGAAAATGTTTCCCCGGTTTCCAGTCTGCGTTCATCACCGCATCATAGGATCTCACTTCCACCGTATTGCGGCTGTTCTCCAATTCCGTCATTATATTAAATCCGGCGAGCTGATCCGGCTGCACGGGGAAACCAAGAATGCTCTCATTCGGTCCAAATGAAGAGGGCACGTAATACTGTCTTTGGCCATTGATGGCAAAAGGAAGGCTCCTGGCGGTCTGGTACGCATATTGGAAAGGGTCGGCCTGGTAGGGGTACTCTCCTTTGTTAAGGGAGCTGGAAAGTTTGAGTCCTATTTGCAGGTGCGGGGCGGGGCGGCTATCCAGGTGCAGGAGGCTGGAATAACGCCGGGCATGGGTAAAAATGGCCGGACCGTCCTGGCTGCCATATCCCAGGGAGCCATAATACGCCATTGCGGGGCCGCCGCCTTTTACAGATAGATTGTAAGCCTGGTTGACCCCATTATGGAAGAGCAGGTCGAACCAATCCGTGTTGATCGTCGAATTAAGCTGTTCCTGCCGGGCATATTCTTCGGGGGTGATCGTTTTTTGCGTATAGTCCAGGTAAGCGCGATCGAAGCTGGCAGCAGGAAGGATATCATTGAAGTAGGTGAGATGATCGTCGATGATCTCTTTGGACAGGGCCCTCCTCTCCTCTCCATTCATCAGGTTGAAGCGATGGTAAGAGGGAGCCAGTACGATATTGGTCATTTGGGAATACGTCAGTTTCGGCGGCTGACGGAAGGCTCCTTTTTTGGTGGTGACCACGATGACTCCGTTACCTCCGTTCACTCCGTAGAGCGCCGTGGCGGCAGCATCTTTCAATACATCGATCCGTTCGATGTCCTGCGGGTTGAGGCCAATGACCGCGGTGCTCAGCAAGTTCACATTATCCAGTGAATTGATGTCCCCCGCCGCCAGCTTTACAGGCGGGTCCGTAATGATGCCGTCGATCACCCAGACGGGTTCTCTGTCGCCCAGCAGGGTAGCCGTACCGCGGAGCCTTATCTTGGGGGCTGCGCCGGGTTGTGTGCTGTTCCTGTTAATATTCAGTCCCGGTACTTTTCCCTGGAGCATATTATCGACGGTGAACAGGTCTGCTCTTTCCAGGCTGGAACCCTTAATGGTAGTTATAGCAGCGGCAGAATGTTGTTGCTCCAGGGTGGTATAACCATTCACTACGACTTCGTCCATGGAGGCGTCGGAGGGCGGCAGCTTTATATATACAAAGGATTGGCCGTTGACGGGGACGATCGTCGATTGCATGCCCAGGTAGGAGGCCCGCAAGGTGGAGCGGCTGGTGGCGGATAGTTTGAAGTATCCATCCTCATTGGTCCGCACGCCTTTGCCTGTTGCTGTTTCTATGACACTGGCCTGCTGCAGGGGCTGATCATTATAATCCGAGACCCTGCCACTTAGCTCTATTGCCGGAGAACCGCTTTCCGGAGCCTTATCCGGCGTGATAACGATCATACCATTGGCAAAGTGGTAATGAAATCCCTTCCCTTTAAATAATTGTACGAGTATATTATCTATTGTCTCCTGATCTGCCCGGATGGTGACCGGGGGGATCTTTTTCAGCTCATCTATGTTATAAAAGAACCGGGCGCCTGTTCTTTCGCTGAGCATTTGCAAAACGGCCGTGATGGGTTGCCGGTTTATGGTAAGCGTGATCCCGGGAGAAGGCGGAGTTATTTGTGCGATTACGACGGGGGCCGAAAAAGAACAAATCAATGAGGCTGCTAATCCTAATATGGACGTCTTTATGCTGACAGTCAGGTTTTATATAAATATAACAAAAAAACTATATAAAACTATTCAAAACAGATCAATACTTATTCATATTATAGCTGATCTTATTCGACCGTAATATTCCTTTTTACGGAGTCGATTTCAAAATGAATGGGTTGTGACAGGGTCGATTTTATCAATTCCAATAAGGGTATTATTGTCTCCGGCCGGGGCATCAGGGGGACGTTGTAATGTTGAGTCGTCCATTTTTCGTTCCGGAAGATGATCTCATAATTGTAGAGCCTGCCCAGCTGCTGCAGGAGGTCGGACAGCGGCATATTAGAAAAGGCCAGCTGGCCATGCTGCCAGGCCAGGGTATATTGCGGGTCAACGGTGTTGATGGTCAGGCTTCCGGTGCGGCTGTTATAAATGGCCTGCTGTCCCGGGATCAGGGGTTGTTCAGGGATCTGTTGTGCCTGCTGGTCGTCGTGCTGGCGGCCGGGAAGGTCGTGGTGGCCGCCGGGAAGGCTGACCGCTATTTTTCCGGAGACCAGGGTGGTCACTATATTTTCATTGTAAGCGTTGATATTGAAGAGCGTGCCTAATACCAGGACCTGCAGGTCGTTTGTTTTTGCGATAAACGGCTGTCGGGCATTGGGGGTGATGGAAAAGGAGGCTTCTCCCGCCATTTCTACTTCCCTTGCCGTGCCGGTAAAAACGGAAGGGTAACGCAAGCTGGAGCCGGCATTTAGCCAAACGGTACTACCGTCCGAAAGGGTGACCCGGAGCGGTTGCTGTCCTTTGGCTGTCTGCAGGGTCGTGTAGGCAATGGGGAGCCGGCCGGGTACGGCCCGGCGATGTTTTATAAACAGCCAGAGGGCTCCTGCCATCGCCAGGGGCAAGGCAATAATGGCTGCATAACGTGCAGTTTTACGCCATAGAGGAATAACAGGCGCTGCGGCAGGAAGGCCGATATGGGCTTTTACTTTTGCCCAGTCGTCTTCCACGTTGACTTCTTCCCAACCTTCCAGCTGAGCTGCCGCTGACCGGAGTTCTCCGATCTCTTTTAACAGCATGGCTTCGTCCTCACCGGGGGTATTCCCGGGGGCCGGCGGATGGGGGTCTCCTTCCAATGATTGGTGGATACGTTCCCAATCGATCTGTGATTTTCGCTTGTTTTTCATGGCGTTCCTTTTAAAAGACAGGTAAAAGGGAAAAAGGGTGATCGGGGGCATTCAAAAAGTAAAACAATCCTCCCAATAATGATAATAGAATAATGGAGGACAGGGTATTGCATTCATCGCGCAGGAAGAGATAAGCCTTCCTGATCTGTGATTTTACCGTATTGATGGAAATGTTGAGCTTTTGGGCTATTTCCGCATATTTGAGTCCTTCGACGTTGCTGAGCAGGAACACTTTACGGCGCCCGGCCGGTAATTTTTCAAGGGCTTGTATCAATTGGGTCCTGTAACGTTCCCGGACGTCGGGGAGAGCGGTATCGGCCGGTTGCGGATCTGTGTCTGCATTATAGAGTGTTTGTCCCAGCTGATCCTTATGGCGGGCTGCCACTCCGGCCTTTGCGATAAAATTAAGGCTCCGGTTTTTAATAGCGGTATAGGAATAGGCTTCAAAATTGGTGTGCAGCGGCAGGTCGGCCTGTTTCTCCCAGTATTTGATGAAGAATTCCTGTACGATGTCCCTGGCTGCGTCCATGTCTTTGACCAGGCTAAAAGATAAGAGGCATAATGACCTGTAATAGGTACGAAATAAGTGTTCCAGCTCTGCCGAATGAAGGGGCTTGTCGCTCATGGTGATGAATACTACTGCGATAATAGTACAAAATTTAAATATTTGTCTATTATATTATATGGAGTGGCTCCTGTGTGGGGCGACCGGGGGATTGTAGCCGGGGGATTGTAGCCGGGGTGATGCGACCAGGGTATTGTAGTCGGGGGACTGTGGTCAGGGGACTGTCGTCAGGAACTGTGGTCAGGGCATAAAAAAAGCCCCGGTCCCCCGGGGCTAGTATAATCAGGTGAAGATCTCTTTATTTAAAAGACTTGGCGTCGGCCAGGAATTTAGCCAGGCCAATGTCCGTTAAAGGATGTTTCAGCAAGCCTAAGATCGGCTCCAGCGGGGAGGTAACGACATCCGCACCGGCTTCCGCACACTGGATGATGTGGAGGGCGCTACGGATCGAAGCTGCCAGGATCTCGGTCTCAAAGCCCTGGATGGCGTAGATATTGGCGATCTGCTCGATCAGCTGAACACCATCCCAGCCGCTGTCATCGATCCTTCCGATGAAGGGGGAAACGTAGGCAGCGCCTGCTTTTGCGGCCAGGATTGCCTGTCCGGCAGAGAATACCAGGGTACAGTTGGTCTTGATCCCGTTGTCGGTAAACCATTTGATGGCTTTTACGCCGTCCTTGATCATGGGGACCTTAACAATAATATTGGGGTGGATGGCGTGCAGCTTTTTACCTTCTTCGATGATTTCCTTGAAGTCGGTAGAGACTACTTCAGCGCTGATATCGCCATCAACTATTTCACAGATTGTTTTATAATGGTTCATCACAGCTGCCTCGCCTTTGATGCCTACTTTAGCCATGAGGGATGGATTGGTGGTAACCCCATCCAGAATTCCTAAATCGTTTGCTTCTTTAATTTGCGCCAGGTCGGCCGTGTCAATAAAAAATTTCATAAAAATTAAATTTTGCTCCCGGCTCTTGGCAGGGAAATATTAATAGTAGTGTCCGGAGGAATCGACGTGATTTTCCAGCTATAGCGAAGATAACAAATATAAGACAGTTTTGTTTCGGGGTATACTTGGGATCAAGCTGATTTTGAGACGATTTCCGGGAGGAGGGGAAATAAAAAAAGGCAAGTTACTTACATCGCACCGCTCAACCATCTACCCTTGCTGCCTTCCGGCCCTGGGGGGATTCAACAGGAGCTGGTCGTATAAGACTTGCCTGCCGCGAAGGTAGTGAAACTTAACTGATAAATAATAAAATAAGTTGCCGCTATTTATTCAGGCTGTTAAACCGGTTGATGCCAACCAGCTCATCCGCCCTTGCTCCCGGCGCCCGGTAATAGACGAGGATCATATAATTATTTTCCGTCTCCAGGTGATTGCCTTCTGTCAGATCGAAGGAGGCTTTCCTGTCGGGGTCGGCATGATCGATCGTGACATAGGAATAGCTGTAATAGCCCTGTTTCATCAGGAAGGAGGTCTCGTATTTTCCTTTTTCAGCATTGAAGACCATCCGGGTGGAATCGTTGAAGCCGCCCCCGGTGAATTGACCAAACACATATACATCTTTATCCGGGTAGGGGGTATTGCCTTTTGGAGCATAGCTGAAGTGTACCCTGGCATAATCTGTCTGGTAGATGGGATTGATGCTTTCCGTGGTCTGGATAAAATAAAATCCATCATAATCTTTGTAAAAATAATATCCTTGCTGCGATCTTTCTGCGTCGGGCTTCATAAAGATCTCGGTCGACGCCTTGCCATAGATGGCGTTCTGGATCCTGTCGCTCTGGTAACGGAAGCTTTGCAGGTCCAGCCAGCGCCATTCCGCACCACCCGGGAACAGGAAGTCATTGTCATTATTAAAATCCAGGATATTGTTGATATAAAAGGTGGGTTTGACGTTCTGTATGGCATTGTCCCAGCGGTAATTCTGGACTACGACCACTTTGATCTGGTCCTGGGGATTGGAGGGGTTGACACCGGCTGTATTCACTTTGAACTGTAAACGCTGGTAGGTATGGGACAGCTCGATATTCAGGGGCTGCAAAAACTGGGCGCTGATATTCGCCTTTTTGTCCGTCACCAGGAAGCGGCGGGTAAAGGCGAGCCTGGAAGTATCTCCGTCCAGGAACACTTTCAGCAAATAATTTCCGGAGTGAATGGGTATACAGTTGGGGTCTGGCAGGGTGGCCTGGTAATGGGTATAGCGGGTAAGGGATACCGAAGAATACTGATAATTCCCGATGCGGATCTGCGGAAAACCTTTTATATAGTCGAAGTCGCTGACGATAGCCGGTGTCCAGTCGGCATTACATAGCTGGATGGTATAATAATAATTCTTTACGTCGGCGTCCAGGTCATCAAAATGCAATTCGAGCTGGTCGGGGCTGTTGAGCTTCAGGATCGGGTAGCCCAGCTGGTTGCCCGCCATATACAGCTGGGGCGTTTTAATCGACGCGGAATAAACGGAATCGGGGGCCTGGGACTTTCCCGAAAAGGGGATGGCAGTAGCCATACAGGAGATAAAACAGCCGATAAAAAGGGAAAAGATCCGGTTCATGAGAAATGGATTATAAGACGTTCTGTATAAAATACGGCCAAAGGAGACTACAATGTTAGCATAAAAAAGTAATTTGCCGGCATAAAACCAGGACCGTTTGAATGTAGCAGCTTTTATTGCCCGGCGTATCGCGTTTAACAGACAACGGTCTTTTTCCCGGTTTATTATAAGACTGGCGATCACGGCTACTGCTATCAGTGTAGCGGCTATGCTGCTGACCCTGTCTTTTACAAATGGGTTCCAATACACCATCAGCCAGAAGATCTTCAGTCTCTGGGGCCATATCCGTGTTCAGTATGCCGCTCCCAACCGGGCTGCCATCGCCGAAGAGTCGCCTATGGCCCAGAATGACACCGTACTGCAGGTATTACATGCGAATAAGGATGTCCTGAGCGTGGGGGCCTTTGCCACCAAGAATGCGATCCTGAGAAGCGGGGAAGGTATTGAGGGGGTGCTGCTGAAAGGGGTGGCGCGGGGATATGATTTTTCCAACCTGGATGGTTTTCTGAAAAGCGGCCGCTGGCTCCGTTTTGCCGACAGCAGTTATAGTAGTGAGATCAATTTGTCTACTTATACGGCGGGTCAGCTGAAGCTCCGGGTGGGCGATAAAGTACTGGCTTATTTTATACAGCCTGGCGGAGGGCAGCCAAGGGTGCGGTCTCTTACGGTGGCCGGGATCTTTAAGGTCGGCATCGAGGATTATGACAAATTGATCGCCATCAGCGATCTGAAGCTTATTCAACGGCTGAATAACTGGCAGGATGACCAGATCGGCGGTTATGAGGTCTTTATCCGGGACTATCGAAAGATCGACACGGTAAATTCCCTTATTTTCAATCAGCTTCCTGCTGCCTGGGGCAGCCGGACGATCCAGGAGATCTATCCCAATATCTTCGATTGGCTCAACCTGCAGGATATGACGATCGTCATTGTTCTGATCATCATGATCATCGTGGCTACGCTGAACCTGGTGACCTGTCTGATCATCCTGGTGCTGGAACGTACGCGGATGATCGGCATTTTAAAAGCCATCGGTTCTCCGAATGCCTCTATCCAAAAGATCTTTCTATACCAGGGCGCCTATATTACGCTGTTCGGGATGGCGTTTGGCAATGGGTTTGGATTGCTGATCGGCTGGCTGCAGCAGCGATATGGCTTTATTACCCTGCCGGAGGATGCCTATTTTATTTCCAAGGCGGTGATCAGGCTGGAATGGTGGCACCTGGTGCTGGTGAATGGGGGGACATTCCTCATTTGCTTCCTCGTATTGATGATCCCCACGATCGTCGTAAGGAGGATGCAGCCTACCCGGGCGATTCAATTTCGCTAGCGCGAAATTGAATCGCCGGTTCAGACCAGATGCGACAAAATAATCCCTGTGGCGACAGCCGCATTCAGGGATTCAGCATGGCCTTTTCGGGGTATTGTGATCCGGTGAGTAGCCTTCTCCAGTAATTCCGGACGGATGCCCCGGGATTCATTGCCGATCAGGAGAAGCCCTTTGGAGATATTTCCTGTCTCGTAGAGATTTTTTCCTTCCAGAACGGCAGCGAATACCGGAAGTTCCGGATGCAGCCGGATCACTTCTTCCGGATCTTCGTATATGACCTGTACCCGGGTGATGCTTCCCATGGTAGACTGTACGGTTTTACTATTAAAAATATCCGCGCAGTCTCTGCTGCAGATGACCTGACGGAGGCCAAACCAGTCTGCTATCCGGACGATCGTTCCCAGGTTGCCCGGATCCTGGATCCCATCCAGCAGGAGGCTGACCGTATCGTCAAAAGCAGGCGCCGGGAAGGACGGCCGTTCAAAAACCGCTAATACCTGGTTGGGGGTCGTCAGGGAGGAGATCCGTTCCAGCTCGCCCTCTTTTATTTCTGTGATACAGGAGGCTGCTGCGGCCGGAAGCCATTCCCTGCCAGCTTCCAGCCATTCTTTCACGGCGTAGATACAGCGGGGCCGTGTATTTGGGGCGCTCAATAACTCTTTCACTATCTTAGGGCCTTCCACTATAAATACGCCTTCCTGGTCACGAAATTTT
>JAATFV010000086.1 GCA_015655015.1 Chitinophagales bacterium | reverse complement strand
TCAGCGTCAGTATCGGTCTGGGAAGGATATCATCTTCCCGAACCAGGAGGTCCACCACCACATAACTGCCATGAAAGGTTAGGGCCAGAGAAGACATAAGCGCCTTCACATCTGCAAAAGGACTAAATCGGAAAACGGCCTCGTAACAGGCTTGCCCATCTCTTTTCAGAACACCTGCCGCGAGCCGTTGCAGGTCTTCCCACTCCTTATATTGAATCGCAAACGCTGATTCAGCCTGCTCAAAGAGCTCTCTGTCCTTCTCCCGCGCCACGTCGATATTTTGCTCCAGCTGGTTTCTTTTCTTTTCACCGGCTTTTAACAATTAGGGAGTATAGCCATTCAGCCGGCGCGTAGCCAGTTTTCCTGTTCAGCGGAATAGGCAGGCGCCGTAGGAACGGGATCCGCCAGAATGCCTTGCCAGTCAACTGGTTCGATCGCCTCCTTGTGCAGGGACGTGAGCAAGGTAATGAACTCAGTGTATTGCTGAACAGCCTGCGCAGCGTTCTCCAGCATTTGTTCTTTCATCCGTAGTTTTTCGATCTTTTCGGCATGGCGAACCCTTTGCTGGTGAGCCCGTTCCATCCGGTTGATAGCGGCATTGGTGCTGCGTACGAATCCTTTAAAAGTGGTCATGATCGGGGGGGTAGGACCTAAAGGAACGGGCAAAAGATACTGCTTATTGTCTTATAGGTAAACGGTGTTTTTACCCTGTGTACAATTCTTTTTTCTTTCCCGTGTGCAAAAATTCCACTACATAATCTTTTCAAGAAAGACGTAGAGATCATTATTCGGAGGCGGAAGAATTAGTACTATGCATCGGATCCGTAATCTCAAAATCATATATAAACTATCTATAACGCCAAACATGTGGAAAACCACATAAAATGCGAGTAGTTTCACGCTATTTTTCTTCGCAAATCCACGATGGATCAGAATTCTCATCTATAGCCTATTGATGGTTGCCATTAATAGTTTTACGTTCATAATCTAATCGACTGAAGTACCCCTAAATAATCATTATTCCTTAACCATTAGCTCCTGACACTTATGAAGTACCTGGTGATTGGCATGTTACTGTCATGCTGTTTATTGCCGTTGGCATTGCTGGCCCAGGAGGATGTGGGCACGTCTACTACCGATAAGGTCATTAATTTTCCTTCTAAATTTTTCAGCCGGATCCAGGGTAAGACCACGGATCTGGATAAGCAGCTTACTACGCAGACGGAGAAATACCTGGCGAAGATGGCTAAGCGGGAGGAGCGGCTGAAGAAGAAACTGTATAAGACGGACTCTACGGCAGCGAAGAATTTATTTGCGACTTCTTCTGAGCAATATGCTGCTCTCGCGCAGAAAATGCGGCAGGATACCGGTAGTAAAGGCCAATCCTTTCGTGGAGAATACCAGCCTTATACCGATTCTTTGCAGGGGACGCTGAATTTTCTACAGAAAAATCCGCAAGTGCTGGGGACCTTGCCGGTTACTTCCACGGATGGTATTTCTTCCGGTCTCAACAAAGATGGCTCCGCACTGATTGCTAACGTCCTTTCTCCGCAGTTGCAGGCCCAGTTACAAAGTTCCTCCGCGCAGCTTCAGGCCTTGCAGGCGAAGATGCAGGATGCCGATCAGGTGAAAGCCTTTATTCAGCAACGTAAACAACAGATCGGGGATTATATCAGCCAGCATACCAGCCTCGCGGGGATACTCGCAAAGGAGTACCAGGGATATAACCAGGATGTCTACTATTATTCACAGCAGGTTCGTCAGTACAAAGAGATGCTGAACAATCCGGACCAGCTGGAGCAAAAGGCCCTGTCCCTGCTCAATCAGCTTCCCGCCTTTCAAACCTTCATGAAGAACAACTCGCAATTAGCAGGCCTGTTCAACCTGCCGGGCAATTATGGTTCGGCGCAGGGACTGGTGGGCCTGCAAACCCGCGACCAGGTGAATAATCTCATCCAGGGACAGGTGGCCGCCGGAGGCGTTGGTGGAGCAGCTGCCCTGCAATCCAACCTGGAGTCGGCTCAGTCGCAACTGGATGGTTCAAGGATAAGCTCAGCAAACTGGGGAGTGGGAGCGGGGATATAGATATGCCGGACTTCAAGCTGAATGAGCAAAAGACAAAGACCTTTTGGAAGCGGCTGGAATATGGGACTAATTTCCAGACGACCCGGGATAATTATTATTTTCCGACAGTGATAGATCTTGGAGGTTCGGTGGGATATAAACTCAACAGTACCAGCACCTTATGGATTGGCGCCAATACATCATCCAAAAACCCCATCGGTTATGCCTCATTGCCATAGCTGACATCTCCTGCCGTAAAGGCTCGTCATCCCTACATCCGGGATGATATTATTAAGCACCTATTTTCATGTCGAAATTTATACCTATTTTCGACATGAAATAATTCTCATAGTGGATCATTCGACATGAAAATAGTTATATGTCGAGATTCCTTTAAAAATTCGACATAAATGGCCTATCATAGAATTCAGCCTTTTAATGATCTACCTCCTTTGCCACCAAATGGAATTGACCTGGAAACGCCCGTTATATTGAAAAAACTAGCACTAGCATCCAGAAATTTAGGGGAACTAAATGGCCTTTGCGAAACCTTGCCTGATCCCAAACTTTTTACTAATACGATCGTCCTGCAAGAAAGTAAAAACAGTTCGGCTATTGAAAACATTGTAACCACGCAGGATGAACTATATAAAGCCACTTTGGATGAAACTACAGCACAAAACCATGCGGCTAAAGAAGTATTGGGATACAGAGATGCATTATATATAGGATTGGAACGCATGAGGGACCGAGGAGGACTGATTCTTACCAATAGCATGATAGAAATTGTACAGACCATCAAACAAAATCAGTCGGGTATTCGAACGATTCCCGGAACAGCCTTAAAAAATGCGATCAATGGGGAAGTGGTGTACACACCTCCAACAGGTGAAGAGATACTACGTGAAAAATTGGCAGCGCTCGAAAATTTTATAAATAATAGTGATTTATCGCCTGTTGATCCGCTTATCAAGCTGGCCTTGATTCATTATCAGTTTGAAGCTATTCACCCTTTTGCCGATGGAAACGGAAGGACTGGCAGGATAATTAATACCCTATACCTGGTTCAGCAGGATCTGCTTACACAACCTGTACTGTATCTGAGTTCATACATCATACAATATAAGACGGAGTATTATCAATTATTACGTGGGGTCACGGAAACGGAGAACTGGCAGGACTGGATTATGTATGTGTTGACTGCCATTGCCGAAACTTCCAAAATGACAACGGCAAAGATCAGGAGAATACTTTCTTTAAAAGAGGAATTTGAAGATACGATCAAAGGGGTCTTAGGTGCCTCTTATAATTATGAACTGTTGCAGGAGATGTTCGCTTTGCCCTATCTGAAAATCGACACTTTAGAAAAGAAGAAGATCGCGCATAGGCAAACCGCGTCAACCTGGCTAAATAAATTAAGTGAGGCAAAAATCCTGCGGCCGCAAAAAATTGGCAGATCCACGTACTTTATTAATTATCGATTGATGGAAATTTTGGCAGGTTAGATACTGAACTCCTTAAATAAGGAAACCCGCTACCAGAGCGGGTTCCAAAATATAGTCGCCCTGGCAGGACGAAATTCGAACCAATTTTACTCTGATTTAAAGCTTTTTTCAAGCAAAATATCCTGATATTGAACTTTTCATGGGCCTTATTGTCGGATTCCGGGATATAATGCACAACAAATTTTGGTGTATATTTGACCTGTGAACAGCACAACAATATATAATAAGATCCGGCAAACGGTACTATCCTACTTACCTGGGGCTCGCATTCTGCTGTTTGGCTCTCGCGCAAGAGGTGACCAGGATCGCTTTAGCGATTATGACCTGCTGATTATCACACCCACAACGTTCACGCCGCAGGAGAAGATACTTTGGAGCAGCCGGCTCGACCGGGCCATTGTTGGGGCCATTAAAGCGCCTGTTGACCTACTGCTTAATAGTGAAGAGGAAATACGCCAAAAACAAGATTTGCCTGGACACATTATCCGTTCTGCGATGAGGGAGGGGGTGGCTTTATGACCCCTGCACTCAAAATTTATATCGAATCATGGCTCGACAAAGCAGGACATGATCTTATTAGTGCCCAACGGTTATTGGAGATAGAGCCCATGATTCTCGATAATGCCTGTTTCCACTGCCAGCAAGCCATCGAAAAATGCCTTAAAGCTTTTTTAGTCTATAATGGTCGCGATATCGAACGGACGCATAATATAATTTTCCTATTATCTGAATGTGCAAATTTCGATCCCATATTTGCAACCATTGATCCGTTGAATATCAATGCATACGCTGTACAAGGCCGTTACCCTGACTCCAATCTAATGCCGACAGTAACGGAAGCAAAGAGTTATTACCAGTTGGCACTTCAGGTTAAGACAGTGGTTACTGATAGAATAGTTTTCCCCTGATTATTTTTCCTTCTAATTCTATTAAAAATGGCTGCCTTGTATGTTCTGAAGACGCTTCTGTTTATTTAGGAGAACATCAATAAAGACTTGACAGGATTCGAATCAAATTTATATTGTATTTCAGCACATTATGAATGGAAAAGATATTTTAAAAATGAAACCCGCTCTGGTAGCGGGTTTCAAAATATAGTCGGGAGAACTGGACAAATGTCAAACGAGTTTATCCAGGATTTAAAGAAAGTTGCAATGTTGATGAAATAGAAATAAAAAAGCCTTCAGGATTTTTTATTCTGAAGGCTTTCGTTTGGAATCCTATGCCCAAATTTGCATTTGTTTTGGAATCCCATACCTGTCGGGAGAACTTTCCGTATTCAGACAGTACTATGGAAATCAATAAATTAAACATGCTCTACCTGTATGTGATAGCAGAAAATTGCTGACTGATTGGCCGGTTGTAGCCTGGTACCAGGAGTCGTCCGGACGAAAACAGGCTAATAAATGACATAGTCTACCATCTAGAAAAGGTGTTTTCACTATTGTGGGGGACTTATAAAATACGGAATTTCGTAAAAATAAAATTGATTTATAAAGAATTAAACGTTGTGAGTTCAGCTACCGAACTTTTGAAGCGCATTTCGGAAATAAAGTCCCGATATGAAGAATCTATCGGATTGACCGGAGAGGCCTTTAACGTCTTCGACATACTCGGACTTACGACAAAGGAAGTCCGTCTGCATTCCAGGTTCCTGGGCGGATTACTACATCCCGGCGGCTCGCATAGGATGAAGGACTTTTTTCTGAAAGAATTCATTGCCCATTTACAAAACACAGGCCGGGATATATCCCAAAATCTGTCCACCTTCGATACGACATCCGCTTTTGCAAATGTGGAATATCACCTAGGACCGGCGAATAAAGAAATGACCTCGGGTGGACGTGTTGATATCTTGATAGGAGACGGGGAAAGAAGATATCTGATTATTGAAAACAAGTTATATGCCGGTGATCAGTACAATCAGCTGGTCCGGTATAATGCCGTCCAGAATAAAGTTGCCCTTATTTACCTGACACTGCAGGGAACACCTCCTTCTGAATCATCTGCCGGTGGCCTGACAGAGAACAGAGATTATATTTGCCTCTCTTATGGGAAAGATATTCTTCAATGGTTAAACAAATGTCTGGCAGACGGAACAGAACTTTCCGGACCGGTAAAATATACTGTCCAGCAATACATCTGGTTACTGGAAAAAATCACCGGAAACGCAAAAAATGATTATATGAGCCAGGAAATCGTCACTGAAATGACCGCCGCCGATGAGCATATAGAATCGTCCTTTTTCATCGCGGCCCATATAGAACAACTTAAAGAGATACGGGGTCAGGCTATATTCAGGACCTTTGAAAACAAACTATCCGGGAGTAGTATCGACTGCATGTTGAACCATAAGTATTCGGAAGTCTTTCCCTGGATTGAGATCTACCCGGCCGGATGGAAACACCATTATATCGCCTTTACGGACGAGAACGGCATGTTCTTCGGGATAAAAAGGAAGGTCAGCGACAATCCTGTAATAAAATTCGAACAAATATCCAGCCATCTGGCCGGCTTCCGCTCACACCCATGGTGGCTTTGTTCGAGTTACATGACCACCCCCCGGTTTAACCTGAGTACCAATGAACCCTGGCTTCAAAAGAATGAAAGCTACATAGCCGACGAAATCCTGAACTGTGTCAGACTGCTGACAGGCGTTTCAAAGAAAGAAGACAAGCTTGACTGGTGAAAGTCTCTGAACGGTTTATTCTCATTGCATATATAAACCACGCCAATACAAATATATTTAACAACACTGGCCCATGTGTAAGATACTACCAGATGCCAGGCATAAAAAGAGCTGGTAGCTTTTGCTATATCCGCAAACATAGATGACTTCTCCATTCATTTGGCCTTGTGCTCTTTTGGAGGGATACTAATCTAGCACATAATTACATAAAAAGACAAGGGTGATTAGACTTTGATACTCCCACGCAATGGGATGCTGGTTCTTATGCCGTGAATGTCCATACACGGATCTGTAGAGGAGTGGGCGCAATAAACCTTTCTACCCGCAACTATTTTGTTAAGTAATAATAAACGTCTTTTTATTATTTTTGTAAATAAATATATTGATTATCAGTCAATTGGGTACTAGTATAAGATATTTGAAGCTATAGAGACGGTATTTCATTATTTAAAACTGTTTCATTTTAAGAAACAATTACTAAATTTGCAAAAGTGGTCATTATTACGAAAACAACCTTGGAAGGATATGCTAAGATTCACCCGATAGCGGCAGAACCGCTTAATAGCTGGCATAGAATAACAAAAAATGAAAATTGGGGTAGTTTTAGTGATATAAAGAGAACCTTTAATAGTGTTGACGCGGTAGGGAATGACAGGTATTGTTTTAATATTAAAGGGAATGATTTCAGACTAATTGTCTTGATAATATTTAGAACGCGTACCGTATTTGTTTTATGGTTTGGTTCGCATGCTGAATATGACAAATTGAACAAATTAATTGGGGCCGCAAACGTCACTCACGATAAATAATCAGGCGATGAAAATATTGAATAACAAAGATTATAAAGAGGCTGTACACAAAGTTTACAGCCTTATGAACAAGGGCGACAAAAATATTACGGATGCCGAGGCGGCAAAAATCGAAGTAATGGCGAAAGCTATTGAAGATTATGAAGACAACGTTTTAAAAATAATGCCATTACCCGTAACCGTTGCTTCCATAGTACAGGATAAAATTGCTGAAATGGATATCACACAAACTCAATTAGCACTGATGTTTGGTATTGGCAAATCCAAACTCTCTCAAATACTCAGTGGCAAGCGACAACCTGATATTCCTTTTTTGAAAGCTGTTCATGAGAAATTAGGCATCGATGGTAATTTTATTTTGGAAAAGGCGTAATGCGCTGAGCAATTTATAGCCCAAAGATTTACTTCTGTCACAATTACAAATAATTCAGAAAGCAGGCTTTAACACCAAAAAATAATCCACAATAGTTAAAAATACCATGAACAGGATTCGAATCCATATAAATCCCTTCAACACAATGCATTAAATATTTGATAGCCAAAAGGAATGAAATTGATTCGAACTAAAAAGGCTTCAAGTCCAATGACTTAAGGCCTTTTTAATTATGTGTCGGGATGACAGGATTCGAACCTGCGGCCTCGTCGTCCCGAACGACGCGCGCTACCGGGCTGCGCTACATCCCGAAATAATCACTCGGGTTGCAAAAATAAAACTCCTTCACCATTCTGGCAAAACTGAATTGGAATGGGTTTCCCCCCTGCCACTAAGCGCCTGGAAGGCCTTCCCCAAATGCTCCGTCAGGTCTGAGGGCAGCATGCTTTCCTTAGAGAGGGTCTCCGCAGCCAGATCCCCGGCCAGTCCATGCAGGTAGACGCCCAGGATAGCAGCCTCCCCGGGAGAATACCCTTGCGACAGCATCGCTGTGAGGATTCCCGTCAGCACATCTCCGCTGCCACCCTTCGCCATCCCTGCATTGCCTGTGGAATTGAAGTAGCCCTTGCCTCCCGGCATGGCGATAAAAGTATAGTGACCTTTTAAGAGGATGACACATTGATGCTCCCTGGCCTTCTCACAGGCCAGCCCCAGTCTTTCAAAGTCATTGGCCGAGGGCCCGAACAGCCGCTCGAATTCCTTCGGATGGGGGGTGAGGATAGAGTAGGGGGGCAGAAAGGTAAATAAAGAGGGATCGGCTGCCAGCATATTCAGAGCATCCGCATCCACTACCATCGGTTTTTGATATTGGGTTAGAACAGCTTTCAGAAGTTCTTTTGTCCGGTCATCCTGGCCGATCCCCGGCCCGATCCCTACCACCGAATAACCCGCCAATTCCCCTGGGACAGCGGTATTGATATGTGCATCGGCATCCGTGTTGATCATGGCCTCCGGCAGGGCCGTCTGTAAGACTCCATACCCGCAAACCGGTACATGGGTGGTTAGCAGTCCCGCTCCGCTGCGCAGGCAGGCCCGGCTGGCCAGCAAGGCAGCGCCGATCTTCCCATAGCTGCCGGCGATTAATAAGGCATGGCCATAAGTTCCCTTATGGGCAAAATCCTTCCGGGTCCGGTAAATAGATTTTATAATCGCCAGGTCCACCAGCTCCAGCCCGGTTGACACTTGTCGCAGATAGTCCGGATGGAGTCCGATATCCAGGATATGCACTTCACCGGTAAAGGGTTCATTTTCCGGAACAAGAAAAGCTTGTTTATAACATTGAAAGCTGAGCGTGTGTTTAGCCTGGATCGCGGGGTTTCCTTTGGAGCTCCGGTCCGTGAAAAGACCGCTGGGCAGATCGATGGCAATGATCTCATTGCCCGACTGGTTCATATGGGCGGTCAGCTGTGCAGTAACACCTTCGAGAGCGCGATTGAGGCCCGAACCAAACAGGGCATCGATGAGGATATTCCCGGAGGGAATAGGATGAAAATTCTCCGGCCCCTGGACAAAACGGATCTCCACCGGAGTGAGATGCAGTCGGGCCAGGTTCGCCTGGAAATCATCGGTTCCCAAATGGCCAAATTCGAGGATATGTACAGTGACAGGACAATCCCGGAGAGACAACATCCGCGCCAGCGCGAGCCCATCTCCGCCATTGTTGCCCTTACCGCAATAAATGGAGAAAGACCGGCCCAGGTAATGATTCGTTTCCAACCAGGATAGACAGCTGGCCGCTGCCCGCTCCATCAGGTCGATCGGGCTGATCGGCTCCTGCTCCATCGTGAATGCGTCCCAGGCCCTTATCTGTTCTGCTGAAAGGATTTCCATGGAGGAAATTTAGGCATTTTCAGGGTTATTTCGGGGATCCAACCCCGAAAAACAGGGGAATCTTTATGACAGGATAAAGATCAGAGGATTCCCGGCAGTCCGGTCCTCTTTATTTTTGAGCGCTTGTTACCCGCTTTCTCCTGGCAGGCGCTTTCTTCCTGACCAGCGGTTTCTTAACCGCATGTCTCTTTACAGGGCGATGTTTCACGATCGGCGTCCTTACCACTTGTACCGGCATCTTCATCTCCTTAGGCTCTCCCTCTTTTCCGGCAGGATCTGCTTCTCCCTCGTCATAACTTTCATGACCTTGCCGGTAATCCCCGAAGAGATCCACCAGCTGCTTGGCGGAATAGACCCTTTTATAGTCATTATTGCACAAGGCAATGATCGTAGCATCCTCGTCCAGCATCCGGATGAATACGGTACGGTTGCCATGCCACCAGCCATTATGATAAATCAGTTTCTTCCCATTGGGGATTAATAGCATCCTCCATCCCAGGCCATAGTTCCGCTGCCCGGGTTTTTCAAAACTATATCCCGCATACGCGCTGTCCAGCACTCCCTTGGTGAATAGCTGCCCTGAACGCAGCGCCTGGTCCCATTTATACAGATCCCGCACCGTGCTGAAGACATTCTTGTCCCCATACACCTGGTCCAGGAACTCCAGGCGGAACCGGCGCCCCGTCTGGTAATAGGATTGCATGGCAGAAGCGGTATCCGTCAGATTGAATACATAGCTGTCCTGCATCTGCAGGGGCTGGAAAAAGGTCCGCGCCAGGTAATCAGGATAAGACAAGCCCGATACCTTTTCAATGATCAGGGCCAGCAAGGCATAATTGGTATTGGAATATTCAAAATGCCGGCCGGCCGGCGCACCCCGCACTTCCGCCGGATGCGTATTGATGTACTGCAGTACATCCCCGTTCGTGAGGAACTTATGTTTGTCCCAGTTGCTGCGATCCATAAAATGGACATAGTTCCGCAGCCCGCTCCGGTGAGTCAGCAGATTTTGAACCGTGATCTCCGGGAAAGGGAAGCCCACCAAATATTTATTCACCGGATCATGGATGTCCAGCTTTCCCTCCTGCCATAATTTCAAGGTAGCCATGGCGGTGAATGTCTTGGAGACGCTGGCCAGGTGAAAAGCCGTGTGGAAATCAAGGGAGTCCTGCTTCTTCTCAGGATGTTTATATCCCTTGTAACGCTCATAAATAATGACACCGTTCTTGGCTACCAGCACACTTCCGTTAAACCGGCCGGCCAGCATGGAATCGAAAAAGAGACCTGTTATCGCTGAATAATGATGTAATTCGTTGGGAGTAAGCCGCAGGGTATCCTTGCTGACGGGTGCTAGTGAATCCGTTTTGATAGGTGTCTGTGCAGTCTGAGCCTGCCCGCAGGATCCAAATAAGGTGACGGACAACACTAAATAACCAATAGCTTTCACGGTAGCTTTCAACAGGAATAATTTTTTTGGGTTAGAAAACGGCAAAAATAAAAGAATCCGGCGTTACTTTGCACTTCCCTTTGGCAAACAACGCAAAAAGAAGGGCAAAATTATGGCAGATAAGAAAACTACCAGCTATCCGAAAGAAAAGATTAACATACTTTTCTTAGAAAATATCAGCGATGCAGCCGTCAAACATTTTAAGGACGCCGGCTATGCATCCGTTCGAAAGTTAGGAGGGGCCTTGTCAGAAGAACAATTGATCAATGAAATAAAGGATGTCCATCTCTTAGGCATCCGTTCCAAAACACAGGTTACCCCCAAAGTGCTGGAGGCGGCAAAAAAATTACAGGCGATCGGCTGCTTCTGCATCGGGGTCAACCAGGTAGACCTGAAGAGCGCTACCCAGCACGGAGTGGTCGTATTCAACGCTCCTTACTCCAATACCCGGTCCGTAGCCGAGCTGGTGATCGGCCTGGCCATCCTGCTGATACGCCGAATCCCCGACAAGAGCAAGGCCGCCCATGACGGCATCTGGCTGAAAGAAGCGAAAGGCAGTTATGAATTAAGAGGTAAGACCTTGGGGATCATCGGATACGGCAATATCGGCACCCAGGTGAGCATCCTGGCCGAAGCGCTGGGCATGAAAGTGATCTTCTACGACACCGTCACCAAGCTGCCCCTGGGTAATGCAGTAGCCAAAAAGACCATCAAAGAAGTAGTAAGCCAGGCAGACATTATTACGCTGCATGTACCCGAGACGGCCCAGACCAAAAATCTCATCAATAAGACCGTTTTGAAACAGTTCAAAAAGGGCTCTATCCTTCTCAATTACGCCCGGGGAGAAGTAGTAGACCTGGAAGGATTGGCTAAAAGCCTGCAGGAAGGGCTGCTCTCCGGGGCAGCGATCGACGTATATCCGTGGGAGCCGGAAAAGAATGGAGACCGCTTCACCTCCCCCCTGCAAGGCCTTCCCAATGTCATACTCACTCCCCATATCGGCGGCTCTACGGAAGAGGCGCAGGAGAATATCGGCTTCGACGTCAGCAACAAGCTCTTCCAGTACCTGGAGACAGGAGCAACCCTGGGCTCACATACCGTGCCGCCGCTGAACCTGCCTACTCATGAAGGAGCACATCGCATCCTGCATATCCATAAGAACGTTCCGGGGGTACTTTCGGAGATCAATAGCACCCTGGCAGCTCACCATATCAATATCCTGGGGCAATCCCTGAAGACCAATGATGAGATCGGCTTTGTCGTGCTGGATATCGATAAGAAACTGTCCAATCAGGCCCTGCAATTGCTGAAAGAAGTAAAAGGGACGATCAAGACCCGGCTGCTCTATTAAAACTAAAGGCCAGAGAGGTGATTTGGGGTCAGATCAACATTCCCGACCTATATAGAACACACCGGCTAAAATAGCGGTATAGGACATCCATTGTACTAGCAGAATAGGTCCCCCCATTTTACTAGCAGGATAGGTCACTTATTTTACCAGCAGCAAAGATCACCCATCTTAATAGAAGCATATGTCACCCATCTTTTTAACGGCGCAGTGGCGTAACCTTATCATGGCCAACTATCCCATCGACCAGGCCGTCCTGCGGCCCTTTTTGCCGGCAGGCACCGAGCTGGACCAGTGGAAAGGAGAGACCTATGTCAGCCTGGTAGGATTCATGTTCCGCGATGTAAGGGTCAGAAATATAGCCATCCCTCTCCATCGCCATTTCCCGGAGGTCAATCTCCGCTTTTACGTTCGCTACAAAGAAGGAATGGAATGGAAGAGGGGCGTGGTGTTCATTAGCGAGATCGTTCCCCGGCCGGCCATCACCTGGGTAGCCAATACCCTGTTTGGCGAGCACTACATCCATCTCCCCATGCGCCATTTCGAAGAGACGAGGGGCGACCGGCTGCTGGTGGGATATGAATGGAAATATAAAGGCCGCTGGTACAACCTGAGGGTCGACGCTGAAGCCCAGCCCTCACCGCTTCCGGCAGGCAGCAACGAAGAGTTCATTACCGAGCATTTCTGGGGATATTCCGCTATGAAGAACAGCAAGACCGGGGAATACCAGGTAGAACACCCCCGGTGGAATATCCATCCCGTAAGGTATCACCAGGTAGACTGCGACTTCTTCTCCTTATATGGAGATACTTTTTCCGGATTGAACACGCAAATACCTGAATCCGTCTTTCTCGCAGAAGGTTCGCCCATAAAAGTATATACCAAAAGAATAATAGATTAAATAGCTATTAAATAATTGAATGTCAATATATTACAACATTTAACTCATATTTTTCAGGATTTTCCTGGCCCTTGACCGGAAGGCTGGGGTAGCTTTCTCCCATTGCTCTTCAATGATCAGCTTTAATTCCGGAAGGATCTCGGGATAAGCCGAACTGAGATGTTCCAGGATGGTGAGAGAAAAAGCCTTGACGGCGATAGGGGTATTAAAAGATTGGATAAGGTCAAAACAAAGGTTCATGACCCGTCCATGGTATTTCTTAGGGATGTCCACATCCTGCAGCAGGCGCAGCGTATTACGGATGACGGCTACATGGATCCCTTTCTTTTCAAGATTGTCCAGCAACGACTTAAAATAAGGCCCGATCAGTTCCGGATGTGCACGCACACAATAGCTGAGCGGCCAGGCAGCCCGCTGCGTGATGCGGTATTCTCCTTTAAGAAAGAGCTGTACCAATTCGGCAAAACGTTCCTTATCCCGGCCGATATATTTTACGATCCGGTCACATTGTTGTTTGGAATGCTCGTGTTCCAATGCCTGGTACAGGTTCATATCGTTACCTTTCTTTCCAGTTGACTAATCCAAAGCCGGACCAGCCCCAGCGGGATAAGGCCGATGATCCCGAAACTGCAATCGATCAGGATATGATACCAGGGGATTCCCCGGAGAGGGCCGGCAATGAGTGCGAGTGGAATAATGGCTACGCAGGTCAGCATTCCCCATTCGATCACCCATTTATTCTTTATAGGGTCCCGGTAAGGTCCGGTGAACAAAAGAGCGATTACCAGGTGGGCGAAAGCCAGCCAGTCAAAGCCGTAAAAGAGAAAGGGATAGCTGCCATGCGCATCCCGGACGCCGGCCCATATTTTCTGCAGCCAGTCTCCGAGGGCCGTATCCGCCGGAACATATCCTTTGTCCAGCAGCCATCTCAATTCGGAATAAACCGGGAATGCCGTGATCCCGCTAAGCACCAATACAACCATAAAGATTGTCAGCACAAATCGGATCCGCGCCAGGATGAGAGGGGAATTCATAATGCTTGTGTTGAAGAGGATAAAGTTAGCTATTTTTGAGCAACAACTAATTTCAGATGATATGAGCTATACACCTGCGCACGCACGTTATCAATCGATGGAATACCGCCGGTGCGGTAAGACCGGCCTTAAGCTGCCCGCCGTATCCCTGGGACTCTGGCATAATTTCGGCCATGTAGATGTGCTGGAGAACTGCCGGAACATCCTTCACCTGGCGTTTGATTCCGGTATCACCCATTTTGATCTCGCTAACAACTACGGCCCACCGCCCGGATCGGCCGAAGAGAACTTTGGACGCATCCTTCGCCAGGACTTTCAGGGCTACCGCGACCAGCTGGTCATCTCCACCAAGGCCGGTTATTATATGTGGGAAGGTCCCTACGGAGAATGGGGATCCAAAAAATACCTGGTCTCCAGCCTGGACCAAAGCCTGCAGCGGATGGGACTCGAATATGTAGACATTTTCTACCACCATCGCCCGGACCCGGATACGCCCCTGGAAGAAACGATGGCGGCCCTCGACCTTATTGTGCGCCAGGGCAAGGCCCTCTACGTGGGAATCTCCAATTACCACCCGGCAGAAGCGGCAAAGGCCCTGCAGATCCTCCGTCAGCTGGGAACGCCCTGCCTGATCCACCAGCCCAAATACTCTATGTTCGAACGCTGGGTGGAAGAGGAAGGCCTTTTAGACCTGCTGGAAAAAGAAGGAGTAGGCTGTATTCCCTTCTCACCGCTGGCGCAGGGACTCCTGACCAATAAATACCTGAAAGGGATACCCGCCGACTCCCGGGCAGCCAAGCCGACCGGCTTTCTGCAGGAAAACCAGGTGACTGAAGAAAGGATAGGGAAGGTGAAGAAACTGAATGAGCTGGCGCTAAAAAGAGAACAGACGCTGGCCCAGATGGCTCTGTCCTGGATCCTCAAAGACCCGCGGATCACTTCCGTCCTGATCGGAGCCAGCAAGCCCGAACAGCTGGCCGATTCCCTGCGCTGTCTCGACAATACCACTTTCAGCACAGAGGAACTAAAGAGTATAGAAGATATTTTGAAATAGCGTACCCACCGGGGAGATTACCCGCCCCGGTGATTTTAAATAGCCAAATCCGTTTTATGGACAATACATTGATCGTCAGAAACACCATCCAAATAAAGGCTCCCGCCGCTAAAGTATGGGAGGCCCTGACCCTCCCGGAATGGACCAAACAATATATGTATAGCTGCGAAGTTCACTCCGACTGGAAACCGGGCAGCCCCGTCATCTGGAAGATGATGCACGAAGGAAAAATGATCATCCCCGTCAAAGGGAAAGTGGTAAAGATCGAGCCCGGGCATTTGCTGATCTATACGGTGATCGACCCCAACGTTGGGATGGAAGATATCCCGGAGAATTACCTGAATGTACAATATGAATTGATCCCGATGGGAGAGGAGACCCTGCTGGAGGTGACTCAGTCGGGGTATGAGCACGCCGCCAATGGCGAAAAAAGATACCAGGAAGCCGTGGAAGCAGGAGGGTGGGACTCCATTTTAGCGAAGATCAAAGAATTACTGGAAGGGTAGCCGCCAAATGAGAACGAAGAGCCGGGGCGGGGCTATTGGAGATAGATCAAGGGATGCGGGATTAGTAGTCTCAGCTTTGATAGCGCCAGTATCTCCCAAAGAACAGGCATCCCGCTACGACGAAGCAACAACCGGACAACGCGATCACGAATCCTCCCAGGACCCCCAGATACAATATCCCGAAAATACCCAGGCTTAGTTTGAGAAACTCACCCATTTTCAACGGAGCGACAAATAATACGCTGTTCAACAATAACAGCAGACTGTACCCCGACAAAATAAACGCCCCTGCGTCTACTCTATGTATAGCGACGGGCGTCAGCCAGCTAAGCGTCAGCATCTCCGGTATCAGCACCAGGAAATACAGCAGACAATACTGAACCCATCTTTGTCCCAGGGATACCGGTAAGCCCCTATAGAACGACAACCTCTTTTCTTCCATCGCCCGGCAGCGGTAGATGAGCACCCCATGGCCAAATAACACCATCGTATAAAGCAGGAATGGCATTCGTATATCATAGTAGTCCGGGTCCCGGTCCTTCAGCAGCAGGTACAACACCGAGCAGCCGGCTAATTTGAGGCCCAGCAGCAGCGCCTTCCCATCCTGAAAAAGATAACGGATAAAGAAAGACCAGTAAGGAAGAGCCGTCCCTCTTCTCCCTCCGGAAGCCAGCCACCTCGTCCAGGGTTTTTGAATTGTCGTATTCATCCATTTCCCCCATCCCGTTAGACTACCTCCCGGATGTTTCAGTAAATGCTGATATTGCCAGGCGCCGGCCAGGCAAAGAAATAGTATATACAATTGCACGGCTATTGCAGTGACTGGATATCCCTTGTAAAAAGCGACACCGGTGATAGCCAGCGCATAGGAAGATATCGGTAAACAGAGGAATATTTGTACTCTCAGCAACACCAGGAAGCGCTTTCGCTTATCCAGCCGGGACAGCAGGTTCAGAAAGGAATGGTCCGGCTGCTGTAAGGATCCCAGCACAAACTGCGCGCACTTTTCGGCGTAGAGCAGCCAGGCAAAAAAAACGAGCGCAAAAAGCATCCGGTTGCTGAGCATGCCCAGGATCAACGCATATTGATAATGGAATTGAAACAGAGGTCCTGTATACTTCAGCTGGCCTTCCAGTTCTCCCACCGCTCCAATAAAAAGAATGAATACAAAAATAAGCTGTCCGGCATTCTGCCGGTAGAACTGCCGCACGAGGGACTTTACCAGGATACTGAAAGTAGGTGTCATACAATCAAATTTTTACGCAAGGGGCAATGCGATGATTTTATATCAGCTTTATCGTTTGATCCACCACCGCAATCACTTTCTCCTCCGGCAGGACGCCGGCGGCCAGTTCCTGATGTGAGCTGATCAGGAAGCTGGTATTTTTTTCCAGCCGGGAGGCCGCGATTAATTGATAGAGCGCAGGGATACTTTCCCGGTCAAGGGTCACCAGCGGTTCATCCAGGGTGATGAGTGAAGGCGTTCCTATAAAAGCCAGCACGAGGGATAGTTTTTTCGTCATCCCGCTGGAATAAGTGCCTACAGGAGCAGACAGATACGAGCGCAATCCGAAAACATCCGTGAGATACTCCACCTGCCCGGAATCGGCTTTCCGTATTTCCTGATAGAAAGCCACCAGGTCCCGTCCCTTCAGAAAGTCCGGGTACAGTGGTTCCGCATCCGCCCAGCTGACTAATCGTCGGTATTCAACGGGGCTTTTATGGATACTGCGCTCATTCAGGAGAATTTCTCCCCGGAAAGGCAGCAGTCCAGCGACCATACGCAGGAATGTCGTTTTACCGGAACCGTTGGAACCCTGCAGCCAATAGATACCTTCCCCTAGTTGCAGGGAAGGAATGGAAAGGACGGTGCGCTCTCCGTATGATTTTTGTACTTGTAAAAAATGTAACATACAGAACATATGTCGCGGGAAGCTGAAATTTGTTACAGTGTGGATAACAAAAAAAATATTGAATTTTGAAGATTATTAAATTTGTAGAGTAAATGTATTTTGATTGCTGCCATTCTGAAACCGAACCTTATGTTACGTGAACCTGACCCCAGTGTAGAAAGAATAAAACAAAAGATAGATATCAAAAAGGAGAATCTAAAATTCCTTAATTCTTTTTATATTCCGCTGTTGTCCGCAGCCGTCGCAGTTTTCCTTCCAAATAATCCAATGTCGTCATCGGCGAAGTTGGCTTGGACTTTAGTAGCATTTGTATCTCTGATCTTTTTATCTTTTTTTAAGAAGAGGGTCCATGTTGCCATCAATAAACTAATTCAAAAACTTTAAATGGTATGTTATGTACAATTGTATTTGTATTGAAGGCACCCTCTTGTATACTCTTGACACAACCGGGCAAATAGGAATGTTCATCCCACTTCTGTTCTTACTGGTTTATTTAATCACCGGCTACATCGAACAAGGTAAAGAATTGAAGAGAATGGAAAAAGAGGACGCCGAGCGTGAGCGCGCAAAGAAAGAAAAGGGGAATCCTCTGCGAAAGGTCTAGTTGTTATGGCATTTACCCGGATGCGGAAAGTTTGCTGTCAGTTCACAACAACACCGTCTTATTATTATAAACAAATACCCGATCCTCGAATACCAATCGCAGCGCCTTGGCCAGAACGGAGGTCTCGATCTCCTTTCCCGCCTTCACCATATCCGCCGCCGTAAAGGAATGATTTACCGGAATGATCTCCTGGGTAATAATGGGGCCTTCATCCAGTTCATGGGTGACAAAATGCGCCGTAGCGCCGATCAGTTTCACACCTCGTTCAAAAGCCTTCCGGTAAGGATTGGCGCCGGCAAAAGCCGGCAAAAAAGAATGATGGATATTGATGATCCTGGCAGGATAACGGGCAACGAATCCGGACGATAAAATACGCATGAACTTAGCCAGGACGATATAGTCGGGAGAGAACCTATCAATAATGTCTGCAAGCTTTTGCTCGAATAATTCCTTCGTCGTCTCTTCATGCGACACCTGGTAAAAAGGCATATCGAACCGTTCGCAGATATCCTGCAATACCGTATGATT
>JAATFV010000132.1 GCA_015655015.1 Chitinophagales bacterium | reverse complement strand
TTGATATGTAATTTACGAACATGTTTGAAAACTATACGTTTACCGTAGCGGAAAGATTTATCCGTTACGTGCAAATCGACACACAAAGCGATCCGGGATCCAATAGTCATCCCTCTACTGAGAAGCAAAAAGACCTCAGCCGGCTGCTGGTAAAGGAGCTGCAGGAAATGGGCATCACCGATGCCGGCCTGGATGAATATGGCTATGTCTATGCCACGATCCCTGCCAATACGACTAAAACCGTACCGGTCATTTGCTTTTGTTCGCACGTCGATACCGCTCCGGATTGTACGGGTAAAGATGTCAGGCCCATCATTCATCCTAATTATGATGGCGGGGATATTCTACTTCCGGATGATCCCAGCCAGGTTATTTCCCCCAAAGAGCATCCTTATTTGCTGGAAAAGAAAGGTGAAGATATAATCACAGCCTCCGGAACTACCTTGCTGGGAGCTGATGATAAGGCGGGAGTGGCAGTCATCATGGATATGGCTCATTATCTGCTGCAGCATCCACAGTACCTGCATGGCAGGATCCGGTTATTATTCACGCCCGATGAAGAGATTGGCCGGGGAGTGGACAGAGTGGATATGGAAAGGCTGGGGGCGGAATTTGCCTATACGCTGGACGCCGGCGAACGGGGCGCTTTCGAAGATGAAACCTTTTCCGCCGATGGGGTGAAGGTGACTTTTCACGGGGTAAGCGCGCATCCCGGTTATGCAAAGGACAAGCTGGTCAATGCCATCAAGGTAGCGGGCAGTTTCCTGGATTCGCTGCCCAAAGACGAATGGTCGCCTGAGACAACGGAAGGGCGTTATGGTTTTGTGCACCCGGTGCGTATTTCGGGACTGGCGGAAAAAGTAGTCGTTGAATTTATCATCCGGGATTTTGTCACGGCCCGTCTGGCAGCCTATGAAGAGCATCTTAGAAGTAAAGTGGAAGACGCGCTGGCTTCTTTTCCGGGCGCCCGGGCAGACTTCGAGGTGGTGGAGCAGTATCGTAATATGAAAGAAGTATTAGACCTGCACCCCCAGGTATCGGATTATGCGGTGGAAGCCATGGAACGGGCCGGGGTAACCGTACAGCGGGGAAGCGCCCGGGGAGGGACGGACGGGTCCCGCCTCTCTTTTATGGGGCTGCCTTGTCCTAATATTTTTACGGGGGAGATGGCTTTTCACGGCAAACATGAATATGTAAGTATCCAGGATATGCAGAAGGCTGTGGAGAGCATTGTACACCTGGCCTGTATCTGGGAAGAGAAGAGCTGACTATGCCGGCCGGGTGTGAACGCGCTTGCTTAGGATATCTTCCAGGATCATTGTGGCATGGATCCTTGAATTTTCGATGAACCAGAGATGGGTGTTCATGCCGCCGCATACAACCCCTGCCAGGTAGAGGTGTTTTACATTGGTTTCCATCGTTGCCGGATCGTATAGGGGCAGCAGTTTCTCATCGTCGGATAATTGGATGCCTGCTGCCTGCAGGAATTTAAAATTCGGCTGGTAACCTGTCAGGGCGATCACATAGTCATTCGGAAGGGTCACTATGCCATCGGGTGTCCGGATCGTTACTTCTCCTTCGCGTATGTCTACCAGGGAGGAATGGGTATAGGCTTTGATGCTGCCTTCTTTGATACGGTTTTCAATATCGGGCTTGACCCAGTATTTTACCCGGCTGCCGATTCCTTCTCCCCGGATGACCATGGTTACTTCGGCTCCTTTGCGCCAGGTCTCCAGCGCTGCGTCTACGGAAGAATTGCTGGCTCCGACGACGACGACTTTCTGCAGGGCATAGAAATGAGGTTCCTTATAGTAGTGCGTGACTTTGGGCAGGTTTTCTCCCGGGATGTCCAGCAGAACGGGCAGGTCATAAAACCCTGTCGCCAGGATGACGTTCGCGGCGCTGTAGGAGCTCCGGGAGGTGAGGACGGTGAAATTCGCGTTCGGATCCGGATTCCCGTTGCCGGTAGTTCCGGCCGGTCCGGTCAGCCGTTGGGTCTCTTCGGCCGGTCCGGTCAACTGTTGAATTGTCTTCACCTCTTCCTGCAGGTGCAGGTTGAGATGCCGGGAGACGGCTACCCGGCGATAATATTCCAGGGCCTCGCTGCGAACGGGCTTTACATTATTGCTGACGAAGGGGATCTCCCCGATCTCTATTCGTTCGGAAGTGGAGAAAAAGGTCATGTTTGCCGGGTAATTGTACAGGGAATTCACCAGGCAGCCTTTTTCCAGGATGAGGTAGGACAGGCCGGCCTTTTGTGCCTCGAGACCGCAGGCGATCCCGATAGGGCCTCCGCCTGCAATGATGATATCGTAATGGGTATTCATTTTCTTTCCAGTCTTTCTTTTAAGGAGGTAAAGTTACCATAATAATCCGAGGCGGACGGAGGGCCAAAAATGTGTACATTCACTCTCAAATATTTATTATATGGCCCTTTTACCTTATTGGTGGGTTATTTTACTCATCGCATTTGTATTCAGCGGACTGGTGACGGTGAACCAGGGGTTTATCAATGTCGTTACGATGTTTGGGAAATATCAGCGTATCCTTAAGCCGGGCCTGAATTTCAAGATCCCTTTCCTGGAACAGGTCTATAAAAAGATCTCTATTCAGAACCGTTCCGTCGAGCTGGAATTCCAGGCGGTGACAGCCGATCAGGCCAATGTCTATTTTAAAAGCATGCTGCTCTATGCCGTACAGAATGCGGATGAGGAGACGATCAAAAGAGTGGCTTTTAAATTTATCAGCGACCGGGACCTGATGCAGGCGCTTACCCGCACCATCGAAGGAAGTATCCGTTCTTTCGTGGCTACGAAGAAACAAGCCGAGATCCTGGGATTGAGGAAGGAGATCGTAGAGTTTGTAAAAGACCAGATCGATCATTCGCTGGAGGAATGGGGTTATCATCTCCTTGACCTGCAGATCAATGATATTACTTTCGACCAGGCGATCATCGACTCGATGAGTAAGGTGGTAGCCAGCAATAATTTAAAAGCGGCTGCCGAAAATGAGGGGCAGGCATTGCTGATCACCAAGACCAAGTCTGCCGAAGCGGAAGGGAATGCCATCAAAATATCGGCTGAAGCCGAGAAGGAAGCGGCCCGTCTCCGTGGGCAGGGGGTGGCCCTTTTCCGGGAAGAAGTGGCAAGAGGGATGAGTGAGGCGGCCGAGCAGATGAAAAGGGCTAACCTGGACACGAATGTGATCCTTTTCAGCATGTGGACGGAAGCCATCAAGAATTTTGCGGAAGTAGGCAAGGGGAATATCATTTTCCTGGACGGAAGCAGCGATGGGATGCAAAAGACCATGATGCAGATCCAGGCCCTTATGACCAAGCAGGCCGGGAGGTGACCGGGGCAAGCCGTCGGTAGGGTGATGGGACCAGCTTGATTGGGTGACCGGGGCGGGCCTATGGTCCGGCGCCGGGACAAGCTTATGGCCGGGTGCCGGGAGCCAGCGATCATTGGCTCAATTTTAGCATTTCATTAAAAATAGACTGGATCTGTAAGCGTTAATGACCTGAAATCTTAATAGTTTTACGCATTAAATAATAAAATAACATACTGGATGAATTTATTTTTCCTGCAGGTTGTGATAGACTCGGTAAAAATTAAGGACAGCCTGGCGAAGGTGGCTATGCTGGCGGCCCAGCAAAAAGAGAATTTGTGGGATGTTCTGATCAAGGGGGGGCCGCTGATGATCCCCCTGGGGATATTGCTGGTCGTCGCTATTTTTGTCTTTATCGAACGGTACATGGCTATTAAAAAGGCTTCGAAGTCGGATGATAATTTCATGAGCATTATCCGGGATCATATTGTGACGGGTAATATCACGGCTGCCCGCAGCCTGGCGAAGAATACTCCTACGGCGATCGCCCGTATGATCGATAAAGGTCTTCAACGGGTGGGCAAGCCGATCGAAGCTATCGAACGCAGCATGGAGAACGTTGGTAAGCTGGAACTGTACAAGATGGAGAAGAATACCGCCGTGTTGTCTGTAGTAGGTTATATCGCTCCTCTTTTCGGGTTCCTGGGAACGATCGCCGGTATGTTCCAGCTGTTCTACAATATCGCCAGCACCGGGGAGTATAGCATTTCTGCTATTGCGGGCGGGATCTATGTGAAGATGATCTCTTCGGCTTCCGGTCTCATCATTGGTATTATCGCGTATGTAGGATATCGTTACCTGAATTCGCAGATCGATAAGTCTACGCATAAGATGGAGGCTGCCAGTGCGGAGTTTATAGATATTTTGCAGGAGCCGACGAGGTAGGGGAGGCGGTAGTTGCTGTTTGGAGAGGAGAGCTTGATTTTTCCTGTTTGGAGTTTGGTGTTCTGTTTTTAAATTGATTCAATGAACTTAAAAAGACGACATAGAGAGGAGGCCGAAGTACATACGGGGCCGTTGAACGATATCCTGTTCATCCTCCTGTTATTTTTTCTCATCGTATCCACGCTGGCCAATCCCAATGTGGTCAAGCTTTCCCAGCCCAAGGCCAAGAGCGATACCAAGTCCAAGCAAACGGTGGTGGTATCCATCGATGGCAATAAGCAGTTTTATGTGGGCACTACCCGGGTGACCATCGATGAGCTGAAGGCGAAGCTGCAGCCTTTTCTGGCAAAAGAGACGGATCAGCCTTCTATTGTCATCAATGCAGATAAGACGGTGCCTATCGATGATGTGGTTGCCGTCATGCGTATAGCGAGGGAATTAGGCGCCCGTACGGTGCTCGCTGTCGACAAGGCGGGCGTGCAATAAGGGGTTGGTTTTCCAGGGGCCCGGACCTGCGGGAGCCGGTTGGTTTAGAATTCCAGGTGTAGTCTTGCTGCGAAGACGTGTACCGGTCCCCGATCTTTATTATAAGCGGGATGATCGACGAACTGATAATCCAGGGTCGCCCACAGGTTGCTGAATATTTTCGATTCGTAAAATACTTCGGCGGTATTTTCTCTTCTATAATGAGACAGCTGACCGTCTCCGATCATAAATCCATAACCGCCATTATTCAAAAAATTACGGTGACCGCTGGAAATGCCGTTGGATAGTACGGCTACGCCGATATTGTCAGCTGTTCTTTTCCAGCTTTGCCCTGAGATGCGAATGCCTCCGCTGACGGTATTGTCGATCTCAGCAAAAGCCCAGCTGGCTGTTTTACCGTCGTTCCAGCCCAGGCGCAGAAAGGCGTTGATGGCGCTGCTGAGCTCCTGTTCGGCGTTGAGTCCAAAACCCAGTTTTTTGCTCCCGTATTTTTTTCCATAAAGAACATCCATGCTGGTATCGGAGCCGTTGAGCTTTGCCGCTACGACATCGTTATAGTTGGGGGCTTTGTTGATATTGAGAAAGCTCAGCAGCCGAACGGTTCCTTTATGGCCATGGAGAGTGTATCTTTTTTCCAATTCCAGGTTCTCGCTGCTGGTGTGGGTATAATGCCAGTCCAGCTCGGGTCCATTGGCATATTTGGGCTCCAGGGCTGTGGCCAGGCGAAGGGTCCAGCCGGGCCGGACATATTCTGCTGTAAATCCATAGGTATAACCTCTTGTATTGGCGGCGTAGTCGTAGGCGCCGTTATTCATCAGGGCCCAGTTCATGAAATCGGAACGGGGATCATGGCTCACATTGCTATTGTCAAAGAAGTCTCCGATGGAGAATTTTCCGGCAGTAAGGGTAATGCGGGACGTGGACACCCGTTCTTTTACCTGGTTCTGATCATCGGTGATGTCTTCATAATGGTCTTTATCCAGGGAGATATGCTGACGGAGGAAGATCCGGGCTATATATACGGTTGGCTCGGGATTGCCGATGCGGAAGGTTTCCCCATTGGGAAAGCCTGCGATCCCCAGGGTGCTGCCAATTCCTTTTCCTCCTGCCATTTCCGGGTTGAAATAAAGAGCGGCTCCTTGCCAGAGCTTTCTGCCCAGGTAGAGGGTGGTCGTTACGGAATAGGCGCGTTCATGTTCGGTTGTCAGGCTGTTTTGGCCGCTGTAGGGGGCATTGAAGGAGGGATGTCCCTGGAGGATGCCGGTGAATTGGAGGTGATAGCTCCAGCCGGAATCTTTCAGGAGCGCATCGGAGCTTTGCTGCGCAAATGCAGCCTGCATCAACAAAATAAGAGACAAAGACAGTAAAAATGTTAGGTAACGACGCATCATAAGTGAAAAGTTGCGCAAAACTAGCCTGTGGGAGTAAAACATTAAAATAATTTAATGTTACCTTGTTGCTTTTACCATCCGGTCCTTTCCCTGCATATCTTTTCTCAATATAATTGATTGAAAACCAGATTCCTGGAATAGGTCTATCACTTGCGTACCCAGGTCTTCGTGTATTTCTGCGAAGAGCTGCCCGCCGGGCAGGAGCTTTTTTGCGGCAAAATCGGCCAGGGCCTTATAAAAGATCAGGGGATCCTGGTCCTCTACAAATAAGGCCATATGCGGTTCGAAGTCGACGACGTGGGGCGCCATCGTGGTTTTTTCCCGGATGGGTATATAGGGAGGGTTGCTGACAAGGACCTGCACGGATGGCAATTGGTCCCATAACCTGCTGTCCAGGAAGTCAAGCTGCTGCAAATGAATGCCGGCCTGGTTGGCGACTGCGTTACGTTCGGCTATTGCCAGCGCCTGTGCGCTCAGGTCGCAGGCGTAAACCCGGGCAAAGGGTAATTGTCGTTGGAGGGCTATGGCGATGCAGCCGCTTCCCGTTCCTACGTCCAGGATGGAGACGGCCTCCGGGGCGGAGCCGTTGGGACTGGCAGGATTTGCAGGACTGGAGGCCTGTCTGCGGTTGGCCGCTTCTTTTTCCACCCATTCTACCAGCTCTTCTGTTTCCGGTCTTGGGATCAGGACGTTTTCGTCCACATAAAATTTCATTCCGGCAAACCAGGCCTCTTGCAAGACATATTGTACCGGCCTGTGTTTTTCTAATTCTCCGGCGTATCGTTGGAATTGTTCCAATCCCTCTTCCGGGAGGGGAACAGTTTTATGGATGATCCGGTCTATCTTTTTCCAGCCTGTGATCTTTTCCATTATCCAATCCGTGATGGCAGCTGCTTCCCTGTCATCGTAGAGATGGTGTAAGCGGGATAGTAATTCCTGTTGCGCCTGTTGCAAGTCCATTTTCAAAGTTACCGGTTTAGCCTTATTCCGCTTCCTTCCGGTCTAATTTCTTAACTTTGTACGCTTGAACTTTTCGGATATATATATGCAACGCTGTCTGGAGCTGGCCCGGCTGGGGGCCGGGCATGTGGCGCCGAACCCGATGGTAGGGGCTGTGCTGGTGTTTGAGGACAGGATTCTCGGGGAAGGGTATCACCGGTTATACGGGCAGGCGCACGCGGAAGTGAATTGCGTGGCTTCCGTGAGAGAGGAGGATATTGCTTTGATCCCCCATGCTACGATGTACGTATCCCTGGAGCCCTGTGCGCATTTTGGGAAGACGCCGCCTTGTGCGGATTTAATTATTGCCAAAAAGATCCCCCGGGTGGTGGTCGGCTGCCGGGATCCTTTCCCTGAAGTAGATGGAAAGGGCATTGAAAAATTGAGGGCGGCCGGGGTGGAAGTGGAGGTGGGTGTCCTGGAGAAGGAGTGTATCGCTTTGAACAGACGTTTTTTTACTTTTCATACAGATTGCCGGCCTTATATCGTATTGAAATGGGCCCAGAGCGCCGATGGGAAGATAGCGGCCGGGGGGGAACTGATCCCTGAGAGGGGCTCTGCGGGTCCGGTGAGCGGGCGGGTGTTAATTTCCAATGCGTATTCGAACAGGCTGGTGCACAAATGGCGTTCGGAAGAGGCTGCTATCCTGGTCGGAACGAATACGGCTTTGTCGGATGATCCGGCCTTGACGGTGAGGCTGTGGAAGGGGCGGGATCCGGTACGCCTGGTGATCGATCGGGAGCTGCGGCTGCCGGGATCATTAAGGCTCTTCGATGGGGCTGTGCGGACGATTGTTTTTAATACCGTCCGGCAGGAGGAGGCGCCTGATCGCAATCTCCTGTATTACCGGCTGAGCAGAGAGGACAACCTGGCGCCGCAGATCGTGAAAGCCTTGTATGAATTAAAGATCCAGAGTGTGCTGGTGGAAGGGGGAACGCAGCTGCTGCAGTCCTTTATAGATGCGGACTATTGGGATGAGGCGAGGGTGATCATCAATAATGAGCTGGAAATACCCGGGGGGCTGGCGGCTCCTGTATGGAAGAATGCAAGGCTGCAATCTGTCGAGAGCCTTTTATCCGATACGATACGTTATTACGACAATACATTATACTAATCATTATAACAATCCATTATTCTACTTCTGAAGAACCGACCTGCCGGACAGGTGAACATGTACAAGACGCCGCGGGCTCCGGGTCCGTTGCGGGCGAGCTGGAACGAGTAATATACTCGGGCGCAGGCAAACACATAACCCATACAATGGCAGAACAGGATTTCTATTACACGATCGAAAAGACGGCAACGACAGAATTCAAAGAGCGGGGCAGCAAGTTTATCGCGTATGCCTGCCCGGTGAAAAGTGTGGATGAGTTCAAAGAAAGGCTTAATGAAATAAAAAAAGAGCATCCCAAGGCTACGCACCATTGTTTTGCCTACCGCATCGGGCTGGACGGAAATACACATCGGGTCAGTGATGACGGGGAGCCTTCCGGTACGGCGGGGCGGCCTATTCTGGGGCAGATCGATAGCAGGGAGCTGGTCAATGTGCTGGTGATCGTAGTCCGGTATTTCGGGGGGACTTTGCTCGGGGTGCCGGGTCTTATCAATGCGTATAAATCGGCGGCGGCACTGGCCCTGCAAATGACGCCGCTGGTGCAAAAACAGGTGGAGAAGGAATTTACCGTACAGTTCGACTATACGCAGATCAATGATATCATGACCATTGTAAAGCAGTACAATTGCCGGGTTATCCGCCAGGAAATGCAACTTTTTTGCAATATGACAATCGGCATTCCCCGGAACAGGGTGGAAGAGGTGAGCTATAAGCTGCAGGAATTGAGGAATGTAGAGCTGGTGAAGTGAGAAATGCGGTGTTTTCTTTCATTGGATCATAATTTTCGGGTCTGTTTATTCGTTCTTTCAGGGAACCTAAATCGGACCTTTTGAAAAACCTCTTTTATACCCTTACCGCGACCTTACTGGTCAGCTCCCTCCTTATATTTATTGCCTGTAATAAGAATTCCGGTACGGGGGGCTCCGGCACTAACACTGATCCCAATCATATACCTGCCGAAAAGACGGTGACGGCCAGCCTGCAGGGCAGGGTGGTGGACGAGAATGGCCTGCCGGTCGAGGGGGCAGCGGTGGCCAGCGGGGGGACAGCTACGGCCACAGATGTAAATGGGATCTTTACTTTTAAGGATATCAGCATGTCGAGCCGTTTTGGCTTTGTAAAGGTGAACAAACAGGGCTATTTCACTGGTTCGAGAAGTGTTATTACCAATGCGGGAGCCTCCAATTATGTCAGCATTCAGCTGATACCCCGTGTTGAAAAGGGGCATTTTATGGCTGCTACGGGGGGGCGTGTTGTTGTGCAGGCGGGTGATACGGTGAGCTTTACCGGGACTTCTGTCGTGAATGCGGCTACCAATGCCGGTTATACGGGAACTGTTCATGTTTTTGCGACTTATCTCGATCCAACAGACGTCCGTTTAGCCAAATATATGCCTGGCGATCTGCGGGGCGTCGATACCAGTGGAAGAGAAACGGGGCTTCAAAGTTTTGGTATGATGGGGGTAGAGCTGGAAGGGGATGCTGCTGAAAAGCTCCAGATCGCTGCCGGCCAGAAGGCCACGTTGAGCTGGGCGATACCGGTTTCTCTTCAGGCGACGGCTCCTGCTACCATTCCATTATGGTATTTCAATGATTCGACGGGTAGATGGATCGAGCAGGGGACGGCTACCCGGCAAGGGAATAGTTATGTGGGACAGGTGGGGCATTTTTCTTACTGGAATTGTGATGCTCCATCGGAAACTGTCAATTTTAAAGTGCATCTGAAGGATCAGCATGGTAACCCGGTGCCCTACACCTATATTCAGTTTCAAACCGCTGATTGGGGGACCCGGGGAGGGTATACGGATTCTTCGGGGTATGCGCAGGGGCTGATACCTAAGGGGCAGGCCATGTTGTTCCAGGTGGTCAGCGAATGCGGTAATATGCTGGCGGGAGCAAATGTGGGGCCGGCGCTGAGTGACCAGGATCTTGGAACGGTCACCGTCACGATCGAGCATGCGGAGCTGACGCTGACGGGAACGGTGGTGGATTGTTATGGTAAAGCTGTCAGCAATGGATTTGTGAATGCCTATCTGGATGGCCTGAATTATCGTGCAGCGCTGGTAAACGGGGCTTTTACGCTGCCTGTTAACCGTTGTTACTCTTCCTCTGTTTCTGTGGCGTTGACAGCGGTAGATGCCGGGGCTTCCCAGCAAAGCAGCAAGACTATTACGGCCAGTACCGGTACGGTGGATGCCGGGCAGCTGAGCGCCTGCGGGGTAAGTAATATGCAGTTTATCAATTTTGACCTGGATGGCGGATCCTATAGTATTGCAGCGCCGCCTGATTCGATCGCTTATAATTACTATTCCTACCAGAACTATTATGGCGTTTATGCATACGGCGGCGCAGCAGGCAACTTACCGCAGGTGAACTTCCGTCTTCCTGTCATGACGGGACCGGGTAATTACTCTATTGACTCGATGTTCGTGACTACCCAAATAAATGCTTACTATTTTCAAAATGAATCCATGAGCTGCTCGGTTACCAGCTTTGGAGCGGTGAATGAGTTTATTGATGGTAATTTCAACGGCACATTATATACTTTCTCTTCTGGGACTATGAACCCTAAACCTATTACGGGGAGCTTTAGAATTAAACGTACCCAGTAGGAAGATCTGATCTGCCGAAAGGGTGTTTTGACCTTGCGGCAGCATGTTCTGATTGTCAGGAATTAAACCGGCTGCTGACGACCAGGTCTTTGCTGCCGGGGGTGTATTTGTAAAATCCTTCGCCGCTCTTTACGCCGAGATAACCGGCTGTGACCATATTGGTCAGCAGGGGGCAGGGGGCGTATTTGGGATTGCCGAATCCGTCGTGCAGGACCTTGAGGATGGAATGGCAGGTATCCAGGCCGATAAAGTCGGCTAATTGGAGCGGGCCCATCGGGTGGGCCATGCCAAGCTTCATAACGGTGTCGATCTCCTGAACGCCGGCCACGCCTTCAAAGAGGGTGAAAATGGCTTCATTGATCATGGGCATTAAGATCCGGTTGGCTACGAAACCGGGATAATCATTCACCACGCAGGGTATCTTTCCTATCTGACCGCAGAGTGCTGTTAGTTGCCGGGTAATGGCCGCATCGGTCGCATATCCGTTGATGATCTCTACCAGTTTCATGACGGGCACGGGATTCATGAAATGAAGACCGATGACCGACTGTGGGCGCCGGGTGGCTGCCGCAATCTTTGTGATCGAAATAGAGGAGGTATTGGAGGCCAGGATGCAGCCGGCAGGGGCGAGCTCGTCGAGCTGGCGGAATATTTTCAGCTTGAGATCTGTGTTTTCGGTGGCGGCTTCTATGACTAATTCTGCTGTTCCTACTCCAGCTGCCATGTCGGTGTGGGTGGTGATGGCGGCCAGGGTAGATTTTTTTTCTTCTTCGGTGAGCAGGCCTTTGGCGATCTGCCGGTCCAGGTTGGCGGCGATGGTCTTCAAGGCTGTGTCCAGTTGCAGGGCATTGGTGTCTACGAGGCTGACGGAGAATCCTTTCTGTGCAAAGACGTGGGCGATGCCGTTTCCCATGGTGCCGGCTCCGACGACGGAAATATGCTTCATATGGCTAAAATTGTGGCTAAAATAATTAAACGGCCTGATAGCTTCGAGAGCGGCGAATTAGTTACTATTCCGGAAATCCCCTCGTTTCCAGGCTTGTATGAAATCAGCCCAGGCGACGGGGTTGAAGATATTTTGAGGAGGGGCCTGTCCCTGGTAATAATATCGTTGGGCGCTTTGCTTCAGGTAATAACTGGCCGCTTCGCTGGCGCTGGCGGGGAGGGTCCTGGCAAGCACTCTTCTCTTGGCGGCGTCCGTATTCTGACGGGCGATCTCAATATCATCGTCCGGTACGGGGGTGTTTACGAAATCCCGCTCGAACTGCTCCCGGGTGGGGCGGGGCTTGATGATGGTAGCGGGCAGGAACTGGGCGTCTGTGATCATTAATTGGATAATGCTGTACTGGTTGCCATGAAAGGTATCCGGCACGTTAAGCACAAAGGTCTTATATCCTACACTGCTGAACTCGATCTGGTCACCTTTGACCACGACGATGGAAAATACCCCCTGGTCATTGGAATAAGTGCCCCGTCCGTCTCTTTTTACAATAACGCTGACCGCCGGAATGCCTTTTAGGCTGTCTGCTGTCATTATGACGCCATACAGCTGAACGACAGAATCTTTCAGCTTGTCAAATTGGGCTTGCGCTGCAAACGGACCGGCCAACAGTAAGATGTATAGTAGAAATTTTTTCATTCAGTTTCAAAATTAAACTTTAAACCGCAAATGGTAAACAAAGTAAGGTGACCAATGGTTAATTTTGTCTGAAATTAGAGTTTTTAACAAAATCTTGAGCATGACTACGGAAAAAGTTTTAGAGGCGCTGAGTAACGTACAGGAACCTGACCTGGGAAAGGATATTGTCACCCTGAATATGGTGAAGGATGTGGAGATAGACGGGAATTATGTTGCCTTTACCGTGGTGCTGACTACGCCTGCCTGTCCGATGAAGGATATGATCAAAAATGCCTGTATCAATGCGATCCGGCTGTTAGTGAATAAAGAGGCCACGGTGAACGTAAAATTCACCTCCAATACCACCACTACCCGTAAGGAGGCCCAGACCATTCTCCCGAAAGTAAAAAATATCATTGCTGTGGTAAGCGGAAAGGGGGGGGTGGGTAAGAGCACGGTGGCTGCCAATTTTGCCCTGGCCCTGGCCAGGGGGGGCGCCGCTGTCGGATTGATGGATGCCGATATTTATGGTCCCAGTGTGCCGATCATGTTCGGTGTAAGAGGCGAACGTCCGATGATGATGGCCGGCGGGGAGGGTGGAAAGGGGATGATCGTACCGCTGGAGCGATACGGCATTAAATTAATGAGCATCGGGCTGCTGGTGGACGAAAAGAATGCCGTTGTATGGCGTGGGCCGATGGTGAGCAGCGCGATCCGGCAGTTTGTAACGGATGTATTCTGGGATGAGCTGGATTACCTGGTGATCGACATGCCTCCCGGAACAGGGGATATACACCTGACCCTTATGCAGACTGCTCCGGTGACAGGGGTGATCGTAGTCACAACCCCCCAGGATGTGGCGCTGGCGGATGCCAAAAAAGGGATCGCTATGTTTGGCCAGGCGCAGCTGAAAGTGCCTGTTATCGGCCTGGTGGAGAATATGAGCTATTTCACCCCGGCCGAATTGCCGGATAATAAATATTATATTTTCGGTAAGGATGGAGGAAAGCGGCTGGCGGAGGAATATGATATTCCTTTTCTGGGACAGATACCCCTGGTGCAAAGCATACGGGAGGGGGGAGACAACGGGGTGCCTGTAATGATGACGGGTGATGAGGTCTCTAAGAAGGCTTTCCTGGATTTTGCCGGAAGTACGGTCCGCAGCATCGCCATGCTGAATGCGAATATGCGGTTGGAGAAGGTGGCGGAGGTCGTGGCGTAAAAATGTAGTTTTGTCCCATGTATATTCCCCGCCGATACGATGAAAAAGATAAAGACAGGATCTTCTCTTTTATAAAGGAGAATTCTTTTGGCATCCTTATCAGCATCAGGGATGGATTACCGATCGGTACACATATTCCATTGCTCCTGGAAAAGGACGAAGCCGGGCATGATATTCTGATGGGGCATATTTCGAAAGGCAATGAGCAGAAATATACCCTGACGGACGGGGCGAAAGTGCTGGTGATCTTTGCCGGTCCGCATGCCTATATCTCTCCCCGCTGGTATACTGAAATGAATGTGCCTACCTGGAATTATATATCGGTGCATGTTTATGGTACGGTGAAGATCGTTGGGGGAGAGGCCCTCAGGGCCGCCCTGACCCGCCTGATCGATAACTATGAGCAATCGCTGCCCCATCCGGTGAGACTGGAGGAGATCCCGGAAAAGACCTTCAACGATGATTTTCGGGGCATCGTGGGATTTTCCATCACCATAGAAGATATCCAGGCTGCTTATAAGCTTAGCCAGAACCGTGATGAAATCAGCCATCAGCAGGTTATCGACGAACTGGATAAAGGGGATGATGCGGCAAAAGCCGTGGCTTCGGAAATGAAGAAAAAAGCTAATTTTGGCGAATGACACGCACACAGCTAACGGAACAGATCCGGGGAAAAAAGTCTTATCTCTGCGTTGGGTTGGATACGGATATCACGAAAATCCCTCCACATCTTCTTTCTCATACCGATCCTGTTTTTGAATTCAACCGGCAGATCATCGACGCTACGAAGGATCATTGTGTCGCGTACAAGATCAATACCGCCTTTTATGAATCAGCTGGCGCCAGGGGGTGGGAGTCGATGGAAATGACCGTGAATTATATTCCTTCCACACATTTTAAGATCGCGGATGCAAAAAGGGGCGATATCGGGAATACTTCCTCTCAATATGCGAGGGCATTTTTCGAAACGCTGCGCTTTGACGCTATTACGGTGGCTCCTTATATGGGAGAGGACAGTGTCCGGCCTTTCCTGGAATACAAAGACAAGTGGACGATCGTGCTGGGGCTCACCTCAAATTCCGGGTCCCGCGACTTCGAGCTGCAGCCTGCCGGGGATGGCTATTTGTATGAGAAAGTGCTGACTACGGTGGCCCGCTGGGGCACTCCTGATAATCTCATGTTTGTCATTGGCGCTACCCAGCCGGACTGGTTCGAAGGGATCCGCCGGCTGACGCCTGATCATTTTTACCTGGTGCCCGGTGTGGGATCGCAGGGGGGGAGCCTGGAGGTTATTTCCGCCAGGGCGATGAATAAGGATATCGGCCTGCTGGTAAATTCCAGCCGGGATATTATCTATGCGGGCAGAGGGGAGGATTTTGCGGTGGTTGCGGGAGGGAAGGCCCGGGGGTACCAGCTTGAGATGAGCGGATATCTTTAAGCGGCGGCTGCCGCTTACGATGGTCAGGAAAATGATAAAGGGCATAGGCCACTTATTGAAACAACTTCAGGATAAGGTAAAACCGGTAGACGTCTTCGAAGGAGTTGTAGAGGGGAGCGGGGGCTACTCTAATTACGCCGGGCTCCCGGTAATCCACGATGATACCGGCTTCGATCATTTTTTGATGGATCTCTTTTCCTCTTGCTGAAAAATACAGGGACAGCTGCGCTCCCCTGCGCTCCGGCTCTGCGGGGGTGATGATCTCAAAGGAAAGATTGTCCAGCTGGTCCAGTAAATAAGCCAGGTAAGCGGTCAGCTCAAGGCTCTTGGCGCGGAGCCTTTCCATGCCGGCCTCTTCGAAGAGGGGAAGGGAGGCTTTTAAGGCGGCCATATTAAAGACCTGGGCTGTGCTCAGGCTCCATCCGCCTGCGTTGGATTTGGGGATAAACCCTTTTTCCATTTTGAAACGGGCGGCTTCCTCATTTCCCCACCATCCGCCTAATCGTACGAGGTCTTTGTTGCGGGCATATCTTTCATGGATATAGGCGCCGCCGGCGGCGCCGGGGCCGCTGTTCAGATACTTATAAGAGCACCATACGGCAAAGTCCACGTCCCAGTCATGTAATTGCAAGGGGGTATTTCCCACTGCATGGGCCAGGTCGAATCCGGCAAAGGCGCCTGCCCGGTGGGCAGCTGCCGTGATGGCCTGCATGTCGAAGAGCTGGCCGGTATAATAGTTGATGCCTCCGAAGAGCACGAGGGCGAGGGTGTCATTATATTTTTCGATGGCGGCCAGGATGTCTTCTTCCCTTAGGGTCTTTTCTCCGTCGCGGGGGCTGATCTCGACGATGATATCGTCGGGGTCGAAACCGTGGATCCTCGCCTGGGTCTCCAGCGCATATTGGTCGGAGGGGAAGGCGCCCGCTTCCATGATGATGTGGTAGCGCTGTGTGTCGGGATGGTAAAAGGAAAGGAGCAGGAGGTGAAGATTGACCGTCAGGGCATTCATTACGGTCACTTCTTCTTCCAGGCAGCCGACGATCTTTGAGAGCGGGCGCGTGAAATTATCGTGGTAATATAACCAGGGGTTCTGAGCATGGAGGTAACCGCCGATGGCCAGCTCTTTCCAGTCGTTCAATTCCTGCCGGATGGCGGCTTCTGCATCTTTGGGCTGTAGTCCAAGGGAGTTGCCGCAGAAATAAATCGCGTCGCCTCCCTGGTGAGGCGGGAAATAAAACCGGGAGCGAAAGGACTGCAGGGGATCCTGCTGGTCTTTTTCCCGGGCAAATTCTATGGTGGATTCAAATGAACGATCTATAGTTGCTTCAAGCTGGCGATGCATTTTCGTCGGTTTTGACGCAAGATAAGGATAAAAAAAAGACGGACGGGCGGCGATCAGGTAGTGCCTCCCGTTGCAGTATGGGTGAAACGTACGGTGCCAAAACTGCTCTTGATCTTAATTTTTGCGTTTCCGTTTCCGGCCTTTCCGCTATAATCCTTGTCGAAATGCGGTCCATCATCGTTGTCGTCCTCCCTGCGTTCTTTTATGGGGAACTGGCTGTCATTGAGGAAATGTCCGAAGCTGGTATGTACGTCTATGTCGGCTGATAAGGCCGTGGTGACGATCATCCTGATGGCTGAATAGGATTCAAAAAGAGATAGCTCCTTTATATCTTCCCCTACATTGAGCTGAACGTTATGGGAGAATTCGCTGGAGATCTTTACATTGCCATTCACTTTCCCGATTCTGGATTCCTGATTGAACTTGAAGGTTACTTTTCCACTGCTGACCTCGGCGATGGCCGCCCTGCCGAATTCCACATCGATCTCATCCACATTCTTCAGCTTTCCGGCGGTGAGGCTGCCGAACTTGCTGGTCAGGTTGACCAAACCGGAAAAATCGGGTACTTCGGTCTTGCCAAAGCTGTTGTCTAACAAGAGGCGGTTGGCCGCCGGCATATGGACGACATAATCGATATAAAAAGCTCTTTCTTCGTCGTTGTTCCTGTTATGCTTCTCCCGATCTTTTCCGCCGCCATTGTGGATCTCTCCGACCTTGGTCTTAAAGGAGATGATATGGCCTTCGTGGATCTCTTTCACATCTATCTCGTTCATGATATCCTGGGCTTTTTCATCGGAGGGGGAATTCGCTACTATTTCTATGTCGACGGTGATCTCATTTTTATCCCAGGTGCTGACCACTACGTTGCCGAATGAGTTCTCTATTTCGAGCTTGTCGTCAGGGTTGACGGTGTAGGATTTATTGATAGTCCTTTTCTTTCTTACATCACCTCTTCTTACGTCATCTCTTCTTACGTCATCTCCATTGTCCCTGTCCTTGTCCTTGTCATTGGCGTCACTGGCGGCCAGACTATATAGCGGGGTCAATAAGACGAGAAAAAAGGATATAGAACTAAAGAGTTTTATATGCTTTTTCATATGCTGTTTTTTTAGAATGATTGATTTGTTTGATAATAGCCAATTGATGATTCAGCAATCCCATCTGCAGCTGAAGATTCTGTAACATTGCCTCCAGGAGCTGCTCCCGGTTGGGGTTTTTAGGTAATTGTTGCTGTAATGCCAGATAAACGCTGTCGAGGCTGTGTACGTCCGCCGCGAATCGCCTGTAGAGCAGGGGTTCGTCTTTCTCGATGGTCTTCAGTTCTTTATGCTTTAGCTCCACCAGCCTTGCATAGTGGTACATTTCTTCGTTGATGTTGGCGTCTGAATCTTTTGCGTTGGCATTTTTTGCGTCGGCCTGCTGATCCTTGTTGTCCTTTGCATCTTTCGGGGTGGTGACTGCCAGGGATTCCTTGTACCGGCCGCTGGTCGTTGCGGGGGAGTCGACGGGGGGCTGTGCCAGCTGGTCCGTCTTTGCTGTTCCTTTGGAAGGGATGTCGGCGGAGGGGATGCCGGTGGCTGGTGTGCCGGCGGTGGATGGCTGGCTGCCGGTAGCTGGCTGGCCGGCTAAACTGGCTTGCCGGATCGTTTGTTGGTCGCTGTGCTGAAAATACCAGATGCTTCCAGCTATGACTAAAACGATCGCTGCTGCTGCGCTCCACCGGATGGGGCTGATGATCCGTACGATCTTTGGCGAAGAGGGCTGTGCTTTCGGCTCCAGCTGAAGCCGGATATCTTCCCAGACTTTTTTTCCGGGCTCATCCTCCTCAAATTCTTCGCGATGGTCGCGGATGAATTGTTCTAACCGGTCACTCATGATAATTCTCCTTGTTTTATAAGCTGCAATAATTTTTGTTTGGCCCGCATGTATTGTGTCCTGACCGTAGTATGGGACACCCGCAGGATCTCCGCTATCTCTTCCTGGTCGTATCCTTCGAAAAGGTACAGGGTCAACACCGTTCTGTATCCATTCGGAAGAAGCCGGACCGCTTTTTTTATATCCTCCACTTTGAGCCGGATCTCGTTCTCATCGAGGGTCTCTTCTTCCGGCAGATGCAGGGTATTCGTCTTTTCAATGTCGATGAGGTCTATTTTACGTTTGCGTAACTGGTTGATCGACTTATTGATAACGATCTTTTTCAGCCAGGCTCCGAAAGTAGATTTATAATGGAACTCTTCCAAAGATCTGAATGCATCCGTGAACGCTTCCTGAATGACGTCTTCGGCATCCCCCGTATGGTTGACTATACGAAGGCTGGTATTGTACATGGCTTTACAATACTTATTATACAATGCTGCAAAACTCAGGGTATCCCCTTGTTTGCATCGTTCCACCAACTCATCATGTAGTATTGGTTCTGTCAGTTCCAATTCAGCTATTTTAGCGGTCATTCGTGCTGGTCTTATCTTTTCGTGCTGGTCTTATCTTTTCGTGCTGGTCTTATCTTTTCGTGCTGTTCTTATCTTATCGTTGTGTTCTTATCTTATCTTATCGTGCTGTTCTTATCTTAGTGACTTTCCGGCGCCTCGGTTCACTAAATACACCAACTATTCCGGCATGTTGCATTTTAGGGTAAAAACGTTCAAATGAGCGCAGGTTTATGGGGGGCGGTTTGGGGTGGGGGGGAGGGGTATTTTGGAAGGGTCTAGTTGAAAGTTTTGCAAGGTGTTGATAATTAATTGGGTATAAAAAGTTCGTGAAAAGTGATGAAAAATTTTGTCTTTTAAGGGTGGAAACTTTGTGATTGGTATCCCTAAAAGGCAATAGTTGCTATCGGCACTGATGATAAACGGCATGGATTATGAGCGCTTTTAAGATGTGGAAGGTCATTTTGTCTGAAGGACCGATGAAGATGCGGAAGGCGCCATCAGAATATCTTTTACGTTCCTGAGAGGCTGATCGTTGGTTAATTTCTAAAAGGTGTATCTCCCGGCACATTTTCTTACTTTCGCAAGACATCATTTTTTAAAACGATTGTTATGGCTGCAGCTTCAAAAATAGATATTTTTCAAAGCCCGGACTATTTTCAACTGGATGAACTGCTGACAGAGGAGCATAAAATGATCCGTGAGTCGGTGCGGAGTTATGTAAAAAAGGAAATTTCCCCGGTTATCGAGGAGTATGCTCAAAAGGCGGAGTTCCCTGTAGCGATCGTCCGGCAACTGGGGGATCTGGGTTGTTTTGGGCCTACCATTCCGGAAGAATATGGCGGAGGAGGCCTGGATTATATCAGCTATGGCCTGATGATGCAGGAATTGGAAAGAGGGGACAGCGGAGTACGGTCCACGGCTTCGGTACAGGGGTCGCTGGTGATGTTCCCTATTTATGAGTATGGCAGTGAGGAGCAGCGGAAAAAATATTTGCCCAAGCTGGCCAGCGGGGAATGGCTGGGCTGTTTTGGCCTGACGGAGCCTGATCATGGCAGCGACCCAAGCGGCATGCTGAGCAATATCAGGGATGCGGGCGATCATGTGGTGCTGAATGGGAGCAAAATGTGGATCAGCAACGCTCCCTTCTCCCAGGTGGCGGTGGTCTGGGCAAAGGATGAGCAGGGGGAGATCCGGGGGATGGTCCTGGAGCGGGGGATGGAAGGTTTTTCCACCCCGACCACGCATGGAAAATGGAGTCTCCGGGCTTCGGCGACGGGGGAACTGGTATTTGACCATGTGAAGGTGCCTAAGGAGAATATACTTCCCAATATCAAGGGGCTCAAGGGGCCGCTGAGCTGTCTGACCAAGGCCCGTTATGGTATTGCCTGGGGTACGGTGGGTGCTGCTATGGATTGTTATGATACGGCGCTGCGGTATAGTAAAGAGAGGATACAGTTTGACCGTCCCATCGGAGGGTTCCAGCTGCAACAGAAGAAACTGGCGGAGATGATCACGGAGATCACCAAGGCGCAATTGCTGAACTGGCGGCTGGGGGTATTGATGAGTGCGGGAAAGGCTACGCCGGGGCAAGTCTCCATGGCCAAACGTAATGGCTGTGAAATAGCGGCGCAAATAGCCCGGGATGCCCGCCAGATGCTGGGGGGAATGGGGATCACCGGGGAATATCCTATTATGCGGCATATGATGAATATTGAGAGTGTGATTACGTATGAGGGCACGCACGATGTACATTTGCTGATCACTGGGATGGATGTGACAGGGTTGAATGCTTTTAAGTGACCCTCCCTAACCCTCCCTAAAAGGAGGGAATCGGGAGAGGTCTTTTATAAATCTTAAATTCCCCTTTAGGGGGCCAGGGGGTAGGGGTTATGAAAATATTCCTGATTGGATTTATGGGTTCGGGCAAGACGCACTGGGGCAAATTGCTTTCGGCTAAGCTGCAATTGCCTTTCAGTGACCTGGACACGGTGATCGTTGAAAAGGAAAAAAGAACGGTATCGGAGATCTTTTCCGAAAAAGGGGAGGAGTATTTCCGTTATCGGGAAAAAGAGGTGCTGGAGGAGATCGTGCGGGACAACGAGCGCTTTATCCTTTCCTGCGGGGGGGGAACGCCCTGTTTCTTCAACAATATCGAGTTCATGAAGAAAAGCGGGAAGGTGGTCTGGCTGAATACGACGATCGATGTATTGCAGGAGCGGCTATTGAAGGAAAGGATGAGCCGTCCGCTGATCCGGGAGATCGGGGATGAGGAATTAAGACGGTATATCTCCCGCAAGCTGAGTGAGCGGAAACTGTATTATGAGCAGGCGGATGTGATGGTGAATGAGGAGAGTGTCACGCTGGAGCAGCTGATCCTTTTGTTATTGGAAGAGGAGGCGATAGACCGGATGCGGGAGAATGATCTGTGAGCGTAAGAGGGGGCCGTGGATGGAGTGAAAGCGGGAGATGATCCGGAACAGGGATAGCTGGGAAAGGAGGACCGAAGAAGGATGATGACCGGAGAGATATAATAGATATAGATGATTTAAGGGAGGGGACTAATTGATATATAACGGGACTATTTGAATATATAACGGGGCTAATTGAATATATAACGAAACAACAGACGAACATGAATAAGCATTTTATTTCAATAGCGGCATCCCTGGGGGCGCTCTCGGTAGCCCTCGGCGCTTTTGCCGCCCATAAGCTCCGGGATATGGTGAGTCCGGATGCCGTAGCCGTTTTCGAGACCGGGGTCCGTTACCAGTTCTATCATGTATTTGCGTTATTGCTGGTGGGCCTGTTATCGGAGAAATTTCAGAATAAGTGGATGATCCGGGCGGGGAATTGCTTTATTCTCGGGATCATTTTATTCTCGGGGTCTTTATACGCGCTGACTGCCCTGAAGATCGCAGACAATACGCACTTGCATTACATTGGTATCATTACACCCATTGGCGGGCTTTCTTTTATTGCCGGCTGGCTTTGTTTGTGGAGGGGAATCAATAGAAGCGAGGGGGGAAAGTGAAAAATCTCAGAGCACCAGTGTGAAAGTGGTTCGGGTTCCTTCCTGATTTTCTACGTTGAATTCTCCGTTGATGGAGACCATTCTTTTTTTCATGTTGTTGAGGCCGTTGCCGAATTTCCGTAGTTTTTCCATGTTGATGCCTACTCCATCGTCCTGGATCTCGATGATCAGCTTGTCATTCACCATGACATTGATTTTTACGACGGAGCTCTGGGAATGTTTGGCCACGTTGTTCAGGGCTTCTTTTACGGAAAGGAACATGTTCCTTCTTTTTTCGCCGCTGATCTCTTTATGGGGGATGGAAGCGGGCATGCTGAAATAGCAGTCGATGGCCGTGCTTTCGAAGAATTCCACTGCGTAGGAGCGGATATAGGCTACGAGGTTCTCGACGGAATCATTGGAGCTGGTCATTGTCCAGATGATGGTATTCATTTTATTGAGCAGCTCGTTGGCGGAATGGGAGATCTTTTCGATTTCCGGTAAGGTCTGCTCCTTCATTTTACTTTTTACGATCTCGCTCATCAGGCGGATCGCTGTGACTCCTGATCCTAATTCGTCGTGCATGTCGGCGGAAATACGGTTGCGTTCGCCCTGGGTGGCCGCCAGCACGGCTACCTGTTTTTCCAGCTCCTTACGTTCCGTTTCGAGCTTCAGCTTCTCTTCCTTTTGGACGCTGATGATCAGCTCCCGCTTGTTCTTATAGGTAAGGGCGAACAGGAAGAATAATAGTTCAATGGTGATGCCGACCTCGTAGTGAAACAAGGCGAGGTTGAGGACGGATACACCTTTAACAATATGGAAATTGGTGGAGATGATGACCTGTGATATAATGGCCAGCAGGATGAGGGACATATTGCCGCATACGATGTAGTTCATCAATTGGTTGCGATACCCGAGTCCTTTGATGATAAAGATCGCCAGGATGACCATCAGGAGGATCTTCGTGCTGTCTTCTATAAAATTGGTGATGATAAAATTCGGGGAGAAGAAAAAGAAAAGTGTATACAGGATCGTCAGCGCTGTGATGGTGATCGCGCCCCAGAGCAGGTACCTGTCCAGTCCGGGGTAGGTCTTCTTCGTTTCCAGGAACTGGCGATGGAAGAGGATATAACAGATGTTCCCTGCTGAAAAAATGATATTGTCCAGATAGCTTTCGAAGAAGAAATTGAAAGAGGTGGTGGTGTCGTGCAGGGTGGATTTCAGGAATAATAGGGTGCTGGTGCAGGCGGCATATCCGACATAGTATAAAAAATGAGGTTTGCCTGTTTGCAGGTATTCGCTGATGGAATAGAAGATCATCATGAGCATGATGCCGGCGAAAAGGTTGGTGATGACGTCGATGCTGGTCCTGTTGCGGTGGTTGAGCATGATCCCCTGCCGGATGAGGGTATCACGGGTAAGGGTAGGGTTGATGGAGTTGGTGGGCGCTTTGATAAAGGTGAGCGCTGCAAAGAAGGTGCTGTTCTCATGGGGGGCAAGGCTGATCTTCCGGTAGCCGAGACTGTCGTTGTCATCGGGGAGGATGTTCGGTAGGCTTTCGATGTAACTGGTGCCGGCCTGTTTGGTATTCGATTGAGCTGCGGCCGGGGGGGCGGGCTGGAGGGGGAGGGGCGGGTTGCCTGTTTGGTCGGCGACCGGGGGGGGAGCGTCGGGGGCCTTCCATTTGAAGAGCTGGATGGAGTCATAATAAAAGCCGGGGCAGAAGAATACGCTTTGTTCCTGATCGCTGTTATTGGTCAGCGTGAATTTGAGCACGGCTTTATTATTTACCAGGTTAGCGGGTATAAAATGCTCGTATTTTTTGGTTCCTTTGATGGTATAGGGAAGAAAGGGCAGCTGCTCTTTAGGTATAGTCTTTGTCGGGGCAAAATAAACGGAGGTATTGGCCGACAGGTCGTCTACGATGCCTGTTCTGGCCAGGTCGGCGGCCGGCAGGTCGGGAAGGGATTGAGATCGTAACGTTTGCCCGGTGGCCAGGAGCAGGAGACAAACCAGCAATATCCTGGTGTATGTGAATAAGTTAGGATCGAAAGGCCCGTACATGGAGCTTGTTTGGCAGTTTTTTTAAAGATAAAGTAAATTTTCGTCACATTAGTCTTTTGGCGGTAATGCGCTAAATTTTTGAAAAGCGGATTTCCTGCACATCGGCCACATCCTTATCTTTGTGCACATGGCAAACAGTTTGAAGTCAAAGAAGAGCCAGCCGCCTGCTTCCGATAAGCTGAAGCCTGAAAAGGAATCCCAGGTCACCGTCAAACAGATCGTCAAAGATGAACGTACCCATAAGATCACCGGGGCTGTTCTTCTCTTACTGGCCGTCTTTCTTTTTATTGCATTTACTTCTTACCTGTTCACCTGGAAAGAAGATCAGGATAAGGTGTTCCATGGAGCTGCTATCCTGCTGCCTTCGTCAACCGTAAAAGTGACGAACCTCCTGGGCAACCTGGGCGCCCTTGTCTCCTATCAGTTCTTCAACTATGGATTTGGGCTGGCGAGCTATCTTTTTTGCTCTGTTTTTTTTATAGGGGGGGTGAATCTGCTGTTCGCGCGGAAGGTTTTTTCCATTGGCCGTAATCTGCGTTATGTGCTGGCCGGCCTTCTGTTCTTTTCCGTGGCGCTGGCTTTTGTAACCAGGGGAAGGAGCTTTCCCTGGGGAGGCGCTGTAGGAGATATGATCAGCTCCCGGCTCACCCTGCTGCTTGGCTGGGTGGGGACCGCTGCTTTATTGCTGGTGGCAGGGCTGGCTTATTTCATATGGCGGTTCAATCCTGTCTTCAAGATGCCTTCGCTGCCTGTCAGGGATAAAGGGCTTGCTATAGAGGAAGTGGGAGAAGAAAATGAGGAGGACCAAAGTGATGGCAAGGGAAAAAGAGATAAGAGGAAAGACGAAAAGGGGAAAGCAAAAGAAGGGTCGGGCGCCAAATTATTTGTGGACGAAGGTTTTAGCAATATGAAGGAAAATGGGAATGTGCTGAAAGAGGAGGGGGGGATCGTCGCTATTTCGCCGCATGTGGAGGAGGAACCTGAGATCGATTTTACGATTATAGAGAGAGAGCCTGAAGAGGAGGAGCCGCCTTTTGAAGTGGACGAGGAGCCTGTACTTCCTGTCAAAGGGAAAGGGGGCGTTCCGGAAGAGATCCCGCCGCTTCCATTCACGCCTCCCGGGAAGAATAAGGCTAACATGGCGGACCTGGAGCTGGAGATCAAGCCTGTTCCCGACCCGGTGGATGAGGGGAGTCCGGAAGGGGTAGCCGAAGGAGCGGCGGGGCAGGAGTTCCTGCCGGATTATGAGCCTACACTGGATCTGCGGGATTACAAATATCCTACGCTGGACCTGCTGGAAGCCCATGGCAGCGAGAAGATCGTTCAGGATGCCGGTGAGCTGGAGGCGAATAAGAACCAGATCATCAATACGCTGAAGAACTATGATATCGCTATTCAGAAGATCAGCGCTACCGTAGGGCCTACCGTTACCTTATACGAAATCGTACCGGCGGCGGGTGTCCGTATCTCCCGGATCAAGAACCTGGAGGATGATATCGCGCTGAGCCTGGCTGCTCTTGGCATCCGCATCATTGCTCCCATTCCGGGAAAGGGCACGATCGGTATCGAAGTTCCCAATGTAAAGAAGACCATCGTGAGCATGCGCTCTCTTATTGCGTCCGAGAAATTCCAGCATAACAATTTCAGTCTGCCCATTGCGATCGGCAAGAAGATCGATAACGAGAATTTCATTGTCGATCTGGCATCGATGCCGCATCTGCTGATGGCGGGTGCGACGGGTCAGGGTAAATCCGTCGGGCTGAATGCGATCCTGGTCTCGCTGCTGTACAAGAAACATCCTTCGCAGCTGAAGCTGGTGCTGGTGGATCCGAAGAAGGTGGAACTGAGCATTTACCGGACGATCGAGAAGCATTTCCTGGCGAAATTACCCGGGGAGGAGGAGGCGATCATTACCGACACCAAGAAGGTGGTGCATACGCTGAATGCCTTGTGCATCGAGATGGATAACCGCTATGATCTGCTGAAAGAGGCCAGCGCCCGTAATATCAAGGAGTACAATGAGAAGTTCGTCAAGCGCCGTCTGAATCCCCAGAAAGGGCATCAGTATCTTCCTTTTATCGTGCTGGTGGTGGATGAGTTTGCCGATCTGATCATGACGGCGGGTAAGGAGGTGGAGATGCCGATCGCCCGTCTCGCCCAGCTGGCGCGTGCGGTGGGAATTCACCTGATCATTGCGACACAGCGTCCTTCTGTCAATATCATTACCGGTACGATCAAGGCGAATTTCCCGGCCCGTATCGGGTTTAAGGTGTCTTCCAAGATCGACTCCCGGACTATCCTGGATGCCGGCGGGGCCGATCAGCTGATCGGGAAGGGGGATATGCTCGTTAGCTATAATGGGGAGATCACCCGCGTGCAGTGCGCTTTTGTGGATACTCCCGAAGTGGAGGAGATCACGGAATTCATCGGTAAGCAGCGGGGTTATCCCGAGGCTTATAAATTGCCTGAGTATGTGGATGAGAAAGATATGGAGGGGAAAGATTTTGACCTGGGGGACCGGGATCCTTTGTTCGGGGAGGCTGCCAGGCTGATCGTGCAGAACCAGATCGGCTCTACTTCTCTTATCCAGCGCAGGATGAAGCTGGGATATAACCGGGCGGGACGGCTGATGGACCAGCTGGAAGCGGCGGGGGTGGTAGGGCCTGGCCTGGGGAGCAAGCCGCGGGATGTGCTGGTGAAGTCGGAACATGAGCTGGAGCAGTATTTGTCTCCTTAAGATGGGACGATTAGCCCCCTGGCCCCCTAAAGAGGGGATTTCGCCCCCTAAAGAGGGGTTTCCGGGGGAGATTATACAAATTTTAACAGATCAAGGCATTCGCCAACCTTCATTTTAATGCCGGCTCTGCCCCTTTTAAAATATATTTGCGCCGTCAAAGCTGCCCGGGAAGCGACCCGGACTGAAGCGACCCGGGCTACATTAAAAGTCACCTCCGGTAAACTCGGGGGGCTTATAACGATCGAAGATTTTGAACTCCTAAATAAAATGATCATGGACCTGAATTTTAAGAGCGTGCTAACCAGCTTATTATTGGGAGGATTGTTGTTTACGGCGCAGGCGCAGAACAATAGCCTGGGTAATAATGATCCTGAAGCTAAGAAGGTATTGGATGGCCTGAGCGCCAAATTAAAATCGTTTAAGGCGGTACAATCTAATTTCTCCCTGAAGGTGGAAGATGCAAAAGGCAAGCTGCAGGGGAGCAAGAGCGGGATGGTCTATGTAAAAGGAAGCCGGTACCATTTTACGATATCGGGGGGACAGGAGGTTTTCAGTGATGGAAAGGATACCTGGACCTATGATAAGTCCACGAATGAGGTGACGATCTCCAAGATGGATCCTTCTACCCAGACGATCAGCCCGGAAAAGTTCTTCACTAATTTTTATGATAAGGATTTCCTGTATAAGCTGAACGGGGAGTCCAAGCTGGGGGCCCGCAGTGTGCAGGAGGTGGAGCTGACGCCGGTGGATAAGACAAAGTCGTTTTACAAAGCTCTTTTGTATATAGATAAGGTCCAGCATACGCTGGTCAGCGCTAAATGGTTTGATAAAAGCGGCAACCGCTATACCCTGGAGATCAGTAAGCTGAATGGCAATGCTCCGTTGACGGACGTGCAGCTTGCTTATAGCAAGGCGAAGTATCCCGGTGCGGAAGAGGTGGATTTGAGGAATTAGCTGACAGCTGCTCTCTGGCTGACAGCTACTCTCCCCCCCATCGAAAAGTGCTGATGTCCAGGCCTGCCAGGTCCAGGACCCGGTCTACTACGGTGGCTGCGACTTCTTCAATCGTTTTCGGCCGGCTATAAAAGGAAGGGGTAGCGGGGCAGATGATGCCTCCGGCGAGTGTCACCGTCTCCATGTTCCGGATATGTACCAGGTTATAGGGGGTATCCCGCACTACACAGATTAGTTTCCTTCTTTCTTTTAAGACGACATCGGCTGCCCGGGTGATCAGGTCGGAAGAGATCCCTGTTGCGATGCGGCCTAACGTGCCCATGGAGCAGGGGATAATGATCATGGTATCGTATTTCCCGGAGCCGGAAGCAAAGGGGGCGTTAAAATCCCGCTGCGAAAAAAAAGGCAGTGTATACTTCCCGTAGGAATCGTTGTCCAGCTCCGTTCTCCACACTTCCTTGGCGTTCTCGGTCATGACTATGGAGAGGGCCTGCCATTGGTCTTTGAGGGCGATGAGCTTGTCCAACAGTAGCCTGGCATAAATGGATCCGCTGGCGCCTGTCACTGCAACGACAATTTTGTGCATGGTATTTCGTAATTTTTATCAGAATTGCAAAAGTACTATGCAAAAATCGAAAGGGGGGTTTTTTTGAAGGGAGTGCCCGCGCCCCGCGATTTTTCCTGCTTTTTCGGGGCGAAGAGGGCGGAGTGATGTTAACCTTGCATTATCCTTCTGTTACGCCAGGATTACCCAGGATTCACTATAACGTTTTAGCTCTAAAAAGCTAAATAAATGCCTGTAAAGGATCATGCAATAGAAAATGACTTGATCAGAATCAATATAATGGTAACTGGGTAAAAAAAAATTAGGGTTCAACTTCACTCTTTACACGTTAAGGTCTTATCTTTGTTTTTTCATAGGATAAGGTTTAATGGTTAATGGTATTTGATTAGTGCAGCCCCGCTTCGGCGGGGCTTTTTTTTGTGTATGCTGCTAAGTGTTCTCCCTTGTATCCGGCCTCTGGAAATATTTAGCTCCTTTAGAAGGGCGGACAAGAAAAAGCCCCCTATGGGAAGGGGGCTAGATATATACATTTTTACTTTTATGAAGTCGGCTTTGCTTTTCTGAAGCAAGCCGGCAGGGAAGCCGGTGGGTGACCTATGGGGGTTAAGCCTGCACTTCCGCCATATCGGGGATAGCCAGCACTTTATAATCTCCGGCGTCCAGCTTCTTTTTGGTTTCCCGGAAGGCCTGCAGGGTCAGCTCGATATCTTCATCGGTATGAACGGCGGTCGGCACCAGGCGATAGATGATATGGCCTTTGGGGATCACCGGGTATACTACGATAGAACAGAAGATATTATAATTTTCTCTCAGGTCCATTACCATGGCGGTGGCTTCCGGTACATCTCCTTTCATATAGACGGGGGTTACGGGAGAGTCGGTACGGCCGATGTCAAAACCGCTCTCTTTGAGTCCTTTCTGGAGCTTGCCTACCACGTCCCAGAGCTTTTTACGCAGCTCGGGCTTGGTCTTGAGCAATTCCAGCCTTTTCAGGTTGCCGATGGTGATGGGCATGGGCAGGCTCTTGGCGAATATTTGCGAACGGGTGTTGTACCGTATATAGTCGATGATCGCTTTTTCTCCGGCCATAAAGGCGCCGATGGAGGCCATCGACTTGGCGAAAGTGGAGAAGTACAGATCGATCTTATCCTGTACGCCTTGTTCTTCCCCGGCTCCGGCGCCTGTTGCTCCCAGGGTCCCAAAGCCGTGAGCGTCATCTACCAGGAGGCGGAAGTCATAGTTCCCTTTCAGGGCGACGATCTCTTTCAGCTTGCCCTGGTCTCCGGCCATGCCGAATACGCCTTCCGTAATGAGGAGGATCCCCCCGGCATTCTGCTTCTCGATGAGGGCAGTGGCGCGTTGCAGCTGCTTTTCACAGTCTTCTACGTCATTGTGCTTGAACACGTAGCGGTGTCCCGGGTGCAGGCGGAGTCCGTCGATGATGCAGGCGTGGCTTTCTGCGTCATATACGATCACGTCATGCCGGCCGCAAATGGCGTCGATGGCGCTCATAATACCCTGGTAGCCATAGTTGAATAAGGTGGCGTCCTCTTTTCCTTCGAAGGCCGCCAGCTCTTTTTCCAGCTTTTCGTGGTAGTTGCTGTTCCCGCTCATCATCCGGGCGCCCATGGGGGAGGCCAATCCGAATTGTACGGCGGCTTCTCCGTCCACTTTACGGATCTCCGGATGGTTGGCGAGTCCCAGGTAATTATTCAGGCTCCAGACGATTTTTTCTTTGCCCCGGAAGATCATCCGGCTGCCGATCTCTCCTTCCAGCTTAGGGAAGGCAAAATATCCATGAGCTCTTTCCCGGTGTTGACCGATAGGCCCGCTATGCTTCATTAACTTTTCGAAAATATCTGCCATATTATGAAATTATTAAAGTTCGAAACTGCGGCAAATTTAACGCATTATCTTTAACGGGCAATTTACCTTCCTTTTTTTACTATCATTCAGGGAATTTGTTAATGATCTTTTCATCCGGGAATGCTGCAATTCTAATACTTTTGCCCAAATTTTTCCTCTGATGAACAAGCAATTTTTCGGTCTTTTTCTTGTGTCGGTCCTTGGCTTCTCCGCCTGCCGGTCCAAACATACCGACGGGGTAGCCCGGCCTAAGCTGGTGGTAGGCATTGTCGTGGACCAGATGCGCTGGGATTATTTGTACCGGTATTATGACCGGTATGGGGAGGGGGGATTCAGGCGATTGCTGAAAAAGGGGTATAGCTGCGACAATACGATGATCAATTATCTGCCTTCTTTCACTGCGGTGGGGCATACCTGTGTGTTTACCGGGTCGGTGCCTGCTTTCAGCGGGATCAGCGGGAATGACTGGGTGGAACAGGCCACAGGCCAGCGGATGTATTGTACCGATGACAGTACGGTGAAGAGCGTGGGGGCGGAGAGCCCGGAGTCGAAAGAGGGGAAGATGTCACCGCGTAATCTGCTCGTGTCGACCGTTACGGATGAGCTGATGATCGCCAGCAATTTCCGGTCAAAAGTGGTGGGTGTATCCCTTAAGGACAGGGCGGCTATTCTTCCTGCGGGACATTCCGCCAACGCCGCCTTCTGGATGGATGATTCGACGGGACATTTTATTACCAGCAATTATTATATGCCCAGGCTTCCGGGATGGGTGGATTCCTTTAATAAAAAGGATGAGGTCCGGCAATTGATCCGCAGTGGCTGGAAGACTTTGTATCCCCTTGGTGCTTATGGCGAGAGTGATACGGATGACCAGCTTTATGAAGGGAAGTTCAAGGGAGATTCTACTTCGGCTTTCCCGCACAATCTGGATTCCTCTTATAAGATAGGGAAGGCGAGCTTCCGGTCTACTCCGTTCGGCAATACGATCACGCTGGATTTTGCCAAAGCGGCTATTGAGGGTTACCAGCTGGGACAGGGGGCTTTCACGGATTTTCTGACGATCAATTGTGCTTCTACCGATTATGTTGGCCATATGTTCGGCATTAACGCGATTGAAACGGAAGATACTTATCTGCGGCTGGACCAGGAGCTGGCTGCTTTCTTCAGCTATCTTGATGAGAAAGTCGGTAAGGACGGGTATACGGTATTCCTGACGGCCGATCATGGCGCCGCTCATGCGATCACCTATATGCAGAATCATGATATTCCGGCGGATTTCTGGAATCCTCAGCCGATGGTGGAAAACCTGAATAAGGTGCTGGAACAGAAATTTCAGGCGCCGGGCCTGGTGGATACCTGTACGAATTACCAGATCGACTTTTCCATGAAGACGATCCATGAACATAATCTGGACCTGGAAGCCATCAAGAAGGTGGCCCTCGAATTCCTCCGGCAGCAGCCGGGCATCAATTATGCGATCGATCTGTCCAAGGTCGGGGAGTCTCCGCTGCCGGAGCCTGTCCGGACGATGGTGATGAATGGGTATTATCCCCGCCGGAGCGGGCCTATTCAATTGATACTCAACTCCGGATGGTTCGAAGCCCATGGGAAGACCGGGACTACGCATGGGACCTGGAATCCTTATGACACGCATATTCCTCTCCTGTTTATGGGCTGGGGCATTCAGCATGGAAATGACCATAATGCTGTCTATATGACAGATATTGCTCCTACGGTGGCGGCCCTGCTGCATATTCAGATGCCGAATGGATGTGTTGGTAAGCCGATCCGGGAGGTGCTGAAGAAATAAGCTGATCCGGCCGGGTGATCGGGCTAATCCGGTGATCCGGGCGATCTGGGTAATCCTGGTGATCTGTGTAATCCTGGTGATTTGTGTAATCCTGGTGATCTGTGTAATCCTGGCCGGGAATGAGCTGGGAGGGGATTGGGCGGGTTTATGGCCGGTTGCTGTCATTTTCGGGTCAAAAGCAGCCAACCTACCAAAAACTTAGTCCGTTTAATAAGAAAAGTTCGGGATTTTCCCGGACTTTTGCATTTGGGCCAGGTTTTCCAGATATCGAAAATGGTTTATAAAACTCTATGGTTCATTTTTTGTTTTAGTATTATAAGTTAACTTACCAATTATGATTACAGTATCACCTAACGCAAAAGATTATATTGACCGGCTGATGGCCGATCAGCATTCGTCCCCGGATACTTTTGTCCGGGTGGGTGTAAAGAGCGGCGGCTGCTCCGGGCTGGAATATAAGCTCGATTTTGATACGACCCGAAAGGAAGGCGACCAGGAGTTCGAGGATAAGGGCGTTAAGGTCGTCGTAGACCTGAAAAGCCTGCTGTATCTCTATGGCACCGAACTGGATTATTCAGGCGGATTGAATGGTAAAGGCTTGTTTTTCAACAATCCAAATGCCTCCCGGACCTGTAGCTGCGGAGAAAGTTTTGCCGTATAGGACAGGGAAGGACAGCTATCGGCCCGGGGCTGCCGGCCAGGCAGGTGACCGGCCGATCCCTTTCGAAACCCGGAAAAAGACGGGAAGTACGGTTAAGGGAAGGTCTGAAATAGAGCGGATATTCAGGAAAAGAGCGGATGTTAAAGTATCTTGCACCGGGATTCTACTAAACGAAAGACAATATGCCAAACGACAGTGAAATAATCGATAATATAGCTAATAAGGAATATGAGTTCGGCTTTGTAACGGATATCGAGATGGATATTGCGCCAGCCGGTCTCAATGAGGAGGTGATCCGCTATATTTCGGAGAAAAAGGGAGAGCCTGAATGGCTGCTGGACTGGCGGCTGAAGGGGTATCATTCTTTTCAGAAGCAGAAACTGCCTGAGTGGCAGAATTTTGCCATGCCGGCGATCGATTTTCAGAAGATCTCTTATTATGCGGCGCCCAAGAGCAAGAAGAAATATGATAGTCTTGACCAGGTGGATCCGGAGCTGCTGGCTACGTTTGCGAAGCTGGGTATTCCGTTGTCCGAACAAAAGACACTTGCCGGGGTAGCGGTAGACGTGGTATTCGACAGCGTTAGTGTCACTACTACTTATAAGGAGAAGCTGAAGGAGCTGGGCATTATCTTTTGCTCCTTTGGGGAAGCTGTCCGGGAACATCCTGACCTGGTACAAAAATATGTGGGTTCGGTCGTCCCTCATTCCGATAATATTTTCGCAGCGCTGAATGCTGCGGCTTTTTCGGATGGTTCCTTTGTTTATATTCCTAAAGGAGTCCGTTGTCCGATGGAGCTTTCCACCTATTTCCGGATCAATACCGAGAATACAGGACAGTTCGAACGGACGCTGATCATTGCGGACGAAGGCAGCTATGTTAGCTACCTGGAAGGGTGTACGGCGCCGATGCGGGATGAGAATCAGCTACACGCTGCCGTAGTGGAGCTGATCGCTTTGGAAAATGCTGAAATAAAATATTCTACTGTACAGAACTGGTATCCCGGGGATAAGGACGGGAAGGGGGGGATCTATAATTTTGTCACGAAGAGAGGGATCTGCAAGGGCGCTCATGCCAAGATCTCCTGGACGCAGGTAGAGACCGGCTCGGCCATTACCTGGAAATATCCCAGCGTGATCCTCCAGGGAGATTATTCTACCGGAGAGTTCTATTCTGTAGCCGTTACACGCAATAAACAAATTGCCGACACCGGCACCAAGATGTTTCATATCGGGCGTAATACCCGGAGCCGTATCATTTCCAAAGGTATTTCCGCCGGGGAAGGACATAATAGCTACCGCGGACTGGTGCAGATGGGCCCGAAGGCCGATCATGCCCGGAATTTCACGCAGTGTGATTCGCTGCTGATCGGGGATCGCTGCGGGGCGCATACTTTCCCTTATATCGAATCGAAGAATAATTCCGCTACGATCGAACATGAAGCGACCACTTCCAAGATCGGGGAAGATCAGATCTTCTATTTAAATCAGCGGGGGATCGATTCGGAAAAAGCGGTGGCGTTGATCATCAACGGATATGCGAAAGAGGTGCTGAATCAGCTGCCGATGGAGTTTGCTGTAGAAGCGCAGAAGCTGCTGTCCATTACGCTGGAAGGGAGTGTGGGGTAATCCCGCCCCCCGGCCCCCTAAAGGGGGCGTGAGTGCCGGCCGGATGCCGTGAAAGGAGCCGGATGGACTTTTGGAATGCAGTGAGTGAAAGGATGAATGAGACGAGGCGGGTGCGGGATTAAAAATAAAAGAGACTACAAATAATAAAGACCAATGCTGATCATTAAAAATCTACATGCTGAAGTTGAAGAGAAACAGATCCTCAAAGGGATTAACCTGACGGTGAATGCCGGAGAGGTCCATGCGATCATGGGGCCGAACGGGTCGGGTAAGAGCTCGCTGGCGTCTGTACTGGCAGGCAGGGAGAATTATCATGTTACGGAGGGAGAAGTGATTTTTCAGGGGGCTAATCTGCTGGATATGAATCCGGAGACACGGGCAAGAGAAGGCGTGTTCCTTGCCTTTCAATACCCGATAGAAATTCCGGGTGTGTCGAATATCAATTTCTTAAAAACGGCTTTGTCGGAAATACGGAACTATAAGAATCTGCCGCCCCTGGACGCCAAGGAATTCCTGCGGTTGTCGAGGGAGAAACAGCAGCTGGTGGAATTCGATGCAAGGCTGGTTAACAGGAGTCTTAATGAGGGATTTTCGGGGGGAGAGAAGAAGCGGAATGAAATATTCCAGCTTGCGATGCTGGAGCCTGCGCTGTCTATCCTTGATGAGACGGATTCCGGCCTGGACATCGATGCCCTGCGTATTGTTTCGAAGGGGGTCAATAAGTTACGTTCGGATAAGAATGCTTTTATCATTATCACGCACTATCAGCGGCTGCTGGACTACATTGTTCCCGACTTCGTGCATGTACTGTATGACGGGCGTATCGTGAAGTCAGGTACGAAGGAGCTGGCCCAGGAGCTGGAAGAAAAAGGATATGACTGGCTGAAGGAGGAATATCATGAGAAGGAAGCCCGGGAAAAAGCGACTACTGCTGCTGTTCAATAGATGACTGGCCATCAGGCCGCTGTTCAATAAAAATGATCATGACGAAAGAATCAGGGATACCTTTATACGAGGAATTGGAGAATGGATTTAATAAGCTCCTGTCGGCTCCCGGCAGCTCCCGCAAGGAGAGCAACGATCTGCGCCGGGCCAGGCAATCGGCTTTTGATAAATTCCGTGAGCTGGGATTTCCTACCATCAAGAGTGAAGATTGGAGATATACGAATATTGCCCGTTTTTTAAAAGATGAATATACGATCGGGGAGTCGGATTTGGCTACCGACGGAAGGTTGAAGCCGAACAAGGGCGGATCGTCTGCGGGGACCGGCGGGATTTTTCCGAACCTGGCTTTGCCGCAATTACTGGATCGTGCTACCATCAAATCCCTGGATTGTTACCAGGTGGTGCTGGAAAACGGTTCCTGGAAAGGAGAAGTGAAAGGTGGGCCGCTGCCTGCCGGCGTTCATTTACTCACGGTGGCGGAAGCCAGCCAGGATCCTGCCTTGTCGGGTTATTTTGAGCGCACCGCGGAATGGAATGGCCAACATTTTGCTACCCTGAATGCCGCCTTGTTCGCAGACGGACTATTCATAAGGGTAGATACCGGCGCTGTGGTGGATAAGCCGCTGCATATCCTTCATGTATTTACGGCGGAGAGCAATCTGATGGTTCAGCCCCGTCATGTGTGGGTGATCAATCGCAATGCAGAGCTGTCTGTGATCGAATCGGTGTTATCTTCCAGCGGAGACGCAAAAATATGGGTCAATAGCCTTACCGAGATCATCGTTCACCCCGATGCCAAGCTGGACCATATCGTTATCCAGGCGGCCGGGACGGGAGTTCGTCTTATCCAGCATACCACTGTACGGCAGAAAAAGCAAAGCCTCTATAATAATTTCACGTTTACGTTGCCCGGAGCTGACCTGGTACGAAATGACCTGCAGGCCAAGCTGGAAGAAGAGCATACGGAAAGCCATTTGTACGGGCTGTACCTGGCCGCCGGCCAGCAGCTGGTGGATAATCACACCCTGGTCGATCATCAAAAGCCTTTCTGTCTGAGCAATGAATTATATAAAGGTGTTCTGCTGGAACAGTCTACGGGGGTATTCAACGGGAAGGTGTATGTGCATAAGGATGCGCAAAAGACGAATGCTTTCCAGCAAAATAATAACCTGGTGATCAGTAAGAAAGCTACGATCGATTCCAAGCCCCAGCTGGAGATCTTTGCAGATGATGTGAAATGCAGCCATGGGACGACCGTGGGACAGTTCAGCGAAGAAGCTTTGTTCTATCTGCAGGCGAGGGGTATTGGAGAGGAAACGGCAAAGAGCCTGTTGATCAACGCGTTCGCGTTTGACGTTACGGAAAAGATAAAGATACCTGCTGTGGAAGCGCATATCAATGAATTGATCAGCTATCATATACCTTCAGCTCATGCATGACACGCTTACTATAAAAGGCAGCCGTAAGCTGGATATTGAAAAGGTGCGGAAAGATTTTCCCATCCTGGAGACGACTGTATACGGCTATCCCCTGGTGTACCTCGACAATGCGGCTACGACGCAGAAACCCCTGGCTGTGCTGAAAGCCATGGACGATTATTATACTACGATCAACAGCAATGTTCACCGGGGAGTGCATGCTCTCAGCCAGCAGGCTACCGATGCCTTTGAGCTTTCCCGCAAAAAGATCGCGGAATTTGTCGGGGCACGGCATTCGTATGAGATCATTTTCACGAAGGGCACCACGGAATCCATTAACCTGGTGGCTGCCAGCTTCGGCAGGAAGTTCTTAAAAGAAGGAGATAGTATCCTGGTCTCCGGTATGGAGCACCATTCCAATATCGTACCCTGGCAGATGATCTGCGAAGAGAAGAACGCTACGCTCAAGGTGATCCCTGTCAATGAGCAGGGGGAGCTGGTGCTGGACGGGCTGGACAAGCTATTGCAAAGTGGTGTAAAGCTGGTGGCTTTTAACTATGTGTCCAATGCCCTGGGCAGCATCAATCCTGTAAAAGAGATCATCGCCGCTGCTCATAAATATGGGATACCGGTGCTGTTGGATGCGGCGCAGGCGGTACAACATATGGAGATAGATGTGGCTGAGCTGGATGTCGATTTTCTCGCTTTTTCCAGCCATAAGATCTACGGGCCTACGGGTTTCGGCGTGCTGTACGGGAAAGAATACTGGTTGAATCAGCTTCCGCCCTACCAGGGAGGAGGCGAGATGATCAAGACCGTGAGCTTTGAAAAGACTACCTATAACGACCTGCCTTATAAATTTGAAGCAGGCACTCCGGATATGGCCGGCGCTATTGGCCTGGCGGCCGCACTGGATTATCTGCAGGGACTTGGTTTTCCTGCTATCCGGGAAGCTGAGAGCGAGCTGATGGCTTATGCTACCGATGTGCTGCAGCAAATCGAGGGGTTGCGGTTCTACGGAAATGTGGCGAACAGGGCCGGTGTCCTGTCTTTCCTGGTAGGGAATATTCATCCCTTCGATATGGGAGAGATCCTGGACAAGCAAGGTATTGCCGTTCGTACAGGGCACCATTGCGCTCAGCCTATCATGGATCAATATTGCATACCGGGCACGGTGAGAGCTTCCCTGTCTTTTTATAATACTCCCGGGGAGATGGACCGGCTGGCGGCGGGGATCCGGAAGGCGGTTGTGCTGCTCAGCTGACGTGCGTTCAGCGCAGGATCCGGATTGGGGTTGACCTGATCGGTACTTGGGGGGGAATGAGCGGCCGGGATGGGCCGAAAAAAGATTGATCATGACGATTAAAGAACAACAGGACGAGATCATAGCGGATTTTGAGCAATTCGGGGACTGGATGGATAAGTATGAATATATTATCCAGCTGGGTAAGGACCTGCCCCTGATAGAAGAAAAATATAAAACGGATGACAATCTGATCCGGGGGTGCCAGTCGCGGGTCTGGATGCATCCGGAATATAAGGATGGAAAGATCTTTTTTACAGCGGACAGCGATGCGGTGATTACCAAGGGGCTGGTAAGCCTGGTGATCCTGGTATTGTCAGGCCACACGCCCAGGGAGATTGTGGACACCAATCTTTATTTTATCGATGCCATTGGCCTTAGCAGCCATCTTTCTCCTACCCGCAGCAATGGGCTGCTGTCCATGGTGAAACAAATCAAATTATATGCCCTGGCTTTCCAGGCAAAATCTCTTCAGCCATGAGTAACGAGTCGGTGTCTTTACGTGATAAGGTCGAAGAGGTGCTGCATACGATCTACGACCCGGAGATCCCCGTTAATATTTTTGACCTGGGGCTGGTATACGAAGTGAGTATCGGCGACCGGGGAGAAGTTAAAATTACGATGACCCTGACAGCTCCTGCCTGCCCTGCTGCCGGGGAGATCATTCATGATGTACAGCAGAAGGTCGAAGCGCTGGATGGCGTATTGGACTGCCATGTTAACCTGACCTTTGATCCGCCCTGGACAAAGGAGATGATGACGGAAGAAGCCAAGCTGGAGCTGGGATTTCTGTAAGCCGGAACGGATATTTCTACCAACAGGGATAATGATTTTGACGGCAAAGCGGCATTTGTTACCTTCATGCATCTGGCTGTCAAACCTTTCCTGCCTTTTTTTCCCCTTTCATTGTAAATTCATTAAAAGCAGTATTGTCATCCGTGCTATCGGATCTTACATATACGGAAGCAGAACGCTGGCGCCGGCTGTCTACCGGCGATGAGGATGCTTTTCGCCGTCTTTTTCATCAGTATACGCCTTCATTATATCTTTCGGTCCTTCAAATTGTCAAGCAGGAGCAGGTCGCCCGGGAGATTGTCCAGGAAGTTTTTTTTAAGGTCTGGCAGAAAAAAGAGGCGTTTGCCACTATAGAACAGCCGGCGGGCTGGCTGTTCAGGGTAGCTTCCAATCTTTCCATTAATTTTCTGCGAAAACAGGCGGCTCAATACAGGTGGATGGAAAGCATGAAAAAAAATGAATCCTTTACGAATGAAACCCTGGAACAGCTCTCTTTTAAGGATTTACAGCAAATAGTGCACGAAGCCATCGACCATTTACCTCCAAAACGAAAGCTCATCTTTCAGCTTAGCCGGGAACAGGGGCTTAGTCATGCGGAGATCGCCGGAAAGCTGAACATATCCAGGAGCACGGTGAAGAACCAGCTGGTAATAGCGCTGTCGTTCATCCAGGACGCTATAAACAGGCATCATGGAAGCCCTATTCCTCTCGTTATATTTCTCTTCGATTTTTTTTTGTGATGGAGCGGTCCTATCGGGACCCCATTGCGTCATATAAGGAGGAGACCCGAAAAAGGGTTTAAAACCAGCCATCCTTGGAGCATTCAGCACATATTAAATACCTGTTCGCAAAATACCTGGCCGATACTGCTTCGGCGGCGGAAGTCCGGGAATTATACTTTGCCCTGGAAGCCAATGCGGAAAATGAGGAATGGGTGGAGCTGCTGATGCCTGTCTTCCTGGAAAAACCTGTCATCCTGGAAAAAAAGGAGGAAAGGCCCTATTCGCGGGAGGAATGGGATCTTGTCGTGGACAGGATTCTTGGGGCGGGAGACCCCGGAAGCAGCCTTCCCGGCGAGAGGGACCTGTCTCCTGCTGCTCCTGCCGGTTCGATAATCACTTTCTTCTCCCGGCGAAGGGCAGTCGCCGCGGCCGTGCTGGCCCTGGCGTTTGCCGGGGGCGCCTGGCTCTGGCTGAGCCGTTCACAAGGTCCGCCAGCCGGCAGGGGAGAAGAGGTGGTTCAAAAGGAGATAATGCCCGGCGGGAATAAAGCTGTTCTCACCCTGGCAGGCGGCAGCACCATTATCCTGGACAGCGCACTAACGGGCGAGCTTAGCCGGCAAGGCAATGCAGCCGTCCGCAAGGCTGCAGGCGGCCGCCTTATATATACGGCGTTGAAAGGAGCGGCTGCGGAAGCGGTCTATAATAAAGTGACTACGCCCCGGGGCGGGCAATACCAGGTGGTATTGCCTGATGGCAGCCGGGTATGGCTGAATGCCGCCTCCTCCCTGCGTTTTCCTACGGCCTTTACGGGTAAAGAGCGTCGGGTCGAGCTCACCGGGGAAGCCTATTTCGAGGTTGCCGGGGATCCGGCCCGGCCATTTAAGGTTGCTGTGAATGCTGCCACGGAAGTCGAGGTTCTGGGAACGGATTTCAATATCATGGCTTATACCGATGAACCCGAGATAAAGACGACTCTTATCCGGGGAGCGGTGAAGGTAGTCAGGGGCCCGGCTTCGACCCTGCTGCATCCGGGAGACCAGGCCCGGATCGTGCAGGCGGGGGGGAATGATCCGATCCGTCTTATACATCATGCCGATACGGGAGAGGCAATCGCCTGGACCACCGGATCTTTTCAGTTCGAGGAGCTGGGTATCGGGCCTGTCATGCGCCAGATTTCCCGGTGGTATGATGTCGATATCCTATATGATGCGGCTTCCGCAGCAAATCTGTCCGGCCGTCATTTCGGCGGCAGCATCAGCCGCCGCCTGAACCTTTCCGATGTATTACGTATCCTGGAATCCAATAAGATCCATTTCCGGGTCGAAGGAACAACGATCCATGTCTTGCCTTAACCCCATTTTTTAATAAAACAACAGTCCATGCAAACCTGAGAGCTTCGGGTGGTCCGCTGAACAAAAAAGCCCCGCATGACGCGGGGCGGGCCGGGAGTGCTGCAAACACTTCCGGCGGTTTGTTCGGGTCACCCAATGAAATGAATTTCTGCTTCGACATTTATCGTTTAACCCCAACACTGCAAAATTATGCTTTTAATTTTTCGCGGGAAAGTCCCCTTTTTGCGGCGACTATTGACCGCCCAATGGATCCTTGTTATGAAACTGACTGCCGCCCTGATCTTTTTTGCCGCCTTGCATGTCAGCGCCGGTATCCGCGCGCAGAAGATCACCCTGACTGTTCACCAGGCTCCACTCCGGACGGTCTTTAAGGAGATCGTCCGCCAGACCGGGATCTCCGTCATGTATGATGAAGAATTCCTCCGGCAGTCAACCCCCGTCACTTTTTCCGTCAGGGGCGCCAGCCTGGAGGAGGTGCTGCAGGCCTGTCTGAAGGGGCAGCCTTTTGCCTATAGCCTGATTAATGGAGCTGTCCTGATCCGGCAGAAGGAACCGGCTGATACGTCTGTGCCTGCGGAGCTGTCGCCGCCGGATCGGATCGATGTAAAGGGAAGGGTGGTCAATGAGAAGGGGGAACCTATTCCTAATGCGACGGTCATCGTCGCCGGGACCAGGCAGGTGACGATGACCAATGAGAAAGGGGAATTTTTGTTGCACATTGAAAGGAACAAGCCGGTGTTAATGGTTAGTAGTGTGGGGTATGCCGACCGGGAAATACTGGTGAACGGGAAAACGGAATGGGTGATCGAGCTGAAGACTTCGGCAAGCAAGCTGGCGGATGTAAATGTAACATACAATACAGGATATCAGTCCCTGCCGGCAGAAAGAGCAACGGGTTCTTTTGCCCAACCCGATAAGGTGATGTATGATAGCAGGGTATCAACCGATGTGATCAGCAGGCTGGACGGGATCACGAGCGGTATGGTATTCAGCAGCAATAATGGAAACACCAGTAAAAATTTATCCTTTATGCAAATCAGGGGAGTGAGCACTATTAATGCCGCAGCAAAACCCTTGATCATCGTTGATAATTTTCCTTATGACGGGGACCTCAACAATATTAACCCGAACAATATAGAATCCGTTACAGTCCTGAAAGACGCAGCCGCGTCGTCTATATGGGGAGCAAGAGCCGGGAATGGCGTTGTAGTTATCACCACCAGGAAAGGCCGCTACAATCAATCGGTACGGGTGGATGTGACGGCAAACCTGACAGTCAGCGGGAAGCCGGATTTAAAATATGACAGGAATTTTTTAAATGCTGCCGACTTTATCGGGGTTGAACGAAATTTGTTTACACAAGGCTATTATAATGGGGACCTGTCCAACACGTCTACCTATCCGCCTACTTCTCCCGTGGTGGCAATCTTAGCGCAACAAAAAGCCGGGACTATTTCAGCTGCCGACGCGGACGCACAGATCAATGCTTTTAAAAGCGCTGACTACCGGGACCAGCTGAAACGATTCTTTTACCGGGGCATGGTCAACCAACAGTACAATATCAACCTGAGCGGTGGAGGTGCCAGCAGCAGCTACTCAATGGCTGCTGGTTATGACAACAACCTGCCCAACGAAACAGGGAATAGAAACAACAGGATCACCGCCAGTACTTTTGGGGGCTTCCGCCTTCTTAAAAATCTGGAGTTATCGGGAGGGCTGGATTATGTGCAAAGCAAAAACTATAACAATGCCGTAGGCGCGGCGTTATCAGGCGGCGGGTTCGTGGGCGGACCCAATGGTAAGAATCTATATCCTTATGCTCAATTTGCCGATGCACAAGGCAACCCCTTAGCCATTGTGAAGGATTACGGCGCGTCATTCGTACAGTCCGCAACTTCCAAAGGTTTTCTAAATTGGCAGTATGTTCCTTTGCTGGAAAAAGACAGAAATGACAACACCACCAATTTAACCGACACAAGGCTAAGAGCACAAGTAAAATATACTATTCTTTCCGGTCTGAATATTGAGGGGCTTTATCAGTATGAAACCGGCAATTCGGGAAACAGGAACTACTATTCCGACAGTACCTATTTTGCAAGAAACCTGATCAATCAATATGCCATCTTTGCCGGGAATAAAGTTACCGGAAATAATATCCCGGTAGGCGGTATTCTCCAATCAGGAAACATCAACTACGTTTCCCGCAATGGCAGGGCACAACTAAACTTTAACCGGACCTTTTCAATTCATGCCGTTGCGGCAATCGCAGGGGTAGAAGCTAAAGAAAATACCGGAGCTAATATTGGGAATCCAACGTTATACGGCTACGACCCCGCAACAGACGCCTTTGCAGGGGTAAGCTATTCCACTAAATATGCTACCAACCCCGGCGGTAGTTCCATCACCATACCCGGCCAGTTTTCAATGAACCATACAATCAATCGCTTCCGCTCTTACTTTTCTAATGTCTCTTATTCTTACAAAGAATTATATACAATTTCTGCCAGCGGGAGAATTGATCAAACAAATCTGTTTGGGGTCAATACCAACGCAAAATCTATTCCTTTATGGTCTGTAGGGGGCAAGTGGAACGCCAGCAATGAAGCCTTTTATCATGTATCCTGGCTCCCTGTATTAGATGCAAGGGTCACGTATGGCTATAGCGGTAATTTTATCAACAGCGGAGCCGCCTATAATACGGCGGTCTTTTATTCCGGGAGCGCCAATATTACGCCTCCTTATGCTGCAATTACGACACCGGGCAACCCCAATTTGACATGGGAGAAAACCGGCATGTTAAACATAGGTATTGACTTTGGGACCGTTAAAAATATTTTGTCGGGAAGCCTGGAATATTATAGCAAGAAAGGCTCGGACCTGGTAGGTGCTCAACCGCTGCCCTCCAGTACCGGCTTTACAAGTGGTACGGTCAATTACGCCAATATGAAAGGTAGCGGAGTGGACCTTATCTTAAACACGAAAAATATAACACACCCCAATTTCCAATGGTCCACCAGCTTTTGGTTTAGCTATGCTACCGATAAGGTCACTAATTACAACCCGGTCACTGCTTCGGGTTTTAAAACCGTATTAGTAGGAAAACCGGTAAACGCCCTATATGGTTATCGGTGGGCCAACCTGGATGCAGCCGGGAATCCGCAGGGGTATGATTCTACGGGCAAGGTGAGCACAGATTATAATTCACTTGTCAATTACAGCGTAGCGAATCAAAAATATGTAGGCCGGTCAACACCCGGAATATTTGGAGGCATGAGAAACACATTTGTCTATAAAAATCTGTCACTATCCTTCAATTTATCCTATAAAGCAAACTACTATTTTCTCCGTACTTCTGTCAATTATTATCGTCTCTTTAATAGTTGGGCAGGAAACACTGATTATACCTCACGTTGGCAAAAACCGGGAGACGAAAAAATTACCAATATCCCGGCTATGCCCCTTGCAAGTGGGATCAATGTCAACCGGGACAATTTTTATAATGGTTCTGAAACATTGGCTACGAAAGGAGATCATATCCGTTTCCAGGATATTATTTTGAGCTACAATCTGGATAAGACCCAATGGTCCGGGTTACCGGCCAAACACCTGCAACTGTCATTTTATGCAAATAACCTGGGCATTATCTGGAGGGCGAACAAATACAGTATAGACCCTGATACACAATCCGGATATCTGTCACCGAAAGCGTTTGCATTTAGCTTAAAAGCCAGCTTTTAATTAGCTCATTTATCACAGCCAAACAATTCAGATATGAAACCTGAAAATAAAAAACGTAACATCTTATCGCGTCCTGAATATTGGAAGGGCCTATTTATTGCACTTTTTAGCAGTACCTTATTTTCCTGTCAAAAAAATTGGCTGGACGCAAAGCCTACAAGCTCCGCAATAGTATTAAATACAATTTCCGATTATCAGGCTTTAATGGAAGGATATACACTCTATAATACGTCTATCGGACAGCTTGGCGAAATAGGAACAGATAACTATTTCATTACCCCTACATGGCAGGCAAATTTTGCAGACGGGAACGTAGCCAATTATATTTGGGCACCAACAGGATTCCCCACAGCGGTCGCAGATTGGGTATATCCCTATCAAAATATATATACCTGCAATTCTACGATCAAAGGGGTAGGACAAATAACAAAGACCACCAGTAATAGCAGCCAGTGGGACCAGGTATACGGCTCTGCACTCTTTTACCGGGGACTAAATTATTATTGCCTGGCGCAAGACTTCATTAAACCCTACGATTCATCAACAGCAAATACCGATCCCGGCGTTCCTTTACGATTGGAAGCTAATATTGCCCAACAAGTAGGCAGGGGGACCGGGCAAGAGGTCTACAATCAAATTATCTCAGATTTAAAACAATCTATTCCTTTACTATTCACTGGTCCCCAACCTTACCAACAACATTATTTGCCTACTAAAGCAGCAGCATTTGCACAATTGGCGCGTGTCTATTTGTCAATTAGAGACTATACAAATGCAAAAATAAATGCTGATTCAGCATTAAAGTATAATCATACTTTACTCAATTATAATTCCATTCCTTCCGACGGTGCTACTAATACAAAATTGACTATGCCAGCATACTATAATAATCCGGAGGTATTCTTTTACTGTAATATCAACGATCCCTATTTAAATCCGCTAAGAGTATCCGTTGATACAGTTTTATATCAATCCTATGCTGACAACGATTTAAGAAAAAAGTTTTTCTTTAATCTTATAGATTATGCCCCAAGTACACCTATAGCATTTGTAGGAACTTATGACGGGACCAGCAGGAGCCTTCTTTTCTCAGCCACGGCAGTAGATGAACTATTCTTAATCCGGGCAGAATGTGAAGCTAGGCAGGGAGATATTAATTCAGCAATGAATGACCTAAATACCTTATTAGCCCAACGATGGAAAACAGGCACTTTCGTCTCATACACAGCCACGGACCCAACGGATGCGCTAACAAAAGTATTGACGGAACGCAGAAAAGAATTAGTAATGCGTGGAGTAAGATGGTCAGACTTACGCAGGCTGAATAAAGATCCGCGCTTTGCTACTACTGTCACCCATATCTATAATGGGCAAACCTATACTTTGGCTCCCGGAAGCAATTTATATGTATGGCCGATACCACTTAGCGAGACACAGTACAGCAATATAACACAAAATCCCAGGTAACAATCTAAACCCTTTCAGGCGGACCGGACCTATTACTGGCCGGTCCGCTATCTTTTTCCATCTATATCAATTTCACGACAAATGAAAAATAAACTTTTCTTTCCGATCCTTTGCCTATCTCTTTCCATACAGCTTGCAGCTCAACCAAAAGTCAAGCCTCTACATATCGGAGATACACTGCCAGACATAGAGGTATCAATTGCCAACTATTCTAAAGCCCAGGTCCATCTATCAGAATTTACACACAAGTCTATTCTACTGGATTTTTGGGGTACTTATTGCGGTCCATGCGTTTCCTCATTACCTAAACTGGAAACTCTACAAGCCCAGTTCCCTGAAAATTTTATAATACTCCCGGTGACGGATGAAACAAGAGAATCTATTCAGGCTTTTAATGAACGATTGTACAAGGTCAAAAAAATAAAAGTAACGTCAATAGTCAATGACAGCATCCTTAACAGGCTATTTCCACACCGCACTATTCCCCATTACGTATGGATTGACGAACATAGAATTATTAAGACAATTACTGACGCGGATGCAGTGACAGACTTTAATATCAAAAGCCTGATCAATGGCACAGCCTTAAACCTGCCGGTGAAAAATGACTTTGAAAAGACGGATCATTCATCACCTGTTCAATATAATAAGCAGCAATTAATCAGGGATCTGTTGAACGATAGCAGTGTAATATTATGCCACCTACTCACGGATTATATACCTAATGAATCAGGGGGCGGCGACTGGAAAAATACTTATATGCACATGCAGAATTCAGGCATCCTCGCTCTCTTTAAAATTGCATACGGGGAAGGGCTTGAAAAATTTTCCGGCGGCTGGAGCAAAGTAAAATTACTGACGAAAGATTCTGTAAGGTTTACGTATTCGGGACCTGCACGTTCAACAGCGCAATACAAAGCATGGTGGGCACAACAACCAGGGCATGAATATAACTATCTGCTTAAAGTACCTATACCGCAATCTTCTCAAATGTGGGAATTTATGCGAAGGGATCTGGCATTATCCTTCCCTTTTATTAATGCTACCATTGAGAAGTTGAAAAAGGAATGTTTTGTACTGCAACGAATGGGAAAAAATGAATTGTTTCAATCAAAAAATGAAGGTAAATATGATTTACAGCATAGTCCTTTTTTTTTGGTACTTAAAAATGCGCCAATGGGACAATTTGTTGAGCTATTAAAGATCGCATATCAGGGAAGTGACCTCCAGGTGGTAGATGAAACAGGATACAAAGGTAACGTTGATTTGGACCTGGAAACGGAAGTAGGCGATCCTGAAAAATTGAATAGGGAGCTAAATAAATATGGATTAATGTTGAAAAAGGAATGGAGAGACGTTGACATTTTGGTGATCCGGGACCTGAGAAATGAGACTACTACTAAATAAACAACAGTCCAGTAGTACGATCCCCCTTCGGAATATGTCCGAAGGGTTTTTTGTGTATAGGATGCCCCTGGAAGCAGGCATATTATTATTTTTTTGTAAATTGATAATTTATAACTGTCGTTTTCTTATCGTTGCAAATCTATGCCGCTCCCAAACGAAAAGGAACTATTGCTACAAATGTCGGAAGGAGATGAAGAAGCTTTTCGCACACTGTATAATCTATACCGGGGCAGAATCTACACGGTTGGGTATAACTTGCTGAATTCCAATGAGCTGGCAGAGGAACTCGTCCAGGATGTATTTCTCAGGATATGGATTAAAAGGACTGACCTGGTAAAAGTGGACTATTTCACTCCTTACCTGTATACGATGGCCCGTAACCATGCTTATTCCGCCTTGAGGCGGGTGGCTTCGCGATTCCTGTCCGTAGGGGAAGCGGAAGATGCCATTCCTGATAATACTACGGATGAAACTATCCTGGGGAAGGATTATCGGGCGATCCTGCAGCAAGCTGTCCGACGACTCCCTCCTCAGCAGGCGATGGTATACCAGTTAAGTAAGGAGCAGCATTTAAAAAGGGAGGAGATCGCTGCCCGCATGAATATTTCCCCGGAAACCGTCAAGACCTATCTGAACCATGCCATGCGCTCTGTTCGCGCTTACTGTTCCGTACACATGGAGATCGACCTTATTATCCTTTGCATTATTTTTTCCCTGTAATTTTTTGCTTTTATCCCCAGGTGGGACGGGACTTATGTTGAATGGCGCTTTATCTGCCGGAATTTTTTTTTACTACCGGTTACCCCCGAACAAGTTTCTGCAAGCGTCTTTATAACTGGAGGCCTTTTTATTCCCGATGTTACACCTCCTATAAACCAAGTCTTATGGTCGAAGAACTCTTTAATAAGTATTATTCAAAGAAGGCTACTCCGGAAGAGAGGGCGGCCTTCCTGTCTCTTGTGGCAGATCCGACTCAGGAAGGAAGGATCAAAGAGATGATAGAGAAAACATTCTATACCAAAGAACCGGAATTGCCCTATGATCTGGATTCCCTGGATGCGATTTTTACCAATATCATCGGGTTAAGCGATAGGAATGCCCCTGCTATAGAACCGGTAGGACAATCTCCTGTAGTAACTGCCGAGGAGCCGGAGGTCACCAGGATGTTTGCTTACCGGAAATTTTACTACGTAGCCGCTGCTGTATTGATAGCGATAATAATGGGGGGAATCTATTATTGGGGAAGTTACCAATCTGGTAAACCTGCAGGAGGCATAACACGGCCCGCTACCGCTAAAACGGATGCGCTCCCCGGGGGGAATAAAGCTACGCTTACCCTGGCCAACGGGGCTGTCATAGTCCTGGATAATGCGCATAACGGATCATTGGCGCAACAGGGGGGGACCAGCGTTATAAAACTTGATAGCGGCCAGCTGGCTTATAATAATAACGTTAAAGACAATTCGGTGAAGGGACTCTTTAACACGATCTCTACCCCAAGAGGGGGACAGTATCAAGTAGTATTGCCGGATGGCAGCAAGGTGTGGTTAAATGCCGCCTCTTCTATCCATTTTCCTGTTGCTTTCACCGGAAAGGAGAGAAATGTAGAACTTACCGGAGAGGCCTATTTTGATGTAAAGAAGGACAAAGACAAACCCTTTGCGATAGCGGTAAACGGAGTACAGGTGCTGGTCATGGGTACGGAGGTAAACGTGATGGCTTACGCCGATGAACCGGAAATGAAAGCCACGCTCATATCCGGATCTGTCAAAGTGAGACAAGGGGCCATAGAGCGGTTTTTAAAACCAGGGCAGGAGGCGGCCTTAAACAATCAGACATCTGCTATTCAGATCAGGGAGGCAGATACGGACGGGGCGGTAGCCTGGACTAAGGGACAATTTCAATTCAGTGGGGCTGATATACCCACGATCATGCGGCAACTTTCCCGGTGGTATGATGTAGAGGTACGATATGAGGGAGATATCCCTGAAAGGCAAATAACGGGCGAAGCTCCCAGAAACATTACTTTATCCCGGCTATTAAAAATTCTCTCCATGAACGACGTACATTTTACCATTGACAAAAATAAAATAACGGTCAAACCGTAAAAGCGGACAGGTTATCAGATATCTCTGTTCTCTCCTGTGATAAGCGGGGATTATTTCTATTTCCCCTAATTTTTAGAATTGCCCCGTATGAAAAATCCAATCGTATCCCCCAAATAAAAAACCGGGTAGTGCTAGTGACACTCCCGGTGATAATTTGGGTAAAGCTGATAAACCAATTTTTGTAGGAACTGATTATTTTTTAAACCCAAACGTGCAACAAGTTATGCAAATGATCTCTCATTGCAAAGACTTCCATAAGCGGAGCTATGCAAATTCCCGAAACTGGCTGATTATGAAAATGTTGTTTTTCTTTTTATTCGTCGCCTGCATCCATGTAAATGCCGGTGTTCACGCGCAAATGATCAGTATTGCAGAACATGATGCGTCCCTGGAAAAGGTGTTTAAAGTCATTAAAAAGAAAAGCGGGTATCTATTTTGGTACGACAACAAATTGCTGAAAGAGGCAAAAAAGGTAAACATTGAAATTAACAATGGGACTATTACACAGGTCCTCGACCTCTGCTTTGCAGGACAGTCCCTTACTTACTCGATCCAGGACAAGATCATCGTAGTGAAACGCCAATCTGTCTCGCCGGCCGATAGTCAGTCCGCCGCTGATCCGATTGACATAAAGGGAAAGATCGTCAACGAGAAAGGCGAACCTATCCCCAACGCTACTGTAATAGTTGCCGGGACCAAACAGGTGACGGTGACCAATGAAAAAGGAGAATTTGCGCTGCACATTGAAAGGAGCAATCCGGTGTTAATGGTTACTAGTGTGGGGTATGCCAACCGGGAAATACTGGTGAATGGGAAGACGGAATGGGTGATCGAGCTGAAGACTTCGGTAAGCAAGCTGGCGGATGTGAATGTGACCGTTTCTACCGGGTATCAGCAGATACCGAAGGAACGGGCAACCGGATCGTTTGCCCTGGTGGATAACCAGCTATTGAATCGCCGCGTTAGCGGGGATGTGGTCGGCAGATTGGAAGGCATTGTACCAGGGTTGCTTTTTAATAAAAATGTATCGTCCAACCTATCCACTACAGGAGGATATAATATCAGCATCCGGGGACATAGTACTTTATTTGCAAACGACCAACCGTTAATTGTTGTCGATGCCTTCCCCTATGACGGTGACCTGAATAATATTAATCCAAATGATATTGAATCAATTTCAGTACTAAAAGACGCAGCAGCGGCATCTATATGGGGCGCCAGGTCTGGCAACGGGGTAATAGTCATTACTACGAAAAAAGGAAGAGCAAATCAAAAACTGGTGGTAGAACTAAATACAAACGTGACTATTGGAGAAAGGCCCGACCAATTTTATAATCCTAACTGGATTAATTCAACGGATTTTATAGACATAGAACAAAAATTATACAATCTCGGATATTATACCAGTGACCTAACCAGCGTTTACCACGTTCCCGTTTCCCCGGTGGTGGACCTGCTGGATAAACAGGCTCGTGGATTAATTTCTGCAAATGATGTGACCAGTCAAATTGATGCGCTGAGAAATAAGGACGTTAGAAACGACTATAACAAATACCTTTTTCAGCGTTCCATCCTACAACAATATGCGGTGAACTTTAGGGGAGGAGGTCCGAAGAGCGATTATTTTTTTTCTATGGGATTTGACAATAACCGGAGTAACCAGGTAGGCAATAAGAGTAACAGGATCACTTTAAACAGCCTTAATAACTTTTATTTATTTAAAGGATTTCAGCTAACTACAGGATTAAATTATACGCAAAGTACAGCTATTAACAACGCACTACCGGCAATCTCAATTAATGGTAAGTCATTATATCCCTACGCTCAATTTGCCGATGCCAATGGTAACGCGCTCCCAATAGCCAAAGACTATGCAAGTAGTTATACCGATACTGTCGGAAAGGGTAACTTTTTAAACTGGAAGTATAAACCGATTGACGAACTAAAGAACGCGGATAATACCAGCAAGCTAATGGACAACAGATTGAACTTGGGGGCAAAATATTCGTTCCTGAATGGGTTCAGTATTGACCTGAAATATCAGTACGAGAAAGCCACGACAAGGGGAGAGAATTATTATAATGATTCGGCCTATTATGCGCGGAACATCATAAATAAATATACCAATCTGTCAGGAGCAATAAAATATCCGGTCCCATTAGGCGGGATTCTAAATCAAACCAATTCTTATTTAACGTCCCAAAGACTAAGGGGGCAATTAAACTACTCCCGCAATTGGGAGCAGCGGCATAATATCGTCTTTCTCACAGGTGCGGAAATAAGCGAGACAGTAACGGAAAGCACTAATAATATTTTCTATGGGTATGATAAAAATATGGCCACTTTTACACCCGTAAATTATACCAGCAGTTTTCCAACTAATCCCCGTAGCTCGGCGGTAATTCCTCAATCAGGTATAGGATTTTCAAAAACCACTGACAGATATGTGTCTTATTTCTCCAATGTAGCTTATACCTATCTTAATAAATATACCCTATCAGCCAGTGGAAGAATTGACAAATCAAACCTTTTCGGTGTAAATACAAATCAGAAATCCGTACCCCTCTATTCAACAGGATTTGCCTGGAACTTCAGTAAAGAGAATTTTTATCACCTGTCATGGCTACCTTTTGGAAAATTAAGAGTTACGTACGGCTATAACGCCAATATCAATAAAAGCGTTACGGCTGTTACGACGGCTTTAGCACTTTCCAATTCTTATTATTCCCTTATTCCCTATTCAATTTTACGCAATCCCGGAAATCCGGAACTTACCTGGGAGAAAATACGAATGTTTAATATAGGATTAGACTTTGGAATTGTGAAGGACATCCTTTCCGGAAGTATCGACTATTACACAAAAAAAGGAATTAACCTGTTCGGTGATGCGCCGTTAGCACCTTCAACCGGCCTTACTACCGTAAGAGGAAATTTCTCTAATACCAACGGACATGGAGTGGATATTTTGTTAACCTCCAACAATATAAATAGCCCTTCTTTTAAATGGGCTACAACCTTATTGTTTAGCTATGTACAAGATAAAGTAACCAAATACGACGTTTTGGCAACCGCCGGGTCCTATATACAAAATGGTAGCGGAAACGGAGGAGCCATTTACCCACTCCAGGGGAGGCCCCCGTTTGCCATTTATAGTTATAGATGGGGAGGATTAAATGCGAGCGGAGATCCACAAGGCTACCTGCATAACAAAATCAGCACTGATTATAACAATATAATATCCGGAACAACAGTTGATAGTATGGTTTATAATGGACCATCCAGGCCCACTACCTACGGATCATTCCGCAATACTTTCTCCTATAAATCATTTTCATTATCATTTAATATTTTGTACAAATTCAATTATTACTTCCGCAGATCATCTATAAGTTATTTGGGATTATACCAGTCGTGGACAGGTAATAAAGACTATTATAAGCGCTGGCAGAATCCAGGCGATGAATTACATACCAATGTACCGGCTATACAATATCCGCCAGTAAATAGTCCGCGGGAAACATTTTATACTTATTCATCCACATTGGCGGACAAAGGCGATCATATCCGCTTACAGGACATTAGCATAAGTTATGACGTTGCCCGGTTAATATGGAAAAATAACCCTTTTACCGCTCTGCAATTATACGGCTACATCAATAATATTGGCATTCTATGGAAGGCCAATAAAGACGGTCTCGATCCTGATTTATATGGGAATAACCTGCCGATCCCGAGAACTTATGCGCTAGGCGTAAAAGCTAACTTTTAAATTATTGTTTATGAACCTTCAGCATAGAATATATTTGATTATCACCTTGTTATTATTTATCGGATGTGAGAAGCAAAACGAGTTTCTTGATAAAAAACCTAACGATGCCTTAATTGTTCCGACTACACTTAATGATTTCAAGCTCTTATTAAACAATGAGCAATTATTCAATACTAACGATCCGTCGCTAGGCGTAATAAGCGGCGAAGATTTTTATATCTCTAATGATATATGGCTGTCCGCTACTACGATAGAACAAAATACTTATATTTGGGCAAGTGATATATATCAAAGCAAAAAGACTTATAGCGATTGGGCGCAGCCTTACAATGCGATTTATGAAGCAAATTATATCTTAGAAGGGCTGGCAAAAATGATTCCTTCACCCTCACAGGTCACGGAGTACAATACATACAAAGGGCAGGCAATGTTTTACAGAGCTTGGAATTTCTATAACCTTGTTCAAACCTATGCTCCGCCTTACGATTCAACTACGGCAAATTCCGATTTAGGAATTTTATTGCGGCTCTCTTCGGACTTTAATATAAAATATAAAAGGGCCAGTGTAAAAGACAGTTACACGAAAATTATCAGCGACCTAACTACAGCACTATCTCTATTGCCAGCTGCCACTGAGCATAAAACAACACAAGCCACAAGTATAACTGCCAATGCTATGTTGGCAAGAGTATATCTTGCGATGGGTAAATACGATCTTGCATTTAAATACTCCGATGCTACGCTAAATCAGAATAGTAAACTAATTGATTTTAACACATTAGATGCATCGGCTTATCCTATCAGTAACGGCTTTGTGGTTGAAGATATTTTTCATAACAGCCTAACCGGATATAATATCACATACTATGGGGAACCGGAAGTTGATTCTATTTTATATGCCTCTTATGATGAAAACGATTTAAGAAAGAGCGTTTATTTTGGCCTCTCAGATTATGGCGTTATTTCATTTAAAGGGAGCTACGATTATTATGGATATGAATATACTGGTTTGGCGATCGATGAAATGTACCTAATTCGTGCAGAATGCTACGCAAGAGCAGGTAATACCCAAGCGGCCATAAACGACCTGAATACTTTACTTATCACACGATGGAAAACCGGGACCTTTATACCTTATACAGCATCCTCCAGCGACGACGCACTAATTCAGGTTCTACAGGAACGGAGAAAGGAGCTTGTTTTTCGTGGTCTCAGATGGACCGACCTCAGACGTTTGAATAAAGAGGATCGCTTTAAAACAACGCTAACCAGGATCATCAACAGCCATAGTTACACTTTACCCCCTAATGATAAAAAATATGTGCTACCAATACCGGACGACGAAATACGGCTGAACGAAATACCACAAAATGAAAGATAGAATTTATTACTAACTCCAATAAGAGGGGCTGACTAGTTATTGCAGCCCTTCTTATTTTAAAATACAAAAATGAACTATAAAAAAAGGTTTTTTTGCTGCACGATAGTTTTACTGCTACTATCTAATTTCAGCTATGCCTTTAGCAGAAACTTCAGCCCAAATAATAAGCCATCAACAACGATCACCATTACCGGAAATTCAGACATTTTACACATTGGAGATAGTATTGCATTGGTAATCGAAAAATATGGAATAGATGTAAGCGAACCGAAATTTGTTACTATAATTTGGCAGCAATGCGATAGTAATAATTTCAATTTTAAAATCGATTCCGTTACACATCCCGTTATTATCCACATTGGCTACCACCGTTCAGGCCGACCATTAGGAGGATTGCCCGGTGGTTATTTTATAAAGCCAGGAGATAGCATTCATATAATAGATCATGGAAAATTTGAACAAATATTTTCGGGCAACGGATACCAAAAACTTCAATATTTCACACACTTTCTTAAAGGAGCTAATGACCTTCATAATATTTACCCTCATCTTACCCTAACCCAACAGAAATGCCAGGCCCTGGATTCCTTTACAAAAAAAGAATTAGGATACATACAAGGCAAAGAAAAAACACTAAACAAAACTGATTGCCATTGGCTAAAATTAGTTATCCTGACAGATTGCGAGGCGCAAAAATATGTGTCACTAAACTATACCAATAAAATTGGATCGTTTAAATTTGAAAATCAAAAAAATCAATCAGCAATAAAATCAATCATTAGTTCAGAAAATTTGCAACCTGAATATTATGGAGAATCGTACCCGTTTTATCTGCAAATAAAAATTCTTTATGATTCAGGGACCGCGATTCACAAACAAACTGAATTAAAAAGCCTGTATCAATCTGTTAAAAATAACTCGAAAGGCGCAGTAAGAGATCAGGTCATTTGTTATATACTGGCAAGATCAAATTCTACTGATCTGTCGGACTTAATTACCGACGCTCTCAGTTATATAAAGAATGTGGACTTTATAAAATTGTTGGCTAATATCCGTTCTAAAATAGGTGTCGGCCAAACTGCATACAATTTCTCATTAGCAGATACCAATAATATCATGCGAAGCCTTTCAGAATTTAAAGGCAAGACTGTAGTATTAGATTTTTGGTATACCGGATGCGGGAATTGTAGATTACTAATGCCAATTATGAAAGAAGTTGAAATTTTCTTTGAAGGTAAAAACGTCCAATTTATTACCGTTTCAATTGATATAGAGAGAAAAATGTGGATCCAAAGTATTAAGTCAGGCAAATATACTTCACCAGGAATGCTGAATCTATTTACAAACGGATTTGGAGAAAAAAATCCTTCAATCATAAATTATAATGTTCAGGCTTACCCCACCCTTATAATTATCGACAGTTCCGGAAAGATTGCAGCAACGCCGCTCGATCCACGCATTGACGGAGGAATTAGTATAAAAAATATAATCAGTGGTCTATTATAATTAAGGATACGCAACAATAATAAGATTATACTACCGGCAGTTTCCCTCCGGTAGCATAAATTTTCAATAGTGTGCAGATTTCTAAATTAGTCAACTAAAAATAAGTAGCACAATACCGGTAGCGCAGGGATTGGGTTTATAAAAAGATAACACAGGCTCATTATTCCGGCAGAAGCAATATCTCCAATCGCTTCGCCGGGTAAGGCATCCCCGCATCCCTCAATAGTAGATCCTGGAAGAAAGATAAATTTTGTCCTGGAAATAATACATAAAAGCCCCCTGTAAATTGGCTTTGTTTTTCAGTCCGGGATTTTTTGCAAGGTCTGTATTGAGCCGTTTCCCTTCCATCGAGTACCCGGAAGGGACCGCGTTTAATACCATTCGGCGGGCACCAGGCCACTCTATAGAGCCGTAAACGCTACCTTGCTATTCATCTCTAAAAGACCTTGAGACCCTATCGGAGAAAATTACCCATATGTGAGTAAATGTATTGTCTTATTTTGAAAGGGGCCATGGGTGTGGGGCTTACAACTGACCACCATGGGATTCATTAAGAATGAGGGGATTCTTGATATCATACCGGGTAATAACAAATTCAAATTTTAAGTATCTTTGGCCTCATGCATAAATACCCGATCGGCTTACAGGATTTCAGGAAAATACGAGAAGGCGGCTTTTTGTATATTGACAAAACCCGCCTGATCCATACGCTGATCGAATCCGGCAGTTATTACTTCCTGAGCCGGCCGCGGCGTTTCGGAAAATCACTGCTGTTGTCTACCATCAAAGAGATCTTCAGCGGGAACAAGGAGTTGTTCAAAGGACTTTGGATAGCCGATAATTGGAACTGGGAGCAACGGCACCCGGTAATACACCTTAAGTTTAGCCAAATGCCTTACCAGGAAGTTGGTTTGAAGGAAGCTATTAACCAGGAATTAGATAAACTGGCGGAAGAATTTGGGTTTAAATTGCAGAGCACCAATATCAAGGCAAAGTTTAGTGAATTAATTAAAAAGACCGCAGCCAATGGTAAGGTGGTAATATTAATAGATGAATATGACAAGCCCACTATAGACTACCTGGACGACATTCCTAAAGTCGAAGAAAACCGCTCCGTATTTAAAAGCTTCTATTCCGTATTGAAAGACGCCGATGAATACATCCGCCTGTTGCTGATAACTGGCGTTAGCCGGTTCTCCAAAGTAAGTATCTTCTCGGACCTCAATAATCTGAACGATATAACGCTCCATCTGAGATACACCACCCTTGCAGGCATCACCCAGCAGGAATTGGAAAGCAATTTCGCTATGGAAATAGCGCAAATGCAGATCTCCCAGTCCAATATTGTGCAGGAAATCAAAGAATGGTATAATGGTTATTCCTGGGACGGTATTAATAGAGTGTATAACCCTTTCTCTCTCCTCAATTTTATTGATGCTAATGATTTTCAAAATTACTGGATAGATACCGGCACTCCTTATTTTTTGATTAAGCAGGTACGTTCGCGGCCTGATTTTACTTTTACAGATAGCGATATGATAGCAGGCCCGGAGGCGCTGAATGATTTGAATATCGGGCATATAAACCCCCTCACCCTGATGTTCCAAACCGGCTATCTGACTATCAAATCTTATGATAAAGAAAACAGGCTGTATACACTCGGATATCCGAACAGGGAGGTAAAAGAGAGCGTATTGGTCTACCTGATAGCGGCTTATAGCTATATCGAACCAGGTTATGTCCGGCCCAATATAACAGAGCTGAAAATAGCTTTCATCCGCAATGATATAGCTAAAGTCATCCGAATTATAGATACGTTGCTTGTCGATATCCCTAATCAGCTATGGACAGGGGCAAAAGAATCGTTCTATCACGGACTTCTTCATAATACGTTTCAATTGCTTGGCATCCAAATCGCCAGTGAAGTAAATTCCGCTACGGGACGCCTGGACGCCAGCGTAATGACCAAGACTCACATTTATATAATGGAATTTAAACTGGACTCAACCGCCCAAAAGGCGTTGGACCAGATAATAGAAAAAGACTACCTGCGGCCCTATCAGCTGGATCCAAGGAAAAAAGTAGCTATTGGCATCAACTTTTCTTCGGAAAAAAAAGCCGTGAACGACTACCTCATAAAAGACTGCTGATTTTTTCTAAAACGGTCATTTTTGAAGAATATTCATAAAAATTAGCCATTTTAGCCATACAATGTTAAAATAGCTTAATAATCAGATAAATTACCGTGTAATTTCTCCGGGTGAATGCGCTTTCTTTGATTCACCGGAGATTTCTATTTCGGGGAAGCTGCCGGGGATTTAATTTCATAACGATGCTTTAACCATTCGTACATGTCAAAGAACAAATTCTTATTTCCTTTCATCCTCGTCACCTCGCTGTTCTTCCTCTGGGGTTTTGCGTATGGCTTATTAGATGTTTTAAATAAGCATTTCCAGGAGACGCTCAACATTACCCGGTCCAGATCTACCCTGTTGCAGGGGGCTTATTTCGGGGCTTATTTTCTGATCGCCCTGCCTGCGGGATTGTTTATGAACAAATACGGGTATAAGAAAGGGATCATTTTAGGGCTGCTGCTGTATGCCCTGGGGGCATTCTTATTTTATCCCGCGGCTGAGCAGTCGAGCTTTAATTTTTTCCTCCTGGCCTTATTCATTATTGCTTCCGGGCTGGCCTGCCTGGAGACGGCTGCCAATCCTTATGTGACGGTGCTGGGTACGCCGGAGACGTCCGAGGGAAGACTGAATCTTTCGCAATGCTTTAACGGGGTGGGGTCGTTTTTGGGGCCGATCATTGCGGCGACTTTATTTTTTGGGGGCAAGGAAACCCGTAATCTTGATTCTGTAAAGCTGGTTTATATTATTATCGGGGTTGTGGTGTTATGCGTGGCAGGATTATTTATGCGGACGAAGCTGCCGGAAATTAAAGAAGAGGAGATCGTGTCAGCGCAGGTGCAGGATACAAAGCCTTTATTCAGCCATAGCCATTTCGTGGGCAGCGTGGTAGCACAATTTTTTTATGTGGCGGCACAGGTGGGCATTGCGGCCTTGTTCATCAATTATTGTACAGAGGCCAAAATAGAGATCGACAATGCCAAAGCATCGGTGTTCCTTTCCATAAGTCTGGCTCTGTTCACCGCCGGCCGGTTCATCGGGACGGCGCTGATGCGAAGGATCGCTCCCAACAAAATATTGATGGTGTATGCGCTCATTAATATAGTGCTATGCGCCCTCGTGATCCTCAATAAAGAATGGCTTTCGGTCTATGCGCTGATGGCAGTGTTCTTTTTTGAGTCCATCATGTTTCCGACCATTTTTGCGCTGGGGATTAAAGATACGGGGCACAATACTAAAAAAGCCTCCTCCTTTCTCATTATGTCGATTGTAGGCGGAGCGCTGATGCCTTATGTCATGGGGAAGCTGTCGGAAAATTATTCTACCGCTACTTCCTATGCGGTACCGCTGTGTTGTTTCGTGGTGGTGGCCTGGTATGGATGGAAGGGGTACCGGGTGAAGAACGGATCGGCTTCCTCCTCTGAGGTGAAGGTGGCATTCAGGCATTAGAACAGGGGTGGTCAACAGAATAACCGGGCCTGTTACCTGGACGGGGTTCGCTATCAAGGTATGGTTTGTTTTTGAACAGGAATTGTTAGTAGTACCGGGTTTGTTAAAAGGCAGTTATTAAAACTTTTTTTGTCATGAAAAGATATAGTTTAACAGTAGATCTAAAAGACGATGCAGCATTGATTGCAGAGTATGAGGCTATTCACCGGGCGATCTGGCCGGAGATACGGAAGAGTATTGTGGAGTCGGGGATCACGGATATGCAGATCTTCCGGCTGGGCAACCGCCTCTTTATGATCATGGAGACGGAGGACGACTTCAGTTTTGAAAGGAAGGGAGCGATGGATGCGGCGAATGCAAAAGTGCAGGAATGGGAGCAGATGTTGTGGAAGTTTCAGCAACCCATCGCGGGCAGCAAGCCGGGGGAAAAGTGGATATTGATGAAGCAAATATTTTCTTTAAACCAGTCAATATAAAATAACATGTTCAGTTTGCAGCAAAAACATGCGGTAATCACCGGCGCCGGCAGCGGGATCGGCAAGGCCGTGGCCCTTCTCCTGGCCAAACAGGGCGCCCGGGTGTACGCAGTGGATCTTAATGAAGGACAGGCATTGGAAACAGTAAAGGAAATAGAGGCGGCGGGCGGGACTGCCGCTGCGCTGGTCGCGGATGTATCGAAGCAGGACCAGGTGCTGAAAGTGTTCGGGGAATTACCGAAGGTGGACATCCTGGTGAACAGCGCCGGCGTGTCGCATGTAGGGACGGTGGAGACGACTCCGGAAGCGGATTTCGACCGGTTGTACAGTGTGAATGTAAAGGGAGTGTACAATTGCCTGTTTGCAGCCATTCCCCTGATGAAACAGCAGGGAGGAGGCGTAATCATCAATATGTCTTCCATTGCTGCGCTGGTAGGTATCCCGGATCGGTTTGCCTATTCTATGACCAAGGGAGCGGTTTCTGCTATGACCCTTTCTGTGGCGAAGGATTATATCCATGACAAGATCCGGTGCAACAGCATTTCTCCTGCGCGGGTGCATACTCCTTTCGTGGATGGGTTCCTGAAAAAGAACTACCCGGGGAAGGAAGCGGAGATGTTCGAGAAGCTGTCCAGGACGCAGCCGATCGGCCGGATGGCGAAACCGGAAGAGATTGCGGGGTTGATCCTGTACCTGTGCAGTGAGGAGGCTTCTTTCATTACGGGCTGCGATTACCCGATCGATGGAGGGTTTACGCGGCTCAACAATTGACGTTATTTTGAATGTTGAATGTTGAATTTTAAATTGGAGAGCCGGATTTGAAGGGGCATATCCAAGAATTTTTTCTGAGGAGTAATTAATAAAAAATCTAAGCATGAAACTTATAAGACATGGCAGCCTGGGTAAAGAAAAGACAGGCATTGTTCTGAATGATAAATATTATGATACTTCCGCCTTTGGGCAGGATTATAACGAGGAATTCTTTGGCGGCGGGGGCCTGGAGAAATTGCAGCAGTTTGTAACGCAGCATAATGCGCCGGGTGGAGGCACTAAGCTGCCCCAGGTTCCGGCCGGCGCGAGACTGGGATCTCCGGTAGCCCGTCCTTCCAAGATCATCTGCATCGGGCTGAACTATGCGGACCATGCGAAGGAGACAGGGGCTACTCCTCCTCCGGAGCCCGTTATTTTCATGAAGGCGACAACGGCTCTCTGCGGGCCTGCTGACGATATCGTTATTCCCAGGAACTCCAAAAAGACAGACTGGGAAGTGGAGCTGGCCGTCGTTATCGGGAAAAAAGCCAGTTATGTTACGGAAGCCGAAGCCCTCGGCTATGTGGCGGGTTATTGTCTTCACAATGATGTGAGCGAACGGGAATTCCAGATAGAACGCAGCGGCACCTGGGATAAGGGAAAGGGCTGTGATACCTTCGCTCCCCTGGGCCCCTGGATGGCTACTCCCGATGAGATGGGTAATATCGATAACCTTCGGTTGTGGCTTACGGTGAACGGAAAGACTATGCAGGATGGCAATACATCCAATCTCATCTTCCGGATACCCTTCCTGATCGCTTATACCAGCCAGTTCATGACCTTATTGCCGGGAGATGTGATCTCTACCGGTACGCCGGCTGGTGTTGGCCTGGGCATGAATCCGCAGGTATATTTGCAGCCAGGTGATTTAGTGGAGTTGGGGATTGACGGATTGGGGAAAACGCAGCAGAAGGTGGTGGCTTATTCTTAAAAAAATGAACGCAGGGCAGATGGAGAAAATAGACGCACATCAGCATTTCTGGAAATTCGATCCCATCCGGGATAGCTGGATCGGTCCGGAAATGTCCGTGATCCAAAAGGATTTTTTACCGGCCGACCTGGCGCCTGTGCTGGAAGCGGCTGGAATAACGGGAAGTGTCGTCGTACAATCCGATCAGTCGGAGGATGAGAATGACTTCCAGCTGGAAAATGCCCGAGGCCATGATTTCATTAAAGGAGTGGTAGGATGGGTGAATCTCCAGGACGCTGCTGTGGAGGAGAAGCTGGCTTATTACAAGACCAGGCCAAAGATGAAAGGATTCCGCCATGTACTGCAGGGGGAGAAAGACAGGGCGATGATGCTGAAGCCTGCTTTTAAAAAAGGGATTTCTTTGCTGAAGAAGTTCGGTTTCACCTATGATATCCTGATCTATCCTGATCAGCTGGGCTATACGCGTGATTTTGCGGCTTCTTTTCCGGATCAGCCTTTCGTGATCGATCATATTGCCAAACCTTTTATCAAGGATGGGAAGCTGACTGATGAATGGAAGGCTGCTATCCGGGCCGTTGCGGCCCATGAAAATGTGTTCTGCAAGCTTTCCGGAATGGTGACGGAGGCGGATTGGAAGAACTGGAAGCCGGAAGACATAAGACCCTACCTGGATGTGGTGGTCGAGGCGTTTGGTATGAAAAGGATCCTGTATGGGTCCGACTGGCCGGTATGTTTGGTAGCGGGCTCTTATCAGCAGGTTTACGGATTGGTGAAGGATTATTTCAGCCGTTATTCGACGGCTGAACAGGAAGCGTTTTTTGGCGGCAATGCCATCCAATTTTATAATCTTTAAAAGACAGATATGGACTTACAGTTAAAAGATAAAGTGATCATCGTATCAGGCGGGGCCAAGGGCATCGGAGAAGGGATCTCCAGGGTGCTGGCCGGGGAGGGAGCTATCCCTTTTATCATTGGCAGGAACGAGGAGGATAATCTGGCGACGGTGGCTGCCATCGAGGCCGCCGGCGGAAGAGCCTACCAGGTGGTGGCTGAGCTGACGGAGCCTTCCGCCTGTGAACAGGCGGTGAAGGCTGTGCTGGCGAAAACCGGCCGGATCGACGGGCTGGTGAACAATGCCGGGGTCAATGATGGCGTGGGATTGGAAAGCGGCAGCTATGAAGGTTTTATAGCCTCCCTGCACAGGAACCTGGTGCACTATTATTTATTGGTGCATCATGCGCTGCCTGCCCTGCGGAAGTCGAAGGGGGCCATTGTCAATATCAGCAGCAAGACTGCCGAAACGGGACAGGGAAATACCTCCGGGTATGCAGCTGCCAATGGGGGACGTAATGCATTGACCCGGGAATGGGCGGTGGAGCTGCTGAAGGATAGCATACGGGTGAATGCTATCGTTGTGGCGGAATGCTGGACGCCTTTGTATGAGAAGTGGGTCAAGACGCTGGCTAACCCTGAAGAGAAGCTGAAGGAGATCGTTCAGAAGATACCGCTGGAGAACAGGATGACTACGTCTGAAGAGATAGCGAATATGACGGCCTTTTTGCTGTCGGCGAGATCCAGCCATACTACCGGCCAGCTGATCCATGTGGACGGGGGATATGTACACCTGGACAGGGCATTGGCGAATGCATGAGCTGGCCCTGCCTGAATTGAAAATAACCATGAAAAATGAAAGCACTAGTTTGTGTAAAACCCGGGGAATTTGAATACAGGGAGATCAATGCTCCCCTGGCCAAGCCGGGACAAGCCATAATAAAGATCAGGCGCATCGGCATCTGCGGGACCGATCTGCATGCTTATGAAGGGACGCAGCCTTATTTTGAATATCCCCGCATTTTGGGCCATGAGCTGGCGGGGGACCTGGTGGATTTTGACAAGGCGCCAGGTTTCAAGCCGGGAGAGGCCGTGACTATCATCCCTTATTTTAACTGCGGTACCTGCATTGCCTGCAGGAATGGCAAGCCGAATTGCTGCACCACTATAAAAGTATGCGGTGTGCATATCGACGGGGGAATGGTGGAATATTTATCCGTTCCTTCCTCGTCGCTGGTGCATGGGGAAGGATTGAGCTATGATGAGCTGGCCCTGGTAGAGCCGCTGGCGATCGGGGCGCATGCCGTCCGGAGAGCGGCCATTAAACCGGGTGAGTTTGTGCTGGTCATCGGGGCCGGTCCTATCGGGCTGGGCACCATGGAGGCTGCGCGGATCGCGGGAGGGGAGGTGATCGCGATGGATATCAATGAAGACCGCTTGAAATTCTGCCGGGACAGGCTGCACTTGCTGCATACGGTGAATCCCGGTTCAGGGGATGCGATGGAGCTGCTGCTGCATATCACCCGGGGAGATATGCCGACGGCGGTGATCGATGCGACGGGGAGCAGGGCGGCTATCAATAACGCTTTTCAATATCTCGCGCATGGAGCCCGTTATGTGCTGGTCGGGCTCCAGAAGGGAGAGATAACATTCAGCCATCCGGAATTTCATAAGCGGGAAGCTACCCTGATGAGCAGCCGCAATGCTACGAGAGAAGATTTTGTCAAGGTGATGGAGTCGATGAAGAAAAAGAAGATCGATCCTACTACGTATATCACGAACCGGGTGGGTTTCGGAGAGGTGAAAGAAGAGTTTGAAAAATGGCTGGACCCGGCTAATGGGGTTATAAAGGCGGTGGTCGAGCTGTGAGAGACCAATGATGAGTTAATAGAGTAATTATTTAACCAGGTATATTTATTCAATCAGCTAATGTTAAAAAGAATCTGTTCACTGTTATTACTGGCCGGACCCGGTATCGGAATGGCTGTTTCGGCGCAGGATCTGCGGCTTTGGTACAAGCAGGAGGCTAAAACCTGGACAGAGGCATTGCCGATCGGAAACGGACGGCTGGGGGCGATGGTGTTTGGAAAAGTGAATGAAGAGCTGATCCAGTTGAATGAAAGCTCTCTATGGTCGGGCGGTCCCGTTAAGACGAATGTAAATCCGGATGCGCCGGCTTATTTGCCGCAGATCAGGGAGGCTTTGCTGAAGGATGCAGATTATAATAAAGCGGCCGGACTTGCCCGGAAGATGCAGGGGTTGTACACCGAGTCTTATTTGCCGATGGGAGACCTGTCGATCCGGCAGGATTTTAAAGGCGCCGTTCCTACCGCCTATTACCGGGACCTGGATATTCATGATGCGGTCGCTACCACTACCTTTACTATCGACGGAACGGAGTTTACCCGGGAGGTCTTTGTCTCTGCTCCCGACCAGGTGATCGTGATCCGGCTGTTGTCAGGCAAGGCCGGAGGATTGAATTTTACGGCGGGGATCAAGAGCGCGCTGCATTACCGGGTTGTGCCTGCCGGCGCGGATGAATGGGTGATAAAGGGCAAGGCGCCTGCTCATGTAGACCCCAGTTATTATAATGAGAATAAGGAGCCGATCATATATACCGACAGCAATTCCTGTGATGGGATGCGCTTTGAAATGAGGATGCGGGCGCTGGCGAAGGATGGAACGGTGCTGGCGGACAGCAGCGGCCTGCATGTCAGCAATGCCACGGAGGTGCTCCTGCTCCTTTCTGCCGCCACGAGCTTTAACGGCTTTGACAAGTGCCCGGATAAAGAAGGAAAGGATGAGGATCAGCTGGCGCGGAGCTATCTTGATAAAGCGGGTGCTAAGTCCTGGGAGAGCCTGCTGGAGGCTCACCGGATTGATTTTCATCATTATTTTGACCGGGTGAGCTTTATTCTTAAGGATACGACTAAGGGTCCGAGGGCATTGCCTTCCGACGAACGACTGAAGGCCTATTCCAGGGGAGCTTATGATCCGGGATTGGAGACTTTATATTTTCAATTTGGCCGGTACCTGCTGATCTCCAGCTCCCGGCCGGGGGGACAGGCTGTCAACCTGCAAGGGCTTTGGAATAAAGAGCTGCGGGCGCCCTGGAGCTCCAACTATACGATCAATATCAATACCCAGATGAATTACTGGCCTGCGGAGGTAACCAACCTTTCGGAGCTGCACGAGCCCCTGTTCGATCTGATCGGGGATATCGCTACGACGGGTAAGACGACCGCTAAAGAGTTCTATAACCTGGATGGATGGGTGGCCCATCATAACTCGGATATATGGGCGCTGTCCAACCCGGTGGGGGACATGGGCCATGGAGATCCTAAATGGGCCAACTGGGCGATGGGCGGTAACTGGCTGTGCCAGCATTTGTGGGAACATTACCAGTTCACGGGCGACAAACAATTTTTGAAAGACCGGGCTTACCCGTTGATGAAGGGAGCTGCCACCTTTTGCCTGGGCTGGCTGGTGGAAGACAAGGATGGCTGGCTGGTGACGGCGCCATCGATGTCCCCGGAAAATGATTTCTTTTATGCTCCCGGTAAACAGGCCAGTGTGTCCGTAGCCACGACGATGGATATGTCGATCATATGGGATCTGTTCACGAACCTGATCGATGCCGCTAACGTTCTGGGTGAGGATGCGACCTTCCGGGACCTGCTGATCGCTAAGAGAAAGAAATTGTATCCGCTTCATATCGGTCATAAAGGCAATCTGCAGGAATGGTACAAGGATTTTGAGGATGTGGAAGTGCATCACCGGCATACCTCCCATTTGTTCGGGTTATATCCCGGTCGGCAGATAGCTCCCGTTTCTACCCCTGTCTTTGCGGCGGCGGCCAGGAAAACGCTGGAGATAAGAGGCGATGAGGGGACGGGCTGGAGCAAGGCCTGGAAGATCAATTTCTGGGGAAGGCTGCTGGACGGGAATCACGCTTATCTCCTGCTGCGGCAATTATTACATTATACCAGCGAGACGGAAACGAATTATGGAGAAGGCGGCGGCACCTATCCGGACTTTTTCGATGCGCATCCTCCGTTCCAGATCGATGGAAATTTCGGCGGGACGGCCGGGATGGCCGAGATGCTGATCCAAAGTCATTTGGGGGAGCTCCATCTTCTGGCGGCCCTGCCCGAAACCTGGAAGGCTGGACAGGTAAAGGGGCTGAAGGCGAGAGGAGGGTATGAGGTGGATATGAGCTGGGAGAACCACCTGTTGGCGAGCGCCCGGATAAAGTCCCTTACCGGAGGGGTCTGTAAGATAAGGACGGCCAGGCCTGTCATGCTGACGGGGAAGAAGATACGATCCACCCGTTCCGGGAACAATGGGTATGTGCTATCGTTTCCTACGGAAAAAGGGCAGGCATATGATCTGATAGCGTTGTAATTTTGCAGGATGGATCTTTTGGTCCATGATTCGAAGTATTTATAAAATGAATGGATGAAAAAAGCAGTATTGTCTTTTGGAGAGCTATTGTTACGGATCTGCCCGGATACCGGGGGGGAATGGCTGCAAAACAACACCCTTCCTTTCTATGTAGGCGGAGCAGAGGCGAATGTCGCTACCGCACTGGCTACCTGGGGGATACCTTCTGCTTATTTCACCGCGTTGCCGGAAAATCTCATGGCCCGGCAGGTGACCGGCTATTTACAGCAGCGGAATATCGATATTTCCCGGGTACTCTACCAGGGGCAGCGTATAGGGCTTTATTTTCTGCCGCAGGGGAAGGACCTGAAGAATGCAGGGGTGATCTATGACAGGGACCATTCTTCTTTTTCGGAGCTGCAGCCCGGCAGCATCGATTGGGACGCTGTGTTAACGGATGTAAGCTGGCTGCATTTCAGCGCCATTTCCCCGGCTCTGAACAGTCCCGCGGCGGCTATCTGTGAAGAGGCCGTGAAAGCGGCTGCGGAAAGAAAGATCACTATTTCTCTTGACCTGAATTACCGGCCCAAGCTCTGGCAATATGGAGTGGCTCCTATTGCGGTGATGCCGCGACTGGCGGAGTATTGCGATGTGATCATGGGCAATCTCTGGGCAGCTGAAAAAATGCTGGGTATCCCGGTGGACCCTTCCATTTCGGAGAGCAGCACAAAAGAAGATTACTTACAACATGCAGCCCGTACCAGTGAGCAGATAAAAGAAAAATTCCCGAAGGCCGGCCTGGTGGCCAATACGTTCCGGTTTGACAAAGGCGCCTCCGGTATCCGGTATTACACGACTTTATGGGCGGACAAGCAACTGTATCATTCTGCGGAATATTTTGCGGACAGGATCGTGGATAAGGTTGGCAGCGGGGATTGTTATATGGCAGGGCTGATCTATGGACGTTATAAGAACCTGCCTTTGCAGGAGATGCTTGAATTTGCTACGGCGGCTGCTTTTCAGAAATTATTCATCACCAGTGACGCCACTGATCAGAAAGTGGCCGAGATAGAAAAATTTATCCAAACATATGAGCGATAAGAAAACAATTCTGCAAAGCATATTAGATCAGGGGATGCTGCCTTTATTTTATTGGGACAGTCCCACGGTGAGCCTGGAAATAATCCGGACTTTATACAGGGCGGGCATTCGTGCGCTGGAATATACCAACCGGGGGCCGGCAGCCCTGGAAAATTTCCAGTTCCTGAAAAAGGAGCTGTCCGGGGAAGCTCCCGGTCTCTACCTGGGGATAGGAACCGTGAAGACTGCCGGGGAAGCGGAAGCTTTTATAAAGGCGGGAGCGGATTTTATCGTTTCTCCGATTGTCAGCCCCGAAGTGGCTGTGCTGGCGGAAAAAGCGGGGCTGCTCTGGATACCCGGATGTATGACACCCACTGAGATCAACCTGGCGCAGCAGCACCAGGCAGCGCTGATCAAAATATTTCCCGCTAATATTCTCGGTCCTGAATTTGTCAGCTCGATCCGGGAGCTATTCCAGGGCCAGCTGTTCATTCCCACAGGCGGGGTGGAACTGAATTTAGAGAATATCCGGTCCTGGTTTAAGGCCGGCGTTTGTGCGGTAGGGATGGGAAGCAAGCTGATCAGCAAGGAGGTTTTGAAGAATGGGCAATATGAGCTTTTATATAAACAAACGATGCTGGCAATGGAGCTGGTAAAGACCGTAATGAACGAAAAATGAATAGCATGAACCTTTCTAAAGATAATCTGGCAACTATTAAGACGCCCGGTGTGATCAAGCCCGGCAAAGACATTTTTACGCTGCCGGAAAAAGTGCTGCAATTCGGGACCGGCGTATTATTAAGGGGCCTGCCGGATTATTTCATCGATAAGGCCAATCGCCAGGGTGTTTTTAATGGAAGGATCGTGGTGGTGAAGTCTACGGATTCCGGGGATTCCGGCGTCTTCGACCGGCAGGATGGGTTGTATACGCTCTGTGTCCGGGGGATCGGGCAGGGGAAGAAGACTGAGGAAAATATTATTTGTTCTGCGATCAGCCGGGTATTGTCTGCCAGGGATCAGTGGAAGGAGATTTTGCAGTGTGCGCACAATCCGGAAATGCAGGTTATTATTTCCAATACGACGGAAGTGGGGATACAGCTGGTGAAGGAGGATAGACTGATCGTTGGCGGTCGCCCTTCCGGAGATAATAGTTCATTAGGTGATGGTAATTCATCCGGTTCATCCGGGGAGGGTAGTATATCCGGTGAGGGTAGGACTGCGTCGCCTGTTTCTTTCCCGGGTAAGTTGTTGGCTTTTCTATATGAACGTTATCAGGCGTTCAAAGGAAGTCCTGCCAGCGGAATGGTGGTGGTTCCCACAGAGCTGATCACGGGTAACGGGAAGAAACTGGGGGCTATTGTAAAGGAGCTGGCGCAGATCAGCCAGCTGGAGGCTGGCTTTATCAGCTGGCTGGAAGAGCATTGCCGGTTTTGCAGCTCGCTGGTGGACAGGATCGTGCCGGGTAAACCGGATGCGGCAACGCTGGCTCAGTTGCAGCAGGATCTGGGTTACCAGGATGATCTGCTGGCGATATCGGAAGTCTATCGTTTGTGGGCTATTCAGGGAGATGAGAACGTGCAGTCTGTTCTTTCTTTTGCGAAAGCCGATCCGGGTGTGATCATACGGCCGGATATAGAGATATTCCGTGAGCTGAAGCTGCGCCTGTTGAATGGCACGCATACGCTGAGCTGCGGGCTGGCTTTCCTGGCGGGTTTTGCCACGGTAAAAAATGCGATGGACGATCCCGGCTTCTCTTCTTTCGTAGCCGATCTGATGCTGAAGGAGATTGCCCCGGCTATTCCTTATAAGCTGCCTTTGCAGGAAGCGCAGGATTTCGGGCTGCAGGTGCTGGACCGGTTTCGCAATCCGCATATTCAACATCAATGGCTCAGCATTACCATGCAATATTCTTCCAAGATGCGAATGAGGAATATTCCGGTGTTGCTGCAGCATTATAAAGGGCAGGAGACGCCGCTGCCGCATTTCTCCCTGGGGTTTGCCGCTTACCTGTTGTTCATGAAGGCGGTAAAGAAAGAAGGAGAACAGTACAAGGGAGAATATCGCGGGCAGGCATATCCTATCAATGATGATAAGGCCGGTTATTATTTCGGGCTGTGGAAGGATCGCAGCCCAGAAGAGGTGGTTACGCTTGTGCTGAAGGACAAGAATTTATGGGGGGAGGATCTGACCTTGTTAAAAGGGTTTGAAGCATCTGTGAGGGAGGATCTGGCTATTTTGATCAACAAAGGCGCCGCCGCTGCGCTGGCCCGGCAACAGGGCGGGGTGCGGTTGTGAACAAGGTGACCCGCGTGGGCGGATATATATGAAATGAAAAAAAACTTTATGAATACACAACAAACTGTCCTGAAAGTTCATCATGCCGACAATGTATTGGTAGCGCTGACCCCGCTGGCGAAAGGTGATACTGTTGTCTTTGAAGGGGAGACGTATACGATACAGGAAATTGTAAAAGCCAAACACAAATTTGCTATGGTTGACCTGGCTGCCGGAGATCCTATTATCATGTATGGGGTGTTGGTGGGCAAGGCGCAGGAAGCCATCAGGAAAGGCGGGTTGATCAGCACGGCCAATGTGAAACATGCGGCCAGTGATTTTACCGTCGGTGAGCGGCATACGAATTGGGTGATACCGGATGTCAGCGCTTTTGCCGGCAGGACGTTCAATGGTTATCACCGGGCCGACGGCAGTGTGGGGACAGCAAATTATTGGGTAGTCGTGCCGATGGTGTTCTGCGAGAACAGGAACCTGGATGTGCTGCAGCAGGCGTTGGTGACGGACCTGGGTTATGGCAGGAACAGGTCTTATCAAAAACAGTCCAAACAGCTTATTGAGCTATATAAGTCGGGAAAAAGCGTAGAGCAGATCCTGGCGACGGACCTGCATGCCGATTATGAAAAGAATGCCAATCAGCGGCTGTTCCCTAACGTGGACGGGATCAAATTCCTTAATCATGACGGAGGATGCGGGGGCACCCGGCAGGATGCCCAGGCCTTGTGCGGCTTACTGGCCGGTTATATCACTCATCCGAATGTGGCGGGGGTGACGGTGCTGAGCCTGGGTTGTCAGAATGCGCAGGTCAGCATGCTGGAAGAGGAGATCAAAAAACGCAGTCCTCAATTTTCCAAGCCCATGTATATCCTGGAGCAGCAGAAAGTTGGAAAGGAGTCGGAATTATTATCGGAAGCTATTAAACAAACTTTTGCCGGACTGATACTGGCGAACCAGCAGGTACGTCAGCCGGCGCCTTTGAGCAAATTATGCATTGGCCTGGAATGCGGCGGATCGGATGGCTTCTCGGGGATCTCCGCCAATCCGGCGATCGGGTATACTTCCGATCTGCTGGTAGCGTTGGGCGGCTCCGTTATCCTGTCCGAATTTCCCGAGTTATGCGGGGTAGAGCAAAATCTCAGTGATCGCTGTGTGGATACAGATACTGCCGAACGATTCTCTTATCTCATGCGGACCTATAATGACAGGGCCAAGGCGGTAGGGTCGGGTTTTGATATGAATCCTTCTCCCGGCAATATCCGGGATGGGCTGATCACGGATGCGATCAAGTCTGCGGGGGCAGCTAAAAAGGGGGGGACTTCTCCTGTTACGGCGGTGCTGGATTATCCGGAGAAGGTAAGTAAGCCGGGACTTAATTTATTATGCACTCCCGGTAATGATGTGGAGTCTACTACGGCAGAAGTAGCTTCCGGGGCCAATATCGTTCTGTTCACCACGGGGCTGGGAACGCCTACGGGCAATCCGGTAGCGCCGGTTGTGAAGATTGCCAGCAATACGGCGCTGTTCGAACGTATGCGGGACATCATCGATATCAATACCGGCACGATCATCGAAGGAACGGAGACGATCCAGCAGGCGGGAATAAGGATATTGGATTATGTGATCGGCGTTGCGAGCGGGGATATTGAAGTGGCGTCTATTCGTCATGTGCAGGATGATTTTATTCCCTGGAAGAGGGGGGTGTCGCTGTAATCGGCGATACGCTGGCCGGAAAACATCAGCTTGTTTTCCTATAATTCAAAACGGCCCAGGTATTCAAGACAATTCCGATGACCGCCATGGCGGCGAGGTGATAGGCTACGTCGCTAAAGCCGCTGCCTTTCAATACGACCATCCGCATTATTTTAATGAAATGGCTGGGAGGGAAGGCTACTACGATGTTCTGCGCCCATTGGGGCATGCTGTCTACGGAGCTGAATGCGCCGCTCATCATATTGAAGATGTTGATAAAAAAGAAAGAGAGGGACATGGCCTGCATCTGTGTGGAGGAATAGGTGGAGACGAGCAGGCCCAATCCCAGCATGGCAAAGAAGTACGTAACCAGCGAGGCATATAATACCAGGAGGTTGCCTGCGGGGACAACTCCATAAAAGAGCCATCCGACCAACAGGCCGATGGTGAAGATAACGATGCCCAGCACCAGGAAGGGGATCAGCTTCCCGATAATGAAGATGTGTTTTTTTATCGGCGATACATTTATCTGTTCGATGGTGCCGCTTTCTTTTTCCTGCACGATATTAAAGGCCGATTGCATGGCTGCTATGGCGGTGACCAGCGTCACGAGGATGGCAGGCACGATGTACAATTTGTAGTTCATGTACGGGTTGTACCAGTTGGAGGCGGCGATGGTGATCTGCGGAGCGTCGTCCATTGTCGGGACTTTTTGCCAGTTAAGCCGTATGTCGTCATTAAAGTCTTTGATGATGGTGGTGAGATAGGCTCCGCCGAGGTTGGCCTTTGTCCCTTCAATGGCATCGATGGCCACGTAGAGCTTCTGTTCATTTTCCCGGACCAATCCTCTTTCAAAATTGACAGGTATCTGGACGGCCAGATCTGCCTTGTCCTGTTCGACCATGGACAGGGCTTCATTATAGGAAGCTGTGTAACCTGTCAATTTAAAATGGCCGGAGGCGGTGATCTTGGCGATCAATTTCTGTGAGATGGTGGAATGATCGTTATCTACTACGGCTATGGAAATATTCTTCACGGAATAGTCAGCTGCAAGGGGCAGCAGGATCAATTGTATGACGGGTGCTATCAGCAAGGTTCTGAACAGCTGCCGGTTACGCAATAGCTGTCTGAACTCTTTTTCCAGTAAAAAGAATAATGTTCGGTTCATTGTAATCTGGTTTTGAATGATCTAAGGCTGATGACAAACAGGAGGGTACACATGCCTGCCAGGATGAGGGTCTCTTTCCATACGGAGGAGAAGCCGAGGCCTTTGAGCATTACCTTTTTCACGATGATGAAATACCATCGGGACGGGACAATATTGGACAGCAGCTGCATGGGGAGCGGCATATTTTCAATAGGGAATAAAAAGCCCGTCAGCAGCATGGTTGGCAGCATCATGCCCATCAGGGATCCCATCATGGCGGCCTGTTGTGTTTTGGCGCTGATAGACAGGAGCAGCCCGATGGACAGAGAGGTCATGATGAAGAGGATACTGTCGAAGACCAGCAGCAGCACGCTTCCTTTCACGGGCAGATCGAGGAATACCGAGCTTAGTATGAGGATGATGAAGAGGTTGACCACGGAAATGATAAGATTCGGGGCCAGCTTTGCGATGATGATATAGATGATCTTAAAGGGAGAGACCAGCAGGATCTCCATGGTGCCGAGCTCTTTTTCCTTTACGATAGCGACGGAAGTCATCATCGTGCAGACCAGCATGAGGACCAGGGCCATCACCCCCGGTATGAAGTTAGGGGCGCCTCTTAGTTCGGGGTTGTATAACATCTGCACTTCCGGCATGATTTGCAGGGGTTGTCCGGAGGTGCTGCCTGTCTCCATGTTATAGTCGGTAATGATCTGCGTGATATAGTTGGTAGTGGTCGTGGCCAGGTTGGGGTCGGATGCATCGGCGATCACCTGGATGGTGGCTTTGTTGGTGTGGATGAGGTCGGTCGCAAAGTTTTCGGGGAAGATGACCGCCATTTTAATGGCTCCTTTTTTAAAAGCGGTTTCCAGCTGGGCGGAGCTTTGCAGGCTTTGTTCCAGGTCGAAATACTTGCTGGCGGCTATTTTATTGATGATCTGACGGGTTACGGCATCTTTGGAGTAGTCGACGACCACGATCTTTGAATCCTTGATCTCATTGGACAGGGCAAAGCCGAATAACACGATCTGGGCGATGGGAAGGCCGAACAGCATCAGCAATGTCTTTCGGTCGCGGAAGACGTGCAGGAATTCTTTTCGAATGAAAGTGATTAATTGTTTCATGTTAATCGTCTTTGCGTTTAGCGTTCCTTGCCAGCTCATAGAAGACGTCTTCCATGGTATTGCCGGAATATTTTTTCTTGAGATTGGAGGGGCTGTCGAGGGCTGCGATCACTCCGTCCACCATGATGGATACCCTGTTGCAATACTCTGCTTCGTCCATGTAGTGGGTGGTGACAAAGACCGTTACGCCTTTATCGGCGGCATAATAGATCAGGTCCCAGAACTGGCGGCGGGTGACGGGGTCTACTCCGCCTGTCGGCTCATCCAGGAATACGATGTCGGGTTCGTGAACGATGGATACGGAGAAGGACAGTTTTTGTTTCCAGCCAAGGGGTAATTCCCTTACCAGGGTCTTTGCTTCGTTCTGTAATTGCAGCTCCTGTAATAGTTCGGCTGTTTTTGACCTGATCTGTTTGGTATCCATTCCGTAAATGCCTCCATAAAACCGGATATTCTCTGCTACGGAGAGGTCATCATAGAGGGAGAATTTCTGGCTCATATATCCGATACGTCTCTTTATTTGTTCCGTTTGGGTGTAGACGTCGAATCCGGCGATGGTAGCCTTGCCGGATGATGGCGCCAGCAGTCCGCAGAGCATCCGCATAGCGGTGGTCTTGCCTGCCCCGTTGGCTCCCAGGAAGCCGAAGATCTCTCCCCTGTAGACTTCGAAGGTCAATTCGTTGGCGGCAATAAAGCTGCCGAAACGTTTGGTCAGCTTTTCCGTTATGATGACCGGCGGGGCCGTCTGGCGATCCCGGGATATTGTGTTATTGGGTTGAGTGGAATTGTCCGGCATAGGATCAGTTTTTTAAAAGGTGGATGAAACAATCTTCGATGCCGGGGACGATGGGGGCCATCGTTACGTCGGCATGTCCTTTGGATTGCAGCCAGGACAGGACTTCTTTATCTTTATGATCGGTGAAGGTGGCATGGAGGGCGTCACCAAAGGCAAAGCAGGTGGCTGTTCCTGGGAAGGCTCTCAGGTCCTGCAGCAATTTGAAGGCATTGGCTGAGTGTACGGCGTAGAGCTGGCCCGGGAAGGACCGGATAATTCCCTGTGGTGTATCGATCGAGAGGATGTTGCCTTTTTGTATGAGCGCTATGCGGTCACAGAGATTGGCTTCATCCATGTAGGGTGTGGAGACCATGATGGTGATGCCTTGCGCCTTCAGCCTCTTTAACATTTCCCAGAATTCTTTTCTCGATACGACATCCACTCCGGTAGTCGGTTCGTCTAAAAAAAGGACCGCGGGCTTGTGTATCAACGCACAACATAAAGCCAGCTTTTGTTTCATGCCTCCCGATAGTTTCCCTGCCCTGCGGTCCTTAAAAGGTTCTATCTGCTGGTAAATATCTTTGATGAGGTCATAATTCTCTTTGATGGTGGTACCGAAGACGGTAGCGAAGAAGTTAAGGTTTTCTTCTATAGTGAGATCCTGGTACAGGCTGAATTTGCCGGGCATGTACCCTACGCCTTTTCTTATTTCCGTAAAGTCTTTTACTACATCGAAACCATTGACGGTGGCGGAGCCTTCATCCGCCAGCAGCAGGGTGGTGAGGATCCTGAAAAGGGTGGTCTTTCCTGCTCCGTCGGGTCCGATCAGGCCGAACAGCTCGCCCTTTTCTACGGAGAAGGAGATCTCCTTTACTCCTGTTACCGTGCCTTTGTTATAGGTTTTCGTTATCTTGTTTAGCGTGATCATTTATCTTGTTTAACGTAGTCATTGATCAGAATTTTACTTCACCGTACATGCCTAATTTCAGATACCCGTCGTTCTTCACTCTTATTTTTACTGCGTAGACAAGATTGGCACGCTCATCCTTGGTCTGGATCGTTTTGGGGGTGAACTCCGATTTGTCGGAGATCCAGGATACCTGGCCTGCATATTCTTTATAGTTCTTGCTTCCCTGGTCCGTGTAAACTTTTACGGGCTGGCCCAGCTTTACTCCTGTCAGCTGGGAGCCTGTTATATAGGCTCTCAGGGTGACAGTATCCAGGTTGGCTATCTTGTACAGGGCTTTTCCCACTACGGTCATTTCACCTTGCAGTGCGTATTTGGTAAGCACCGTTCCCGTGAGCGGGTTGATAATTTGTCCTTTATTGATCTGGTCCTGTATCTGGGCTACTGATTTTTCCAGGGGGTCTTTTTCGCTGAAGACGGTCCTGTTCTGTGTGGCGATATTGGAGTTGTCCAGGGCAATTTGTTGTTCGGAGACGGCGATCTGTTTTTGCAGCTGATCGATCATGGAATTGATATCGTCCAATTGTTTTTGCGTAGCTGCGTCTGCTTTGAGAAGGTTCTCTGTTCGGGTCCTTTCCCGTAGCTGCTGGGCTAACTGAGATTGCTGTACGGCGAGCTGCCTTTTTACCAGCGCTGTCTGGGGCAGGGGGTTGGTTGTTTTTTGTTTGAGCGCCTGTATGGTGGCCTGTACCTGCTGACGCTGCAAAACGGTATTGGATACGTCTATGTTGCCGACGGTGGCTCCTTTGCGCAGGGTATCTCCTTCATTTAAGTTGAAAGAAAGGATCTTTCCGTTTTGCTCGGCAGAGACGATGACTTCGTCGGATTCAAAGACTCCGGAGGCATCTGTGTCGAGTTTGTTTCGGTTGCAGGAAATGGCCAGGATGGAGGCCCAGACTATAAGTTGCGTTCTCTTTCTCATATTATATTTTATTTTCGGGATTCGATATTTTATTTAAATGACCTGGATTTTATTGACTTGATCCGCGTTGGGCATTTTCCTTTTGGGTTGACTTTCTTTTGGGTTGGCTTTCTTTTTTGTTTGACTTTCCTTTTGTTTGATTTTCCTTTTGGATGATTTTCCCTTGGGTTGATTTTCCAGGCGAATGATTTTTTTAATTACCGGATGTTGTTTTATGGTCGTATTGGGATATGAGCAGCTGTGTTTCATGGAGTACCCGATCCTGGCGCGCCAGTGCTTCCTCGTTGATATCGTTCAGGTAATCGTTGGTGGTGATGACGCCGTTCTCCAATTGGACGGCGGAGGTCTGCTTCACGGATTCTCGCAGCCTGATAATTTCGTTATCCGATTGGATCAGCTGCTGATAACGGACGATGTCTGCGTTTTTCTGCCTTAGGGTGAGGGAGGTATTGAACAGGAAGGTATTCCGCTCGGTCTGTACTAATTCCTGGTTGTTCTTATTGATGAGCTGATCTTTTTTATAGGTATATAATCCGCCGATATTCCAGTTGAGGCGCAGCCCCGTCAGGTAGTAACCTGTCAGATCGGTTGACAGGAAGTTGACGGGCGAGGGTTTGCCGAGGCCTCCCTGGAAGAACGCGCTCAACTGCGGGTAGTTGTTGATCTTCGTGAGATGGCGTTGCTGGAGATACGATTTTGTTTGGAGATCGTATGCTCTCAGCTCCGGCCGGTTGATCGAGTCGGTGAGGGCCGGGGGTGCTGGTTTTACCAGGAGAGTGGAATCCGTAACGTCCTGGTTGATGAAGAGGCTGAGCATGTCTGTATATGCTTTGCGGGAGGCTTTCAGGTCTATGGAATGCTGGTCTGTCTTCAGCAATTCGGCTTTCAATTTATTCAGGCTGCTGTTGAAGTCGGTGCCATTGTTGATGGCGGCCTGTACTTTATCCATGCCGATCCGGATATCCTTTTTTGACAATTCGTTTTGTTCCAGCTGGCCGTCGATCAGGAGCGCTCCGAAGAAGAGCTGGTTGATCCGGTCTTTTAGCTTGAAGAGCTCTGTGCTTAAATTTTCTTCCTGGATGGCTGCGTCGGTCCGGCTTAGTTGCTTCTTTTGTTTGTTGATGCCGAAGTCGCTCAGCGTTTGAGACACTTCGCCGTATACTTTGTATTGGTCTTTGGAGACGGTGGGGATGGTGTAACCGGGGACCGAGATTTTTGTTACGTCGGACTGGTAGGTGGCGGTTCCGGAGACATTGAGCTGGGGGTAGACGCCTTTGGCGATGTTGTCAATGGTGTAGTCACGTGTTTTTTCGATGAGCCCTCTTTGCCTGGAGAGGGGGTAGGTAGCTTCTGCCAGCTGGTAACATTGTTCGAGCGTGAGGCTGGTTGCGGTCTGTGAGGGGCTGTGGCGGTTGTCGGTGATCTGGGCGGCGGCCGGACCTGCGCTCAGGTAAAAGAGGAACGCGAAATACTTAATCATTTTATTTAGTATTTGGTTTTAATCATTTGATTAATATGTATACAAAAAAATAGGCTGCTGTTTTTAAGGGGGGAGGGGGTGTTTTTAAAGGGTCTACTTGAAAGTTTTGAAAGTTGTTGATAATGAATTGGTTGCAAAAAGTTCATAAAAACTGGGTGAAAATTAGGGTGTTTCTCTTGAAAAATCGGGTGTTTGGCAAGGTTCAATAGTTAAAAAAACTGTTGGCTGATCCGGAAAAATGGGTCGCTAAGAGTTGAGACGGATGAGCGGGCAGAATATTTTAAGAACATGGATTTATTTTTTACCGGCGGGGTTATATTATCGGGCATGTGGTGGTTGGGTTTGGTATTGGGATGGGTAGTTATTTTGGAATTGGGGTATTGAGGATCGCTTTGATCCATATTGGCACTAATTTTTTCCGTTCCTGCATGAAGGCCTGGAATTGTTCGTCATCCACTTTCGTCACTCTTTGCAGGAGCGGCTTGCCGATGAAGGGAAATACGGTTAGTCCTACCAGGTTGGCAACAAAATGGAATGGATCTATTGCGGCGATCTTCCCTTCTTTTGCCGCCTCCTGCAATTGCCTGATGAAATAACTTCGCATGGGGCTTACCTCTTCGTTGATCTGGGCGGCTATTTTGGATGGGTTTCCCTGAATTTGATTTAGAATAAAAAGAGGCAGGTAGGGGTTCACGGTGAGGAAATCGATATAGGCGATGACCACTTTTTCGATCTTTTCAGCTATGCCGGTCTTTTCGTCGAAAAAGTTGACTTTTACTCCCTCTATGAACTGCCTGAAATTCTCTATCATGATAATATCATACAGCTTTTGCTTGCTCCGGAAGTAATAGTTCAATAGGGCCAGGTTGATGCCGGCCTCTTCTGCAATGTCCCGGGTCCTGGTGGCGGCAAAGCCGTTCAGGGTAAAGAGCCGTTTAGCTGCTGCTTTTATTTTTTCCTCTGTGGAGGCCTCTTCCACGACGTTTTTTTTTACTTTGCTCATGCACAAATTCTCCTTTAGTAGCTGCAAAGCTACGGCTATTTTCGATAATTAAACAGATTTTTTAATCATTTGATTAAATCGGAAAGGTAGGGGGATCTGGCCTGGTGTTTTATCTGGATTATTTGAGCAGGGAAATGGGGCAGATGGTGTCGATCGATGGACGGATGGGAATATTGTGTCTGAGCAAATGGGTGGCAGCAGGTGGCGTAAGTAGAACGATGTGACGATCTGGTTGTGATATTGAGTGCGGCAACAGACAGGCGCGATGCGGCGATTGATGTCGGCGGGCGGGGGTGATTCATTGGTACAGATAGGTAACATTTATCGTGGGGACAGACGTAGTGACCTGTTATATTATTGGAGTGTTTGGGTAATGAAGAGGCAAACCAGCAATTTGATAGTCGTTTCCTGGGACAGCGATTTATTAGCTGCATGCATATGCTTTTCCACGGTGCTGATGCTGATGTTCAATTGTTCGGACACTTCCTGATAACTGAAGCCGTTCAACTTGACGAGAGTGAATACCTGTCGGCGGCGCGAAGACATTTGCCTGAATAGTCCGGAGATCTCCGTATCGGTATCTTCCCGTCTCAGTCTGGCCTCTATATCATTTTCCACGTTCATTTTTTCCGTGAGCACGCCCATATCTTCCATCCAGACATAACGGGCATTCTTTCGTAAATGGTCGATACAACTGTTACGCGCATACGTATACAATAGCGGGAGCATTTCTTTTTCCGTATCGATGCGGTCCAGTGATTCCCAAAGTTTCATATAACATTGCTGCATGCAATCCTGTACTTTGGAGTCATCCTGCAGGATCTTTTTGGTGAATCCAAAAACCCTGTCCTTTGTAGCATAGAAAATTTTTTCGAAAAGGGCTGCTTTATCAGTTGCCTGCATAACCTTTGACATTAATTCGAAACAAATATAGTATTTCTTTTGACGCTTGTTTTTTCGTTGAAACTCTTTATGCTAAAGGGTTTCATTGAATTTTACGCTGTTTTGCCCTCCTCTCGTTCCATGTTACCAAATTATTAATTAGACAAACGGATAGAAGGTTCTTCTATGCTGCTGCGTGAAGTAACGGACGCATTCATGACAGAAGAATTTTCATATGACGGAAGCATTATTGAATAAGTATTTGCAGGGATCCTGCAACGAGGAGGAGATCCTTGAAGTGGAGCAATGGCTGTATAATAGTGAGACGCGGGATCTGGATGAGGTCTTGTTGCGCATATGGAATGGGGGGTATCCTGTTATGCCTGCAGAGCAGCAGCAGGGACTATGGTCCCGGCTGAGATCCGCGACCAGCAAGGAAAGTACTGCGATCAGCAGGGAAAGTGCTGCGATCAGCAGGGAAAGTACTGCGATCAGCAGGGAAAGTACTGCGATCAGCAGGGAAAGTACTGCGATCAGCAGAGAAAGTGCTGCGACCAGCAGGGAAAGTACTGCGACCAGCAGGGAAAATTCTGCAAGCAGCAGGGAAGGTGCTGCGATCAGCAGAGAAAGTCCGGTGATTGCTTTACACCCGGAAAAGCCGGCCAGGGGTATCATACGGCACTTATCAACCGTGTACGGGTCTGGAAGAAAGGCTGTGGTGGCGGCTTCGATTCTTGTATTACTGACGTCGGGACTAATATGGGCCTACAAAAGATCAACCAATGTTGCGCCGGCGGTTATAGCCACTACGGGAAAAAGTAGTAATGATCATAACGGAGCGATAACCTGGGCCTCTATTATCAATACCGGGGTTGGTGACAAAAAGATCGGGCTGGAAGACGGATCGGAGGTGGTGTTAGGAAGAGGATCTGTTCTGCGATACATAAAGAACTTTGAAAAGGATCGCCGGAGCCTGTACCTGGACGGGAAAGGGTTGTTCAAGGTAGCCAAAGATCAGCAGCGTCCTTTTACCGTCTATAGCGGGGATATTGCAACGACGGCATTGGGCACTGTCTTCCGGGTAGCTGCCGACAGCGGCCGGAATATCAGCGTGCATTTATACCAGGGCAGGGTGGCCGTACATTCCTGGCGTTCTGCTTCCATAACATGGAATGATATTTACCTGTCTCCCGGGGAGGAGCTGTTATATGACAGCCGGAAAATGACGGCTTCGGTGAACCGGTCGGGCGATCATCCGCAAGGGTCGCTGGCAGGCAGGGACCGGAGGGCAGATAACGGGGAGCTTCGTTTTTCCAATGCTCCTTTATCTGAGGTGTTCGAAACGCTGATGATGCATTACCATCAAAAAATCGATTACCGGAAGGCGGATATCATCCATATGGATTTCACGGGCTCTCTGTCCGGTAAAGATTCCTTATCTATTATACTCAGAGCTATCGCCAATATGAATCAGTTAGGAATGGTGCAGCGTGATGATGTTTTTGTAATTCGGAAATCCCCACGATAAACAGGAAATGAACACGGTATTTACACACTTTGGCAGGTGTGCAGCTAAACATTTGCCTATAAAAATTTAAAAGACAACTAACAACTATGAAGCGTTCAAGAAATCAAGACAAGAGAAAGACCTGCTTATGGCTCATTGCCTTATTATGCGGCCTTATCTTTTTTAACGGGAACACATTTTCCCAGGAGGGCCTTACGACTACTGATATCACCGGAACGGTGATGGGCGAAAAAGGAGAGTTATTGACCGGCGTCACGGTGTCGGCTTTGAAGTCAGGGAGCAAGCAGGCCCTGCAGAGCCTGACGGATGCGAGAGGTGTTTTTACCTTTCGGCAATTACAGGTAGGGAGTGTCTATAACCTGAGCTTTACTTCCGTAGGCTACCAGACGGCAACGCTGAATGGGTTTAAGGTCGCGCGGGACCGGAACAGCTCGATCCTCATTACCTTGAAGCTGGTGGACAGCCTGATGGGGGATGTCGTTGTTACGGCTTTGGGCATTACTACCAAGAAGCGGGCGGTGGGGTATTCCGTGCAGGAAATAAAGGGGTCTGTGCTGACGGAGGCGAGGGAGACGAACCTGGTGAATTCCCTGGAAGGAAGGATCGCGGGTGTCAGCGTGGTAGGCGGATCCAATAGCATCGGCGGGTCCGCGAGAATTGTCATCCGGGGAGAAACTTCCCTGGCGGGAGACAATCAGCCTCTTTTTGTCGTCGATGGTATTCCTATCAGCAATACGATCAATGCTTCTTCTGCGTCGAGCATTGACTATGGCAACGGAGCGGGAGAGATCAATCCCGATGATATCGAGACTATTTCCGTTCTGAAGGGGCCGAATGCGGCTGCTTTGTATGGTTCCCGGGCTTCTAATGGGGTTATTCTGATCACTACCAAGAAGGGTAAATCCACGTTCAGCGTGAGCGTTAATTCGACGTCTACTTTCGAGACGGTGACGAAGCTGCCTGATTTTCAAAATATGTACGGCCAGGGGCGTGGCGGCGTGTATAATATCGGCGACGGCGGAAGGAGCTGGGGGCCCAAGATGGACGGGCAGCTGGTTTCCGTTCCGGTGAGGACGGAATGGCCGCCGAAGGTGGGGGAAAAGATCCCGTGGCTGCCTCAGCCGAATAATGTAAGGGATTTTTATCAGACGGGGACTACGTTCACCAATAACGTTGCTATTTCTTCGGGTAATGATAAGGGTAATATCCGGGCGAGCTTCACGAATCTCGATCAAAAGGGTATGGTGCCCAACACGGATCAGAAAAGGGATAATCTTTCCCTGAATACCAATTATAAGCTGACGAATAAGCTGACTTTCAATGCGACGGTGAATTATATCGATATCAACAGCAAGAACCGGCCGGTGGTGAGCTATGGCAACCAGAGCGTGGTTTATACGTGGATCTGGGAAGGCAGGCAGGTGCCCACGAATAAGGAGCGTAATTATTGGGTGAAGGGGCTGGAAGGTATCCAACCGTTCGATTACAATTATACGCTGAACGACAATCCTTATTATACGGTGCATGAGAACCTGAACGGGCTTAAGAAGACCCGGTGGATCGGAAATGCCAGCATGACCTATCAGTTCAATGATAACCTGGACCTGCTGGTTCGGACAGGGATGGACCAGAGCAGCGAGAGAAGGGATAGCCGGCGGACTCCGGGCAGCAATGCTTTCCCGCAGGGGATGTATCTGCAGGACCGGCTGTTTTTCCAGGAAAGGAATACGGATTTCCTGCTGACCTGGAAGAAGCAGCTGCATCATGACATTAGCGTACGGGTATCCGGCGGCGGCAACCAGATGGAGCAGCGGGAAGAGGATCTGACGGCTTATGCCGGCCAGCTGAGCGTTCCTGGTATTTATAATCTTGGCAATTCCAGCATTCCGCTGGTGAATCAGCAGAACGATTCCAAGTACCAGATCAATAGTTTGTATGGCAGCGCGAATGTGACCTATAAGAATGCGCTGTTCCTGGATGTGACGGGCAGGAATGACTGGTCGAGCTCGCTGCCTGTCGTGAATGATTCTTATTTCTATCCTTCTGTGTCGCTCAGCGGTGTATTTACCGATCTGCTGAATGTGCCGAAGACGAGTGCCTTGTCTTTTGGAAAGGTGAGAGCCAGCTGGGCGCAGGTGGGCAATGATACGCGGCCTTACCGTCTGAAGAATGTCTATAGTTATGAGTCGCCCTGGAATACGCTTCAGGGGGTGTCGAATCCCGGCTCTATTGCCAATGCCGATCTGTTGCCGGAAAAGCTGAACACTTATGAGGTAGGAACGGAAATGCGTTTCTTCAACAACCGGATCGGGCTGGACGTGACTTACTACAACACGGTGAGCCGCAACCAGATCCTGAATGTGCCGATCGATCAGACCAGCGGTTATACTTCCCGTTACCTCAATGCGGGCGAGATCCGCAGCCATGGCCTGGAAGTGATGCTGAACCTTACGCCCATCAAGCTTAACAATTCTTTCCGTTGGGATATCAATGTGAACTGGTCCACGAACAGGGCCAAGGTGGTGAAGCTGAGCGACGGGCTGGATACCTATGAGCTGCCCAGCCGGTATGTGCATGTGGAAGCGAAGGTTGGCGGCCGTATGGGAGACATGTATGCGCCGGACTTTCAACGGGATCCCAAGGGGAATATCGTATACAATAACGGGGTGCCCAATTTGTCCAATACGCTTACGAAGGTGGGTAACTACAATCCTGACTGGATAGCGGGCCTTACCAATGTATTCACTTACAAGGGATTTATCGCCAGCGTATTGTTCGATTACAAACATGGCGGATCGATTTATTCATACATGTACCAGCGGGGTAATGTGTCCGGAGAGCTGGTCCAGTCCCTGGAAGGCAGGAAGCCCGGACAGGATGGCACCATCGGCAAGGGCGTCGTACAGAATCCCGATGGAAGTTACAGTCCCAATACCGTGAAGGTAGGCGCTGAGACTTTCTGGGAATCGAACTATTTAAATCCCCAGACGGCGACTTTCGACGCTACGTTCCTGAAGCTTCGGGAGATCAAGCTTGGATGGAGCGTCCCGACGAAGCTGACCGGGAAGAAATTTCCTTTGAAGGATCTTACGATCTTACTTGTCGGAAGGAATCTTCATCTCTGGAGCAAGGTGCCTCATATCGATCCTGATACTTCGGGCCTGTCCGGCGGAACGATCCTGCCCGGCATCGAGGATATGACCTTACCTCCTGCGAGGAGCCTGGGATTGAACATTAATTTTAAATTTTAACCGGGCAAAAGCATTCTTTAAAAATATATTTTATGCGTAGAATATTTTCCTTCCTTTTGCTCGTAAGCTGCCTTTGGGGTAGTGAGAGCTGCAACAAGAATTTCGCGGAGGTCAATGCCAACCCGAATAATCCGGAGACGGTGAACCCGGAGCTGCTGATGGTGCCCATTATCAGGGACCTGGTGAACGACATGAATAACGATGCCTTTTCTCCGGGCAATATTGTGGCCCAGTATTCCGCGGAGATCCGGGAGCCTTCTACCGATCGCTATCAGTGGACGGGGGATTTCGGGGTCTGGAGCAACGGGTACGGCACGCTGCAGAACGTGCAGGACCTGTACGATTTGGCCACTGCGGCCAAGCTCGATAATTACCGGGGGATCGCCCTGATCATGCGGGCGCTGATCTTTTCCCGTATGACGGATTGTTATGGCGATCTGCCTTATTCGGAAGCATTGAAGGCGAAGGGTGACCCGGCTATTTATACTCCGAAGTATGACCGGCAGGAGGATATTTATAAAGGGATCATCGCTGAACTGAAGCGGGCTGATACGTTACTGAGCGCGGGTGGCGGGTATATCCGGAATGATATCCTTTACAACAACGACTATACGAAATGGAAGAAATTCGCCAATACGCTGCGGCTGCGGCTACTTCTCCGTCAATCCAACAAGGTGGATCCTTCCGCCGATATGCAGGAGATGCTGAATAACCCGACGGTATTTCCGTTATTCCAATCCAATGATGATAATGCGGCCCTGACTTATTCGTCGGCCCCGAATATCTCTCCTATTACAGGTCAACGGTCCGCTTTTTTCCTGGACAGGAGGTTGTCCAAGACACTGGCCGACAAGATGAATGCGACGGGTGATCCCCGGCTGCCGGTCTATGCGCTGCCGACGGCCTTATCTGTAACTGCCGGTGTTCCGCAGTATGTGGGAGTGCGCAACGGGGAGACGGATGCCAACCTGAGCAGCAATATCGACGATGCGGTGTCTGCGCTGGGAATCATCTATTACAATGGCCTGGATGTGGCTGTTCCTTCCCAGGGACTGGTCATGACCTATTCCGAGCTGCAGTTCATCCTGGCAGAGGCGGCGCAGAGAGGCTGGATCAGCGGGAATGCTCAAACTTATTATGAAGCAGGGATCAAGGCTTCGGTGGATTACTACAGTAAAATATCCGGCCAGGCGCTGACTATGCCGGCTGGTTTTCTCACGCAGCCGGGAGTGGCTTATACGGCTGCCGATGGACTGGAACTGATCGGCACGCAGAAATGGATCGCCCTGTATTTCAATGACCTTCAGGGATGGCAGGAATGGAAACGTACGGGAATTCCGGCTCTGACACCGTCCATTACGAATTATAATAATAACCAGATACCGGTACGCTTCCTTTACCCGACGGGTCAGCAGGTGACGAATGAGACGAATTATAAGGCGGCCATCGGCATCCAGGGGGCGGATAATATCAATACGAAGATCTGGTGGATGAAATAAAAAATTTAAACATGAAAAAAATGAAAGCGCTTTTAGTTTTTCTGTTTGTGACGGGAACATTTGCCGGCGCCAATGCGCAGATGCGGTATAATGGCAGCCGGTATTTTTCCAGCCGTTCGGAGGCATTGGGAGAGCATGGCATGGTGGCAACGAGTCAGCCTTTCGCCACACAGGCCGGACTGGATGTCCTTAAGCAGGGAGGGACGGCTATCGATGCGGCCATTGCCGCCAATGCTATGTTAGGTTTGATGGAGCCTACGGGTAATGGAATGGGCGGGGATCTGTTCGCCATTGTGTGGGATGCGAAGACGCAGAAGCTATATGGGCTGAATGGCAGCGGACGTTCGCCGAAATCCCTGGACCTGGCCTGGTTCACGCAGAAAGGATATAAAAGAATACCGAACTCCGGCGCGTTGTCTGTCTCCGTTCCGGGATGTGTGGATGCCTGGTATACGCTGCATGACCGGTTCGGCAAATTACCTATGGACCGGCTTTTACGGCCGACTATTGAATATGCCAATAACGGTTATCCTGTGACAGATGTGATCGCCCGTGCCTGGGGGGGATATGCCCGTTCGCTGAAGCGGTTTGCCGGATACCGGAGAACGTATATGCCCGGGGGAAAGACACCCGGTGTGGGAGAAATATTCCGCAATCCCCAATTGGCCCATACCCTGGAGCAGCTGATCAAAGGCGGCCGGGATGCCTTCTACAAAGGGGCAATTGCGGACTCCATTGAAAAGACGGTGCATGAAGAGGGCGGATTTCTGTCGAAAGAAGATCTGGCAGCGCATCATAGTGAATGGGTGGATCCGATCTCCACCAATTACAGGGGGTATGATGTATGGGAGATGCCGCCGAATACGCAGGGGCTTGCTGTGCTGGAGATGCTGAATATCCTGGAGCAGTTCGATATCAGGAGCATGGGATCTGGCAGCGCTGATTATATGCATCATTTTATCGAAGCGAAAAAGCTGGTGTATGAGGACAGGGCGCTTTATTATGCAGATCCTGCCTTTTATAAGCCGCAGCTGAAAGGCCTGCTGAGCAAACAGTATGCAGCGGAGCGCAGCAAGCTGATCAATCCTCTTCGTGCCCTGGATAGTCTGTATGCGGGCGAGCCTTCACCTTTTGGGAATACTATTTATCTGACGGTGGCGGATCAATACGGGAATATGGTGTCTTTTATTCAGAGCAATTATGCAGGGATGGGATCGGGTATCGTGCCGGATGGATGTGGTTTTAGTTTGCAGAACCGCGGTTGTGGTTTCAACCTGACGCCTGGTCTTCCTAATACTTATGCGCCGGGCAAACGTCCTTTTCATACGCTGATACCGGGTTTTGTCACGCGCAATGGGCAGCCCCTCATCAGTTTTGGGGTGATGGGCGCCGATATGCAGCCGTTGGGGCAGGTGCAGGTCCTTGTCAACCTGATCGATTTCGGTATGAATATGCAGGAGGCGGGGGATGCCGCCCGTATCAACCATGTAGGCTCTTCCGATCCTGAGGGAGGGCCTGCAAAGGGGAAGGGCCTGGTATACCTGGAGGAAGGGGGATTTTCGCCTTTTGTTATTGCGGAGCTGCAGCATAAGGGGCATACGATCGGCCATGACCTGGGAGGATATGGAGGGTATCAGGGGATCATGCGGGATAGTGTGAATCATGTGTATCATGGAGCGTCGGAATTCCGGAAGGACGGGTGTGCAGCGGGGTATTAATTTATTTATTTATTGTTGCTGATAAAGAGCCTTCCGGTTTCCCGGAAGGTTTTTGTTTTTGGGATGTCGGACTGTCCGTCCATGCTGGAGACGGATGAAGCTGCCTTTAACCGGGTAATAGACGTTAATGTCAAAGGGGTATTCTTTTTATTTACGAGGGCCTATCCCTTGCTGGCGGAGGGCGCTTATGTTATCTTCACCAGCTCTGTCGCTCATTTCAAGGGACGTGCCGGGGATCCTTTATACGCTGCTTCCAAGGCGGCGGTACGAAGTCTGGGCCGTACCATTGCTTTGGATGAGGGGGGATTGGCCAGGAAGATCCGTGTGAATGTCATTAGTCCCGGCGCTATTCAAGCACCGCTGACCCGGCAGGATTGGCCGCAGATGGAAAAAGCGATCGTTGACTATATCGCGGCTTCCGTTCCGATGGATTAGGGCAGATATAAAATAGTTGGTATGAAAAATGCGCATTGTAACGATACCGAAATAAAATGAAATTTTAATGTGGTTGAGCCTTCCTATTTCGTTTTTTTGCTGGGAATTAACATCTGTCTTAAAACCATCTTTTAGTTATGTCATTACGTGCGACCTTTTTTGCGTTACTGCTGACTCCTGCCTGCCTGGCCCAGTCGTTACCTGGTCCGAAACCTGTCTCTGTCACCCTGGTCAACGCGCTTGATATGGCCAGGACAGACGAGCCTATCGTATGGCGAAGGGCCGATCTGGAAAAAAAGCTGGGGCCGATCCCTGCCGGAAAGTTCATCCAGGTCAGGCGGGAGAAAAGGGGACCGGTAGCTGTGCAGTTCGACGACCTGGACGGGGATGGGCAATGGGACGAAGTTTTTTTCGTGCATACATTCAGGGCCCGGGCAAAACTCCGGGTTCAGGTCGTGGTGACCGATGCGCCGGCAGCTATGAAGCTGGTGGTACGGGCCCATGTGCGGATGCGGGAGAAACAGGAAGATAACCGTTTGGGTCCTTTGCTGGACAGTGCTGTAATGCCTGTACGGAATCCGCCGACAGATTTTTCTCTTCACCGTCTTCCGCCCTGGCTGACGGAAGGGCCGGCCTGGGAAAACGATAAGGTGGCGTACCGCCTTTATTTCGATACCCGCAACAATAAAGATATTTATGGTAAGCGGATACCTGGTATGGTGATGGATGAAGTGGGGGTCAATCCTGACAAAAGTTATCACGAGCTGGCGGACTGGGGCATGGATATCCTGAAGGCGGGAACTTCGCTCGGGGCCGGCGCTTTGGCGCTGCTTGTACCCCGTTCAGGCGACAGGGACAGCCTGATGAGGCTGGGCGGAGAGCACATAAAAAAAGAGACTTACAGAAAGATAGCGGATGGTCCCTTACGTGCGCTGTTCCGCATGGACTATGTGTGGGAGATCGACGGGAATCCTGTTACGGTAACGGAAGAGATCTCTATCAGTGCGGGGCAGTATTATTATACGAGCAAGGTGACTGTTCGGGGGGCGCCGTCCGGGACCCGCCTGGTGACGGGTATCGCCGATTTTTATTCCAATTCACCGGGGAATTTCCAGAAAGACAATGCGGAGGTGCTGTACTCCCACGGCCGTCAATCAGAGAACAAGGATCTGCTTGGGATGGCTATCCTGGCGGGTAAGGCCGATTTTTCTTCTTTTGGAAGCAGGCCGGCCAGCGGGTCGGATGTCACGAGCACGTATACGCTTTCTCAGTTCATACGGAAGGATAAACCGCTGATTTTTCGTTTCTATGCGGGTTGGGAGAAGACGGATCCGGGTTTTGCCAGATCGGAGTATTTTATCAATATGCTAAAGGGAGAGGCGGATAAGTTCAATCATCCTGTGCAGGTG
>JAATFV010000169.1 GCA_015655015.1 Chitinophagales bacterium | reverse complement strand
TCTGGTATAATGGGGGGATCGGGATGCAGGCTAAGCCGGAGCTGGATAAGAAATGGATCGATTGTTTTTATAACAGCGATCAGGCATATACGGGGTATGAGATGGCTTCCTCTTTGTTAGGACAGCATGTGTTGAAATGGCCGGAGCATCCGACGAGCTGGGTGGAGCAGACGGGGGAGGTGCTGGGGCAGTTTGCGGATAAGCTGTGAGATTTTTTTTGTTTGCTTCTGTGCGGCTTTCGTTTTGGGGTTGGCCCGGCAGGACATGCGCAACGGCGCTGATCTGCTTTTGTATTCTCTGATCAGGCTGGTCGCGATGCGCAGATAGGCGCCTTATGCGATATCCTGCCTGTCCGGGCGGAGTTGCGGGTTGTGCCAATCATTTTGCATTTTTGCCTGGTGTGGGCGTGTGTGGGCGTGTGTGCATTTGCTCGTGTGATACGATTTTTTTATGTGGGGTGGCTGGTACGTTAATCCGCATTTTTTAGTGCTTTGATGGTGGCGATAGGGTCGGCGGATTTGAAGACGGTGGTGCCTGCCACAAGGACGTCGGCGCCTGCTTTTATAAGTGTGCCGGCATTTTCCACGGTGACTCCTCCGTCGATCTGGATGAGCGTATGGCCATCCAGGCCTCTTTCGTGGATCATACGCCGCAGGTTGCGTATCTTCTGGTAGGTATGCGGGATGAAAACTTGTCCGCCAAATCCGGGATTGACGCTCATGATCAGCACCAGGTCCAGGTCCTGAATAATGTCGGACAGGAATTCTACGGGTGTATGCGGGTTGAGGACTACACCGGCCTTCATATCCAATGACTTTATCTGCTGGACATTCCGGTGTAAATGGCGGCAGGCTTCATAGTGTACGCTAAGCCGGTCAGCTCCTGCTTTTTTAAAGGCCTCCGCATATCTCTCCGGCTCTTCGATCATAAGATGTACGTCACAGGTCTTGGTCGTTGTCTTACGGATCTGTTCTATTACCGGCATGCCAAAGCTGATATTGGGGACGAATCGTCCATCCATTACATCCAGGTGAAACCAATCGGCCTCGCTTTTATTCAGCATTTTACATTCCTCTTCCAGGCGGAGAAAATTAGAAGCAAGTAAAGAAGGCGCTATTATAGCCATAATGATAAAGTTGGTTCGTTTAGGATGTTAAGGTATCAACAAATTGCGTATTGGGCAAATCGATGATCGGTAAATCAATGGTTGACAGATCGATAACCGGTAAGTCGATGACTGGCCGTCGGTGATGGAGTGAATCGGGGAGCTTCTGCGGAGTGGTCCGGCAGACTGGTTATCCTTTCAGCCGTTTGATCGCTTCCCCGGCTTCAAAGAAGTCCTTATCGAGGGAAAGGGCCCGCTGGTAATTAGCGATAGCTTCTTCCCGGTTGCCGCTTACTTCATAACAACGTCCGATCCAGTAGTATCCGTCCGGGTAGGTATTGGAGACCTCGACGCTCATCCGGAAGGTTTTCAGGGCGTCCTCATAGTTCTTCTGTTTGAACAGGGCGATCCCTTTTTCGAGATGTGCATCTGTGAATTTCCAGTCACGCCGGATGCAGGAATCAAATTGTACGACGGCTTTTTTATATTGGCCGGTATTGGAATAATAGATCCCTTTGATGAATAAAGGGTCCAGGAGCTCATGGGTGAGGTCTTTGGCCAATACTTCGTCACAAAGTTCCAGGGCCTTGCTGTTCCTGTTCTCTGCATACAGGTGCGCCAGTTCCAGGGCATAGGTATTGACCGGCTGGATCGTATAGGCCTTTCTCAAGGCTATCAGGGCGCCTGCCGTGTCTTTTGCTTTTTCCAGCAGCAGACCTTTTTCATACCAGGCTTCAAAGTCGAGGGAGTCGGCTTGCAGCATCGTATCGTACAGGGCCAGGGCTTCCTTTGTCTTCCCGGATTGCATATAGATATCTCCCAGCATATTGGAGAAGTTAGGATTGGAAGGAAATTTTTTCCGGTTATCCTGTAATAACTGCGCGGCTTCATCGGTCTGGCCGAGGATGGAAAGGGTAGATGCATAACGGAGGCCGGTGGCTTCGTCCGGGTGGAGCGCCCAGGATCTTTTATAGTCTTCTGCCGCCAGCTCATGAAGGTTGTTCCGGGATAAGAGCTCCGCTCTTCGGAAGTATAGCCCGGCTTCCTCTCCCGGTTTTGCCTGATGGATGCTGTCCGTCAGGGAGGCAAAAGGAGCTTGTTTCAGCATTGCAGCTTCCTGTTCTTTTTTGTCTTCCTGTTCTTTTTTGTCAGCGTGGCCTTTGCAGGATACGGCTACCAAAATTATACCCAATAAGTACAAAAGAGAGGGTCTCCATAATTTGTTCATCCCGCAAAACTAAATGTTTTTTCCGGCAAGTTTGTTGGGGTATGGCTGAACAAATCCCGGGAAATCAAGGCTGGTTTCCCGGGGAAGACGATTTTTACTGGTTGAGGAGGGTAAATTTTAC
>JAATFV010000072.1 GCA_015655015.1 Chitinophagales bacterium | reverse complement strand
TCTTCATCTTGAATGGTTTTTTGTATGGTTTTTGTAATGCTCTCTAATAAACGCCTATTTATCTTTGGGATACCCCCTATATATACTGCCGCTCAAAATTAAGATTTTTGCCTTATCTAACCCCTTAAGTCAATGACATTGCACTAACCCCTCCAAAACACCCCCCCGCCCCCCCCACCACAACGACAAAATTGCGCTCACACTTTACCATCATAAACCCACCCGATCCTTTCTCTCCCTCCCCATTAAATTGTAAATTGTCAGTACCAAGCTACTACATTATGAACTTAGTTAATCTGACAAGCTCCATCCTGTTGCCGTGTATGTTCGGCCTGTATTCTGCCGACCTGCATGCACAGCCGCTCTTATCGGGCCGCTTTCCCGACCCGGCAACCGCAAGAGACACCAGCTCAAAAGCCCGGGCCATCAGGGACATCCAATCCCATTATGACGAATACAAAAAGATCGCCGGACAAATCTGGGACTATGCAGAAGTAGGTTACAAGGAAGTGAAAAGCTCCGCGCTGCTGCAAAAGACGCTCACTTCAAATGGATTTACGGTGAAAGCCGGCGTGGCGGATATCCCCACGGCCTTTGTAGCGGAATATGGATCCGGCAGTCCCGTGATCGGCATACTGGCGGAGTTTGACGCCCTGCCAGGCCTGGCCCAGCAGGCAGTCCCCGAAAAAGCTCCCATCGAAGGGAAAAATGCCGGGCATGGCTGTGGTCATCACCTATTCGGCACAGCCTCCGTAGCGGCAGGCATCGAAATAAAGCAGCTGATCGAAGAGAAAAAGCTCAGCGGCACCATCCGCGTATATGGATGCCCGGCAGAAGAAGGCGGCTCCGGAAAGGTTTACATGGTAAGGGCCGGCCTGTTCAGGGACGTAGATATCGTGATCCACTGGCATCCCGGAGCCGACAATGGGGTAACCCTCACCAGCGCCCTGGCCAACAAATCGGCGAAGTTCCGCTTTCATGGATTGGCAGCCCATGCAGCAGCTTCACCGGACAAGGGCCGGTCTGCCCTGGATGGAGTGGAAGCAATGGATAATATGGTCAACATGATGCGGGAACATATCCCCCAGGAAACCCGGATCCACTATGTCATCACCAATGGAGGGAAAGCGCCCAATGTAGTCCCGGATTATGCCGAAGTCTATTATTATGTACGGCATCCCAAAAAGGAAGAGGTGGTAAGGATCTTCGACTGGGTGGTGAAAGCAGCGGGTGGTGCAGCGATGGGAACGGAGACCACCGTTGATTATGAAGTTATCGGGGGGACACATGACCTGTTGCTGAATAGGGCCCTCGCGGACGATATGCAGCAAAACCTCGAACGTGTCGGCGGCGTCAGCTATACACCGGCCGAAACCGAATTCGCTAAAAAGTTACAAACATCTTTCACCTACAAGGTACCAGCCATCGAATCCGCTGCCCTGGTCCAGCCGCTGAAAGAAGAGAACGATGCAGGAGGTGGATCTACCGACGTAGGAGATGTCAGTTATGCCGTTCCGACGGTAGGTCTCCGGGCAGCTACCTGGGTGCCGGGCACACCAGCGCATAGCTGGCAGGCTACGGCCTGCGGAGGAACGGAGATCGGCGCCAAAGGAATGATGGTCGCGGCTAAAACGATGGCCCTTACAGCGATCGATCTCTACACAGACCCCTCATTGATACAAAAAGCAAAAGATGAATTCGCAAAGAATAAAGGGGATTATCAATACAAGGCGCTGCTGGGAGACCGCAAGCCGGCTTTGAATTACAGGGATTGAAAGATCAGCTTACCGCATTTGTGTTGCATCCACCCTGGAAGGAGTATCCGTTCCCGCTATGATCGTACGTGAGCTGAGGGCAATGGACCTGATGATCCGGGCCATATTATTCATATCCAGCGTACCGATCTCATCCCCCTGCGTATGGTAATATTTTTCCGAATCCATCTTGGAAGTGGAGATCGTATGGGCAGGGACACCCTGCCTGGCCAGGCTCCCATTATCAGAACGATAAAATAACTGTTGCTGAGGATAAGGATCGGGGTAAAAAGTGAAGGGACTTCCCGAAAGGTTTTTTCCCAGGATCTTGCCCATATCCGTTCTTTCATAACCGGTGATATACGCCGAATTGACGCCCCATTTGCTTTCCGTTCCGATCATTTCAATATTGAACATAGCCATCACAGCAGCCGGATCGAACTGCCGGGAAAAATACTGGGATCCATATTCCCCGATCTCTTCGGCAGTGAAGGCAGCAAAGACAAGAGTTCGCTCATTGCTGTGCGACTTCCCGAAATACTTTGCCAGCATCAGCACAGCCGTAGTCCCGCTGGCATCGTCATTGGCCCCGTTAAAGATCGAATCGCCTTTGCTGTCCGGCGTTCCTACTCCTAAGTGATCATAATGTCCGGAAAAGATCACGTATTCGTTGTTCCTGCTTTTCCCCGGCAGGATACCTACTACATTCGCCAGCTTTGACTCCGTGACCTCCTGTTCCAGCGCGATCGAGTAATGTGCGGGGTCGGCAGTCGTGAGGACAAACACCACGCTGCGTCCGGACTTGAATTGCTGTCCTCCCATACCTGCCAACCGGGGAAAAAATTTACCAAAGCTGGTATCCACCAGCACCAGGTAGCTCTTTTTGTCCTGCGTAATATATTTAAATGCTTCCTGCATGAAGAGGGCGCCTGCCCTGATAAAGACTTTTTCATACCCGCTCTTTTCGGTGACGCTCAGGTGCTGTTCGGAAGAAACAGCAACGATCGTCCCGGCCGGCAGGAAGTTGCCATCGAGACTGCCGGTGACAGACAGGGGTTTCGCCCGGACCAGGGAGAAGGGCTGCCGGTAGCTGCTGCTTCCATTCCAGGTCTGCAGGCCTGCCGCCTTGAACTGAGCTTCTATATAATCGGCCGCTCTTTCAATGTCGGGAGAAAAACTGGCCCTCCCCCGCATATTGTCGGCGGACAGCACTTTTTCAATGCCCTCTACGGCGGC
>JAATFV010000015.1 GCA_015655015.1 Chitinophagales bacterium | reverse complement strand
TTGCCATACTGCTACCTGGCTGGATGGAGTAACCGATCATACCGGGAACAGCAACGGATATTTTATGCTGGTCAATGCATCCTATGCCCCCAGCCAGTTTTATGTTCAGGCGATAAACGGACTTTGCGTGGCTACGACCTACCAGTTTGGCGCCTGGGTATTGAATATTGCTTCACACCCGGGACAAATCCTGCCAAATCTCACTTTCCGGATCGAAAAACCCGATGGCACCCTTTTAGAGAGTCAGAACTCCGGGGACATCGCCGTCACCAATCCGGCCAGGTGGAACCAGGTTGTCTTTAGTTTCACCACCCCTCCGGGGGTGTCTTCGGTTGTTATGCGGATCATCAATAATGCACAGGGAGGCGAGGGGAACGATCTGGCCCTGGACGATATTACCTTTCGGCCTGCCGGACCGGCGCTCAACTTACAAGTGACCAATTTTCCCCATGATACCCTGTCAGTCTGTGAAAATGACAACAGCACCCTGTCATTTGCATCTGCCGTAGAAGAACATTGTTATGCTGTTACAGCGTACCAGTGGCAGCAAAGCGTGGATAAAGGCGCGAGCTGGGCCGACATCCCCGGCGCCGTTAATCCTACTTATGACAGGCTCCCTACCATGGCAGGCAGCTATTTATACCGGTTCATAGTAGCCCCTCCGGGTAATATCGGCCTTGTCTCCTGCAGTGTGGTTTCCAACCCGATAACAGTACTGGTCAATAAAGTACCCGCATCGGCGGTAACTATCTCCCCCTCCGCCAACCCTGTCTGTCCCGGAGCGCCTGTCAGCTTTACCGCTACCCCGACAAATGGGGGCAGCCAGCCTTCCTATCGATGGACGGTCAATGGGGACAGCGTCGGGACCAATAGCCCCCGGTATACCGACACATTCGCCAACGGAGACCTCATAAATTGCCTGATGACGGGGAATCTGGACTGTTCTGTTCCGGTGGCATCCGATACAGTTACGATAGCCATCTCCCCTCTTCCCACGATCCTGCTGCCCCCCGACACGACCATAGTCTCGGGAGAAAGCATCCGGTTGAATCCTGTCGTAACCGGAGACATCGCTGCCTGGTTATGGAGTCCGGCAACAGGCCTGGATGATCCTCATTCACCTACCCCCCTGGCTACACCGGCTACCAGTTTAACTTACCAGTTAGACGTGGTGAGCCAGGCCGGGTGTACTGCCTCAGCGAAAGAGACCGTGAAAGTCTTTCACGGCCTGGAAATGCCCCTGGCCTTTACACCCAACGGAGATGGGAAAAATGACCTGTTCAGGGTACCACCCTCCGAACCGGTGACGATTATCCGGCTCGCCGTGTACAACCGCTGGGGAGCCACAGTATTTGCCACCACGAACAGCAGCGGAGGATGGGATGGGACCTTAAATGGACAGGCTCAGCCGACCGGCACCTATGTCTGGCAGATCGAATATATGGACCTCGTCACTAAAAAGGCCGTAGTAAAAAGCGGAACAGTGGTGTTAGTGCGGTGAAAACCGCCTAATTTTGCAGATTCCCGGAAGCGCATTACCGGGAAATAAAATACTGCAAATACTGCCAAAAAATGAGCGATAAGCTGAGGACATTAGCCGGAGAACTGGAAGGAGAATTCTACAATGACAAGACCACACGTACCCTCTATGCTACCGACGCATCCGCCTACCGCGAAATGCCGCTGGCCGTAGCCGTCCCTAAATCAGTGGAAGATCTGAAAAAGCTGATCGCTTACGCCCGCGCCGAACACCTGTCCCTGATCCCCCGCACGGCCGGCACCTCCCTGGCAGGCCAGGTGGTCGGTAAAGGAATTGTAGTAGACGTTTCAAAATACTTTACACAAATACTGGAACTGAATACAGCCGAAAGATGGGTACGCGTACAACCCGGGGTCATCCGCGATGAGCTGAACAGCTTCCTCCGCCCCCATGGCCTGCTCTTCGGACCGGAAACCTCCACCGCCAACCGCGCCATGATCGGCGGCATGGTAGGCAATAACTCCTGCGGCTCCAACTCCGTCGTCTACCGCAGCACCCGCGAACACCTGCTGGAAGTAACAGCCATCCTGAGCGATGGAACAGAAGCAGTCTTTAAATCCCTGAACCTCGATGAATTTCACGCGAAATGCGAAGGAAATGGATTGGAAGCCTCCCTCTATAAAAATATCCGCCACCTTTTAAGCAATACCGCCAACCAGGACGAGATCCGGCGGCAGTTCCCCAAGAAGAGCGTCGAAAGACGAAATACAGGTTATGCCCTGGACCTCCTGCTGGAGACGGCGCCTTTCACAGCCGGACTACCGGATTTTAATTTTTGCACCCTTATCGCGGGATCAGAAGGCACGCTGGCCTTTATCACAGAGATCAAACTGGACCTTACCCCCCTTCCACCCCCGGAGACAGGCTTGCTCTGCGTCCATTTCAACACCATCGACGAATCTTTACGGGCCAACCTGATCGCCCTCCGATACCAGCCCAGCGCCAGTGAACTGATCGATCATTATATCCTCGAATGCACGAAGGACAATATCGAGCAAAGCAAGAACCGCTTCTTTGTCCAGGGAGATCCCGGCGCGATCCTCGTCGTGGAATTCGCAAAGAACACCCGGGAAGAGATCCGGGACATCGCCGCCAAAGTAGAAGCCGACATGCGGGCAGCCGGCCTGGGTTATCATTTCCCCCTCCTGTTCGGGAATGACACCAAAAAAATATGGAGCCTGCGCAAGGCCGGACTGGGACTGCTCAGCAACCTGCCCGGCGACGCCAAGGCCGTGCCCGTCATTGAAGACACCGCCGTAGACGTGCAGGATCTCCCGGCTTATATCCGGGATTTCAACGAGATCCTGAAAAAACATAATCTTTACTCGGTGCATTATGCCCACGCAGGCAGCGGAGAGATCCATTTGCGCCCCATCATAAATTTAAAAACAGCCGAAGGCAACCACCTTTTCCACACCATCGCCGAAGAAATCGCTACCCTGGTAAAAAAATATGGCGGCTCCCTCAGCGGTGAACATGGAGACGGAAGACTGCGCGGTGAATTCATCCGGCAAATGGTAGGAGAAAAAAACTACGCACTGCTCCGGGAGATCAAACGGAACTGGGACCCCACCGGTATTTTCAATCCCGGCAAGATCGTAGACACTCCCCCGATGAATACCATGCTGCGTTATACCCCCGGTCAGCAGACACCAGCCTTCCCCACCATTTTCCGGTTTCACAACCAGGATATCCTGCAGCATGCAGAACAATGTAACGGATCCGGCGACTGCCGCAAGACCCAGCTATCAGGCGGCACGATGTGCCCCTCTTTTATGGCTACCCGCAATGAAAAAGACACCACCCGGGCCCGGGCCAATATCCTGAGAGAATTTCTCACGCATTCCGACAAGCCCAACCGGTATGATAACAAAGAGATCTATGAGGTAATGGACCTCTGCCTCAGCTGCAAGGGCTGCAAATCAGAATGCCCCTCGAATGTGGATGTAGCCAAGCTGAAGGCCGAATTCCTGCAGCATTATTATGACGCGAACGGCGTTCCTTTCCGCAGCCGCCTGATCGCTAATTTCTCTGCTTCAGCCAGACTGGGCTCCCTGGCGCCGGGACTCTATAACCTCGCGGTCAGCGGGAAATGGACAGGGAAATGGATCAAGCAATTCTCTGGTTTTGCCATAGACCGGTCAATGCCCTTATTGTATAAGACGACCCTCCGTCAATGGTATAAAAAGCATCAGCGTGAACCGGTCGGGGCTGCCCGCCGCGTCTATCTCTTCTGCGACGAATTCACGAATTACAATGATACAGAGACAGGCATCAAGGCCATCCTCCTGCTGGAGAAATTAGGCTATGAAGTGCTGATCCCCGAACATGGAGAGAGCGGAAGGACCTGGCTCTCCAAAGGACTGGTCCGGGAGGCCAAAAAGATCGTCAACCGGAATATCCGCCTGCTTAGCCCCCTGATAACGGAAGATACGCCCCTGATCGGCATCGAGCCTTCCGCTATCCTCGCTTTCCGGGATGAGTACCCCGACCTGGCGGAGGATGACCAGCTGGCCGCGGCACGGGGATTAGCTAAACACAGCTTTCTTATCGACGATTTTCTCGCAGGAGAGATCGACAAAGGAAATATCCGGAGCGAACAATTCACCCGGGAAAAGAAGACCATCCAATTACACGGCCATTGCCAGCAGAAGGCGCTTTCCTCCGTGGCCGGATCCGTGAAGGTCCTCTCCCTGCCGGAGAACTATTCAGTCGGCACGATCCCCTCCGGCTGCTGCGGAATGGCCGGCTCTTTCGGTTTTGAAAAAGAACATTATGAGCTCTCGCAGAAAATAGGCGAGCTGGTATTGCTGCCCGCCGTACGCCGGCAGGGACCCGATGTGCTCATCGCTGCGCCCGGCACCAGCTGCCGCCACCAGATCAAAGACGGGACAGGACGCGAAGCATTACACCCCGTGGAAATCCTTTATGAGGCATTGATCAAATAAATCAGACAGCCACAGGTATCTATACACGAAAAACAATAAACCATTCACTAACTATGGCGGCGGGCAAAAAGATCGATCCGTTTTTAAAGACGAATAACGACACGGGATTTGGCAATAATGCCAGTAATTACGGAGGCCGTTTTATCAACCGGGATGGAACTTTCAATCTGCGGAAAGAAGGCATCTCCTTTATAAACCGGTTCAGCACCTACCATAACATGCTGACACTGCCCCGCTGGAAATTCGCCCTGTTCATTGTCCTCTTTTACCTGGTCATCAATCTCGTTTATACCGGTCTCTACCTGCTCATCGGCATCGACCAGCTGCAGGGGGTCATTGCCACCACCAACTGGGGGAAATTCAAGGAAGCCTATTTTTTCAGCACGGAAACCTTTACGACAGTAGGTTATGGAAGAGTGAACCCCATCGGTGACGGGGCCAATTTTATTGCTTCCATTGAAGCCATGACCGGTTTCCTGTCCTTTGCGCTTGCCACCGGTCTTATGTTTGGAAGGTTTGCCCGTCCCAGGGCCTATCTGCTGTTTAGCGATCATGCGTTGATAAGTCCTTATAAAGGAGGATCAGCGCTCATGTTCCGGTTTGCCTCTTACAAAGATAACCATACCCTTACGGATGTCGAGATCCGGGTAAACATCGGGCTGCAGGTACAGGAAGGCGGGACCGCCATGTACAAGTATTACGACCTGATCCTGGAACGCAACAAGGTGGAAAGCCTGCCGATGAACTGGACGGTGGTGCATCCCATTGATGAGAAAAGCCCTCTCCTGGGGTTTGGCGTGGAAGACATGAAAGCTGCTGACGTGGAAATATACGTACTGATCCGGGGATTTGACGATGTCTATTCCAATTTTGTCCAGCAAAGAACCTCCTATACGTATGAAGAAATACAATTTAACAAAAAATTCATACCCATGTACCGCGAAAGCGACGACGGCAGGACCACGATCCTGGAGCTGCATAAGTTAAATGAGTGGCTGGAGAGCTGATTTTTTCGACCGGCACACAACGTCTGCAGGAAAAATAGCGTAATGTTGTGGCGGAATCAATCTTTTACTTCCGCTAATCAATGAATCATCCCGGTGTCCGTGCGAAATAGCATTATTTCGCATCCGTTATTTCCTGAATAACATTAAAATCGTTGAATAGCCTGCTAAAGACATATTTCATCCCGGCCTTATTGTCATTATGCCCAATGCTGGTGAAAGCACAGCATCCGAATGAAAAAGTGGACCTGGTGGATGTAGGCAGATCATTTATGAAAGGGGTAAAGGCTAAACGGATCGACAGCATTCCTCAAAAATCAGGCAAAATGCATATTTCCGCCCTCCCGGTGATCGGTTATACCCTACAGACCGGTTTTGCCGGGGTGCTCAGCGCTAATTTCGCATTTTATACCAGCGCATCTCCCCAGAACCTATCCAGCATCCTCACCAGCGTCACCTATTCCCAGTACAACCAGATCATCTTCCCCATCCAGGCTGATATCTGGACAAAAGGAAATATATATAATATCGTTACGGACTGGCGTTTCCTGAAATACCCTTCCCTGACCTATGGGCTGGGGGGCAATACGGCAACAGATAGCGGTTACAATATCGATTACACCTATTTGCGGCTTCACCAGGCGGTCATGAAAACGATCTCCAGGGATCTCTACCTGGGATTGGGCTACGACCTGGATTATTTCTGGAACGTCAAAGAAGTGGACCCGCCGCCGGGAAAAGTGACTGATTTTGAAAAATATGGCTTCCATAAGACGGCTATCGCTTCAGGAATATCCCTCCATTTCCTATATGATTCCAGGAGGAACCAGATCAATCCCGAAAATGGCGGTTATGCCAGCGTCAGCTACCGGCCTAATTTCACCTTCCTGGGCAGCGATGCCAGCTGGCAGTCCCTGATCCTGGATCTGCGCAGATACATACGATTGCCTGGGGACAGTCATAACGTGCTGGCGCTCTGGAATTATGACTGGTTCACCACCGGCGGGGGCGCCCCTCCCTACCTGCTCCTTCCCAGCACAGGTTGGGATGCCTATAGCAATACGGCCCGGGGATACATACAGGGCAGGTTCAGAAGCAGGAATATGTTATACCTGGAATCGGAATACCGGTTCGGGATCACCTCCAACGGGCTGTTTGGAGGAGTGGTATTCGCCAATGCACAGTCTTTTTCGGAGCCTTCCACAGGCCGTTTTCAATACGTCTCACCCGGTTATGGCGCCGGCCTCCGTATCAGCCTGAATAAATTCTCCCGCACCAACCTCTGCGTGGACTATGGCTGGGGCATCAACGGATCCGGAGGATTCTTTGTCAACCTGGGTGAAGTTTTTTGATCAAGCGGTCCACAGGTCCGCTCTCAGTTACAGAAATAAAAAAGGCGGGATGAGAACACCCCGCCGGCTTTAGTGAGATTCACATGAGAAAACAGCGTTTATTAATCAGAGCCGGGCATTCCCATGCCACTATACATGGGTCCCGCTCCATATAAAACAACAAAAACCGGCAATCGTACTAATGCCCCGGAAGAAATCTTTCAGAAAGTCTCCTGAGGAGGAAGATTTTCCAGATCCTGCAGTCCGATAATCCCCTGCTGAATAGCAAATTTGATGATCCCGGCTGTATTCCGTGCGCCGATACGGCCGGTGATATTGCTAAGATATTGTTCCACCGTCTTTTCAGGTAATTGCACCTGCCGGCCAATCTCTTTTACCTTTTTTTGCTTGCAGAACAGCCGGATGATCTCGATCTCCTTTAGGGAAAAACCGGTATTGGCAGCTATCAGCTCTTTCTGATCCTTCCCAATGGGAAGATCCCCGATAATATGAAGACGGGCCTCTTTGGAAAAATAATTCCTGCCTTCCAGGAGATTAGTCACGGCATCGGTGAATTCGACATCGCTCTCACTTTTGTCGACATACCCATGTATGCCGGCCTCGATCATTTTCAGCACGGAAGCCGCGTTGACATTAAAGGAATAACCGAGTATACGGCTTTCCGGACAACGGTATCTGATCTCCCTCGTTACCTGGTCCCCTGACATATCCGGAAGTACATTGTCAACGATCACCAAATGCGGCTGAAATTGCTGAGCCAGCTCGATCCCCATCGCTCCATTACCAGCCTGATAAAAATTCATGAACCTTTCCATGATCAGCAGCTTAATGCCGATGACGACCATCTTGTGATCATCGATGACCAATACGGAATGAAATTTTTGCTGTTCCCCGCTCATAACAATGGAATTGAAATATCAATGGAATACCCCTTCGGCCAGGCGTTGTGCAATTGAAAGTCACCATTCAGCGATTGCACTCTTTCCTGTATATTCTGCAGACCGATCCCCGCTGCCTGTCGTCCGGGTGACATTCCTTTGCCGTTATCCGAATAATTTACCTGTAAACGCTGCTCCATTGCTTTTATATCAATAGTAATAAAGCTGCATTCCGCATGTTTGATGGAATTGGTGATCAGTTCATCGACGATCTTCCGCAGATTCGTATACTGTACATGACTTAGGATCCGGACGCCGTTATTCATTTTGGCTGTAAAGTCGATTTCCGTAGAAGCCCTGATCTTCTCCAATAAGTTGCAAATCTCCTTATAAAAGGTCTGCACCGTGCCCATCTCACTTGTTTTAAGGTCATGTGATATCCCCCTTACCGCTTCCATGATACGCAGGATCTGGGCTTTCAGCTCCTCCACCATCGGAGAAGGGTTGGTCTCTGCTTCCTTCTTTGCCAGGGTGTTGGCATACAGCAACATCGGACCGATCTCATCGTGAAAATTCCGCGCCAGGTTCAGCCGGAGATTGAGCAGCCGCTGCTGCTGCCTCGACCGGTATATAAGAAATACCGCCACACTCCCGATCATCAGCAGCCCAAAAATGAAAAAGAAAAGATTATTGAATCGCTCAGCCCGCCGCTTCTCTTCCTGCGACCGGATCAGCTCATTATGCATGTTTTCCTCCTTTGCCAGGGCATACAGGTTATTGTCCTTATCGGCGCTCACAGAGTAAAACGCCGAATCTTTCTTGTCATATGCCCGCCGCAGGTCCCGGTAAGCCGCTTCATACTTTCCCTCAATGGCTTCCAGCCGGCTGCCGTTTTCCAATAAAAAAGGTAATTTAATATTGAGATTTTCATAGGGGCCCAGCGACAGATCCCGTACAAGGTCCAGATAATGCCGGGCGCTGTCCTTTTGATGCCGGTCGAAATAAAACACAAAAGCATTCGTATACTTGTCGTAACTATAGCTCGCCTGGTCCCCACCTACGAATTCCTTCGACCTCACCTCCCGTATGGCAGAATCCAACAGACCCCTGGCCCTCACGTCATGCTTCCAATAACTTTCCCGCAGGAAACTGACGCCATGATATATGAAATCATAAAATATCATATACTTCCGGTATTTTTCGGGTTGCTTTCGCAGACTGTCCAGCATCCTTTCACAGAGCAGGACCGCCTCGTTCAGCTTGATGATATCTCCGCTCCTGAAAGCGGCGTCTGCCATAATATCCAGTATGGAGAACGCGATAGACACCCCGACCTGGCTATCTTTTCCGGCAGGGATACGCCCCGCAAGGGCCAACAGCCGCGGCCGGAGGGTATTGTATTGAGAAAAAACCCTTGCATAATCCTTATTGAGGTCATACACCGATATGGCAAACAATTCACTGCGGAGCAGCTCGCTTTTCTCGAATATCCCCACCCGTACGCTTTCTTCATTATTCTTCTCCGAATAATAGATCGCACTCCCATACTTATTCCTGGCAATGGCAGAATAGGCCAGGTGCCGGTAATAGGCCACCCGGTATTTCCCATATGCCTTATGCGCAAAAGCAATCTGCCGGAAAAGATCCAGCTGCTGCTCCAGGCTGTCGTCGTTGTACAACAAAGGCGTGATGGAATCCACCCCTTTCAGGTAAGCCGTATCGCTGAGCGTGTGAGACTCGTATTTGGCATGCAGGTCGGCAAGATGTTGTTTAACAGAATCAGGACGTTGCGCACGAGCGTCCCCCCAGGTGATAACCAGAAAAGACAAGAAAAAAGGTAATAGTCGCCGTTGCCAATCCAACGGCCGTTTCAATCTTATCATAGGCAAATTGTCCATTAATTGAAAGGCTGATGAGGGCGTCAGATTGTCGTTCAGGGAGTGAAGCAAATGTAAAGAAAAATAAATACATGGAGCAACCTCAAAACCTTCCGGGAGGAAGGGCCTTCCAATCAATGATTATTGCAAAGAGCTTACTGCGGAATAACCGGCCAGCCGGCTGCCCAGACCAGTTTCTCCATCCGGAGCTTTGACTTTCCCTTGTCCCGGGCATCATACCCATGAAATACCAGGTAATCATCGCCATCAAAGGTGACAACAGCATTATGTCCTACCCCATTCCAGTTCTTATCCCCCTCCAATACGATAGAACCGCCTCCCCGGGTCATTAGCGTTCCCTCCTTGTCCAGGTAGGGGCCTTCGATCCTTTCGGACCTGCCCACGACCATTTTATAGGTGCTCTTTTCTCCCCGGCAGCAATAGTCAAAGGATACAAAAAGATAGAACCACGTTTCTTTCTTAAAAATAAAAGGGGCTTCAATAGCAGCGTCCCCTGCCAGGGTGTCGGAGAAGGCAAAATCCCTGGGCCGGCCGGCGATCGTATACCATGTCTCCGGCTGCGCCAGGCTTCTCCTGTTTTCGTTCAGTTTCACCAGCTTGATCCCATTCCAGAAGGAGCCGAATGCCAGCCAGGGAGATCCATTATCATCCAGGGCGAGGTTGGGATCGATGGCATTCCACATATCCCGGCCGGGAACGGACTGAATGACCTTCCCAAGATCCTCCCATTTATAGTCCGGGGAAGAGGTATGAAGGGTCTTGTTGACGGCCAGGCCGATGCAGGAAGTATTCTTGCCGAAAGCAGACACCGCATAATAGAGATAGTATTTCCCGTTATAATAGCTGATATCAGGCGCCCAGATATGTCCTTTGAACCCCGGGACCGCCGCCACCGCCCATTCAGGAGGCTTGCTGAAAACAGGCGCCTCCCTGCGCCAATCCTTCCGGTTGACCGAGGACCACATCGTGATGCCCTGGCCCGTGCAAAAAACATAATACACGCTATCCTGCTTTATCATGACCGGATCGTGAACAGGTATATTCTGAAAGAGCGTGTCAGGAAAGGCAGAAAGACCGGAGAAAGCCATTCCGGCAGAGGCATCCGCGACAGACATCTGCGCAGACAGATCTATCCTGAACAGGAAGGACCAACAGGATAACCCCAAAAAACAGACAACCTTTTTCATAACGCTCATTTACGCTTATTTATATTTTATCCGCAGCACACTGAAGGAATAAGGGGCCGCCTCCCAGTCGATCTTCTTTCCATGGATAGCAATCGTAGACTCCCTGGGAACGATCCGCTGCGGGTGACTGAAGGAGTTTACACTGTTCAGGTCGTCACTTTGCAGAACAGTTAACAGGCCCTGTTGGGCTCCATTCTTCATCCCTTCCAGAACGATCGTATTCTTTTGTTTCGCAGAGGAGGCATTCACCAGCTTGATGATCAGATCATGAGCCTTTTCATCGATACAGGCAGTCGCATATAAACTATCCTGGCCCGCCAGCACCTCGTTATTCAGGGTGATCGGCACCACCCTCGTTCCCTTATTCAGCGAATACAGCTTTTGCACATAATAATCAGGCGTACCATAAGACTGCAGGTTATTCACCCAGATAAGATCGGGAGTCCACTGCCAGCCATCCACATGGGCAAACAAAGGGGCATAGGATGCCATGCTAACGACGTCTGCATTCCGCTCCAGACCGGTCATGAAAGCCGCTTCCGACAGGGCTGCTATCCAGCTGTTCTTATTATCCACACTCACCACCTTATCGCTCTGTGCAGCATATTCCCCGCCGAAGATCTTCGGGCCATTCCGGGGATAATTATCATAACGCCGTGCATTGCTGAAAAACCATTCCGGCCTGCGGTAATAATGTTCATCGATGATATCCGCATTCAGCTGACGCAATTCTCCATTGAGATAGTCAAACCGGTCCCCATTCGGATCCGTGCCGGAACTGTTCACCAGTTTAATACCGGGATATTTCTCTTTGATCGCCTTCGTGAAGATCTTCAACCGGGCAATGTACTGAGGCCCCCAGTTCTCATTCCCCACTCCCATCATTTTTAAGTGGAAGGGGTCGGGATGTCCCATGTCCGACCGCACTTTTCCCCATTTCGTAGTAACATCTCCATTAGCGAACTCGATCAGGTCAAGAGCGTCCTGTACATAAGGAGCAAGGTCTTCCGGCGGGGCCACTTCGGCTGAATTGAACTGGCAGGCCATTCCGCAATTGAGAATGGGCAGTGGCTCAGCTCCGATATCCTCCGCCAGTTGAAAATATTCGAAAAAGCCCAGGCCGAAGGTCTGAAAGTAATCCGGCGCGGGACGATGCGCCATTTCAAAATTCCAGCGATTGATGATCAGCTGCCTTTCTTCTATCGGGCCAATAGTCTTCTTCCATTGATAGCGCTGGGAAAGATCATATCCTTCCACGATACAGCCGCCGGGAAAACGAATAAAGCCGGGTTGCATATCGGCCAGGAGCTGTACCATATCCGCCCGCATGCCGCCTGGCCTTTTTTTCCAGGTGTCGCCCGGAAATAAAGAGATCATATCCAGGTCCATGGTACCATCCCCTTCAAACCAGATATTCATTTTAGCTTTCAATTCCGTAGCCGTTGCCGTAAAAGATACCGATAGCTTTTTCCATTGATCGCCGGTGGCGGCCACCGGTAAAGCAGCTTTCCCGATACTTTCCCCTTTACTATTCACCAGCTCGATATGCAGGGTATTATTCCCGGACGGCTGGCGTAACAGCACGGAAAAATCATAACCGATCCCTTCTTTTATCCCCATGCCCCGGAACCCTTCATTGCTCAGCCCAATGCTGCCGGCTGCATTTTTATGCAATGTTATTCTCAGATACCTGGGATTGGCGGTATTCTCCTGCCCACGGTTGAGTACCAGGAAATCTCCCTCCGTAACAGGTTTGCCCAGAACTGTCCAGCCCATCATGGGTTTGGAAAATTCGAAAGAACGGTTCTTCACCAGCTCTGCATAAATACCCCCATCGGCGCCCATATTGATGTCTTCGAAAAAAACGCCCCACATCGTCGGCTGGATCTCGGCAGTCGGATGATCGGCCTTTACCGTAATGACAGCCCCTGCAGAAGATCGGGAGGAGACAGGTGCGGAAGATCGGGAAAGGACAAGTTCGGAAGATCGGGAAGAGACGAGTTCGGAAGATCGGGAAGAGACAAGTTCGGAAGATCGGGAAGAGACAAGTTCGGAAGATCGGGAAGAGACGGGGGCAGCCGGCGGAACCATTGGCTGTGCAAAGGCAACGTTGATCAGCAATCGGGCAACAAAGGCGCCATACAGGCTATTGACAACGGCGCAACGGATCAATTTTTTCTTCTTCATGTAGTTGGCTTAAATCTTATTTTATTTTTTTTCCCCAGACGGCGATCCCTGTATTGTTGAGACCGGTAAAGATAACCGTGCTTTTTTTATTCTCCCAATCCCGCCCGTTCTGAACAAAGACCTTCTCCTCCGCCCCGCTGCTGAATTTCATGTCGAGCCAGGGAGCAGCATAGGTCCATTTGCTGGCGGCATCACCATTCAGAGCGCCGTCCGCGGTTAGGGTGAGCGTAGTTGCTGCCTGAAGATCCGGAGAGACCTGTTCCGCACTATAACCCGGCACCACCTGGTAATCCAGCACGATCGTTTCCCAGGTCCCGATCAAGCTGTCCTTTGCGACCGTTGCATTCCCTTCCCAGGCGTACCGTTCGGGGGACACAATGGGCCATCCATCGGTGGTCCAGAACAGCTTACGGACATGCAGGTCCATAAAAAAACTATTTACGCCCGGCCGTCCCTGGTGCGCCATATAATATTGTCCGTTGCCATCGTCAAAGACCGTACAATGCGCCGTGCCCTGCCAGCCTCCATGCCCGTTGAACTGGTATGGAGCCAGGATCATCGGGCCGTGATCGACATTGGTATTGGCATCCACGCCGTTGTAATCATAATAAGGCCCCTGAGGATTATCGGCCCGGCAGACACGGACATTATACTTTGTCTGCAGCCAGTCATACGAAATAAAAAGAAAGTATTTCTTCAGGTCCGGATTGTAAATAACTTCGGCGCCTTCTATATTGCCGTTATAAGCACCATTGGTGAACCCTCTGTTGGCGATCCTCGTTCCCTTATCACCTGCGGTAGCTGCCAAACCTGTAGCGGCATCGAGCTTTAAGATATAAATGCCATCCCATGCAGAACCATAATACATATACTGATCGCCGGCAGGAGTAGTGACTACCGTAGGATCGATAGCATTGGTCTGGACGGCATTGTCATTCCGGGAGCTCACCACCAGGCCTTTTTCCGTCCAGGGCCCGTCAGGGCTGGATGCCGTTGCTAATCCAATCACACTCAGGCGGGGCGTGGGAGAAGATAAAGAATAATACAGCCTGTATTCCGCATTCACCTTCATCACATACGGCGCCCATAATGCCTGGTTAGGCACGCCTCCTGCCGACACAATGAACTGGGCCCCCAGGGAAGGCAGTCCATTGAACACCCAGGTCGAGAACTGCCACTGAACAAGGTCCTTCGACTTCCTTACCTGGATACCCGGCGGCACGGTAATGCCAAATCCCACATCGGTGCTGTAACAATACCAGGTATCGCCGAATTTCTTAATGGAGGGATCATGCACATTGTAGCTTCCCCATGAAAGATAGTATGAAAATGCGGCAACATCGTCATAGGTATCGTGAATGGAATTAATGTCGAATACCGGTGCCGTCGCCGTATCCGTTCCCCCTCCCCCATTACCGCCGGCTCCGCTGCCTGACTTGGAACAGGACGAGCCCGGGATCCCGATCATCAATGGCAGCGCAGCCAGCGCAAGCAAGACATTCTTTTTCATCCGTACAAAATGTCTTTTCAAAGGACGGATGGAGCCTCGCTGTTCATCCGCCTGTGTGTTTAAATTTATCATGCTCGGGTTCATAATCCGGTCCTTTAAAATAGTCGAAATTCTCCGGCAGCTCCAATCTCTTATCGTCGGTGTTATTTCAGCTCCAGCACAACGACAGACGCCGGCGGCAATTTCGCCGTAAGCGTATTCCCTTTTAAGGAGGCGCCGCCGAATACAACCGGTTTAATTTTTTCCGGCTCTCCAAAAGTGGCATGATCCTGCAGATGAGCCGAAACCAGTATTCTTCCGGATACGGACTTAAAAGCCGCATCGTTGAGGCTGATCGTTATGTCCTGCGCCTTACCCGGATCGATATTGACCAGGGAAATATGTGTCAACCCGTTTTTATCCCTGGACGCAGAGACAGATACTGCAGGCAGCGTATCCTTACCCAGAATATAGCTGGTATTGTTAATAGCTATCGGGATAAGGGTGGCATCCTGGTGAACATTGTACATTTCCATGACATGGTAGGTAGGGGTAAGGATGATCTTTTCCTTATCGGTGAGGATGACTGCCTGCAGCACATTGATCGTCTGAGCCAGGTTGGCCATACGCACCCTGTCGCAATGATTGTTGAAAATATTCAGCGTGACACCCGCAATCATGGCATCCCGCATGGTATTCTGCTGGAATAAGAAGCCGGGATTGGTGCCTGACTCCACATCGTACCATCCTCCCCATTCATCCACCACCAGCGCGATCTTCTTACGGGGATCATATTTATCCATAATGGCCGAATGTTTCGTGACCAGCTCATTCATCCACAGCGCCGATTTGATGGTGGCAAAATACTGCGCCTCATTGAAGGCCGTGGCCGAGCCCTTCTTCGTCCATTCTACGAAAGAATAATTATGGAGGGCCAGACCTTCCACGAGGTCATGAGGAATATCGCGCATCAATACCTCCGTCCAGTGGTAATCCGAAGAATTAGCGCCGGAAGCTACCCGGAACAGATGATCGCTGTTACTCCAGTCTGTCATGAAAGTAGCATACTGCTTATAAATATTCGCATAGTATTCCGGGGTCATATGCCCGCCGCAGCCCCATGCTTCATTTCCTACTCCCCAGATCTTCACATTCCAGGGCCGGTCCCGCCCATTCTGTTTTCTCCATTTCGACATGGGGCTTACCCCGTCGAAATTCACATACTGCACCCATTGTGTAAGCTCCTGCGTCGTACCGCTGCCTACATTTCCCGCCAGGTAGGGCTCCGCGCCAATACGTTCGCACATATTTAAGAAGTCATGCGTTCCAAAGCTGTTGTCTTCCGTAACGCCTCCCCACCATTTATTCACCATCGAAGGCCGTTTGTCTTTTTCTCCGACGCCGTCCTTCCAGTGATAGGTGTCTGCAAAACACCCGCCCGGCCAGCGCAATACCGGCACTTTCAGCTTGATGAGAGCGGCGATGACGTCATTGCGGACTCCGTCCGTATTGGGGATTACCTTATTGGTGTCGCCTACGTAAAAACCATCGTAAATACAATGTCCCAGGTGTTCTGCAAAATGGCCATAGATGTTCCTGTTGATCTTTTCTTTTGCATCTCCCGTATTCAGGGTAATGGTCACCTGTGCTGTCGTCTTTTGAAAAAAGAAAAATAACAGGGCCGGTAAAAAAGCAAAAGGAAGTCTTCTTTTAAAATTCATGATCGCTTATTAAATGTTTATCCCGTTAAATGATCCCTGCCGAAATGAACCAGGCAGAGATCGGTAATGACTATCAATTGGCCGGATGGTGTTCAATGATCCGGGCAGGACCTAATTTGCCGGATTAGGTTTGAGATTAGGGTTTACATCCAGCTCCGTCTGGGGGATCGGTAAATATTCCTTCCCGGGTGTCCAGGTACTGAATTCCGCATCATGCGTCTTCAGCTCGGCCAGCTTAGCGGCATCATATAACCAGCCCCAACGGATGATATCATTGATCCGTTGTCCTTCGATGGCAAATTCCAACGCTCTCTCATGACCGATCTGGTCCCGCATCTGCTGTTGGCTCATTCCGGGTTTGGTCGCGGCCAGGTCCGGCAGCAGGGCCCTGTCCCGTACCTGTTGAATATAGGGATAGGCGGCGGCGGTCTGCCCGAGTTCATTCAGCGCTTCGGCATACATCATTAAAATATCCGAATACCTCAGCACTCTGTAATTGATACCCGAATTTTCGATGCCATTGTTCTCATTGGTATAACCGGGAATGCCGTCGTAAGTATATTTCCGGGGGTAAATAGACGTGATGGGATTTCGCCAGGGCTGGAAATAAGCCTGTTCGGAGATCCCGGGCTCATAAGACGCGATCGTCTGCAATAATCTCGGATCCAGGTTGCCGCCGGTCGTATTCTCCGTTTTAAATTCATCGTAGATCCACCGCGTCGGCAGGAAATCCGAATAGCCAAACCCATCCATGGCATAGGTATGCCCCACCGAACAGGTCTGCTCCCAGGCCGCTACCGGCTCACCCCCATAATTACCGATGGTTCCTCCCACCGTATTGGGATCGGCGAACTGAACCTCAAATAAGGATTCGGAATTATTTTCATTGGTCGATTTGAAGTTGTCCCTGAAATTAGGCACCAGGCTGTAAATATTCAATTCAGGCCCGTTGATCAGTAATTTGAATTGATCGGCGGCTGCCTGCCATTGTTTCCTGTATAAATAAGCTTTCCCCAGCATGCCGACGGCGGCGCCTTTGGTCGCTCTTCCGATCTGACCATTGTCCGGTCCTGTAACGTTGGCATAAGACACCGGCAGCATATCCGTCGCTTTTTGAAAATCGGAGATCACCTGCATCCAGAGACTGTCTTCCGAAGACGTCGACGCATAATAGTCTTTCTGCGAGGCGGGAACCGTAGTGATGACCGGGACAATCTTATAAAAGGTCGCCAGCTTAAAATAGGCCAGTCCCCGAAGAAAATACGCCTGCCCCAGCAGCCTGCTCTTTAACGCGGCATCCATGTCGATCGGCGGCACGGAGGCAAAGACCTGGTTGGCCCGGTAGATCAGCTGGTAATAAGCGCCCCATATCCATTGTACAGGCGCTGAGGTAGTTGGAATGGTGAAGTTCGATACCTGGTCCAGGTCTCCCCAGGGGCTATCGCCCTTCATGTCGTCTCCCCGTCCGTCGGTAAGAAGAACGGACATGCGCTTATACGTTCCATCCAGGATCAGGCTGTTATAGATAGCGATCACCCCGGCTGAAGCCTGATCTTCCGTCTTCCAGTACAGATCCGCGGTTTGATTATTGGGATTGGTCAGCTCCAGCTTTTTATCACATCCCGCCAGGGAGGCGATTATAAATAATAAACCTATATATTTTGCTTTTTTCATGACAATTCGTTTAATGTTTGATAAAACCATCCTCGTTAAAATCCCACCTGGATACCTGCTAACAGGGTTCTCGGCTTAGGAAAGGATCCTGCGTCAAATCCCGGGTTGAATACCCCGGAAGTAAAGTCAGGATTAAAACCTTTGTAAGCCTGGAAGGTGTAGAGATTTTGTGCCGTTGCATAGATCCTGATCCTGCTGATATATTTCATCGTCCCCGTCTTCACCGTATAACCCAGCGATACGGTATTGATCCGGAGATATTTTCCATCCTGCAGCCAGCCCGGGCGGTTGGAATCGCGTTGGTTCTGGTTCGGATCATTTTCCACCACGCGCGGAATATCGGTATTGGTATGGTCCGGTCTCCAGCGGTTGAGGATATCTACATCCCTGTTGATATAATCCGTGGTCAGCATGAGATCCCTGTACATCCTGCTGTTGATCAGGAATCCCGAACTTCCGGAAAGGAAGACGGACAGGTCCCAACTCTTATAACCGGCCGTTATATTAAACCCGTAATTCAATTTGGGAATGGCGCTTCCCAGGTAAGTTCTGTCATAGGAATCGACGATACCGTCGGGCTTGCCGTTCGGACCGCTGATGTCCTTGAATTTAATATCGCCGGGAGCAGTACCTGCAGTTTGAAAGGCATGGGCGGCAATTTCACCGTTACTCTGGAAAATGCCTTCTGCCACCCATCCATAATGTTCGCCTATCTGCCCCCCCACTTCCGTCTTGGAACCGGTACCATAGATCGGCTCGTTATTGCCGCCCAGGGCCAGCACCTTATTCTTCACTGTTGCAACATTGGCGGATACATCCAGGGTGAAGGGGCCTTTGAACTTATGATATCCCACGGTAAATTCCACCCCTGAATTACTTAAGGTTGCCGCATTGATGACAGGCGCCGTATTGATAGATCCGGTGGAAGAAGGAATGGGAACACCTACCAGAACGTCTGCCGACTTGCTGTAATAGTATTCGGCAGACAGGTCAAAATGACCATTTAGCAGAACGGCATCCAGGCCTGCATTGGAAATTTTCTTGCTTTCCCATTTGATGGTCGGGGAGACAAGGTTCGTCACCAATCCTCCCACTACCCGGGAATCGTTAAAGTTATAAACGATATTCGGATTGATATAGGAGGTATATTGATAATCGCCGATGCCATCATTTCCCAGCTCACCATAACTGCCCCTCAGCTTCAGATCGGTGACCAGCCCTTTCGACACAGCCTGAAAGAAATTCTCATTGCTGATCCTCCACGCTAACGCGACGGAAGGGAAATAACCAAACCGGTTGGAGGGGGCGAAGCGGGAAGACCCGTCCCTGCGCATGGTAGCCGTTAATAAATAACGGTTGTCGTAGTTATAATTGATCCTTCCCAGGTAAGAGGATAAAGTAGACTCGGTCTGGTTGCCGGCAGCCGTCTTATTACTGCCGTTGTCCAGCACCGGGTAATAAGGCGCCGTCAGGCTTTCAGAATGAGCGGTGGTGCCTTTGAAGGTAATGTCCTGGAAGGTCTGGCCGGCCAGAACATCCAGGGTATGTTTGCCGAAGGTCTTATTATAGTTAAGGGTATTTTCCACCAGGCCGGAAGTATAGATCCGTTCCCCCTCGTCGAGACGGGAAATAGTCTGATGGAAAAAGTAGCCCAGGTCAAAAGGAGGCTGAAAGGAGAAATCATTGGCGATCGTCCGGTCATAGCTCAGGTTGGTCTTGAATTTAAGGCTATGGCCATTTTTATTGATCAATTGCAGCTCCCCAAAAGCGGTGCCGGTCATCCGGTCTACATTCGTATAATTCGTGATCAGGCTATTGATGCCGACGGCATTTAAGGAAATAACGTTTTGAACGGAAGATGATATGCCCCCAAACCCACCGACACTGTTAGGATCATAAAGTGATTGGGTAGGTACGGCCTCGATCAGGTCGATTACCAGGGGAGGCCGGTTGCCCGTCAGAATATCCGAACGGTAGGTCAGCGCATTCTCATGAGAATGCGCATAGAATATGGATTCCCCGAATTTGAAGATCCCCTTTTCCGTAGTGGAATTGATGCGGGTGGAATAACGTTCATAAGTAGGTCCTTTCCCAACGAAAGTGCCATTATTGGTAAAATAATCCAGGGATATATTATACATGGAATGTTCTCCTCCGCCGGAGAAATTAAGGCTCTGGTCCTGCCTGTTGCCATTCTTCTCCCCTACTTTTTGCCAATCCGTGTTGGTCTTGCTGACAAATACCGGGGAAGACGGATCGTTGCCCGGGATCAATGCAAGGCCGGCATTGGTATTGACTTCATTAATAACGGTCTGATACTGTTCCCTGTTCAGGACCGGCACCCTTTGCCAGATCTTATCGACCCCATAATAACCATTGTATTCGATTTTTAAGGGGGAGCCTTTCTTTCCCTGTTTGGTAGTAATGATCACTACCCCATTGGCGGCGCGGGACCCGTAGATCGCCCCTGCCGAAGCATCTTTAAGTACCTGCATCGACTCGATATCATTGGGGTTGATGTCCCGGGGAGAATTGCTCATGGCGACGCCATCGATGACATATAAGGGAGAGGCATTCCCGAAAGTGCCGAATCCCCTGATCCGGATGCTGGGCACGGCCCCCGGCTGGCCATCGCTGTTCACCATGACACCCGCCACACGCCCCTGCAGGTACTGGGTCAGGTCATTGGTAGAAAATTTCTTCATCTCTTTGGCATCCACGATCCCTACAGAGCCGGTGATGTCCTTTCTTTTTACCGTACCATAACCGACTACCACTACGTCATTTAAAGCGTCCGTTTTGTTTACCAGCAGCACGTTCAGCATACCCGGTCTGCCATTAATTTTCATCTCGAAATTTTCAAATCCGACAGAGGTAGCCAGGAGGATGTCCCCGGCATTGGCCGGAATAGTGAATGTTCCATCTTCCGAAGTGGTGGTGCTGATGTTCTTCCCTTTAATAGTAATGGTGACTGCAACGACAGGCTTGCCGTCTTTGTCTTTCACGACCCCTTTTATCGGGGTCTGCGCCAGGACCGGATAAGCAATGAAGAGAACAAGGAAGGAGGATAGCAGGGCTACCGCCGGTAAAAGTCTTTTTTTTACTCTTTTCATATAGCATTAGTTTTAAACAAATCGTTTATGGGATGTAAAACTGGCAATAATATTTCTCTTTTTCCTCTCATTTCGTATCATAATTTCATCAAAAGCTCTCAAGTTCCCGTCTTTGGCGGGAGTTGGGCTATATTGTATATTTACAATCATTACTATTGCAACAATCGTCATTGCCGGTGCACGCCAAAACGCTCATACTTGCCATTTTTCTGCTAACAGCCGCTCCCATCCTCCAGGGGCAGCCCTATTATTTCAGGCATTACCAGGTGGAGAACGGGCTTTCCAATAATGCCGTCATTTGCAGCTTACAGGATAAAAAAGGGTTCTTATGGTTTGGGACAAAGGATGGACTGGACCGGTTCGACGGTTATTCCTTCAAGGTCTTCCGGAGTGACCCGGATGACAGCGGAAGCATCGGCAGTAATTTCATTCACTGTTTGTACGAGGATCCCGACGGCGTATTATGGGTGGGCACGGAAAAGGGGCTCTACCGGCATGATGCCACTACCGAGAGCTTCCACGTTTTGCCGGAGACTTCGAACGGACAGATCAGGGATATTCTGATGGATAAGCAAGGCGCCCTGTGGTTTATTTCCGGATTGACCCTCTGCCGGTATGTCCCTGCGAAAAAGAGCTTTACGTATTATGATATCAACCGGTACTTCGAGGCCACCTCTCTTTGCCGCTCCGCCGACGGAGCATTATGGATCTCGACCCGTTCCGGCTTCCTGAAAAAATACAATCCTGCGGACAGCTCTTTTATTGACCATGACCTATTCACTCATTCCCCGTCAACGCCGAATAAATGGATAGAAAAGATCTACGGCACTACCAATGGTAAAATTTTGGCAGGAACCTCTATCCATGGGGCCAAGCTCTTCGACATACACAGCGGGGCTTACAAGGACATCCTTACTTATAATCCCGATAAAACGGCCATATTTGCCCGAAATTTTGTGCAAACGGCAGAAGACGAATATTGGATCGCTACGGAATCAGGGATCTATATATACAATGCTCTCAACGGCGTCTTTACGAACCTCGGGAAAAAATACAATGACCCTTATTCGATATCCGATAATGCCGTCTACACCTTTTGCAAAGACAAAGAGGGCGGCATCTGGGCAGGCACCTATTTTGGAGGGGTCAACTATTATCCCAAGCCGTATAATTCCTTTAAAAAGATCTTCGCCAGGAGCGGGGAGAATTCTTTAAGCGGATATGTGGTCCGCGAAATACACCAGGACACGGATGGAAATTTATGGATAGGTACGGAAGATGCAGGCCTGAACAAATTGGATACGAAGACCGGACTGTTCAGTCATTTCCAACCTACAGGCACAAAAGGAAGTATCAGCTATACCAATATTCACGGGTTGCTGGTGCATGGCAATGAGTTATGGATAGGGACATTCGAACATGGCCTGGATATTATGAATATCAGGACCGGGAAAGTGGTCCGGCATTATTCCGAAGGCCAGGGGGAGCATTCCCTGAAAAGTAATTTCATTTACTGCCTGTATGAAACAGCTGACGGAAAGATCCTGGCGGGCACTACCCGGGGCGCTTATGTCGCTGATCGCCTCCATGATAATTTCTCTCTTTTGCCCGGAACGTCTATCAATAACTGGTGTTCCTCCCTGCTGCAGGACGAAAATGGGATCATTTGGGCCGGTACCTATGGCAATGGGTTGATCTGGTACGATACCCGAACAAAAAAGACCGGAAATCTCCGGTATGAAGCGCGGAACAGGAATAGTCTCAGCAGCGACCGGGTGAACAGCCTGTTCGAAGACAGTAATAAAAATCTTTGGGTCGCCACCGAAGGAGGACTCTGTAAATTCGATCCGGCAGCCCGGACATTTAAAAGGTACACTACCCGTGATGGCCTCCCCACCAATTTTATCCTCAGCCTGCTGGAAGACGATAAAAAGAATTTATGGATCAGCACTTCCAAAGGACTGGTGTGCTTTAATCCCGCAACGGGACAAGGGATCACCTATACCAGGGACAACGGCCTTTTAAATGACCAGTTTAATTTTAGTTCGGCGTACAAGGATGCCAAAGGAAGAATGTATTTCGGCAGCGTAAAGGGATTAATTTGTTTTCATCCCGATGAATTCATTAAAAATACCTTTGTACCCCCGGTGTACATCACCGGCTTCCAGGTCGATAATAAAGAACTGACCATCGCGAATAAAGGGTCCGTTTTAAAAAGATCCCTCCCCTATACGGACAAGCTCATTCTTAATCATAACCAGTCGACCTTTAGTATCGATTTTGCCTCCCTGAGTTATACGGCCCCTGAAAGGACCGAATACGCCTATAAAATGCAAGGGCTCGATCAGAACTGGACTTATCTTAAGTCGAACCGGAAAGCGTATTTCACCGGCCTGGCTCCCGGCGATTATATTTTTAAGGTAAAGGCATCCAACAGCAGCCGCATATGGAACGGGAAGGAAACGATGCTGGGCATCCGGGTACTTCCCCCCTGGTGGACCAGCACTCCGGCTTATTTTATCTATGCCCTCGCGGTCATGCTGATCGTCTATTGCCTGATCCGGAACTATCATCGCCGGGTGGAAGAAAAGAACAGGCGGAAGATCGAACACCTGGAGATTGCCAAGGAAAAAGAGATCTTCCGGGCAAAGATCGAGTTCTTCACCAATGTTGCACATGAGATCAGGACTCCCCTGACCCTGATCAAAGGCCCGCTGGAAAAAGTGATGCGCAAGGCAGGCCCCGAAATAAAAGATAGTCTTCGCATCATGGAGCGGAATACCAACCGGCTTATCGATCTGACCAATCAATTGCTCGATTTCAGACAAACAGAGATCAAAGGATTCAGCCTTAATTTCGTAAAAGCGAATATCTCGGAACTGCTGGAAGAGACCTGGCTTAATTTCAAGCCGCTGGCAGAACAAAAAGACCTTAACCTGGAGATCGACCTGCCCTCCCCTCCCCTGTTCGCCTCCGTGGACACGGAGGCTTTTAATAAGATCCTCACCAACCTGTTCAGCAATGCCGTCAAATATGCGGAAAAGAAAGTATTCGTTACCCTGCAGCCCTTCCGGGAAGACGACACTTTTTTCACGATTGAAATAAAAAATGACGGATATCTTATCCCTCCTGAAATGAAAGATAAGATCTTCGAACCTTTCTTTCGCCTTAAAGAAACGGAGAAGCAGAAAGGAACAGGCATCGGGCTTGCGCTTTCACTTTCCCTGACGCAGCTTCACAAGGGAATCCTTTTGCTGAGGAACACGGCCGACGATCTGAATACTTTTTCCCTGACCATGCCTGTACACCAGGATAATGAATTTGATCTATATGACAAAAGACATTCACCCGCCGATGAAACCGGCGCTGTTGCTGGTAGATGACAACGAAGAAATATTAGAGTTCCTTGAACAGGAGCTAAATGAAAAGTACCTGATCATTAAGGCGTTGAACGGACGCCAGGCATTCGCGTTGCTCACCGAAGAAGTGATCCAGCTGGTGATCTGTGACGTCATGATGCCGGTAATGGATGGTTTTGAACTTTGCAAGCTCATCAAGACCAACTTCGATTACAGCCACATCCCTGTTATTTTATTAACGGCCAGGAATACCCTGCAGTCCAAGATCGAAGGACTTGAGCTTGGAGCAGATGCGTATATCGAAAAACCTTTCTCCCCGGAATATCTCCAGGTACAAATAGCCAACCTATTGGCGAACCGGGCCAAAATCAAAGAATATTTTGCCAGCTCACCGCTGGTACATATAAAGAGCATGGCTTATTCCAAAGCAGATGAATTATTTTTAGAACGGCTAAATGAAGCCATCTATGCCAACCTGGAAGATACTGAGCTGGATGTGGAAAAACTGGCCCAGCTGGTCAACATGAGCCGGCCTACTTTATACCGCAAGATCAAATCCATTTCCGATCTCAGCCCTAACGAGCTCGTCAATATCACCCGGCTCAAAAAAGCTACGGAACTATTGCTGGAAGGCCAGTACAAGATTTACGAGGTCGCCGAAATGGTGGGATATGGCTCCCAAACTAATTTTGGGAGAAATTTCTTCAAACAGTTTGGGATGACGCCGACGGATTACCTGGCCATGACAGGCAAACGCCCCCGCTAACGAAAACCCCTGCCAATAACATTGACAGGGGCGGTTGGTATATAATAGACTTGAACTACCTGTAGATTGACAAACTACTTGCTGATTGAACTACCCGTCATTTAGAAGATATTCCTTTCTTAAAGAATTTCTTCACCAGGAAGCTGGTAGCAATGCCGGCGATCATACGGAATACATTCGTTTTGACCTCAGAGGTACCGATTACCTGGGAGAATAAATTCTTCACGATATTCATCGGCTTGAACTTATCCCGGATCCCGGTTACCCGCCTGCGCATTTGCTGCTCATTGATGTAATTCTGATGTTCCAGCTCCCGGATCGCTTCCCGCAATTCGTCGACATTCCTGATCTTCATAATTTCTATTTATTAAAGATTTTCCGGATCAGCATATTGCTGAATGGCTCTTTCAACCACCGGTTGCGGCGAAGATAGACTGCAAGCCCAACGATAGCATATACGCCCCCCATTACAAAAAAGCCATAAAAGCCCTTTCCCAGCCAATCCCCGATCAACAAAGCAAATCCAATTGTCAGGATCAGTAAGAAAATAGCCAGAATAGCCAGCAGGCCCAATCCGGATACCAGGTCGGAAGAAACTTCCGAAAGACTTTCCACCGCCTTTAATTTCCATAGGTTGCTCCTTGTCTCAATAAAATCACCTGCATCGGATAATAAGAGATCTATATCATTTTCCTGATCTTCCATATGTAATGGTTAATATTTTAAGATAGAGCGATAGTTAGGACATAACGCTTTTACTTAAGACATAGAGCTCTTCGCCTTGCTGAAGTTATCTTTAACTCCATCTACAACGCCATTGAATTTCTCCTTGATGGTGTCGGTAAGATCCGAAATGGAATCACTCAGGTCAGAACCTTTTTCCATGATCTTTTTGCGGGTCTCTGTACCCTTATCAGGAGCCAGTAAAATTCCTAATGCGCCACCAACAGCTGCTCCAACTAAAAATCCTACTAATACTTTTGAGTTACTCATATACTTGTCTTTTAAGTTTTAAAATCTTGTTGCTGCTGTATCTATCTTAAAATTTCCTGCCAGATTCCCTTTTACGCCATTTCCCCCTTTAAAATCAATTATTTCAGCCACATTCGGGTAACAGGAATGAGCAATTTTTTCCTCACTCTGAGGAAGGATGCTGCTATAAACGGCTAAACACGCTATAAATAATTTATGGTACTATTCTGGCTTTCTTCCAAAGCTATTATCATCAGGTATAAAAGCTATAAGCCACCTGATTTTTTTAAGCCCCTCAATTTCAAACTGTTACAACTATGCAAAATGGAACGATACTGCAGTTCTTTCATTGGTATTATCCTCATGATGGAAGTTTGTGGAAGAAGTTAAAAGAAGAAGCGCCCCGCCTGGCTGAGACAGGCTTTACTGCTATATGGCTGCCACCCGCCTTTAAAGGAACAAATGGCATTTATTCCATCGGATACGATGTATATGATCTTTACGATCTGGGGGAGTTCGATCAGAAAAATTCGGTCAGGACAAAATATGGCACTAAACAGGAATATATAGATGCCATAACGGCCGCCCATGCTGCCGGTCTGCAGATTTACGTAGATATCGTACTCAACCATAAGGCGGGCGCTGATGAGGCAGAGCTGATAAAAGTGAGAAAGGTCGATCCGGAAGACAGGACTAAGTTCATCAGCGAACCATATGATATAGAAGCATTCACCAAATTCACTTTTCCCGGCCGCAAGGGGCAATATTCTACCTTTATCTGGGACTTCAAATGTTTCAGCGGGATCGATTATGACCAAAAGACGAAAGAGACAGCTATTTACAGCATTCAGAATGAATATGGCGAGGGGTGGGAAGAGGTGGTCGACGATGAGAAAGGGAATTACGACTACCTCATGTATGATGATATCGACTTCAGAAATCCGGCTGTAAGGGAGGAATTGCGGCGCTGGGGAGAGTGGTATTATCAACAAACAGGATTCGATGGGTTGAGGCTGGATGCGGTAAAACATATATCTCCCGGCTTTGAGAACGAATGGCTGGACCACATGCGGACGGCCGTAGGAAAAAATTTCTTCGTCGTAGGCGAATACTGGGCCCCGGGCAATCTGCCCCTCCTGCTAAAATATATCGAGGCGACGGAAGGAAGAATGTCCCTGTTCGATGCCTCCCTTCACCATAATTTTGTAACCGCGTCCAACGGGGGGAAAGATTACGATCTGACGACTATTTTTAACGATACTTTAGTAAATGAAAAGCCTGAACTGTCCGTTACCGTTGTAGGTAATCATGATACGCAACCCCTGCAGGCCCTGGAAGCTCCCGTGGAAGAATGGTTTAAACCCCTGGCCTATGCCCTGATCCTGTTGCGGGAAAAAGGTTATCCCTGCATTTTTTATACGGACCTTTACAGCGCCACTTATAAAGACAAGGGACACGACGGCAAGGAATACGAGATTTTTTTACCTGCCTGCGAGAATATCGATAAATTGCTCCTGGCAAGAAAATTGTTCGCTTATGGCCGGCAGCGGGATTACCTGGATCACGCCAATTGCATCGGATGGACCCGCGAAGGAGACCCCGATCATCCGGATTCCGGCTGTGCGGTTCTGATGAGCAATGGGGACGAAGGTGTTAAGACGATGGAGATAGGTAAGGCCCGTGCAGGAAAAGCTTTTACAGACTTTCTCGGCAAATATCCGGGGGCCGTCACGATCGATCAGGATGGCCGGGGCGAATTCCGGGTAAGCGCCGGCGCTGTCTCCATTTGGGTGGAAAAGACCTGAAGATGCTGACAGGCTGAGAAGGGAAAGCCGGGGGAATTGGACGAAGGGGGACTAATAAATGAAAACGGTTATAAGAAAATTCGCCAGCGATCTGCGTATCCGTGTCGGTTATGGAACAGCTTTTTTTCTGCTGTTGCTGTCCTATGTGCTGACTCTCTATGCGAACTCCGAACTACTCAAACAGGCCAGGCTGGTAGATAATTCCAACAAGATCATTTTACAGGCGGAAGGCCTTATCTCCTCGCTGAAAGACGCGGAGACGGGGATACGGGGTTACCTGTTAATGAAGGACGAAAGCTTCCTGGAGCCTTACGACCAAAGCAAAACGGAAACCGATTCCATCTTCCGGTTACTTTGGAACGAGACCCTCGATGATCCGGACAGGCAGTCAACCCTGAATTCACTGAGCGGGCTTTTAAAAAAGAAATATGAGCTGATGGATTCTTCTGTCGTCAATTACCGACGGCATAATTACCAAATGACGGACCCGATCGAGATGAAAGGCTATTTTGACAAGGAGATCATGGATCGTATCCGGTCTACCGTTGAACAAATCAACCTCACCGAACAGACCCGGCTCAAAGAAAGGTCCGAAGAAATGGCTGCCCGGTATTATGCCTTAAATACGATCATCATCGCTTCGCTTGCCCTCGCCATCCTGCTGGCTATTTATGGCTTTTATACCTATTCCAGGGAAAACAGGGCGCGCAGAGTAGCCGACGAGCGGGTATTCGAATACCAGGAGCAGCTGAAACAGCGGATATTAGAGCTGGACAAGGCCAATAAGGAGCTGATCCAAATGCGTAGTATCGAAAAATTCGCCTCTACCGGCCGTATTGCCCGCACGATCGCCCATGAAGTACGGAATCCCCTGACCAATATCAACCTGGCAGTAGATCAGCTTAAAACCGAACTCAATGAGAATGTTCCGGAAAATAACGGATCGCTAATGGAAAACCCCGGGCTTATGCTGGAAATGATCAGCCGCAACAGCTTTCGCATCAACCAGCTGATTACCGACCTGCTCAATTCCACCAAATTTACAGACCTCGTTTATAAAAAAGAATCTGTCAATAAGCTCCTCGATGAGACCCTGGAGCTGGCAAAAGACAGGATCCAGCTCAATAATATCACCGTCACGAAAAAGTATTCGGATGAGATCTGTGATATTTCTGTAGACCTGGAGAAAATGCGGATCGCCTTCCTGAACCTCATCGTGAATGCCATCGAAGCGATGGAGCCCGGCAAAGGGATCTTACAATTGAGGACGCTGAGCAAAGAAAATAAATGTTTGGTGGTCATCACCGACAACGGTCCCGGGGTCGATGAAGATTCCCAGTCAAAACTATTTGAAGCTTATTTCACCACCAAACCAAAAGGCACCGGTCTCGGCCTGACCAATACACAGAATATCATACTCAATCACAATGGGCATATCCAAATGGAGAGCGAGAAAGGAAAGGGGACTTCTTTTACCATAACGCTTGATTTCGCCTAACTAAGGAAACCCGGCTTTGCCGGGTTTCCTTAGTGCTTACAACTTATCAATCCAGCAACTTATCAATCCAGGATTTTATCTCCTCCTTCGCCGCCCCCGTCTTTTTTTGTATCCTGCCTACTAATTCATCATCTTTCCCTTCCTCATACAAAAGATCATCATCCGTAAGGTTGGCGTATTTCTGTTTGATCTTCCCTTTTACTTCATTCCAGTTGCCACTGAACTTTAGTTTCCAGCTTTCCATGATCGTATATTTTTAAGAGTGAATAAATCAATCTGCCCTGCGGATCACCTTCAGCAATATGGCAATGATGGCGATCACCAGGAGAATATGAATAAGACCGCCGGCATGATATCCCAGGAAGCCGATAGCCCAGGCTATTACAAGAATAACCGCAATGACATACAATAAATTTCCCATTTGAGTGAAGTTTAGATGTTAGAATTTTTAAGAACTTTCAACATCTAGTGTATAAAAAATACTGCCAGAAAATACAGGCGGGAAAACAGCTCCTGGTGGGGAAAGAGAGAGTTGTCTGAGCAATTTAATCTACAAAATGAGCTGTAATATGCCCGCGGAGTCGGAACTGTATAACTTATCGATAGCGTCGTTTATAAGCTTTCTGTTCAAAGGCTTGGCAATGAAAAGGTCCACACCGCCATTATAAGCAGTCTTTCTTTCCGCCGCCCCGTCATGGGCTGTGATCATGATCACCTTGACCTGCGGGTAATTCTTTTTTACATAAGGAATAAAATCCAGTCCGAATCCATCCGGCAAATGATTGTCGAGGAATAGAAGGGAAGGGGTATCTGTTTGCAGCGCTACTACGGCATCGGATAGAGAATTCACAAAGCCTGTATGGAAATTCCGTTGTTTTAACATACCGCTGAGTAAATAACAAATGTCCAGTTCATCGTCTACAATTAAAACCTTTGAATTTTCTGACATAATAAATGTTTCCACTTAACCACTTAATTTATTTTTAATCTCCTCATTTCTATCATTCTAATAACAATTTTTTTGCCATATAAACGGTCCAACATCGAACAAGACCAAAATGCCTCCCCGGCCCTGTTAACGAATGGCTGAAAAGGTATTTATATATCCCAAAGAGGGGTCAAATTCCCCAAAGTGGGGAATTTCGTTCCCATCTGGCCCCTGGAATGAAAAGAAACAAGCCGGGGGTAATTTGGCAAGATGTTTCGCATATATAGGGTGATAATTGACTGATTAATCCCTGTTTGTAATGTTTATATTTTTTCCAGTAATTTTAAATAAAGAAAAACTCTCTTATGAAGCGAATTCTGATCATAGATGATGATATGGATATGTGTAATCTATTAGGCAGGTTTTTACAAAAAAAGGGGTTTGAAACAGAAGCTGGGCATAGTGGTAATAAAGGAATCGCCAAATTTAAAGAATCAAAATTCGATGTAGTATTATGTGACTTTCGCCTGGGGGACAAAGAAGGAAGGGAAGTGCTGAAGGAGATCAAACAGATCGATCCGCATGCGGTCGTTATTATCATTACCGGTTATTCCGATATTAAAACGGCAGTAGATGTAATAAAGGCGGGAGCATTCGACTATATCACCAAACCCCTGATACCGGAGGAAGTGCTGAACGTGATCGGGCGAGCTTTACAACAGCCCGAGGCCGGTACCCCTTCTCCAAAACCTGCCGCCCCGGCCGCCAAAAAGAATGGCAAATATTCCGGCGACGGGGAGTTCCTCGTGGGCCAGGCCCCGGCTACCAGGGAATTATACCGCCAGGTAGAGCTGGTCGCCCCTACCAATTACAGTATTATCTTATATGGAGAGAGCGGTACGGGAAAAGAAGTGATCGCCCGTACCATCCATGAATATAGCACCCGTAAAGACAAGCCGTTCATAGCCATGGATTGCGGCACCCTGTCTAAAGAGCTGGCGGGCAGTGAGTTATTCGGACATGTTAAGGGGGCTTTTACCGGCGCCATGAATGATAAAGAGGGCCATTTTGAGCTGGCCAACGGCGGCACCCTGTTCCTGGATGAGGTAGGCAATCTTTCCTATGAGATCCAGGCAGCCTTGCTCCGGGTCATTCAGGAGAGGAAATTCAAGCGGGTGGGAGGCACCAAAGAAATGGATGTGGATATCCGGATCATTGTCGCTTCCAATGAAAACCTGCAGGAAGCCTACCGAAAGGGTAAGTTCCGGGAGGATCTTTTTCATCGTTTTAATGAATTTTCCATCATATTACCTGCCTTTCGCTTCAGAAAGGAAGATATTCCTTTATTCGCCGATTTCTTCCTGGCAAAGGCTAATAAAGAGCTGAATAAAGAAGTGGAAGGATTTGAACCGGAAGTGATGGATATTTTTATGCATTATACCTGGCCGGGTAATTTACGTGAATTCCGGAATGTCATCCGCCGTGCCGCCCTGCTGACTTCGTCCGGCCATATCAATACCCGGGTATTACCTCCGGAGATCGTGGACGCCCAGATCTATAATAACCAGCAGCCAACAGAGACTTTTACCCCCGCCATGCAGCATCATACCGTCGTCCACAAAGAAACCGACCTCAAAAATGCGGCAGCCCAGGCAGAATATGATACGATCATGAATGTTCTCAAACAGGTGAACTACAATAAATCCCGGGCGGCAGAGATCCTGAAAATAGACCGGAAGACCCTGTACAATAAGATTAAAAGTTATCAGCCATAGGAAAGCAGCACATCAAGTAAAAGAACGGGCCGGCGTCGGGAGATGTTGGCCCGTTTTCAATATTACCATTATACTAAAGTTCCGTCAATAATTTATCGACAACAGCCTTACTCATCGCTGTCAGCTGCGCATCATACTGATCCAGGTATTGTCCTGTTTTCTTTTTGAGCGACTGGAACATTTTCAGTTCGATCCCAGCATCCCTATCAGCGATCCTGATGACGCCTTTCTTTACCTCCGCGCCATCCTGCCCCAGCAGCTTATAAGAAACGACCAGGTCCCTCCTCTGCGGTTCCACGATAAGATTATCCCAACCGAAAGCATAAATAATAACCCATATCATATGGCCTTTGTCGTCAATGGCAAACGTATTGGGCGCCTCGTCGACGGATAACTGCAGATGCTGACCCTGCAGCTTCTGTTTTAAGCCTTTTTTGCCGGCATAGGCACCAACGGTAGTCGTGAAATTGTTGACAACGATCTTTGTATGGAGGATACAGGTATTTTTATAATCCCATTGCCAGTAAAAGAGCAACGGCAGAAAGTGACTGGTCTTTTTTTCCGTAGTAGACCATTTATCATCTCCCTGAGCCAGGGAGGAAGTGATGGTGACCGATTCGTTCGTTTTCCCGGTGGCCGGGAGAAGGGCTCCCTCATAATGACGGCTAACCCATTTATTGATCTTTTTAGGGCCAAGGCAGCCAGACATAAAAACTACCACGGCGCCGTAAAACAGAAAATGATAGAAGATTTTGCCGAATACCGGAGCAAGAGAGATTGCTTGTCGAAAAGGATAATAATTCAAATAATTCATATAATAAGTTTAAGGTTTCAGGCCTCCGTATTGCTGCTTCATCGATTGCCGGCTAAGATAAGCAGAAAGACAGATTGAAGGCTTTATTTAATTTTCCGACCGTTCATAGTGACACCCGTCGAGATCTTTACCGGTATATCTCGGCCCATTAGCTGGATCTTGCCTTCTATTTCGGTGGAGACTTTACAATTCATGAGCATGCCTGTTCGAATGTCCATCGAATAAGAACCCTGCTGCTGGCCGGTCAGATCAGCCACAACATCGTACCCCATTAAAAGGGTCGAGGTGGTATCGCTGGTCGCCTCTCCCTGTGATTCAATGTCAGCTACCCCATCCTTTATCGATCGCAGTGTATGGATATTTTTGATGGCGAAGGAGATGCCGGCCTCATCCCCGGAGGTCATCCGCCACCGGTCTCCGATAT
>JAATFV010000130.1 GCA_015655015.1 Chitinophagales bacterium | reverse complement strand
TTTTGGCGCCCGGCAGAAAGGCGTCCCCGCACTAAACAATACCCTCTTCAATATCGCATCGCAAACCAAGCCTGTCACCGCCATGCTCACTTTAAAGTTGGTTCAATCCGGCGCATGGGATCTCGATGAGCCCCTGGCACACTACTGGATAGACCCGGACATCGACGGCGATCCTTATTTAATGAAATTGACCACCCGCTATGTATTGAGCCACCAATCGGGGTTCCCCAACTGGCGGACAGATAATGGTTCGGTCAAATTACATTTCAACTTTGAACCAGGTACCCGATTCGGTTACTCCGGAGAGGGTTATGAATATTTAAGGCACGCGCTGGAAAACAAGTTCCACAAACCTTTAAGTCAATTGCTCGATTCCGTGTTATTCAAACCATTGGACATGAAGGATACCTATTACTGGAGCAAAGACCTGGACACTGCCCGGTTTGCCATGTGGCATGACGGGCAAGGCAACCGCTACGCCGCCTCCATTCAAACACCGGCAAATGCCGCAGATGATCTGATCACCACTGTTGAAGACTACTGCCGCCTGGGAACTTATGTGATCGGCGGTGCAGGTCTTTCCGACAGCCTATATGCTGAGATGGTCAGGCCGCAGGTAAAAATAAAAACGGACTATTACAGAAGCTTAGGATGGGGGCTGGTGAAAAACCTGCCAAACGACGAATATGCACTGGAACACGGCGGATCGGATATAGGCGTACGCACGATGGCTATTTTCCTGCCAAAATCCAGGAAGGGGGTCGTGGTGATGACGAATGGAGACAACGGCATGTTCGTTAGCGACCGGATCATTAAACGGGCGCTCAGCCATGGCGCTGAAATCCTGGGCACCATGAACAAAGGCGCCAATACCCATGAAAGAATAGTTTTGCCGGATACCATTATTCAACGCTACACCGGATTATATGAGCAGAGTAATGGCAAGCTGATGAAAGTGGTCAAAGAAGGTAACGCCATAAAAGTGTCCGGGGACGGCCTGCCAACCGCCGTGCTGTTTCCTGAATCAACCACTAAGTTTTTCCTGGAAGGCTACGATGTACAGCTTGAATTTCCGGATACGGTTTCACTCATCGTATTTGAAAACGGAAAGCAGGTCATGAAAATCAAACGGGTAATGCCCCCATCTTCCTGTTATCCCCCAACAGCACACCCCATTTTTTGAAGTGTACGGAATGATCGAAAAATACTTTCATAACGGCAATGACAGGCATTGCCAGGAACATGCCTGAAATACCCGCCAGAGCGCCGCCTGCAAAGATGCCGACGATGGACGCAAGCGCATTGATCTTTACCTGAGAACCGACAATACGCGGCATCAATATATTATTATCGAGGAACTGCACGACGGTTATGACGCCGAATACAAGCAGCACGTCCGCAAAACTGCCGGAAGAGGCAAGCGTTATCACGATACCCAGGATATTACCGATCAGGGGGCCCAGGTAGGGAATAAGATTCAGGAAAGCGAACAGGATACCTATCAGCAAGCCATGTTCTATACCGACAAGCATCAGCGTCCCCCCCAATAGGATTACAATGTAGGCAAACTGGATAAGCAATCCGAACAGGTAGCCTTTTACTACCCCTTCGACCCGGGTGATCACGTCCTTTACATTCTGGTGTTCACTCGTCTTGTTCCACATCAGTATAAATTGTACAAAGACGTTCCTGTACCAAAGGATAAAGAAAATATAGACCGGAAGCAGTCCAAAAAATATAACCATCCCGGATACGGAGCTTGCGGCCTGTTTCAAAGCCGTTTCAGCCAGGCTGAAAAACCTCCCGCTGTTCCTGTCGATCATCCCCTGCTGCTCCGCAGGGGATAAGCCAAAGACCTTGCTGATCCATGCGCTTAGCTTGTCGAGCAGCGCCGTTATATTCTTTTGTATGACGGGCAGGTCATTCACCAGGGATGACACCTGGCCATATACCATCCAGCCGATAAGAGCGGCAGATATCGTCAAACACAAGATAGCCAAAAAGATGGCCGCGGTTTCCGGAATTCCGGTCTTCCTAAAAAACCGGAATAACGGCATAAGCATAAGACTGATAAAAAATGCCAGCAGCAGCGGCATGATGATCGTCTTGCCGATAAAAATTATGACACCTGCAACGAAGATGCCCAACAGTTCCACAGAACGTTTTACGCCAACTGGTATATCTTTCATAAGTCTTTATTTTACGATCCATCGCGACCGTTTGCCTGATAAGCAGTACCGCATCCCATCAATACTATGCGTAATACCCCTTTCCTGGTATGACTGCGGAAAACCCGGAAGCTGATTTTCGTCATATACCATTATCACCCGTCTTCATGACATCCGTCATGCAAAACAATTCCCGGTTACCCCATATTTGTGCTATCAGACCGGTCTTGTGGTTCAAATCGTATGCAAAAAAAAATAAACATACTAGTCCCCACGGATTTTTCCCGCGCCTCCCTGGCTGGGATCCGCTTTGCCATCCAATGGTCGCAGCAGCAAAATGCCCACCTTACCTTTGTCCATGTGATGACCCTGCTGCGTTTAACCAAATGGACAGACCGGCAGTTCGAGGATTTCGCGGTCAGCGAGCGCAAACTCCGGCAGAAACAGCTCGATACGCTTATTGCCGATGTACAACGCCGCTATCCTCTTCCTCCTGACAGCTATTCCCTCCTTTTACTGGAGGGCGTCAGCGCCGATGTTGTGTTGCTCGACTACTGCCGGCGCCATCCCGGGATCCACCTTGTCTGCATGGGAACAAGAGGCGCCGGTAAGGTAAGCAAACTATTCGGGACGAATACCGGCAACCTCATTACGCACTCCGATATACCGGTAATTGCCGTACCCGCAGCCTACCGTAGAAAAGAAATTACGAGGATCCTTTATGCCACTGACCTATCCCACTATCAAAACGAACTAAAAGAAATAGTACGCCTGGCCCGCCCGCTCCATGCAAAAATCTCCGTATTACACCTTGTACAGCCCGGAGAAACCCCAATCAATACGAACATCCTGCAAAAGGTCTGGGAAAAAGAATTTGACTACCCGGTAACGGTCGACTTCAGAAGCGCAGACAGCTCGATTTCCCAGACGGCCGACCTGGATAGAGCCGTCACGGACTTCAATCCTTCTCTTGTGATCATGTTCTCCGACCGGCGCCGGACACTCTTTCAACGAATTTTCTATCCCAGCCGGGCGGAAAACCTCGCGTTCAGCACAAAAGCTCCGCTTCTGGTACTGGGTAAAAGAGAGGTTTAAATCCCTGCTTACTCATTATTAAAGTAACTTTGCTATGTTAATTCATTAAGCATGATCTCTAAACTCGACAAGGACGTTGCGCACAGTATCCGCGATCTGGTGACCCGGATGCACGGAAGATTGAAAAGACAGGTTAGCAACCCCGAACAAATGTCTATCGCTGAACTTAATGTAATTTCCCTGTTGATCAACAACGGCGAGCTATCCCCTTCCGAACTATGTGCACAGCTGAATATTTCTTCTCAATTTATGTCACAGGTCCTGAAACGACTGGAAGGATTAGAATACGTCTCAAGAAAGGCCTCGCTGCAAGACAAAAGAAAATCATTTGTCCTGCTGACTAAAAAGGGGAAACAAAAAATAAAAGACACCCGACAGGAAAGAGAAGAATGGCTGGCAAATCTGATTGCCAAACATTATACGGATGAAGATAAAGAGATCATTCAAAAGGCTATCGGGCTCTTGTTAATTCTTCCTGACTTATAATCACTTACGCATCGACACCCCACAAAACTATCCCCGGGGGAGACTTTTTTTCCGATAAAGTAAAATAAACTTGCCACATCCAATATATCAAAGTAACTTTGCAAAGTTGACTTTGGCAATACTTCGGAAAATCAGTGGCCATCTAACCTATTTATGTAAACTGCCATCCCTGATTCCTTACTATCTAAACCTGCCGAACCAGCATCAAACGATAATGACAAAAGATAAAGGACTACCCGGATTTCTGGCGCCGCTGGTATTGGGGAATATGCTCAACCCGCTTAATTCAACGATGCTCGCAACGGCGATCGTTTCAATAGTCGCGGCCTTTAAGCAGGATCCTGGCGCAGGCGCCTTGCTGATTATTCCACTCTACTTTACTTCCGCCATCGGCCAGCCGTTAATGGGCAGGTTATGCGATGTCTTCAGTCCTCATAAAATAAACTTATCCGGTTTTATATTGATCCTGATCTCTGCCTTTGTGGGAATTTCCGCACAAAGTTTCACCTGGCTCATCGTTTCCCGGATCTTATTAGGCTTAGGCTCCTCCGCCGCATATCCATCTTCTATCACCTTGATAAAACAAAGATATAAGGCGTTGAACCGGGAAGTCCCCGGAGTTACCCTGAGCATTATTGCCATAGCAGGCCAGGTATCGATTGCATTTGGTCCGTTCCTGGGTGGTATCCTCGTGGAAAATTTTGGCTGGAAGGGAATCTTTTTCGTAAATATTCCTTTGGTCATCATTGGATTATTACTTTCCATAAAAAAGAAAGGTAAAACCACCATTGAAGAAAAAGCACTTCAAAAATCCGCCTGGCAGATCGTTAAGGATCTGGACCCTCTCGGCCTGGTAATGTTCTCCGGCTTCCTGATGTTATTCCTGCTTACGTTGCTCTATCCGACTTATCTGTATACCAAGATACCGGCAATGATCGTCGTATTGTTGCTTTTTATAAAGGCGGAGCTGAAACATCAGAATCCATTCATAGATGTGAGGGTCCTGAGCCTGAATCTTACGTTAAATACAACCTTTCTGCGCCAGATCGGAATAACCTTTATCCTTTACCTGGTCCTCTATGGCCTGCCCCAATGGATGGAACAGTCCAAAGGCATCAGTCCATCCCATGTAGGATTGATCATGCTGCCTCTTTCGTTAACTGCCATGATAGTAAGCCTCCTTTTGTCAGGCAACAAAAACTATGTGGCATTACTTACCACCGGCATATTATGCATTATCGGGGCTTCTATTGGCTTATTCTTCTTAAGCAAAACAACCTCTGATCTGATGGTGATCGGCCTGACCGTCATCATAGGCGCCGCATTAGGAATTTTAACCATATCCAATCAGTCAACCCTATATGTCGCGGCCCCCGATGATCAGGTCGGCGTTTGCTTCGGCCTGTATCGTACCGTTGGTTATATCGGCGCCATAGTAGCTGGCTCAAGCCTGAAACATCAATTCAAACAGGGAGCGACGGATTCCGGACTGCATATACTGGGATTATATTCACTGATTGCATGTATAGCAATTGTTTTATTTATGCTTCCGCTATATTCGCAGAAAAAAAACCAACTGGCTGAGCCCATCTCATCTAATTAAAAAATAAATATATGACTACTACCGGAAAAAATGGAACCGTTCTTCTCGTAATGGACATTCAAAAGGCAATGATGGCTTATCTTCCGAACCCTGAGCCGTTGCTGACGAAAATTGAAACAGCCATCACAAATGCAAGATCAGCCAACATCGAAGTGATCTATGTCATCTTAAGTTTCCGAAAAGGGCACCCCGAAATCCATTCCAGGCATAAAGCATTTTCAGGGATTAAGGATAGCGGATTTATGTTTACGGAAGGCCATGAAGGTACTGCCTTGCATCATACGATCGTTCCAGGAGAAAAAGAGCTTATCCTTCATAAAAAAAGGGTTAGCGCTTTTGCAGGGAGCGATCTGGAGATGGTGCTCAAAGCTAAAAATGTGGAACACCTGGTGATAACAGGATTTGCTACCAGCGGCATTGTGCTGAACACCGTACGGGAAGGTGCAGACAAGGATTATCATATCACTGTTCTTTCCGATGCCTGCGCAGATCCTGACCCCGAAATTCACGATTTTTTAGTCAAAAAGATTTTTCCGGCATCCGGTGAGGTCGTCACCACTGACGAATGGGTTAGCTCGTTAAAAAGCTGATCCGGGGTGATTATTTCCCCCCAGGAATGAACAGGTTGAAAAGAGGTTGCCATGCGCGTAAGCCCCGGTCCTGAGACGGGGCTTACGTATTTCTATGAATGAAGGTCTCTTTGTCAGTTCCCGCCTATTATAGCCTGCAATTTTTTACGTAAAACTTCGCCGCGCAGGTTTTTGGCAATGATCCTTCCGGATGGATCGATCAGAAAATTCTGTGGAATGGCGTCCACCCCATAAAGTTTAGCCGCCTCATTGACGGATTTAAGATCGGACACCTCTGTCCAGCTCAGATTGTCTGCTTTAATAGCCTCTGTCCATGCCGCTTTATCCCCTGGCTTGTCCAGAGAAACGCCCAGTACCGTAAAGTTTCTGTCCTTATACTCATTATAAGTCTTTACGACATTCGGATTCTCCTGACGGCAAGGCCCACACCAGGAAGCCCAGAAATCAAGCAGCACATATTTCCCCCGGAAGCTGGAAAGCTTGACAGGCTGGTCATTAACGTCATTCTGGGTAAAATCCGGCGCTATCTTCCCGATAGCCGTAGCCATAGCCACCTCCAACCGTTTTGCAAACCGCTCCCCATCCGGACTATGTCTGATTCCGTCCGATAAAGAATTAAAGAGCGCCGTGGTGCTGTCGTCGATATTCTGCCCGGTGATCTCCTTTAACGCCACCAGGCTGAAATAAGCGTCCGGGTGCTGTTTAATAAAGACCAGCTGCAAAACTTTCTTTTCCTTTTCTGCCGCCCTGTATTTACCCTCCAGCCCCGCCTTATAAGCGGAGTCCTTTTTTAAGGACTCCGGCGCAGCGCTGAATTCGTTATCCGCCGCTGTCATGATCCTTTCCGGACCGGCAAACGACTGCTTGTATTCCCGAAACTGATCGTTAAGGCCTGACCCGGTAATGACGGCATTTCGGATAGAATCCTTTGCCGCCAGGGTAATAGTGCCTTTTTCGAGATAAAAAGTAAGCAGATCGGAATTCCCGTGGATACTTCCCAGGCCTTTCATGCCTCTGTCAAGAAGCAGCTGCGCCATCACCGGTCCGGAAATATTGCCGCTGATCTGAAACCCTCCCTGGGAGACCAGCGCCGAATCAGTGACCATGCGGCCATTCGCAGGATACTTGATATATACTTTAGCCGGCGCCTTCAGACCCGACACCGTTGCCCGGAGAGTAAAGTTTTCACTTTGAGCAAAGACCAGTAGAGGTCCTGCTACAGATAACAGTAAAAGTCCCGCGACGGATGATACAAAGACTAACTTTTTCATAAATAACTATACGTTTTTAATAATAAATATTATTTCTTTTTACGTCTCTTCAGCAACAGCACGCTGAAGAGCAGTAATGAGGCAGGCAATATCCCAAGCACCACATACTTGAGCACGAGAACACCCGAGTCACCTATATTGAAATGGTCATCTTTGGAATCGGGTATAGTAGTATCGATCGGGAATTTCCCATTGGAAAGCCATCCGAACAAGGATGTATCAAAGATGTAATTAGCGATGTCGATATGCTGGCTTCTCAAATCCAATACCTTTAAAAAATCGACGTCGCCGGTAATGACAATGCGTTGTTCATGACCATTTATATTCCTTACTAACCGCAAAGCCGTGGGGACTGCCCCTTTTTTATCTCCGCTTTCCGGGTTATACATCAAATTAGCCGAGTCGGACCCGGACCCGCCGGTCCTCAGCCAGCTCCTCGCTGCATCCGTCATCAGCAGGGGCTCGATCCTGTACCTTCCATCCTGGCTGTAGGACAGGCCCATCACACCCGGCATGGCGATCGTTAAGCTATCTTCATAGGCTTTTTTCACCAGTTTCGACAAAGCCGACGCAGCGGGCGTCATATAGGTAAGCACAAGGTCCGGTGAATGATTCTTAGCCGGCTGAATGAGCCTTCCGTCCAGTATCCCAACACCCATAGGCTGAATGAGCGGCTGTAAAATTGCTGATCCTCCCGGTTCACCCGTTATCATAAGATTACCGCCGCCCGCGATATATTTCCGGATCTTTTCCAATACATCCGGCTCAAAGTCCGTTTGTGGGTCTGCGATGATCAGGGCTGAAATATCTTCGGGTATTTCCTGGTTTTTCAGGGATATGGTTCCCACATCGAACCCCTGATTTACCAATGAATATCTGAAAGTAATATTGCTGGTCAATGTCCGCAAAGACCGGGCATCATACCCCCCGGGGTCACGTTCCGACTGGCCCTGCAGAAATATTATTTTGGGCAACTTTACGGTCAGCCGTTCCAATGCCGCTGAAGTCTCCGCTTCCGAAGGGAATGCCTCATTGTCATCATACAATCTCAAAAAAGTTGTTTTCCCCTTGAACTTCAGCTGCATGACATACCTGTTCTGCTCGGGTTCGAGGTCAACGATCTTCTTCATTTCTTCCGGGCTTTTAAAAACACGGAAGTCAACCTTATAAGCCTTCGCATAATCTCCGGCTATCTGCCGCAGGCTTTTCCCTGCATTGCGTTTGTAGAGCTCAGGATCCGGTACGCTGTCATAATAATAAACATAGCTGAATATTATATCAGGCTTGAACCGCAGATAAGGCTCCCAACGATCTTTATCCGCGTTCCGCTGAGCCGGCTGACCTCTCCAGTAACGCTGGTCCAGGATGTTTATATAGGACACGACTTCCAGCGGGGCATCTCCTATCTCCTCCATTATTTTCCGGGCGTTGAGACTAAGTGTCTGGTTCTTGTTGGCCGTAGCATCGAAATAGCGGACCAGCCCTGGCCTGGAAGAGACGTAACTTATCAGTAAGGCCGAAATGACCAGCAAAACATATCTTCCGTAACCAACGGTTTTGGGCACCGTTTCCCGGCCGGCCTTTAACTTCAAAATGCTGAGCCCGAGAAATATATAAATAATGACCAGGAAATAAATAACATCTTTCGTTGAGATCAATCCGCTGATCATGTGTATAGCCCGCCCGGAAATGGACAGTGCATACGTAAAGTCCCGAACGATATCGATATCCTGCCAGAGTGATCCGATATAAGCCAGGAGGGCCAGCAGCACGAAAGTGCTTAAACCGGCCACCACCTGGTAAGCCGTCAGGCAGGACATGAAAAGGCCGACGGCAGCATAAGCGCATAATAACAGGTATACACCCAGGAGGCCGGACAAGATCAGGCCATAGTCTATGAAGGGAATATTGAAACTACCTATTACAACAAAAATGCCCAATACCAGGATAAGGATAAAATTATAGATCATCATGGAAAGGAATTTTCCCAGAATGATCTCGCTGATATCCATTGGAGAAGAATACAATAATTTAATGGTCCCGCTGCTGAGCTCACGACTGATCAACCCCATGGTCAGTAACGGGAGGTACAGATACAGCTTGCTCATAATTTCAGACAGTAAGCCGAAAGGCTGCCCGAAAGGCATACTGAAAACCTTGTTGGTCAGGCCAACATGAAATTCCTTATTAGAGGATGTCGCCTGCAGGGTGATAAAATTTCCCAGCTGCCCGGTATATAAAAACCCGCACTGAAAAAGGAATACTATTAATAAGAACCAGGCGATAGGTGAATAGAACAGAATGCTGAGCTCCAGCTTTGCAATCCTTATAATTGTTTTCATCAAATAGATTATTTAGTCAGCTTGTTCGACAATTGGGCAAATATTTCATCCAGAGAATTTTTGTCAAGCATTATTTCCCTCAACCCCCAGCCATTTTGTACACTTGCTGCGACAATCCGTTCCGGTATGTCCTGCGCATGCTCAAAATAGATCCTGACCTGGTGTTCCGTAAGAAAATCCACCTTATTGACGCCCTCTATGCCCAGCAGCTCTTCCGCCGCAGGCAAACTTCCAAGATGCACCACTACACTATGCGGCTCGATATAATTATTAAAAGCGTCCATCGTATCATCAAACACCATCACTCCCTTGTCGATCATTTTGATATTCTTACACAACACCTGTACTTCCGAGAGGATATGGCTTGAAAAGATCACCGCCCGGTCGGCAGCTATACTTTTGATCAGGGACCTTACTTCTATGATCTGATTGGGGTCCAGGCCATTGGTAGGTTCATCCAGCACCACCAGTTTCGGCCGGTGAATGATCGCCTGCGCTATTCCGACACGCTGACGGTAGCCGCCGGAAAGATTACTGATAAGCCTGTTGCTGAAGTGGGTGACGCCGCAGCGTTCTTTGGCCTCTTTCACAGCCGCGGCGATCCTGTGTTTCTCTATCAGCCGGAATTGGGCGCAGTACGTAAGATATTCGTCTACCGTAAGATCCATATACAAGGGCGCCGTTTGAGGAAGAAAGCCGATCTGCTTTTTGGCGGATTTGGGATCTTCCCGCAGGTCTATCCCGTCGATATATACATTCCCCTCTGTCTGGTTGATCACTCCGCAGAGAATGTTCATCGTGGTGGATTTCCCGGCGCCGTTGGAACCCAGCAACCCGACAATACCTGTTTGATAGATCTCAAAGTTGATATCCCGGATAGCCCAGTCGCCGCTATACCGGTGAGACAAATGTTCGATTTTTAAAATGGGACCTGTCATGTAA
>JAATFV010000018.1 GCA_015655015.1 Chitinophagales bacterium | reverse complement strand
GTCAGGGACATCCCGGGAATAAGACAGAGGAGCAGAAGAGCTGCATATATCCTTTTAATAGCTACTACCATATAATAAATCGGGTTTTATGAAAAATAAAATACCTGGCCCCAAATACTAACGATTGTTCGTTAGCAGGCCGCAATGTAGGATATTATACTAAAAAAAGAGAGATTCGGAATGATGAACGGTATCCGCCCCGTATTTTTCCCTATATTTCGGCCGGCTGCCGTTGCTTCATGGAGTTATCCATTCCAGGTAATTTTCCCGGTGAATCGCTGTAAATTCCGCTTCCGGATAAGCTTTAGCAAAAGCGGCAGGAATTTTTACTTTCTGATTCTGCCATTTGCACTCGAATGCCTGCAGATGTTGTTTGTTGTCCAGTTCCAGCAGGTCGATTTCCTGTCCATCATACGTCCTCCAGAAAAAATATTGAGGTTGATAACCTTTGTAACTATTATACTTTATCCTTTCGCTCAGCACGTATTGCTCCCATAATTGACCAATATCATTCCTGCCAAGAATGGGACTAAAATTATTGATCAGTGCGTTGCGGAGACCGTTGTCATAAAAAAACCATTTTTTACTTTTACTGACTTCCTTACGTAAGTTGTTACTGTAGCCAGTCAATGGAAAAATTATAAAGACTTTAGCCAGCAGATCCAGGTATCTTTCCACCGTACTTTTATTCAGTTGAAGACTATTGCCCAATTCAGTTGTGCTCACCTGGCTGCCCACCTGCCAGGCCAGCAGTTGTAGTAATCTGAACAGAATGTCAGCGCCCTTGATATTTTCCATTGCTAATAAGTCTTTAAGCAAATAACTATTTACCATCTGCCTTAAATAACTTTCCTGTTCCTGCCGGTCGTCAAGATGCCATAATTCAGGATATCCGCCGTAAATCAATCTTTGCTCAAGGTTACGAATGGTAGTAAGTTTATCTTCTATTGCTGATAATTCCATCTGGGCGATAGGGTATAGATGATATACTATATTTCTGCCTACCAAAGGTTCTCCCGTACTGTATACCAGGTCAAAGCTGCTGCTCCCCGTGGCTATGATGGTAATGCCTTTAATATTATCGATCATTAATTTCAGGATCTTTCCAATCTCAGGTACTGCTTGCGCTTCATCAATGATGACAATTTTCCTGCCGCTGGTTAATTGATTGTAATTTGCTATCGTCCGTTGCTGTAAAAGATTGGCGACCTGCATATCCTCGCCTTGTAAGACAAGAACATCCTTACCATGTTTGGCAGCGATATTTTCTATAATAGTCGTTTTGCCCGTACGGCGCGTACCGTACAGCATAATCACTTTTTGTTTGCCTACCTCACCTTCAATTTGCTTTTCGATTATCCGGGGTATCTCCATAAAATAAAAATTAGGGCGACCAACCAGCCTAATTTACATTAATTAGGCTAATCGACTGTCCCAATTTACATTAATTACGCCAACCAAGCAACCTAATTTACATTAATTAGAACACTTAAACAACCGAATTTGTAAGCAATCGTCAAAAATACTCTAATAATATGTTGATCATCAATTATTTATATTTATACCCCTTCCCGGCGCCCTCCGCAGATTCATTATACACCGGGTTGACTATAATAGAGAACTTATACTTATCCCCCCGGTAATACGATCTCTCCAATTCCAATACCTGGTCCGACTTGCAAAGCAGCACACTGTCCAGGATGAACACCGGGATCGGGGCGGCACTGTCAAAATTATTATTCGGCGTTTCCTTCGAAAAGATTTCCGCGCTCAGAGTTTGCTTGATATCTGTAATTTTTAAATGGTAGGTACTTTCGTAGATCTTGAAATAGGAAATCTCAGTGGACAGCCTGTCAATCCTCGGACAAAGGTTCAGTGATATATATCTTACCTCATCTTTCATCAGGTCATCATCGGCATACCGGAGCTGATGCACCTTCAATACAGGACCTTCAATAATATAATGTTTGCCGCTCACCTCCGATGAAATACCGTCTTTCAGGATCGTCTTTTCCAGGATGATATTCTTCGGGGCATACCCCTCCGCCTTCAGATAATCGTGAAACCCGCGGCGCGTGGCATCTATCGAACCCAATGTCCGCAGCAAATGATGCTCGGCAGTACGGTTCAAAACAAAAGTTCCCCTCCCCTTGATCCGCCTTCCCCAGCCCTTCGACTCTATCTCCAGTAAGATCTTCCGCGCAGTCGTATTGCTGATCTTATATTTCTTGATCAATTCGTTCTCTGAAGGTATCTTATCACCAGGCAATAGCTCACCGGATTTTATTTTTTCAATGATCGTTTCACTCAGATCGATGAATTTAGCCCCCATTCCGATAATTTAATTATTTGATAAGATAAGAGTACAAATTTATCTGAAAAAAAACGATTGACGCACTAACTTTTTACGCTTACCACTTCCTTTTGGCCCCGAAAAGAACCTATTTTCAAACAATCACCGATATTTTTTTGGAAAAATGATTTTTTACTTTAAGTTTGAGTACGATTACTTAGTGCGTTAAGCTATATGAATAGTAGGTACACCTCCCAAATAATACTGCTGCTGCTCTTTGTGGCCACAGGTCTGAGCTTCCTCGACCGGCAGGTTCTATCCATGACCATCATCAAAATACAATCCGAATTCGGCTTCTCCGATGTCCAATACGGTTTTGTCAATACCGCCTTCCTCATCAGCTACGCCCTGATGTTCACCATCGGCGGAAGACTCATGGACACCATCGGCAGCAAAAAAGGCATGCTCTTCGCCGTATTGATCTGGTCCATAGCCAATACCCTGCACGGTATCATGACCAGTTTCTACCAGCTGGTAGCTTTTCGCTTCCTGCTCGGCGTCGGCGAAGGAGGCTGTTTCCCCGGCGCCGCCTCAGCAGTCTATACCTGGTTCGACGAAAAAAAACGCGCCATGGCCAACGGCATCGCCATCGGCGGCTCCGCCATAGGAGCCGTCATAGCCCCCCCACTGACTACCATAATAGCATCCCATTTCGGATGGAGATGGAGCTTCGTTATCCCGGGCCTGATTGGCCTGGTATGGGTCGCCGCCTGGACAGCAATCCCCTGGAACACAAGAAAAATCCCGGGCAACAACACAAAAGATCCACTGAACAGCCCAGATAAACCCATGCTTATCCCCGGCAACCAGTCCAGCGATCAAACCCGCAACCAACCTACCGATCAACCCAGCGATCAAATCCGCAACCAGTCCCTCGATCAACCCGGCAACCAATCCGCCGATCAACCCGGCTCCCCCGCCCCCCTTCTCACTATCCTAAAAAGCAGGCCCGCCGCCATCTTCATCCTCATCCGGTTCATGCTCGACCCCGTCGTATATTTCATCATGTTCTGGGCCCCCAAATACCTGAACAGCCAGCGGCACATCCCCTTCGAAAGGATCGGCCATCTCTTCTGGATCCCCTTCCTGGGCCTGGGCCTCTCCAATATCATGGGCGGATGGCTGTCAGACCGGCTGGTCAGAAAAGGCCTCTCCATCAACCGCGCCCGCAAGACCATAATGGGCCTTGCCGCCCTCCTCACCTTATCCGCCCCCTTCATAGCTACCGTATCCTCCGTAGAAATGGCCGTCGCGCTGATGACCCTCGTCATGTTCGCACATGGCTTCTGGATCACCAACTATATCACCGCTATCGCCGATATCTTCGGGGCAGGGGGGACCTCAACAGTAGTAGGACTTTCAGGTTCGGCAGGAGCCATATCAGGCCTCGTGATCAACCCGCTCATCGGCCTCATCGTTCAACATTACTCCTATAACCCTATCTGGATGGCCCTGGGATTTATGTACCCGCTCGCATTTATACTATTGATCGCCTTCATACCCAACATACGACCCTTACAACCAGCCAGAACATAATTTTTTTCCTTAAAATAACTTAGTGCGTTAACTACCCTATTAATTATTAAAGCAAAACACATGATCAATCACCCGCAAGAAAGAACATCCACCACCCAGCCCGCCCTACGGCATCGGAAATCAACAGTAGCCAGGATCGGCGTCTTTGGCGTCGCCTATTACAAATATTGGGACCAGTTCGAAGGCCTCCTGCAGGAAATGGAAGCAAAACAAAAAGTCTTCCTCAACAAGGTCGGCAGGAACGATGTAGAAGTCATCGACTTTGGCCTGGTCGATAATGTCAAAACAGCCTATGACCTCGTCCCGGACCTGAAAGCAGCCAACCTCGACCTCATCTTCTGTGACATGCTCACCTATGCCACCTCCAGCACCTTCGGTATCATCATTAAAAGCATCGACATACCCATCGTCCTCGTAGCCCTCCAGCCCAACACCGCCCTGGACTATGCCAACGCATCCACCTACCAGCAGCTCTACAACGACGATATCTGCTCCCTGCCCGAATTTGCCGGCGTATCCGTACGAATGGGAAAGACCGTCCCCAATATGATCATCGGCACACTCCACCATGATCCTGCCGCAGAAACGGAAATCGAATAATACTTCCGCATCGCCAAAGTCCTCCACGACCTGAAAACCGCCCGGATCGGCCACATCGGCCACCCTATAGAAGCCATGCTGGACATGCATACCGACTTCACCATGATCACAGCCCACTTCGGCGCACACGTTATCCAATGCGAAGCGCACGAGATCGTCACACAGTATAAAAAAGTCAGCACCAAAGAGATCGAAAGATCCAAAGAAAGCATCCTTGATTTTTTCGATACGCCCGACCCCGTCTCCGACCCCATTTCGGACAAACTAAAAGAAGATGACCTTCAGACGGCAGCCAGGGTCTCCGTAGCCCTGGAAAAATTTGTGGAAGAAAAAAACCTGGACGGACTGGCCTATTATTACGAAGGAGAAGAAGGCAGCGACGCCAGACTCGTAATGTCCAACCTGATCGTAGGCAACTCACTCTTAACAGGCGCCGGCTTCCCGATGTGCGGAGAATCGGATATAAAGACCTGCATCGCCATGCTGATCATGGATCGCTTAGGCATCGGCGGCAGCTTCGCCGAATTTCATCCCGTCGATTTCAAAGAAGGTTTTGTCCTGGTAGGACATGACGGACCACATAATATAGCCATCGCAGAAGGCCGCCCCGTATTAAGAAGCCTTAAAAAATACCATGGCAAACCCGGCTTTGGAGCTGGCGTTGAATTCAAAATAAAAGAAGGGCCTATAACGATGCTCAGCATCAGCTCCACCTACAACGGCCGGTTCAAATTCGTTATCGCAGAAGGAGAATCAGTGGCCGGCCCCATCCCTCCTACCGGTAATACCAACACCCGCGGATTTTTCAAACCGGATGTCCGCACCTTCCTGCACCGGTGGATCAAAGAAGGCCCGACCCACCATTTTGCGCTCGGTATCGGCCATCATGCGGACACCATCCGCAAGATCGCCTCTTACCTGGACATCGAAGCTGTAATCATTCCCTGACATATATTATTCATTCAATCAAATCGTAATGCGATGAAAGGAAATACCAACGACTACTTGCTGTTCAGACCGGGCGCCTTGCTGCTCAGTCTGCTTTTACTCTTCAACACGATTTACGCACAACAGGCCACCCGGTTTTCCATAACCGGAAAGATCACGTCGACGGACAACCAGTTACCTGTCGCAGGCGCCAGCATCCTCGAAAAAGGTACAAAAAATGGTACCAGCTCCGATAAGGACGGATTATTCAGCCTGCAGGTAACACACAACGCCACACTCGTGATCACCAGCACCGGCTTCAAAGCGCAGGAGGTCCGCGTAAACGGCAGCTCTGGCAGCGCTCCCCTGAACATCAGCCTGGAAACATCCTCTCACCAGCTGACCGATGTAGTGGTGATAGGATACGGCACCCAAAAGAAAAAAGACCTTACCGGCTCCATCGTCAACCTGACCCCCAAAGAGCTTACACAGGGACCCTCCGCCAGCTTTGACCAGCTCCTGCAGGGAAGAGTGCCCGGCGCACAGATCGTGCAGACATCAGGCGCACCCGGCGGCAATGTCAATGTCATCATCCGCGGTGTCAGCTCTATTACAGGCGGCAACTCACCCCTCTATGTAGTGGATGGTTATGCAGTAGGCACAGGCGGCGGCGGCTCGGATCTCAGCAACTTCGCTTCCAGCTCCTATTCCGCCTCGGCGATCGCCGGCAGCAGCTCGACTACCATGGTCAACCCGCTCAGCACCATCAACCCCGCAGACATCGAATCCATCCAGATCCTGAAAGATGCATCCGCTACCGCCATCTATGGCTCAAGAGGCGCGAACGGCGTTGTTATTATAACTACCAAACGGGGCAAGCTCGGCAAACCGATCGTCACCTTCGACCTCTCGGCCGGCACCCAGGAGCTGCAAAAGAAACTGAAGCTGCTTACACCCAGGCAATATGCAGAGTTCGTAGCCAACGGACGGGATAATGCATGGGTCTATGCCGGCGGAAACGCCAGCGATCCGAACAGCGTCCGCAGCACCGCCACACAGGTCAAACCCTCCTTCCGCGACCCATCCTCCATCCCGGAAAAAGGCACCGACTGGCAGGACGTCATCTTCAAAAAAGCTCCCGTACAGAATTACCAGGTATCCGCCAGCGGCGGCTCAAAAGATGTAAAGTATTATGTTTCCGGGAACTTCTTCGACCAGGATGGCATCATCATCGGCTCCACCTTTAAAAAATACGCCCTCCGCTCCAATATCGATGCCAGGCTCAGCAATAAAGTCAAGCTGGGCACCTCCTTCTCCAGCTCCTATTCCTATGGCGATTTCGCCAGGGCGGAAGGACACCTCCAATACCGGGGCCTGATCTCGGCCGCGGCAGCCAGCGACCCGACCATTCCCATTTATGATTCCACCGGCAAGAACCTCTATTCGGAATTTTCCAGCCCCACAGGCATCCCCGTGGAAAATCCCCTGCTCATCAACAGCGAGTTCCTGGACAAACGCAACAATGCCAACATCTTCATCAACAACTACCTGGAATATGAGATCGCAAAAGGACTGGCATTCAAAACATCCTTTGGCGTAAACTACTCCACCGGCGAGACACGCCTGTGGAAATCATCCAAGATAGGCCTCTCCACCAGCAGGACAGGCGTAGCCACAGCAGGCGTAACCAATACCAAAACGCTGAATTATCTCAACGAGAACACCCTCAACTTCAGACGGGTTATCAAAGAACGGCACGAAATAGACGCCCTCGCAGGTTTCTCCGTACAAAAAAACAACGACAACCTTTTACAGGCCGGCGCCTCCAACTTCCCGACAGACGAGGTCACCTACCTGACAGCCGGCAACGTCACATCAGGCACCAATTACAATTCCCAATGGTCGATGGCCTCCTGGTTCGCCCGGTTGAACTACGTCTTCGACGGAAAATACCTCTTCACCGGTACGATCCGGCAGGACGGAAGCTCCCGGTTCGGAACCAGTAATAAATGGGGCACCTTCCCCTCCTTCTCCGTGGGGTACAGGCTGTCCGATGAAAAATTCATGCGGGACATCAAATTCCTCAGCAACCTCAAACTCCGCGCCAGCTATGGCATTGCCGGGAACAACCTCATCCCTAATTATGCCAGCCAGGGTCTCCTGGGTGTCACAGGGAACGTCAGCAACGGCCAGGTAGTATCGGGTATAACACCATCCAGCCTGGCAAACGACCAGCTCACCTGGGAACAATCCGTCCAGACCAATTTCGGCCTGGATCTGTCCTTCTTCGATAACCGCATTAATTTCACCGCAGATATCTATCGCAGCCTCAAAAAGAACTTATTGCTCAACGTGACCCTCCCCGCAGCTTCCGGCTTTGGCAGCTCCGTGCAGAACATCGGGAAACTGGAGAACAGAGGAATGGAATTCTCCCTCTATACCGAGAATATCCGGGGAAGAGATTTCCAGTGGACGACCAGCTTTAATATCAGCGCCAACAAGAACAAGGTCCTGGCCCTGAACAGCAAAACAGCCCGTATCAGCAACTCCGACTACCAGATCACCCAGGTGGGCAAACCCATCTCCAGCTTCTACCTGCTCCATTCCACCGGCGTCTTTCTCACACAGGATGAAATAGCCAAGAGCCCCGTTCAGGCCCCGAATATCATCCCGGGTGATCCGAAATACGAAGATGCCAACAAAGATGGAAAGATCACCACTGCGGACAAAACGATCGTCGGCAGCCCCTGGCCCGATTATATCTGGGGCCTCGACAACCGGTTTACTTACAAATCGCTCACCCTTAGCGTCAGCATCAATGCATCACACGGCAATGATGTATACTTCCAGGGAGGAGAAGTCTCCCTCAACGACGCGGGTGTTCAAAACCAGCTCTCCATGATCAATGATCGCTATAAATCCCCCACCAGTCCCGGAGCTGGTATATTCCCAAGGGCCATCCGGAATGATTACGCCATTACGCTCAGTCCCACCTCCAGGAACCTGTTCGACGGCTCTTTTGTAAAGATCCGCGACATCAACCTGTCCTACATGCTCCCGCAACGGACACTCACCAGGCTTGGGGTACAATCGCTTTCGATCTTCGGGGATGTCACCAATGTACACACCTTCACCAAATACCCGAGTTATGATCCGGAAGGCAGTATAGGCGGCGATAACGTAGCAAAAAGCGGTGTGGACTTCTTCGCATATCCCAATCCCCGGACATTCACCCTGGGTATAAGAGCAGCCTTTTAGATCATTCACCAGTCAAAAACACTATTATGAAACCGAACAATATAAATTCGAGCACCAACAAAAATGAATGGCAAGGTTGCATCCGTCCATTGAACGGTCCAGCCCGAAGCGAGTCCATTGAACGCCTGTCTTTGCCGCGAACTAACAGCCATTTAATCCGGATGAAAAGATCGGCAATCGTCTTAATGACGATCATAGCGCTGTCCTCCTGTAAAAAATTCCTGGATCTCAAACCGGATTACCAGATCAGCAATGAAACCTTCTTCCAGAACAGCAACGACTTCGAAACAGCGCTTACCGGCGTATACGGCACCTTCCGGGGCCTGTTCAGCAGCAGCAACATGCTTTATATCGGCGAGCTTACCACCGACAACGCCGAGATCCAATGGTCGTCCCCTTCCGTAAGCGAAATGCAGCTGGACCAGAACGCCGTCAACTCCACCAACACCTATATCAGCGCCGTATGGAACACCTGCCTGATAACCATTTCCAGGTGTAATACCATCCTGAACAGGATCGATAAAATAGACTTTGATGCCACCCAGAAGAACAGGATAAAAGGGGAAACCTTATTCCTGCGCTCATTCTGCTATTTCTACATGGTGCGCATCTTCGGCAACGTACCGATAACAGACCAGGAATTTTCCAGCCCTGACCAGATCCAGGCTGCCGACCTCACCCTCCAGTCCTCCCAAAAAGTCTATGACAAGCTGGTGGCAGATTTAAAAACAGCCGAAACACTCCTGCCGGCTACCCTGAATGCCGACAAAACAAGGGCCTCCCAGGGCACCGTCAAGACCCTGCTGGGAAAAGTATACCTCACTTTGTTGGATTATACCAATGCCGCCGCCAAGCTAAAGGAAGTGATCGACGCCCAGCAATACGGACCATTGACCGCCTCCTATAAAAACATGTTCGCAGCCGGCAATAACAACCTGCCCGAATCCATTCTTGAAATTGAATATGTATCAGGAAAGTCCATGGGCAATAATTACTCCTACCTTTTTACGCCGGCTATCACCAGTATGGCTATCTTCCAGAACAACCAGCAGGGAGCCGGAAGAATGGTCCCGACACTCAATATGCTCAACAGCTATGAAACCGGTGACGTCCGGAAAGCAGCTTCCGTAGCAGACTCGGTCCTGTTGATCAGCGGTGCGAAAACCTATAACAGATACGGACTCAAATTCGTGGATTTCAAAGCCGTCGACGTTACCGACGGAAGTGTCACCTTCTTTGTATTACGTTATGCCGACGTGCTGCTAATGTATGCAGAGGCGCTCAATGAATTGAACCAGACAGGCGATGCTTTCCAGTATATCAACCTGGTAAGGACCAGGGCCCAGCTCCCTGGTCTGTCCGGCCTCAGCCAGGATGACCTGCGGCTGGCTATCGAAAAAGAAAGGAGAGTGGAATTCCTGGACGAAGGCCACCGCTGGTTCGACCTCCTGCGAACCAAAAGGCTCCAGCCAGTAATGAACGCTTATTATACAGGCCTGGGACAGACCTTCCACATAGATGACTTTGAACTCATCTTCCCCATTCCGCAAAATGAGATCGACCTGAACCCTGCCATAAAACAGAACCCTAATTATTAGCGCCGACAATAGTTCATGTTCCTTTGTATCATTTGACAAAATGTAAATATGAATCTGAAACAATTGCATCATTACCGTCTCCCCAGGCCGGGCTGCCTGCTTACCCTCTCCCGGTTGAGTTCACTATTTACTGTCTCCCGGCTGCGGTGTCTGCTTGCCATCTCCCGATCTGGCTCACGGATTACTGTCTCCCGGCTGCAGTTTCTGTTTAACATCTCCCGGCTGCGGTATCTGCTCCTCCTCTCCCTGCTGAGTTTACGATTCTCTTTCTCCCTGATTGCCCAAACAATTCCGTTGCCGGCCACATCCTCGTTAAAAGGAACACCTTTTAACAATATAACCCTGGAAGCCTCCCTGAAGCCATTCAAGAAGAAAGACAAGGAGTACATCCGGCTGGTCGCAAAGGAAATGTTCACCCAGTGGTCATCTCTGCTAAGACACGCAGACACCGTTTCCATTATGTTATGGACAGGAGATGGCTCGGAGATCCTGGATTACAGGGGTGAGCTTACCCAGCCGCTAAGCTGGGCAAAATTCATGGGCAACCCCAATACCGATCATGCAGTAGGATCGGGTCCAAAAGAGCTGTCCCTGCACGAAAGGGCCTATCTGTATATCCCCGATCCGCCTGCCTTCACCTACGAAGATCTCAAATTCATCATAGCAACCCTGAAAGCAACAGGCAGGAGCCTGACAGGAAAACCTATCCGGGTAGGAGCGACATTCGACCCGGGACCCGAATTCGCCATTTCGGATTTCAAATACAAAAGACATACGGAAATACTGGGAGGCAGCTCCATGGGACATAAGACCTTTGTAAGCTGCTATTCCACACTGAACGCAGACAGTACCGCTTATGCCGGCTTTCCAAAAGGGATCCCCGCCAATACTCCTTTCGGCGCCTTCTTTGGAAGACAAAGCCAGCATTTCTTAACCGACCTCGGTTATGACTACATATGGTTCAGCAACGGCTTCGGTTTCGGAGTAGAAGGATGGTCATCCACCGGAGCCGTTTTTAACGGCAAAGGTTTTGAAAAAGAAAAAATGGCCGACACCCGTGCAAAGATCTCCGATTTCTGGCAGCTCTTCCGGAAAGAATGTCCCGCCTTTCGCATCGAGACAAGAGGCACCAACATATCGGCCGGCGCTGACCTCGCACGCGACGGGGTCGACCTGAAAATGATCTATAACGGGGGTTACAATATACTCCCCCCACCGAACTCCCCCTGGGCGGCCCTGGATGGCGACTTCGGATTGGAGCTCACGGGATATATGTCCCGCATGGCCGAGCTGCCCGATGAACGGTATATCTTCCGCTACTATACACATGATCCCTGGTGGGTCAACAGCCCCTGGCTGGACCGTTACGGCAGTGAGCCGCACGACATCTACCTCCCGATGTCCGTAGCGAGGATCAATAAAGCAGGAGAAACAAAGCTCCCCACCCATCTCAATCTCCTCACCATCGACAACTCGTACGGAGATATGCCTTCGGAAGTTCCCGACGAAGTGACACCTCACATTCTAAAGGCCCGATATGACGCACCGACCGCTCCGGGGCCCCTCGTATGGGTCTATCCCTTCGACGAATATCATGACTGGGCCTATACACAGCAGGACCGGCTGCCGGAAATTTACTATGGAGACTGGCTGATCCGCCAGGCGATCAATAACGGATTTCCCCTGAACACAGTCGTTTCAACAGCTTCCTTTCAATCCGCCTACAGCAACAAACCGGAAATGTTCAACGGCTCCATTCTTGTTTCCATCGACCCGGCCGCAGGCTCCCCCCTGGAGAAACTGCTGATCAGCTACGTTGAAAAAGGAGGCCGGCTACTGGTTTATGGCCCCGCCGATCACGCGGGCCAGGCCTTCCAGGATTTCCTCAACCTCAGCAATAAGACACCCCTCGAAGGAGAATTCACAGTCGATGGCGATCTCTCTACGGATCAGCTGACAGAAAAATATCCCCTCCGCTTGCGTCATCTGGCGCTCTTCTCAGGCGGCGGGATTGCCACTACCCTTCTGAATGCCAAAGACCCCAATACCAAAATAATGGCAACAGTCAGCCAGGGAAGCGACCACCGCGATATTGCCTGGTCAAGGGCATTGCCCGCCTGGCACGGAGGAAAAGTCGCCTATCTCCGCGGAACCAACTCCAGTACTTTCATGGGGGGAAAACTATTGACCCCCGATGATCCCGAAAAATGGTTCACCGGTCCTCTATTACTTCGCTACGCCTTAAAGGCTTTTGATTTTAATTACGGAATTGATAAGGCAGGCCCCGCTGTAAAAAATCCGGTCCTCACCATCAGCAGAAGTAATAACGCCTTCATCTTTTCAGGTTATTCACCGAATACGACCGTATTACAGAAGTTCAGGCTCCCGCAGGGCGCACCTGTATTTACCGGCTTTGAGACCAGGCTGAAGAACGGCTTTTCTACCTACTCCATGCCGACCGCCTGGCATAAAGAATGCAGGATCTTTGTGGAACAGGCAGAAGGGATACTTTCCTGCAAGGAAGAATATTCAGGCCAAAGAGAGATCAGCCGCCGGCTTCAGCTTGCCGGACTACAAAAGGCAACAGTGCGGATCTATCCGGGAGAAGCAGCTACGCCGGAATCCCTGCAGGTATTCCTCAACTCTTCCTATCCCTGGAAAACAGGACGTATAACATTCAAAGAAGAAGAGAATAAGACATTCGGCAAGTGTTATGTAGTGGAAAATGTGACCGGCACCCTGGGAATTGCCTGGTAGCTAATATGTATACTCAAAAAATTGCTGTATGAAAATCCTTTGCAGAAATACCATAATACCATTGCTCTGCCTGTTTTCCGCCGGCAGTTTACAAGCCCAGTCCGCCGGACCGTATACTCACACCGGTAGTTCATACGCTCAGTCTGCAGAATCCTATCCCCTGTCCGGCAGATCATACACCCGGTCTGCGGGCCTTAACGCTCAGCCGGATCATCCACACGTCCAGTCTGCCGGACCTGACGCCCAGCCTGGTCAACCCCACGCCCAGTCTAACGCATACACACATCTCCTTGCTGCGTTTAATTCACCATCCTCAAAAGCAAAACCAAAAATATACTGGTGGTGGTTGAACGGCCACGTAAATAAAGACCGCCTGCTGGAAGAGCTGGCGGCAATAAAAGCAGCAGGCATAGACGGGGTGGATATCTTTGACATCGGCGCAAGGGCCCCCAACAATCCCCATCACATGATACCCGGCGGTCCGGCTTTCATGGGCCCCGAATCGATCACAACCATCGCGGCAGTCATTAAAAAAGCTACCGAGCTGAATATGGAAGTCGACCTCAGCCTTTCCAGCAGCTGGAACGCAGGCGGCAGCTGGATTAAACCGGAATTTGCCGGCAAATCGCTTTACGCTTCCAGCACAAAGATCAGTGGCGGCGGTACCGGAAAGATCACCCTCCCCTTTCCGGAAATTCCCCCCAAAGATGAAAAGGGCAAGCCCCGGGTAATTGTCTATGATGGGAAAGGCAGGCCGGTTTACAGAAGAGAAGTGGCAGTCCTCGCCATCCCCGATCATTTCGACTCCTCGGCCATCCGGGAGCACATGATGTATTTCATTGATCACTTACAGCCCCTGCTCGGTGATCTGTCGAAAACAGCGTTAAAAAGTTTTTACCTGGCCAGCTTTGAAGCGACAGGCTCAGTCTGGACAGGCTCCTTACCAGCCGAATTCAGAAAAATAAATGGATATGATATCTACAAATAT
>JAATFV010000081.1 GCA_015655015.1 Chitinophagales bacterium | reverse complement strand
GGCAGGTCGCCGACATTACATTTGCTTCTGCTGCCTACGCCATTGGAATCGATATAGGCCTTCAGATCCTTACAGCATTGCGGATCGGGGCATTTCCCAACACCGTCAGCATCCACAGGCTGGCACTGGGTGGGGGTAATGAGCTCCTTATCCTTGCAATCCGGCACCCCATCGCCATCCGTATCCCGGCTTACACCATGAGAATCGACGGGGCATCCTTTGGGCGTATTGGGTTCCATATCGAACTGATCCGTAACGCCGTCGCCGTCTGCGTCATCCAGTACGGGTTTAGGCAGCTTCATGTGACGGGGAGCATTGATCTCGTTGTAGGCATAATCCAGGGGATTGAGCCACCAGAGCGGTTCAACGGCATGTTTGCCAATATTATAGTTGATACCGAGGGAGAGGAAATTATAGGAATCGGCCGTTCTTGTCTGAGCAACGGCCTGGTAAGCAGCAGGCGAATAATTGTTCTGCCATTGCTGACCATCCAGGAGGTCTGTGGCGGCAAAAGTGTATTTATCTTCCAGGGCCAGGTTCAACCGGTTGTTGAGCTTGAATTGGAAGCCGATACCGCCTACAGCAACGATCGATAAGGGTGCTCCCCCCACCGTGGCATTGGTCGAGCCTCTTTCGGCCATGGTAGACCAGGAGCCTGTCAGTTCGCTCTTCAGGGCTTTCCGGATATCCTTTCGGTGTTTGTAGTCGAATTCCCCGGCGAATGAAGTCAATACGGCACCGTAGTTATAGGGAGTTCCTCCGCCGTCGACTGTTTTATAAAAAGTACTGTAGGTCATGGCGCCGACACCTCCGAAGAGATACATGTTAAATCCTGTCTTTGCCTTGTGATAATTGACGTTATTCAATGTAAAGACACCCTGGAGGGACAGCTCATGAACGGTAGAGCGATAGTTATAAAAAATATCCGGCCCGGCTATGCCGTTACCGGAGCCGTAGTAGGAGCTTAACACCTGATTTTTCCCGTATGAAGCGGAAGGCTGATAGTTCAATCCTCTCAGGCGGATCCAGTCATATTCCGCCCGCAGCGAAAAAACATATCCCAGGGCCTTTCTCAGGTGAATGCCGAATCCCCCGGTAGGTCCCCAGTTGTGAACATCTGTATTACCGGTAGTATAACCGCCTTTAACGCCAAGCTCCCATTCATTCCTGGGCTTGGCAGGAAAGGGATATGCATTATTCAGGAATTCGTTGTGTTGGTTTAGCCGTTTGGCAGGAATAAGAGAGGAGTCTCTTATATCATAGGAGCTGCCCATCTTCCCCTGGGCGAAGGCGCCCGATAAAGACAGGTAGAATACGCTGATGGAAAAAAACATTTTTTTAATTATCATAATCTGAAGTTTATGTGAACAGTAAATTAGCCGTCCCAAATTTTTCTTTGAGACGGCTTTTTAATATTGGATTAAAAACGGGGTTTATTCTTTTACCATGGTTGCAAAAAAAAACATTTATTTATCGCACCATTGTAGTAATGCAACTACAGGATCAAGGGATCATTCATAAAGGGATCATTCATAAAAAAGAAGAGACCGTGTGTGGAAACACACGGCCTTTATCCGTGATCATACTTCATTCAATATGATATGCCGGAACAGTTATGGTGTAAAATATTTGAGAGGGGACGACTTTTACATATTGAAATAACGTCTTATTAGGGTTGCTTTATGTAGAGTTTTAACTACGTTTTTGCCATTTTGTAGTAGAATTACTACGCAAATCGATAAATCGCATAAAACAAGGTTGATTTTATGCGTAACAGGAATAAGTTATGCGCAACAGGAATGAATCTGGTTTTTAATAGTTTGCATTTATATAATATAATAGTTTACTTTTACATACCCCCCGCGATCAACCTGTCTCAGGGTATCTTCAAGACATTCTTCCCTTCATACTTAACATGGTTAATGACGGCTGAATAAAGTAGTTGAATAGACATGCCGGAAGGCTCTATTCACAATGGATTGTTTAACTTAAAACTAAATATTCATTATGAATCCCTATGGTCAAACCCTACTTCTCACCGACGATCATGTCATTGTAAGAAAAGGTATCATTGCCAGCATTCAAAATGGCAACACCTCTTTTAAGATCCTGGAAGCATGCGATTTTTGTAGTATGAAACAAATGCTGGAAAAGAAGGTCGTCAGTCATCTTATCCTGGATCTGAAAATGGATGATTGCTCCTTGCTGGAGCCATTCAATTTCGTCCGGCAGCATTATCCCGATACGCTGGTTATGGTGATGACCGCGACGCCCTTCATTCTGATAGGGGAAACCTTACTAAAGGCCGGAGTGTCCGGGTATCTGTCCAAGCAGGCAACTGTTGACGAAATGACCTATGCTATCAACCATTTTTTAAAACATGGGACCTATCTGCCGCCCAGTATCAGGCGGATAAAAGAGGAGAATGATCTATACAATCCTTTTTCTGCATTGTCGGATCGGGAATTGGTGGTTGCCGATTGCCTGCTGAAAGGCATGATGGTAAAACAGATCGCGCAGCGGCTTAACATCAGCGTAACAGCCGTATCTACCTACAAAGCCAGAGTGTTAAACAAGCTGAAAGTGGATAGCCTGATGGGGATCGGACAAATGGCCAACCTATTTTCTTTCCCACGGTAAAGTGATCAAATTGAAATATATACCAACATGGAGACGCCGTGGGGCATAATATTGGTGGTTTCGGAAACAATCCTGGCCTTAACGATATTATCTAAACTGAAAAAGAAGGAAGAGGATTATAAAAAACTGCAGCAGTCGGAGCTTAGACTAAGAAAAGAAATTCAGGTTAAATCAAAGATCCTTACCATCATATCCCATGATATAACACCTGTCCTGTTGTATATAGCAAATAGCGCACGCAGGCTAAAGGAAGAATCTCAACAATGGGATCATACTCTGAAAGACGAGCTTGAAAATATTTCTTACACAACGGATGAGCTTATTTCGAATATAAAGGTCTTCCTTATCTGGAATGAATTCCAGCAACCAACATTTGAAATGTCTCCTTCCTATCAATCCGTCTTTGTACTGGTCGAAAACGTGATCAGGGTATATAAAGGAGAAGCGAAAAAAAAAGGGTTGTGGATTTACAACAGAACGGACAGGGAATTATTGATTAAGGTCGATCCTGTTCTGCTGCGCATCGTTTTATCCAACCTGGTCTCCAACGCACTCAGGCATACGGACGCAGGCTCTATCAACATCAGCAGCTCCGTCGAAGATTCAAGGATCGTTATCAGCGTCGGAGACTCCGGCCAGGGCATGACAGAGATGCAGGTAAAGGCTTTATATAACACCTTGCAGAATAATGAACCATCCCGGGAATTACGCGACCCATACCGGCTGAAGGGATTAGGCTACCAGATCATTGCCGAAATGATCCGTATGGCTTCGGGAGAGATCCGCATCCGATCGTCTCCTGGTTCAGGGACCACTATAAGCGTCAGCTTCGAAGGAGAAAGTGAGGTGATCAATCCATAAAATCGCTATCTTGGGTGTAATATTAGTTTTTGATACAATATGATGATTTGTAAGAAATTAGCCCGGATAACAACCTGTATTGTCCTTTTTTTGGTCGTAAGCTGTAGCAAAAATGGCGTAAATACGACAAGTTCAAATGAATACAGCGACAAGCCTCAGCATACTATCCTCACTGGTGGATCAATCCGCGAAGCATCGGGCATTGCGGACAGCAAGGCGAATCCGGGATACCTGTGGGTGGAGGAGGATAGCGGCAATCCCTCGCAGCTCTATCTCCTGGGCCATGACGGAAAGATCGCCGGCAAGGTCAAGATAGCAGGCGGGACCAACCGTGACTGGGAGGATATCGTTCTGGGAGCCGGACCGGTCAACGGAACTTCCTACCTGTATATAGGCGATATCGGAGACAATAACAGCACTTATTCCAGTTATACTATTTACCGGTTTCCGGAACCTGCGATCAATATCGCCAAAATCGGAAGCGCCGCCGTCACGAAATTCAGCAAGATCAACTTTAAATATCCTGACAGCGCTCACGATGCAGAAGCGTTCCTCGTAGACCCCGGCACAAAAGACATTTACGTTATTACCAAAAGAGATGCGAGATCGAAGGTCTATAAGCTGCCCTACCCGCAGGACACGACAAAGCTGATCACTGCCGTATACGTATCCGACCTCGCTTTTGACCTGGTGACCAGCGCCACCCTCTCTCCCGACAGCAAGGAACTTATTGTTAAGACCTACACCAATCTCTACTTTTATTCCCGCAGCCCAACAGAATCGATCGCCACGACCCTGAGCCGTACTCCGCCAACCCTATTTTATGACGTAGAGCAACAAGGCGAAGCTGTATGTTTTGCACTGGATTTTTCGGGATTTTATACCCTGAGCGAGACAAGAACGGCCACTCCGGCTACACTGGATTTTTACAAGAGGAATTAAGCTTTTTGATAATCAGGTAATAGTTGTTGCGCTCATTATTTTTGCCATTTTTTGATTTTAAAGTTAATTATCATTGAAAAGTATTTAATTTTATGCAAAAATTCACTTGAGAGTGAAATATGAGATTGTAGAATTGGCAGAATTTTCAGGTCGTAAGGCAACTATCTACTCCGTCATCCTGGGAAATGATAATGTTACTTTGCTCGACCATTTTGTGCAGGAGAATATTATAGGATTCAAGGATGAAGTTGACTATATTATTACCAGTCTACGGAAGATGAGTAACGTAACAGGTGTAAGAGAAGAGTTTTTTAAACTTAATGAAGGTAGGCCCGGTGATGGTGTTTGTGCTTTGTATGATTTACCTGGCGGCAATCTCCGCTTATATTGTATCCGGTATGGAAATACTGCTATTATTTTAGGAGGTGGTGGGCCTAAGCCTCCCGGCGTCAGAGCCTGGCAGGACAGTGCAAAACTAAAAATAGAAGCTGAGACGATGATACAGGTTTCAAAAGATATTATGGAAAGGCTCAAAGAAGGTGAAATGCGATGGTCATACGATGGTTCAAAATTATTAGGAAATTTAAATATTTCAGAAAATGAAGAATGACAAACCAGCAAGAAAGTACAGTAGTCCTCTCATAAAGAAAATATTTAGCGAAATTCCGCCTGTACTGGAATTACAAGTCCATACTAAAATGACTTTGGCGGCGCGTTTGGATGACATTATCACCGCCAGGGGATGGGGAAAAAGTGAATTTGCTGAAAAAGTGAACAAAAATCCCTCCGAGATCTCCAAGTGGCTTAGCGGGACACACAATTTCACCATTGATACGCTGGCTGAAATTGCGGCCGCATTAAATATGTCAGTGGCAGACCTCTTTGGTCCCACGCCTGAGCAGCAGGTAATCAACAAGGTTCATACGGTAATACCTATAAAAAATGTAGAACAGAGCGTCCGGTATATTACACCGGTATCAGCAGCTGCAGGGAACAGCTCAAGTTATTATACAGGGAGTTATCACGACGGAAAACATCTTTCAAAGGCCCGTATTCAGAAATAATCAACCTTTAAATGGAAAATAAAAAGCTTACAGCCGGCGTACAGATAAAAGGAATAGAAATACTCAATAGTTCTATTAACCTTCCCAATCTGCCGCCTATAGCATTATCGAATTTTATTTTCAGCATCGATCTGGAAAGTAAAATTGACGTTACGGCTAAATTGATCTTTATTGTGGTAACTGTTGAAATTAGCGCAGAGGAGTATGACCCTGTCCTGGGTTCATTGGCTGTAAGCTGCATTTACAGCATTTCCAAATTTGATGATGTCATTAAAATGAACGCAGAAGGTAAGCTTGAAATTCCTCCGTCCTACGTTGAATTACTCAATGCTGTATCCATTTCAACGGCAAGAGGTGTTATGTTCTCCACTTTCAAGGGGACATTTTTGCATAATGCATTTTTGCCGATGGTAGAGCCCCGGCAATTTCAGGTCCGTTGAGACATTTACCAGGTCTTATCGTCCGTCACCTGATGCGCACGGGCCTCTGAAATTAAAAGCCCCTGGCAGTAGTAAATATTAATCCGGCATTAACATAGCTGACTACTCCGTCCGCAAACTTTTCACCGGGTTACCCATCGCCGCCTTTATAGCCTGCACGCTGATCGTCGCCAGGGCGATTACTACCGTCAGCAATCCCGCCAGGACAAATATCCAGGAAGAGACAGCGATCCGGTAGGGAAAGCTGTTCAGCCATCTTTGCATGATGAACCAGGCGATGGGACTCGCGATCAGCATAGCGAGGATCACCAGTTTTATCAGGTCCTTCGACAACAGGCCAAGGAGGGACGGGATCGTAGCACCCAATACCTTCCGGATGCCGATCTCCTTTCTCCTTTGTTCTGCCGAAAAAGCCACGAGGCCAAAAAGGCCCAGGCAGGCGATCAGGATGGCCAGGATGGTAAGCGTAATGATAAGAGACCCTTGTTTTTGTTCCGCTTCGTACTGACCGGCAAAATTGGCATCCAGGAAATGGTATTCAAAGGGTGATCCCGTATCGAATTTCCGGAAAACCTTTTCGATCCCTTTCAGGGCGCCTGCAACATTGGTCTTGCTCACCCGCACATAGAGATTGTCCTTTTCATTGTCAACGGGAGGCATCCGAAGGACCAGCGGCGCGATCTTATGCTGCAGGGAATAGATATTAAAGTCTTTTACGACACCGATCACCGTGGCTTCTCCGATATGTCCTTCGGGATCGGCTTGAAATTGCACCCGTTTGCCGATGGGATCGGCCCACCCCAGTTCCTTCACGAGGGTCTCATTTACCAGAATAGACTGATCCTTGTCGGTCGGCCGGCCGGCTTCGAAATTCCTTCCCTGCAGCAGCCTGATCTGCAAAGTGGGGAGGTAATTTTCATCTACCATGAAATATTGCGCCACCCTCGCTTCCCGGTCGATCCGTCCGTTGATCTCAAAATTAAAACCGCTGGTGCCGATATTATTGTTGCCGATAGGATTGCTGGCGGCAGCTACGCTTTCGATCAGCGGATCCTGCAGCAGCTGCGCTGTCAGGGCCGGGATATTTTTGCGTAGCGAATGATCGTTGATATGCAGGGTGAGCACCTGGTCCTTATTGAAGCCTAAGTCCCTGGTCAGCATATAATGCAATTGCTGGTAGATAATGGCTGAGCCGGCGATCATCGCGATCGTTATGACAAACTGGAAAGTGACCAGCGACTTCCTGAACAGGGTAGTGGAATGCAGATCGCCTATTTGCCCTTTTAAAGCGCCTATCGTACGAAATCCGGAAAGGAACAGTGCCGGATAGATCCCTCCGACAAGTCCTGTGAGCAGGGAGAACGCTGCGAGTACCGACAAAGTCACAGGAATACCGAATTGCCATAAAGACAAGGCCTTGCCGGACAGCTGATTAAAGAAAGGGAGTAATATTCCGCAGAGTCCGCCTGCGATAAAGACGGCCAGCAGGGTGAACAGGAGCGATTCGGCAAGAAACAGCATTATCAGCTGTCTCCTGCCTGAACCAATTACTTTTCGCACTCCTACTTCCTTTACCCGCATGGACGAACGGGCCGTAGACAGGTTCACATAATTGATGACCGCGATCACCAGGACCAGCAGCGCCACTAAGGAAAAAATATAAATATGCCGCATGTCTCCATTGGAGCTGAGCTCATATTGCAGATTGGAATGCAAATGAATGGAGGGCAGCGATTGCAGCTCCATCCGGTATTCTATCTTCCCCATATCCTTTTGGAGATACCGGTTATAGAACCCCGGTAGTTTCGCCTCCAGCTTTTTGGGATCGGCGTCTTTATGCAGCAGGATATAAGTATACAAACTAAAGTTCGACCATCTATCCGTATAGTTGGCAGGGAACGAACGGAGGGCGCTGAAGACGAGGTGTGAATTGGCAGGTACGTCTTCTATAACACCGGTAACGATATTGGAAAAATTATTTTCAAAAAGGACCGTTTTGTGAAGTGCGTTTTCCGCTTTTCCGAATAACCGGACGGCCAGGCTTCGGGTCAATACGATCGATTGGGGTTTGGTCAATGCGTCTTTGGGACTTCCATAGAGAAAAGAATAGCCGAACAGGGTAAAAATAGCCGGATCGGTAAAGTAGATATCGTCGGTTTTCAGCTTCTTGTCCCCATATTGCAGGATGCCGCCTCCTTCCGGATCGATCCTGGCGGCAGCTTCTATTTCAGAATAATCATGTTGTAAGGCCGGGGCAAAAGGGGCGCTGGTAGGGGCTAATTTAAACCTTCCTTCGGACCAGCTGCCAACGTGCACCACCCGGTAGATCCGGTTGGCATTGGCGTAGGACCGGTCATAGCTCAATTCATCGGTCACATAAAGGCCGATCAGCCAGAATACCGCCAGCCCTAAGGCCAGCCCGGTTATATTGACGATCGAAAAGACGGTATGCTTTTTCAGGTTCCTCCAGGCGATGGTAAAGTAGTTTCTGAACATAGATTATATTGGGCGATTGGCATGCCAATCGCCCAATATAATGATAAACAATTTTTTATAAACAGGCGGTCAAATGCCGGAGTTCATTTTCAATACAGGCGCTGTCCGGTTTCGATACACAAAAAAGCCGGCTCGAAGGCCGGCTCTTGGTAGTCTATTGCCCATCCCACCATACCCGGTCGGTCAGACTGGCCGATTGCTGGGGCTGGGGATTGGTATTGATCTCCGCCTGGGGATAGATCAGCCGTCTGGGAATATCGGGCGCCTGTGCATTGGGAACGATCGTCAGCGCGGGAAATCCTGTCCTGCGCCAGTCGGTATAATTCTCCGGCGACAGGAAATCGGCGATCTTTTTCTCTTCCATGATACGTTGTATCGCATTGGACGCCGTCAGCGTTCCCCGGGAAGTGATATAGGCATTGGCAGCCGTGGGATCGACACCCAGCTGTGTCATATGCGTGGCTATGGCTGCCTGATAGATCGGCTGGGCCGCTGCGGCTCCGGACTGGATAAAGGTTGCTTCCGCCTGTAAGAACCCGACTTCTGTATAGGGCATGATGTATCCTGTGCCATTTACGCTGCAGTAGGCGCTGCCCAATTTGGCATAGTCATCGTATACACCGATGGTGGGCGTACCGATGGCGCGGCCGGTATACAGCCCGGTGTTGATGGAAGGGGCGATCAGGAACGGAAGCCGTGGGTCATTCCGGGCCTTCAGGGTGTCGATAATGGCTGTAGAGGCCACCAGCGTGGAATAGGGCAGCATGTTGACGTACCAGATATTCTGGGAGGTGCTCCCGCCCGGAAAAACGAATTTCCATTCATCCGCCGTAGACATTATGCCGTTCTGCAGGGCAGCGAGGGCCAGGTCCGCCAGGGTGGCCGCGGAATAACCGGGCGCCCTGGTCAGGTGCATATAATACCGCGCTTTCAGACTGAAGGCCAGTTTTCTCCATTGCGTCATATTGCCCTGGTAATAATAGTCGTCGGCGCCTACTTTCAGGCCGGCATCTTTATCGATATACACGACAGCCTGGTCCAGCAGGGACTGTATGGTCTTATAGATATCTTCCTGTTTGTCATAAGCGGGAGTGAAATTGCCTGAACCCTGCAGCGCGTGGGAATAGGGGATATCACCCCAGAAATCCGTCAGGAAGCCCAGGGTATAAGCCGTCAGGACCTCCGCGATCGCGGTATAGTTGCTGTTGCCGTTCGTGGCAGCTGTCTCTGTCAGCAGCTTCAGGTTTTGCAGACAGGAGGTATAAGCGGTCGTCCAGATGCCATCCATATTGGTGTTGACAAAATAATAGGTCCCGAAATTCAGCGCGACCTGGTTGTAGCACATCACCTGCATAAAATGATTGGAATAGGCCGCCGCAGTTGCTTCCCCGCCGTTAGCGATACTATCTGCGATGGTATATTCGATCGGAGCCAGCAATATTTTTTCCTGCACGGTGAGGGGATGATTCGGGTCGGTATTGACATCCACGAATTTTTTACAGCCTGCGGCCGACAGGAGGGCGGGGATACTGATAAAAAGAAATATTTTTTTCATGGTCATAATTTTATTTGAATACCACATTCAGTGTCAGGTTAAAAGATCGGGAGGTAGGAACGGTATTCCCGTATACCCCCTGTGAGCCGTTGCCGGTGCCATAACTGCTGACTTCAGGATCCGACCCGGTGAAGTGAGGTGCATGGATCCACAGATTTCTCCCGGTGAGCGTGAGGCTGGCTGCGCTGAACGGAGTGCGTCCCATCGCAGAGACGGGCAGCTTGTACCCGATCGAGGCATTGCGCAATTTGAGATAAGTGCCATCCTGCATGGCTGCCTCGTAGTTCGTATTGAGCCGCTGGTAATAATCTTCCGCATGCACCAGCCTGGTATTCTCTTTCCCCGTGCTGGCTACGATGCCTTTCACTACCAGGTCCTGCCGGTTCCCGGTTACTTTGGGAGTACCATAGAAGAAGCCATAACGGTCATCCGAATTAAGGATATCCCCGCCCTTCCGGTAATCAAAGAAGAAGCTGAACGTGAAATTTCCATAATAGAAGGAGTTGTTCATCCCTGCCAGGAAATCGGGTTGCAGGTTGCCGATGACTTCATTGTCTGATGTGGTAATGGGCAATCCACTGTCATCGATCAGGATATTGCCTTTATCATCGCGGGAATACCCCTGGCTATAGAAAACTCCATAAGGTTTGCCTACGAAGGCCCAGGTCTGACCGATCTGAATGGTAGGCGTACTGCCGTTCACCCTGGTGACCAGGTTCCTGATCCGGGAGTAGTTCAGCGTCATATCCCATCCGAATTTTTCACCCCGGAAAGGGCTGAGAGTGATCAGGGCTTCGATACCTTTATTCGTCATATAAGCCGCATTCAGAGAAGTGGAGCTGTACCCGGTAGACGGGGCAATGGGAACACTGGAGGTGAGCAGGTTATCGTGATGCCAGTCGAAATAGCTTACTTCAAAACCGATCCTGTTTTTCAAGAAGCTCATTTCCAATCCTACTTCGCTTTCTTTGGTAGTCTCATTTACCAGGTACGGATTGCCCAGGACATTGCTTTGCAGGAAGCCGGCATTCCCGCCATAGGGGAAGCTGCCCGCCGGGATGAAAGGAGTGGTCAGGCTATAAGCGCCTACATTGTCGTTGCCTACGGCAGAATAAGATACCCGTAATTTACCAAAGCTGATCGCCGGGACTTTAAAGAACTGCGAAAAGAGGAAGCCCATAGAGGCCGAGCCATAAGGATAAAAATTCTTGTCGTGGTTCAATACCGAGGACCCGTCATATCGTCCCGTCAGCGAGAGGTTGAGGAAGCCTTTATAACCGATATTCGATTGGGCATAAAAACCGATCTTCCGTACCCGTGAATAACCCTGTGAAGCATTGATGGTGGATCCGTTGCTGATATTGTCAAATCCCGTCAGAGAGGTGCCCGTTCCCGTTATACTATGGCTCTGAAAATAAGTGGATTTGATATTATTGCCTATGAGCAGGCTGATATCGAAGTCTCCGAACTTTTTGTGCGCTTCCCCGATCAGGTCATTGTTGAATTGACGATAGTTGTTGCTCAATTCCGTGATCTTGCCTGTCGTTCCCACCATATTGCTGGGGGCCTCGAAATAATCCGATTGCTCGGAATAGGTGTCGGCCCCGGCTCTTTCCGTGAAGCTCAGCCAGGAGAGCGGTTTGTAGGTGACCGTCAGCACGGGGATGATCCGGCTGATTTTCTCATTGTTATATACATTGTACAGATCCCAGTAGGGATTGTTCCGGGAGGGCCGGAATACCCGCTGGTTACCTGCTGAATCGAGGTAAGGGAGAGGATTCCAGGTAAAGGGAGAGGTATATACCGTCCATAAGGGATCCGTCAGATCATAACCTTCCGGAATGGAATGGCTGTTGGACAAAGTGTATCCCAGCTGGAAGCTGGTAGTGATCTGATCCGTGATCTTATTGCCGAATTTGGCAAACAGGGCATTTCTTTTATAGGTAGTCGTAGGGATAGTGCCCTCCTGGTCCACATTGGAATAGGAGAAGAAATAATTCGACTTTTCATTGCCCCCGCCTACATTCAGGGAATTGGTAAGGGTCCTGCCCGTGGTAAAAAAAGCCTTCATAGGGTTTTTATTGTAGGTCAGCAGTCCCGCCCTGGCCAGGCTGTCGATGGGAGGCCCCCATACTGCGCTGGTCTTTTGGTTTTCACCATTCGCATAATTTCCCCTGTCACCCAATGCATATTTTGACTGTATCTGCGGATAGATCGGATTCTCAAAAGAGTATTGAGAATTGAAGGATACTTTAGGTTTAGTATTATAAGCGCCTCCCTTCGTAGTGATCACCACGACACCGCGGGCCGCGTCCGATCCATAGAGCGCCGAGGCTGCCGATCCCTTCAGCACGTTGATACTCTCGATCGTAGATGGATCGATATCCGAGAGCCGGCTGGCGCCGCCTACCGCATCAGCGGCTCCGGCGGCATTCCCGGTCTGGCTGTTATTGATAGGTATGCCGTCGAGCACGATGAGCGCTTCATTGTTTCCCAGCAGCGAGCTGTTCCCCCGGATCACGATCCTGGAGGAAGCTCCCGGCGCACCGCTGGATGCGGTGATCTGTACGCCGGATACTTTACCGGTTAAAGAATTCAAAAGACCCGGCTCTTTAGCCGCCAGGATATCATCGCCTTTTACCTGCTGCGTACTGTAGGTCAGCTGGCTCTTTTCCCGTTTAATGCCCAGGGCCGTCACCACGACCTCGTTCAGGGTGTTATTCCGGGGCTTCAGCACCACATCGATATTTTCAGCTTCACCTACCGTCAGCTCCATCGGTTCATACCCGATAGCGGAGATAACAAGTATGACTCCGGGTTTTACCGACAGGCTGAACCTGCCTTCCGCATCGGAGGCGGTCCCTCTCTTGCTGTCCCTGTCTCTTATCGTAGCCCTGGCTACAGGCCCAAAGGACTCATCATGGACCTTACCGGAAATTTTTTTGGTTTGCGCTAAAGAAGGAGACGCGGAGGCGATCATAATTGCCCCGAAGACCAGCAAAACCCGAAGGCATTCAATTAGCGACTTCCCCCTTTTAAGCGGGCGGTTTTCATCATGCAGTAGTTTCATACCTTTTCTAGTTTGGTTGTTAATAATGGTTAAATCTTCCTTACGGCTAAGGCAATAGTTATCCATTTGAAGGAACCGGCGTTTTTTTTAACGCTCTTTTCTTCAACGATGACTTTATGATTCAGGATACCTGTCAATTGCCCAGTTGACCAGTTCTTTGATCATTAAACCGCCATTTCGTAGCGTACTCTCTTTCTAAAGGCTGCTTTGTTAAAATGGCCCGTATCATTTCAACAGGCATGCAATTGAGCTGCATCACGGCATCGTGGAATTGCTTGTAGCTCATCTTACCACTATCCACCAGTTCCTTTTTGAGGGCGTAAAATTCAAAACCTCCCGTGAGATAACCTACCTGGTACAAAGGATTGCTGTTGCCGGAAAGGGGACCCCGGACCTCGCTCTCCGCGTTGGCGCGTTCATGTCCCACCCGATCCACCAGGAAATCGATGCATTGCCGGGGTGTCCATTTCCCCATGTGATAGTTAAAGGAAAAGATGATCCGTGCGCAGCGGTGCATTCTCCAGAAGAGCATACCGATCTTGTCTTCCGGTTTTTGAGCAAAGTTCATCTGGTAAAGCAGCAGCTCCCAGTACAACGACCATCCCTCCACCCAGAAAGGCGTATCGTAATCGCGATAGGTCCGGTAGCGGGCATTGGAAAAGAATTCCAGGTTATGGCCGGCGATCAGCTCATGATGGACCGTGGCCCGGGAGAAATGAGGATTATTGCCGCGCATGCTCATCAGGCGGTCATCTTCCGCCATGGTATTGGTAGGGTAAGAAATAGTGATATCCCATCCGCCGGTAAAGAAGGCGTTGGTCCTTTGTCTTTCCGGGGACATCATGTACATGCCCCAGACTTCTTCGGCCAGTGGCGGTATGGTGACCAGGTCATGTTCCTTCAGGAACCTGACAGACTCATCGTATAACTGCAGGATCGCCTCCGGCTGCTGTCCCGGGGGGACATAGGTGTTCTTCACTTTTTCCAGGGCCGCCTTCCAGTTGTCGCCAAAGCCATATTCCGCGGAAGCCTTCTTCATTTCCGCATCACACCAGGCGAATTCCTTATTGGCGATGTCCACCAGCTCTTCCGGACTGTAATCGATCATTTCATATTTCAGCAGCCGGATGATCTCGTCCCTGCCGATGGGCTTGCGGGCAAAGATCCCGCTCGCATCGACCACTTGTTTGTTTTTGAAGGTTTCCGAATATTCGGTCAGGGCCTGTGTAAGCTCGGCATATGGCTTCGGCGCCCACCAGCTGAAAAGAGGGTCGTAGCCATTATAAAAAGTATAAATGCTGGCCAGTGATTGCTGCAGGCAGGCGATCGTCTCCATCGATTTGCGGATGTAGGTCACCGTAAGGGAGCTGTCTTTTTCAAGCGCCGATTGCAGTTTTTTCACCTGCAGGAAAATGGTGTGCCAGTCTCCTGCCACTTTGGGGGCATCGGGTTGTGCGCCGCGTCGGCGGAGCCGTTGCAGGGCATAGATCGTGTCTGCGAAAGGGAACCAGCTTTTAATGTGATCGGATTCCAACGAGTCGATGGCGGAGAGGCGCAATTTTTCGGTCAGGTCTCTTTTAAAAAGGATGTAATCCACTTTACATTCCTGGGACAAACCGGCGAAGTCAAGACGGGAAAGGGTTTCCAGGTACTCCCGGTACAGCCGGTCAAGACGGGTGCGGGCCTCCGGTGAGAGACCGGTGACGACAGGCCTGAAGGCCCCTCCTGCTGAACTTTCCCGGGAAGCCGGCGGCGCCGGAGAGTAGAACCGGGACAGGGATTGATAATCGGCCTTAAAATTTTGCATCAGGGCCGGCATTTCCTGGCAAGGCGAATAGACACCCGGTGATTGCGCCCGGGTGGCCTTCCCGGCCAGCAGGAGCAGGAGCGCTGTGCAGGCGACCTTTATGGTAATAGAGCGGTTGGCCCTTCCGGATAGATAGATGCTGTTGTTTCTCATGTAGCTGTCAGTTGGTTCGCTTATTTCAAAGTCATATTATCATAAAACCTCCATTTCGCCGTGTAATCTTTCTCTAAGGGCTGGTTGGTGAGGATGGCCCTGATCATTTCAACCGGCATGGCATTCAGGTGCATGATGGCGTCATGGTATTGCCTGTACGTCATCCTGCCGCTGTCCACCAGCTCCTTTTTAAGGGCATAGAACTGTCTTCCGCCTGTCAGGTAAGCCAGCTGGTACAGCGGAGGATAATGTCCTACAAAGGACCTTCGTACCTCTCCGGCAGCATTGGCGCGTTCATGTCCTACACGATCCACCAGGAAGTCTATGCATTGCCGGGGCGTCCATTTGCCAAGGTGATAGTTCAGGGAGAAGATGATACGGGCGCAGCGGTGCATATGCCAGAACAAAAAGCCGATCCTGTCTTCCGGCGTTTTGGGGAATTTCAGGTCCCAGAGGATCAGCTCCCAGTAAAGGGACCAGCCTTCTGTCCAGAATCCTGAACCGAAGTTGCGGTAAGTGCGGTAACGGCTGTTCATGTATGCCTGCAGGTTGTGACCGGCTATCAGCTCATGGTGTACGGTTGCCATCGAGAAATGGGGATTATTGCCCCGCATGCTCATCAGGCGGTCGTCCTCATCCATGGTATTGGTAGGATAGGAAATGCTGATCTCGTTACCGCCCGTGAAGAAGGGGTTGACAAGCTGGCGTTCGGGCGTCATCATGATCATGCCCCAGGTCTCTTCGGCGAGCGGCGGGATCGTGATGAGGTCATGTTCCTTCAGGAAGTCGATGGATTGGTTAAAGAGGCCCAGGATCATTTCCGGCTGCTGGCCTGCTGGCACATAGCTGTTCTTTACTTTTTCCAGGGCCGCTTTCCAATCGTCGCCGAAGCCCATTTCACGGGAAGCTTTCAGCATTTCCTGGTCGCACCAGGCGAATTCCTTGTTGGCGATATCGATCAGCTCTTCCGGCGTGTAGGGGATCATTTCAAATGTCAGCTGCCGGACCAGTTCGTCCCGGCCGACAGGATGGCCGGCGATACCGCTCTTGTCGGGGGCGGCAATGCTGTTACTCTTTTGCCTGAATGCGGCGGCGTAACCGGACAGCGCAGAATCCAGCTCTTTATAGTTCTTAGGCATCCACCAGGTGAAAAGGGGGGCATAACCGTTGTAGAATTCGTAGATGCTGCTGACAGCCCGCTGCAGGTCGCTGATAACCAGCCCTGCCTCATAGATGGATTCCATGTCCAGCTCCTTATCCGTTTTCAATTTTTCCTGTAACCGGCGGATCTGACCGGCATCGTCATACCAATTCTTAGCCAATAGCTGTGCGTCCGGCTGATGGCCTCTTCTCCGTAGTTTTTCGATGGCATAGATGGAATCTGCGAAAGGGAACCACACCGAGACCTTATTATATTGTACCGTCTCATCGGCAGATGACCGGAGCTTTCCGGTCAGGTCCCTTTTAAAAAGGATATAATCCACTTTACATTCCTGGGGCAGGCTTTTAAAATCCAGGTTGTCCAGCTTCTTCAGATATTCATGATAGAGCTCTTCCAGACGGGCCCTTTTTTCCGGGGAGCCGCCTTCTGTGCTGATCTGGTTGCCGGCATTTCTTGCTCCATAAAAGTTGCTGGTATAAAAGCGTGTTAAGGCGCGGAGATCTGCATTATACATTTCTATCAGATGGGGCATTTCCTGGCAGGGAACATATTCGCCGGGCGATTGTGAAAATCCATCAGGATGGGATATCAATAGAAATAAGGTATATAAGCCAATGAGCAGATAGTTTTTTTTCATGTGATAAGAGTTATGGTTTGGTAAAAGCAGTCTCAATCAAATATAATAAGGGTTCGGGTAGGAGGCTGTTTATGAATTAATCAATAATGCACGGATTTTAACTGTTTGTTTATAATCCGGTAAGTATTAGTGAAGAATAAGTATTAGTGAATAAATGAATAGGGCGCGCTGACACGGAGTATGACCGCTAAAGGGGTTCGTAAAAATTATATTATGATTTGTCACAACTATTTAATATTTTAAGGGAATCACCCTTAAACACACCACTATGCCCAACCATTTATCTCCCCTGGGGATCATTCACACGATCATTAGTATTCTTGCCGTAATTGCTGCCTTTATCGCATTGGCCCGCGAGGGAAAGATAGGTCCCCGGAGTGGCCCGGGGAAATGGTATATTGTTTTAACGATATTGAGCTGTCTCACGTCGTTCGGTATCATGAGAACAGGTCATTTCACGCCGGCGCACATGCTTTCTGTACTTGTTCTGCTCATTTTACCGGTAGGGATATATGCCCGGTCTATATGGAAAACAGGCGCCCCTGGAGCAAAAATAGAGACCATTGCCATGACCCTGACCCTTTTTCTATCCTTCATTCCTGCTGTAACAGAAACATTGACCAGGCTGCCGATTTCCGGCCCCATCGCCGGGAATCAGGATGCGGCCGTTATAAAAATGACGCTTCTCGTCGTGGCCGTTATTTTCGGGCTGGGTGTGGTTTACCAGCTTAGGAAGCTGCGCAAACCGGTACAGGCATGAGGAGTGGACGTTTGCCGGGGAATGCCCGGTAATGCGTGGTAATGCCGGATAATGCGTGGTAATGCCGGATAACCTTTACTTTTTTATCCATATGATCGATTCAGGCGTCTGCTCGATATATTGAGGCGGCTGATTGGGGCGGGCCGGTTGAATGACCTGCGTGGATTGCGGAGTAGCCGTAGGTGTTGCCCGGTTCATCCGCGTATAATTCGGAATGGCCAGCAGCGGGCTTCCATCGGCCCAGGTTCCTTTAATGGCCATGACACCCCGGAGAAAATCACCCTTCCATTCCAGGGAGAGTGGTTGGTTCCCGATCGGCTGGTTGATATCCTGGTGGTCGGCGGTCTCCACATTATATAAAAGAGGACCATACCGCAAGGCGATCCTTCCCCGGTCGGCCTCGATCTTTTCATCGGCGGTGATCTGTTGGATCTCCATCGGCAGCTCCAGCTCGATCCGGTCTCCTTTCTTCCAGACCCGCCGGATAACGGCATAACCGTTTTCGATGGCCGGTGTCAGGGCTTTCCCGTTCACCGTTAAAGATTTCAGGCCTCGCACTTCCGGAGCAGGAGTATACAATTCACTCGTCCTGCGGTTGGGAACCCGGACATGGATCGTAAATTCTTTCGATGACTCCGGATTGACTGTCATTGAAATATGGCCGCTCCAGGGATAGTCGGTTTTTTGAACCATCTCTATGGTTGTGCCTGCTATTTTTTCCACTTTGATGGTGCTGCCGATGAACAGGTTGACATACAGGCCATCGTCTCCCCGCACATAGGTCCAGGTAGGCATCATGAGCAGGGTCCGGGGAATATTTCCCACGCAGCAGGGACAGACATGCCATTGATAACGGGGCTGGGCGGTGGCGAGTGCATTCGTGTAGTAAAAGTCCTTCCCTGTGAGGGACAGCGAGCCCAGCAGGGCATTGTAGATCGTCTCTTCATAGAGGTCGGCGTATTTGGCGTCGTGATAGGCCAGGTTCATCTTATATTCGAAAAAGATCAGGCCGCAGCTCGAACAGGATTCACAATAGGCATTATTGCGCAGGGAATAGTCCGGGCCAAAACCTTCCGAAGTCTCTCCGCTGCCGATCCCGCCGGTAACATAATACTTTTTGTTCACCATATTATCCCATAACGACAGCACGGCGCTCTGATAATCGACGTCACCTGTTTCCGCAGCTACATCGGCCATGCCCGAGTAGGTATAGGTCGCCCGTACGGCATGTCCCACTGCTTCATATTGTTCCTGCACCGGAACGGCGCTTTGGTCATACTCGCTGCCTCCTCCCCGGTTGTCGAGCAGGAACCTGGCGAGACGGATATAAGAGTCTCCCCGGCCATGGCCTTCCATATCGTTCACAAACCGTCCGAATCGCACCAGGGCCTGTTCCATTTCCTGGTGGCCATCGTACCAGGCTTTCTTACCCGGACCAATATTCGCTACCCAGCAGTCGGCGAGCTTTTTAGCGGCATTGTAGAGCCGCCGGTCCTTTCCTTCTGTAAGGGTGTAATGATTGATCGCCGATTCGATAAAATAGCCCGACACATAACCTTCATGATTGCCCCGGCCTTCGGGGGACCATCTTTCATGCCAGCGGCTGGTATCGCGCAGGGTGAAGGCTGTTTGCAGGTAACCGTCCGGTTCCTGCGCGGAAAGGATGATGGGGATCCACTGCTCCAGGGTCTTCTTCATTTTCTCCTGGGCGGCGATTATTTCGGCATCCCCCTGAGGATCTACCATCAGGGCTTCGCACATCGCTTCCACCGTCTGATGTACCCAGGCGTTGGAAAATACATATCCCTTATGAGCGGCATGGGGTTCACCCCGGAGGGCCCTGGCTGCTTCGATGAAATTGTCAATGCCGCCTTCTCCCGTGCTAAGGTCTGTCCGGTTGATCTGGTCGATACAGAAAGGGATCCAGCTGACGATCATGGATTTTGCGCGGTCGTTCCAGAGCCGGCTGTCGATCTTATATCGTTTGGTATAAACCACATCGAGGCGTCGGTCCTGCGGCGCCTGACGGACCTTGACATGGAGGGAAGCCGCAGAACGAAGAGCGCCCCCGCCGGCCGTCAGCTGAAGCGTATAATCGCCGGGTGTGGAGAAAGTAGCCGTGGTGGCGGTGGCGCCGGCATCTTTAAACAGGACCTCACCGGGTCCGGAAGTTTTATTCCATCTCGTTCCTGCGACGGGTCTCACCGACCGGACTGTTCCTGACAGATAAGTCTTTCCCGATAACATGACATCCCGGTCGGGACCTGCCAGGACCACGGCCGGGTATTCCGGCGAATTCTCCGGCTCTTCGACCCTCCATTCCGTCAGCGTGGCCAGGTATCGGTCGGCGGAATCCAGCTCCAGTCTTAATTTGGTGGTGGTGATCTCGTCAAAACGGGTAGTATTGTATTGATTGTTCTCCAGCCCCGATCCGATCGCGTTGGTCACCGGGACAAAACTGTTCCCGTCCCAATACTCCACGCGGTATGCCTGCGGTAAGCGAATGGTATTATTATAGTCCCACCAATAGAGCGCGATAGCTGCTGTGCGGATGGGTTGTTTCCATTCATATTGCACCCATTGAGCAGACCGGGGTTGCGGAGGGCGGTTGCTCTTGCGGGTATTGCCCGGAGGGGTGGGGACCTGTCCGTCATTCAATACATCCCAGGAGGGGCCGTAACGGGCAGGACCTGATGCCGTGGCTATGACGGCCAGGTTGCCATGAGGAGAGGGAGGGACCGTGTTGCCATGCGGAGAGGGCGCGTCCGCGTTGTCATGCCGGGAAGGAGTGCCTGTATTTTGCCCCATGACCGGGGTAAATATAATGGTACCCAGCAAGGCGAAGACGGACAGAGCCGGCAGGCAGGACAGCCATTTTTTAGGAGGATGTTTCAGGTTCATATTTTAAAAATACGACACAAGCCTGCATGTGGCTATGCTTTTATTGATCGAAACCTATCTGATTTTGCCCGGTTCTTCCCTATAAAGAGAATATACGGGTTCCTGATATCAGGATCCTTATATCAGTATCCTGATATAATGCAGGAGACAGGCGCCGGAAACTTTTATGCAGGAGACAGGCAACGGGACTTTTATGCAGGAGACAGGCGCCGGGATCTTAAGTATACAGCTGTTCTGTTCAGATAAGGCAGCAAGGCGATCAGCAATAAAGTGGCGCTCAGCAGCCAGCACATTATTTCATAATAATCCATGGCGAAACGCAATTGACTTTGCCCGTTCACGGCATTCACCAATAATTTATTGGACATTTTCGCCGCTCCGCCCGGCGCCATGCCTTCCCCAAGCAGGCGCCGGGTTTCTTTGGCGAGGGTGTTCTTTACTATGGGGTTCAGCCGGGTGAGCTGATCCTGGAATGCGTTGTAATGCCTGCTTTTCTCAAAAAGCTCAAAATAGTTGATCAGGGCGATGCTGATACAAAAGCCCAGAAAACGGGTGGTCAGGCAGAAAGATGCCGCAGATGGGCCCATCGCTACCGGGACGGATGAAATAGCATATACAATGGTAGGTGTCATGATCATCCCCACTCCCAATCCCTGTAGCAGCAGCGGGATAAAAAAATGATCTTCATTGGCCTGTGTATCAAATAAAAAGAACATCATCCCGTGAAAGACGAGCAACAATACAAATCCGGGTATCCAGATGTAACGGATGTTTTTCTTCTGCAGGATCATGCAGCAGGAAATGATGACACCCGCTGCGATACCGGTTATATTCAGGAGATTGATATAAGAAACATGTTTTGGGTCGAACCGGAGCACTGTTACAAAAAAAGTATTGGTAATGCCGGAGGCGAACCGGCAGATATACATGATCAATAATAACAGGATGCCTACCTTAAAGTTCCGGAACCTGAAAACGGAGAGATTGGTATAGGGCCGTTTCATTTTTGCCTGCCGGAGCAGGTAGACCGCCCCCAGCAGGATAATGGCTACAGTGCTATATAACATTCGGGTATCTTCCAGCCAGTAATATTCCTGTCCGTAAATGAGCATGTAGGCCAATAACCCTAAAATGACTGAATAGAGCGTGAAACTTTGCCAGTCGAGCTGGTACAATGGAAATCGCACAGCGGGGCGGATATTATTCATGGTGATCAGCACCATCGCCAGCCCGGGGAGATAGGACAGCACCGTACACTTATAGACAATACTAAAATTGAAGGAATCGATGATATCGGCTGTGAGCAGGTTGTTGAAGGGGACGGCGCAAAGTAGTAAGCCATAAAAAATGGAAAAGCCTATTTCCCGCGCCCGCTCTGTTTTCAGCCGGTTGAACAGCAGGGATAAGGACAAATTGACCATACTGGCAAATCCCATCCCTTGTATAAAACGTAAAGGGAACAACACTGCCAGGCTCTTTGTCTGGTAGCAGGCATACGAGCTGAGAATTTGCAGGATGGTGAAAATAATGAAATACTCTTTGGTCGCCAGGTAGCTGAAAAATCGTCGTTCCAGACAATAAAACCCTGCAAAACCGGTATAGAATAAGGCCACGGCAAATTGTATGTCCGCCGGCTCCCCGCCATAATGGCCTGCAGCGGCATTTATATTCGCCAGGGGCAGAAAGAAGAGCGCCATGCTGGGCAATATCACCAGGAGAAGGATAATTTTCACCAGCCATTCAGGTACCCACTGCTTGAAAACAGGAATAATATTATCCATGGCGCAGCTGCTTTTTATCGATGTAGACATTCACGTTCATGCCTGCTTTTAAAAGTTCTGTCTCCTGCCTGTTCCCCCCGAGCCGGATACGTACAGGTACACGCTGTACAATTTTCACATAGTTGCCGGTAGCATTATCGGGCGGCAATAGCGAGAAGCTGGATCCGGTAGCGGGGGAGAGGGAGATGATGGTTCCTTTAAATGTATGGTCCGGAAAGGCATCTGCTTCGATCTTTACGGAGTCGCCGATTTGCATATGGGCCACCTGGGTCTCTTTATAATTCGCCACCACCCATTTATCCGTTTCCTTGTCGACGATATAGGCCAGCACCTCACCGGCATTGATCATCTGCCCTTTTTCTATTGTTCTCCGGCCCATTCTGCCATCATAAGGCGCTGTTATCACGGTATACGTTACATCCAGCTTATGCCGGTCCAGCAAGGCCTCGAGCCGGGCAATTTCCGCTTTTATAACGGATTTCCCACTTTCCGTTTCCGCTATCCGCGAGAGGGACGCCTCATACGTTTCCCGGGCAGACTGGTAGTCGGAATTATCGACATCCAGAACGGCCTTCTTATCCTCCACCTGCTGGGCGGTGGCGGAGGCTGCCTGGTATAGCTTCTCATACCGGTCATAGTCCAGCTGCTGTTTCCAGACCTTTGCCTTTATGGCGGCGATCTGCGACAGGTTGGCCTGTGCGGTCTTGTGTAAGGTATAAACCGTATTTTCCAGGACCTGTAACTGCGCCATTTCCTTTTGGATAGATGCTTCGGTCTGCGCCTGCTGCAGGGTATATTCCCGGTTGTCGATCAGCAGCAAGGTATCCCCCTTCTTCACCGGCTGGTTTTCCTCAAATTTTACGGCCACGATAAATCCGCCGGCCCTCGAAATGACGGGGTTGATATATTCCTCCACCTGCGCATCGTTCGTTTGTTCGTAGGTATACAGCCCCCACAAGGTTTGTACGCCCCAGACCGCAAGAGCGATCAGGGTGAACCCTGCGATCCAGCCGGTGATCCTGGTAATGATCCTGTCCGTAATGGTATATTTTTTCCTTTTCATTTTAAAGAGTCCCGATGATATTCCGGAGTAAGAAATAGTTGTTTTGGGCCGTGATCTTAGCCGCTTCCAGTTCAAATTTTGTTTCCAGCAGCTGTACATCCGCATCCAGCAGATCGGTAATTAAAGAGGCGTTATTGAAGTAGGTGTTTTGGATGATACGCTGATTTTCCGTTGCCCGCTCCACATTCACCCGGGCGACATCTATCCGCACCAGCGCTTCCTTATAACGCAGATAGGTTTCTTTGACCTGCTGCCTGACCTGGTCTTCCATCTCTTTGTGGCTGGTCTCTTCCTGTTCCAGCTCC
>JAATFV010000038.1 GCA_015655015.1 Chitinophagales bacterium | reverse complement strand
TTATTGTAATATTCCCATTGTAGCCCTGACAGCCGACGCTATGAAAGGAGACCGGGAAAAATGCCTGGAAGCCGGCATGAACCATTATATTTCCAAGCCTTTCAAGCTGGAAGAAATTGATACCGTGTTAAGGAATTACACGCTGGTGGTATAAGAACGGGACTAATTAACCGTAACAGCGTTCTGTACGTCTTCTTTCAACGCCTGATCATTTACGCTAAGGTCGATCTTCCATCCTTTCCCGTCCTGGCAGACAGAAAGGTCTACTTTCAGCTTTTTCATTTCGCCGACACCCGGAAGTAAAGAAAAGACCACTTGTGTACGTTTCTTTTCCCGGGTCGGCTCTTCATACTGGCCGCTGAGGATAAAAGTCTTCTGGCCGCTCGTCGTGACGATACTATTCGTGAGTTGACCATAGATTTCCCTGAACCTGTATTTAGCCTGTTCAAAGGTCTCTGCTTCCAGAACCGTGCAGGTCCATCCATATCCTTCATCACGGGCAGCCCGATAAAGAGTAACGACACAGGAAGAGGAGCCGGGCAGCTGAAGGGTGGACCGGTATTCGGTCGTTTGACGGGCCTCGGTGATCATTTCCCCTTTAATATTGTAAAAATGGTTGGGATAATCCCGGATCACCTGTTCCAGGATGGCCTGGGTCTTGTTGGAAAAAACACCTTGTGCGCAGAGCGTGGCGGACAAGAACATGGGCGCAAGCGTGAGAATAGTATTTCTCATAGAGCGGATTTTGGACAAAATACAATTATTCCCCGCCCCGTGCAATAGAAAAACTACGTCCTTGTTTTAACAGTTTTTTGCAAAATAAAGCAGTAAATTAGACGTTATAACGCCCTGATAGCGATTAAAGCCATCCAAACCATTATAACCCCAATATCGATGAACAAGACCCACATGTATTTCGACACCCGTAACGCAAAGATCTACAAAGATTTGTATCGTCCTTCTTCGAAGCTTTCCCGTTTTTTTCATACTATTTTATCCGTGATCATCGTAGGGCAATCCCCGATGAGCAACCCGGATTATCACTATACCCGGAAGTCTAAATAAAGCAAGATATTCCGACTATTTGTGCCCGCCACTTTACATGCTTTTGGTTAAGGCAAGCTTTTCAAAACAATAATGCGTATAAAGAGCTGCACCGGGTGCGGCGAAATGGGCGCCATCTACGAATAAGCTGTCCGGCCAGATCCGCTCCGTGGCATTTACAAAGGTATTTCCGTCCTTCCGAAGGATACCCTGAACTTTAGCAATATGGGCCAGCAGAAGTTCCTTATTTTGCTTTTGTAACATTCCCTCTCTGACCGGGGCTTCAAAAAAGAGGAGCTTTATGTTGTGGGTTTTACAATATCCCGAGAGGCTATCAAGATAATTATATTCAACTTGCTCCGGGGCGGCATTGGGTATATAGTTCCATCTGCGGTTATTTTTGACGAACCTGGCAGGGTCAAGTGGAACACCTCCATATTTATCATAGACCAGTGATTCATAGATAGAGCGTGATGACTTTGTCAATTTGGAATAGGTAAGGTTTTTCAGGTAGTAGACCAGGTTGCCGTATTTTAAATAATATTCACTGAGCTGAGCTCCCGTCAGATATTTTTTTAAGTCTGTATAATCGACTCTTTTATCCCTTTTTTCGATAAAGTCCTGTAAACTGCTGTTAATAATAAATATCTCGGGTTTATTTATTGAAGCATAGGTTTTAAGAAGATAAAAAATGTCTTTCAGGTTCATCCCCCAAGAGGAAAGGTTCAGATAGGAATCCGATTGAAAATAGTGAACCACCTCCTCTGAACTTATATTATTGAAGCTCATAGATGATCCGAGGCAGAGTATGTTTGCCTTCTTATTTCGCGCAAACAACATTTTGTCGTTGAAGGAATAACTATCGGAGATCATTGGCGGAGGAAAGTTCTTTAGGGTTATGTGCTTTTTGTGGAAGTACAATCCGATGAGGGAGGCAGGGATCAATGCCACCAATATGCCGAATCCAATGAACCGAAGGATAGTATACAGGAACTTCCGCATAGGAGTCTTAGAATTGAAAGTAAATGAATTGTTGTTCCGTGTCCGAAAAATAGATAATAATTAAAAAAAGAGTGCAATAAAAGAGCCATCTCGCGGGCCTGTGCCATCGGAATCCAATATTTTCTATCGCGTACTTCTGTTCTCTTCCCAGCCATTCGATCAGCATGAAAAATGCGATGTAAATAAAATTCAGATAAATAGATATTTCCGGTTTTTGGAAAAAGGATCTGGAGAAAATGCCGGAAATGTAATGAAACGCAAAGGGGATATCGGGAGACCTGAAAAATATCCATGCAAAGACGGTCAGGCAGAAAGTCAGTATAATGGAAAGCGCCTCTCTGAATGAGGGTAATAAACGTCCCTGAGCAACAATCTCTATATTATTCCTGTTGGTCTTGAACAGCATAGAAGGCATGATAAACAATGCATTTAACGCACCCCATGCTATAAATGTCCAATTTGCCCCATGCCAGAACCCGCTTACCAGGAATATGATAAAGACATTGCGTATTTTTTTTCCGAGCGGACCTTTACTCCCGCCGAGGGGTATATATAAATAGTCACGGAACCAGGAAGAAAGTGAAATATGCCACCTTCGCCAGAACTCTGCGATATCCCGGGAAAAATAAGGAAATTTAAAGTTTTGCAACAGTTCAAATCCGAAAAGCCTGGCGCTTCCAAGGGCTATGTCCGAATATCCTGAAAAGTCTCCATAGATCTGAAATGTAAAGAGTAATGCACCTACAGCCAGGGTACTCCCTGAATAATGGGAAGCATTATTGAAAATAGCATTTACCTGCCCGGCGCAAAAACTGTCGGCAATGACCACTTTTTTGAATAACCCCCAGAGGATCTGCCTTAAACCATCTACTGCCTGACTGTAGCTAAACTTTCTTTCTTTTTCCACCTGAGGAAGAAGATGAGTAGCCCGCTCGATGGGGCCTGCCACCAATAAGGGAAAGAAGCTTACGAACAGGCTGTATTCGATCCAGTTCGTGGTAGGCCGGATCTTTTTATTATAAATATCCAGCACATAGGATAATCCGTGGAAAGTGTAAAATGAAATACCTACGGGCAAGATGATTTTAAGCGTGACAAAATCCGGTTTCAGATTGAAGTGCTGCAATAGCTGAGCAAGGGATCCCGCAAAGAAGTTATAATATTTAAAGAACCCCAGAAATCCAAGATTTACGAATATGCTGATAAAAAGCCATATTTTCCGGGCCTTGGCGGAGGAAGACCGTTCAATTTTTAATCCCGTGAAATAATCGAGGAAGGTGGAAAAGATCAGGAGAAAAAGAAAACGCCAGTCCCAGCACGCATAAAAAAAGTAGCTGGACGCCAAAAGCAATACATGCTGAAGCTTCATCGACCTGTTCACAACAAACCAATACAGAATAAATACTATAGGAAGAAAAATAGCATAGGCTAAAGAATTAAACAGCATAGATAAGATATAATCTTAATAAATAATATGGTTAGTAAAATAAGAGAATAATTACCTTATTATAGCTATTAACTTATTATTTCTTTGAGAGTATATATGGGTGGCTGCAATATAAAATAAAATATATTTGTAATTTGATGAAAACGTGCTTTATGAACTAAAACCTCAGGGAAGCGGGCCGCCGCCGCCAAATCCCCCTCCTCCGAAACCACCGCCACCTCCTCCTCTTCCGCCTCCGCCGCCACGGAACCTTCCGGGGAACATGCCCGGCATCCTTTTTTGATTGGAGCCGGCAAAATTATTCAGATTATACGTAAAAGTAAGCATGGCATACCGTGACAGCACATTGGTACGGGTATAGGCAGCGCTCGTAGCCGATACCGTTTTGTTGACCGAAGTATTGGAATTCAGCAGGTCAAAAACGCTGAGACGTAATTCCCCGTTCTTTTTCTTAAAGAGCTGTTTGGCGATGCTGGGGGTCAGCAGGGGTACGCTGGCATTATATCCGGAAGAGCCGGTATTGGTATAGGTATAGTCGAAGGTGGTGGCGATAAGCCATCCGTTATTGGTGTAGGCCGTTATCTCCGCTGAAAGGACCTGTGAAAAAGTATTCAGGTTGCCCTGACCCTGGCCGGGCCTGGTCTGCGATGCCAGCTGGGTCCTCCGGGTAATATTATACTGCGAAGTGGAACTAAAGTTCATGTCGAAGTTCTTCTTGATATTCGTCGTCCAGGAGATCGTCTGGGATAAGGTCGTATTCCTGGTATAGATATGCTGATAAATATCCTGGAGAGCATGTGCGGAATCAGCCGCCTGCAGGGTCTGGCTTTGTGTATAATTAATATTCGTTATCAGGTTAAGGTTGGATTTGGGCTTTTTCAGCGCAAAACCATAATTAAAGTATCCGGAGACATTATAGGTTCCGTTCAGGTTCACATAGCTGCTCGTCTGCCCGCCGTTCAGATTATTATAGACCGCCGACTGGATATCATTGACGGTAGCGCTGGCATTGACGGTAGCGAAAATGACCCGCTGCGTTCCCGGATCGAAAGAGGCGAATAACATACGCAGGCTATGGGTAAACTGAGGTTTCAGCCCCGGATTACCGACCTGGTAGCTTATTTGATCGGAAGTGGTGGTCAGGGGCTGTAATTGGGCCGGAGTAGGTGTCCCCGTTCTGCCCGAATAGTTAAGCCGCAAATGGGAGGTCCTGGAAAAAAGATATTGAAAGTTGACCGTGGGTGTAAAGTTCAGATAATTGTGCGCTACGGTGATATCCTTGGTCAGGTTGTTGCTGTTGAAGCTGGTGCGCTGAAAGCCGGACCCCAGCGACAGGTTGTATTTGGCATCCTGGATACGGTAATTCAGGGTAAACCGGTCGGAATTGGAGACGAATTTATACGAGTTGCTGAATAAGCTGTCGAAAGATTGATAGTCGTGGACGGAGTCTACAAAATCATAGGTATTGTTGATAGTCGTGCTCTTCGTATAGGTATGATTGTAGTTGAATTCCAGGATCTGGTTCTTCCCGATCGGCTCCGTATAGGAAAGGGTGGGGCTCAGGGTAATGGAATGCAGGGAGTCATTATAGAACTGGTTGAGCGTATCCAACCGTGGATTTTTTACATAGAAACTATTCTCGGCGTAGTTATACCCCGTACCATTATTCACATTGGCGGTCGTATTGACGTCCAGGGAGATCGTCCGGTACGGTTTGTTGAATCTATGTCGGAACTGGAGATTCGCGTTGTTGATGTTGAAGCCGCTGTTGATACTGGAGGAGTGACCGATCGAATTACTATAGACAGCTCCGCTGCTGTCTGTCAGCAAGGTGTTGTACGAGGCGTTCGGCGTGCTCTGCTGGATGGTCACATTCGGACGGAAGATCACCGAGTTATTGCTGTCGAACCGATGCTCGATGTTGAGATTGATACGATGATTCTGGATGCGCTGAACGCTGGAATTACCTCCTGTGCTGGAGCTGGCTGAATCCCCGCCGGAAACGTCCTTGAGGACCTTATACGTGCTGTCCTGCGTATTGACGGATACATGCTGGTAATTATAGAAATAACTTCCGTAGATATCCGTATTGGCTCCGAACGAGTTCTTGTAATTCATGCCTCCGGCCCATACGGTCGTTACCCCCGTATTACTGGAGCCGCCACCTCCGCCGCCATTTCCCCCGCCGCCTCCACCGCCGCCGCCGCGTCCGCCGCGCCCTCCCCCGGAGCTGCCTAAGATATCCTGCGGGGTAAAGTTCTGTTTGTTGATATTGTTCGCCTGTCCCAGCAGGGACATTTGCTGATTGCCGTCAAAGCGATGCAGATTGATGCTCTCGTCATAGTTCTCGTCACTGCCTGCTCCGGCCACCATTTTCCCGAAATAGCCCTGCCGTTTGTCTTTTTTCGTAACGATATTGATCGTCTTGACCCGGTTGCCATCGTCGAAACCGGTAAATTTGCTCTGGTCACTAAGGTCATCGAACACCTGTATCTTATCGATGACATCCGGAGGAAGGTTCCTCGTCGCCAGCTTGGGATCGTCACTGAAAAAGCGTTTGCCATCCACCAGGATCCTCGTCACCGTCTCTCCCTGGGCGGTAATATTTCCATTTTTATCGACCTGTACCCCCGGCATTTTTTTCAGCAGGTCTTCTGCTACGGCATTGGGCTTCGTGGCGAACATGCCGGCCGTATATTCCACCGTATCCTTCTTCATCGTTATGGGAGGCCGCGAAACAATCACCGCTTCCATTTCTTCATTGGACCGCTGCATATACAGGGTACCCAGGTCGATCGTGGTCGCGCTGTCGGCGCTGATAAAAAAAGTCCTGGTCAGATGCTCGTAGCCTTCAAAAGAAATGAGCAAGTGGTATTTGCCGGGATTTAAGTTCCTGACCTGGAAGGCGCCTTTCTTATTGGTGACAACGAATTGTGCTGCGTTGGTATCCGCATCGGGAGTTGCCGATACGGTGGCATCGCTCAGGATCTGTTTGCCGGTGGTATCCACGATGGATCCTTTGACGGACCCTTTGATCTTCGCGGGCGCCCCCTGTGAAAATGAGTGCGTAGTGAATAAAAGAAAGCTTAGCGTTAGCGGGAGAGCATATTTTAGTGACAGATTCATACCGGACAATTATACTGATTGACTGCTAAAATAACAGCTCGTTTACTTAAGGCATCCCCCAGTGTTATCAGTGGCAAAAATTGATTGCCGGTAGGGTGAGCGACCCCAGCTTTCCCGGGTCCGCTCGGTGAATACAGGCCCGGGTGTTTCCCGTTATTAAGAGAACAGGTACTCTACATCGGCCTTTGTCAGGCTCTTCACAAATCCGTCATCATCAGCGATCAGGTCTTTGGCCAATATCCGTTTCTTTTCCTGTAGTTGAAGGATCTTGTCTTCGATGGTGTCTTTACAGATCATCCGGTAGGCAAATATATTCTTGGTCTGACCGATACGATGGGTCCGGTCAATGGCTTGTTGTTCCACGGCAGGGTTCCACCAGGGATCTACGATATACACGTAGTCCGCGGCAGTAAGGTTAAGACCCACCCCTCCCGCCTTCAGGGAGATCAGGAATACGCGGGCGGTATCATCATTCTGGAAGCTTTGTATGGCCTTCTCTCTATCCACGGCCGAAGTGCTGCCGTCGAAATATTCATATTTCACATCCAGCTCTTTCAGTCTTTCCCGGATAAGGGCCAGCATCCCCAGGAACTGGGAAAAGATCAGGGCCTTGTGATCCCCGATATTTTCCGTGATTTCCCGGGCCAGCTCGTCGAGCTTAATGGAATGGTTGGGGTACCGGTCCGTTTCGTTGAGGATGGCCGGAGAATCGCAGATCTGCCGCAATTTCATCAGGCCCTGCAGGATGGTCAGCTGCGACCGCTGGATACCCTGGGTCTCGATCGTTCCCAGGATCTTATCCCGGTAATCGTTACGATAGGCATCGTATACTTTTCGTTGTTCGTCTTCCATTTCGCAGAACAGGATCGTCTCCGTTTTTTCGGGGAGGTCTTTCGCTACCTGTTCTTTCGTCCTTCTTAATATAAAGGGATATAATAGCTTTCTCAGATGGTCTTTCCGATCCTGTTCGCCGAACTTATCGATGGGAACGGCGAATTCCTGCCGGAAGAATTCAATGCTTCCCAGCATGCCGGGGTTCAGGAAGTTCATCTGGGCAAAAATGTCGAAGGTATTATTCTGCAAGGGGGTACCGCTCATGCAGATCCGGTGTTTGGCATGTAACAGGCAGGCGGCTTTGGTAACCTTGCTGCCGGGATTCTTGATAGCCTGGGATTCATCCAGCACTGCGTAATCAAAAGGAATTTCCACCAATAGCTTGATATCACTGCGGAGCGTTCCGTAAGTGGTGATGATCACATTATATTCCGAAAGGGCTTGTTTGTTGCGTGTCCTGTCTCCCCCGTGATGAATATGATAGGTCAGTCCGGGTGCGAATTTCCGGATCTCATTTTCCCAGTTGAACATCAGGGTGGTCGGGCAGACTACCAGGGCGCTCAGGCGCTGGTGTGCTTCCTTATAATGGTGGAGGTAAGAAAGGGCCTGGATCGTTTTACCCAAACCCATATCATCGGCCAGGATACCTCCCCAGTTGACTTCCTGCAGGTAATTGAGCCAGTGGAACCCATGGACCTGGTAGGGGCGGAGGATGTGCTCCAGGTGAGCGGGAGGGGGTATTTCCTTGATACGGTTGAATTCCCGCAATTGTTCGTATTTCTCTTCCAGCCGTATGATCAGCTCTTCCTCATTGCGGTTATCATAGAGCTCATCAATTACGCTCATATGATATTTGGACAGGCGCAGCTGATTGCTTTTTCCTTCTCCGACCCGGAACAGCAGGGAGTATTTCTTTATCCATTCTTCCGGCAATACCCCCAGGGTGCCGTCATCGAGGGGAACGAACTGCTGCCTGTTGGCCAGGGCTTTTTTAACATCCGCGATGGTCACTTTCTGATCGCCGAAGACAATGTCCACCCGGGCGTCAAACCAGTCGGTGTTGCTGCTGATATGGATCTTTGTCTGGGGTTTGGCGGTATTGAACCGGAAGTTTTTCAGGGCTTCAAATCCAAAGACCGGTATTTTCATCTCCTCCATGGCGTCCACGAAGAGGAAGAACCAGTTATTTTTTAATACATCTGCACCTTTCAGGGCCAGGCTATTGGAGCCTTCCGGATGAATGAACTGGGAATGAAGGGACTCCAGCTTGCGGAAGAATTGTAATTCCGCCTCTTTATTACGATGCACGACCAGCACCTGGGATCCATCGGGAACAATGATCTCATCTTTCCCTCCCGGCCGGGTCTCAAATCCTTTGTAGGAGAAGAGGGGTTGAAATACCAGGTAATCTCCTTTTTCCTGGAGTAATAATTTTTTTTCCGGGTCTCCGTCTTTCACTTCTTTTACCAGGGTCTCATCAAAATCCACATGGTAATCCTTGGTGAGAGGCAGCACAAATGTTTTTAGCTGGGCCGGCCAGTCTTCCTTGTCGATCAGCCATTTATCTTTACCGATGAATTTCTCCACCAGGACGATATCTTCCGGTTTGTTCCAGAGGTAAAGATTGTTATTATAAAAGAATACGACACTGCTATTGCATTCATTCTGAGAGACTTCGACTGGCTGTCCATTGATCTTCACATAACATACCAGCTCGAACCGGTCTCCCTGAACAGTGACGTTAAAGAAGGGGGTAATGGTATCCCCTGTTATGCCGATAGGCTGAAGATTGGACGTTTTAAAGGGTTTGTGCCCGTTGAGGTAAAAAATAAACGGGTTGCTATTCACTTCCGCAAACAGTTTCTTCAGCTTGGGGTGCAGGTATTCCACCATCAGCTTTTTCGTTTCTTCGGGGAGGTCATCTTCTTCGTGGTGAATGATATTTTCCCAAATGCCGCTAAAAGGGGAGTTCCGGTTGAGGTATTTGCTGATTTCCGGACTTTGCATCTTACGAAGGGAGGGGATCAGCTGTTTGTCGAACTCGTTAAGGGTATCTGTATTTACGAATTTTGTAAGGTCCATTTTTTCCACCTTCCCCGTATAGGAAGACTGTTCCTCATTGCTCTCTCCGGCGATGGCGTCCAGGGCGAAACCCGGGAAGCTGGCCTGGTTAAAATTGAAAACGATCCCCAGCCTTTGCGCCACTCCGGCGGGCTTTTCCTCTTCCGAAGCCACGGCAACCGGCAAGTCGGCTTCCGCTGTCCTTGGACGGCCTGTAGCCAGGGGCGCCACCCTTTTGATAGAGACGTCCAATACCCGCAAAAAAGGCTTCCCATCCTTATAGGTGAACTCGAATTTTCCTTTCAGGTCATCGGACAGGGAATAGCCATAGGCTTCGAGCAATTTATTCTTTTCCTTGTCCCAATTCCGGATGCTGTCAAAGTAATAGGCTCCGTGGGCATGAAGCAGCTGTAAAAAAACGATCACCTTGGGGAGGCAAAGGGGATGCGCCGTATCTGCATAATTGCTGCTGGTATCGAAATTCCGCTCTTCGTTCTTCCGGATCACGACCTGGTAAATTTGTCCGTCCAGTTCGACGGTAGCTTTTACCATTTCATCTTTGGCGTATTCTATTTTTGCTTTTTGTGTTTGCAGGTATTTTTCTGCTTCGCCCAGGGTGTCGGGAGAGCAAAGCAGGCGGATGCTTTTAATGTCGATGAATTTCATTTTCACGACGGTATGCTGCTGATCGTAGCTTATCTGCTCCGCTTTCAGCATATTCCTGTCCAGCAGCTCCTGCAGCTGGATAAGGGCTCCGGCTTCATGGCGGCAGATATCTCCCAGGTTATAAGGGCAGCTGCATCGGATAGACAGCGTTTTGGCATCCTTGAACTTCTGCACGTATACCTTGTAATACGTTGCGTAGCTGTCATCCTTTACCCGAAAAGTAACGGATTCAAACAGCTCGTCGTATTCGACCAGCTCAACGTAGCCAATGGCATGGATTTTCTTTCCCCGGCGAATTACTTCATCGGTCCCATTGGTATATACATATTTAATAAGGTGCGGTAACGCCATAATTTATATTGACATTTCGCCCTTTCCTGACAGGGGATGCTGCTGTCTTCACTCTGGAAAGGACAATCTGCAAAACTAAAGGAAAAAAGGTGAGTGTAGAAAAGTTTTAGTCAATTATTAATCCAGGGGTAATACCCGCCTTAATTTTTCTCCACTTTCCCTTGGAATAGCCCCCGCCGGGTATACCTTTGTGTACAAAGAATCCTGTTAAACCGATTTATATGATCCTTCGTATCAAGATCGTTACGCTTATCCTGATTATTCCCTTTTTACCCGCCTTCGCTCAAAAGTTCAAAAAAGCCGATAAGGTCACGCTGGCCAACCTGGAAGCGCATATCCAATATCTGGCAGATGACAGGCTGGAGGGCAGGAGGACGGGATCTCCGGGCGAAAAGCTGGCAGGGGACTATATCAGCATTGCCTTCTCTAAAGCCGGCCTGCAGCCCAGGGGGGACAACAATGGCTGGCTTCAGGCTTTCGAGATCAATGAAGGGAGGCTGATCAGCCCGGATTCTTATTTTTCCGTTAATGACCGGGATCTTCTCCCGAATAAAGACTATTTCCCCCTTACCCTCAGTGCGGCGGGGACGGCATCGGGTTCGCCTGCCATTGCCCTGCAGGAGAGCGGAGAGCCCTGGTTCCTCGATCTGAAAGAAACGATGGAAACAAGCCGGGGCAACCCTCATTTCGACCTGGAGACGGCTATCCGCGCCAAGGCAAAGGAATATTCAAAAAAGGGAGCCACGGCCCTGATCCTGTATAATAGCTCCAAAATAGCGGATAATCTCGCCTACGATGGCAAGGACAGGCCGGAACCTGCCATTATCCCCGTACTTTATATTACGCGGGAAACAAAAAGGAAATACCTGAAGGACGAATCGGCTTCCCTTGAGATAAAAATTAAGGTTGGTTTCAGCGAGAAGAAACGGACGGGACGTAATGTGCTGGGTTACCTGGACAATGGAGCGGCCAGTACGGTAGTGATAGGGGCCCATTACGACCATTTAGGCTACGGAGAGGACAGCAATTCCCTTTATCGGGGGGCCGAAAGACAGATCCATAACGGGGCAGACGATAACGCCAGCGGGGTGGCTGCGACGATTGAGCTGGCCCGGCTGCTGAAAGAATCCCGTTCTAAGAACAGCAATTACCTGTTTATTGCCTTTTCGGGGGAAGAATTGGGGCTTTTCGGGTCCAAATACTTTGTGGAGCACCCGACTATCGACCTGAAAAAAGTGAACTATATGATTAACCTGGACATGATCGGCCGGTTGAGGGATAGTACGCATGCGCTGACCATTGGCGGTTATGGGACCTCTCCGGCCTGGGGAGAGGTCTGCAATAGCGTTGGTGACAAAAAATATTTTACCCTCCACTATGACAGCAGCGGGGTAGGTCCCAGCGATCATACCTCTTTTTATAGAAAGGGCATTCCCGTGCTCTTCTTTTTCACGGGGATCCACAGCGATTACCATAAGCCGACAGATGATGTTGACAAGATCAACTATGCCGGGGAATTACAGGTATTGAAATATATTTATTCCGTCGTGGAAAAGGTGAACAATATGGGCCGGATCGCGTTCACCAGCACCCGGGACGTGTCGATGGATGTTCCTCATTTTACGGTCACCCTGGGCATCATGCCGGATTATACTTTCAGTGGCGGCGGGGTGCGGGCGGATGGGATCAGTGAGGGGAGGCCTGCTCAGAAGGCCGGGTTGAAGACGGGGGACGTGATCGTCCAGCTGGGAGGTTTCCCGGTGCCTTCCCTGGAAAAATATATGGATGTGCTGTCGAAGTTTAAAAAGGGAGATGTTACTACGGTGAAGTACCGGCGGGGAAATGAGGTGCTGGAAGCACCTGTGGTATTTTAATATGAAGCTGAAATTAAATATCGACGATCTGACGGGGGAGTTCTTCGAAGATACCCGGTTGCTGGGTGTTGTTGCGCCTGTCAAGGATTACCAGTTCTGCTGGCAGCTGAACAACCGGCTGCGATTTGATTTCCGTATCAATAATGATATAGAGATACAATTGACCAAGAAACAACGGAAGTATTTCTTTGGGGTGTATGAATACAGCGAGGCCAATAATTCCCTGCAGCATTTTCTATACAATAACCAGTTTGACGGGGAGTACCTGCTTCCCGAGTTCAAGCACCTGGATTTTTTATGGCTCCTGAAGGGGGATATGGTGACGGACGAGAAGCTGAAGGACCTGATAAGTTCCGTCAAAGCCATACCGGGCGTGCAGTTAGTGATGGAGCTGGTACAGGATAAGATCAAAAATAAAGGACATTTGATATTTTAGCTTCAGGCGGCAAGCTATTAGCTGATAGCCGGAATTTAAATAATTTCTTTAACTGTTCGTAAAAGACCTGGCCGTGTCTGGCTCGAAGCTTGCAGCTGACAGCTAAAAGCTACTTTACTATGTGGGAAGAAAAAAATAATACGCTCTACCGGAAATTCGGGTTCAGGGATTTCTCAGAAGCATTTGGCTTTATGACCCGTGTAGCGCTGGCAGCAGAAAAGATGGATCACCATCCATTATGGACCAACGTATACAACCAGGTAGAGATATGGCTATCCACGCATGATGCGGGGAATACGGTCACCGATAAGGACAGGAAACTTGCCAAAAAGATAGATGCGCTGGTAGCTGCATAACTGCTGCTGAATAACTGCTGCATAACTGTTCGAAGTCAGTTGTACCTGCTGCCGGATGGTTGTGCCGGATGGTTTACGTTTTGTCCCTGATGTTAAACTAACCCCGTCCCTTCATTCCTTTAGCTGCTGAAGCGGAGCGGGTGGAAGTTCAGCTGTTCATGCTCGCCAGGAACTCTTCATTGCTCTTGGTTCCGCGCATGCGTTTCAGCAATTCATTCATGGCTTCTTCCGGGTTCATATCGTTCAGGTAAACGCGCAATAAATTCATTCGTTGCAGCACTTCTCTTTCCAGCAGGAGGTCATCCCGGCGGGTGGAGGAAGAGACAAGGTCTATCGCAGGGTAGACGCGTCTGTTAGCCAGGCGGCGATCTAATTGCAATTCCATGTTACCGGTTCCCTTGAATTCTTCGAAAATCACCTCATCCATTTTGGAGCCTGTATCGATCAGGGCGGTGGCCAGGATCGTTAAGGAGCCGCCATTTTCGATCTTACGGGCGGCGCCGAAGAATTGTTTGGGCTTTTGCATGGCATTTGCTTCCACACCACCGGACAGTACTTTACCGGAAGCGGGGGCCACGGTATTGTGTGCACGGGCCAGGCGGGTGATGGAGTCCAGCAGGATCACCACATCGTGTCCGCATTCTACCAGGCGTTTGGCCTTTTGCAGGGCGATCGTGGAAACCTTTACGTGTTTCTCAGCAGGTTCATCGAAGGTGGAAGCGATGACTTCTGCTCTTACGCTGCGTTCCATATCTGTTACTTCCTCGGGACGTTCATCTACCAGGACGATCATCAGGTAACATTCGGGGTGGTTGGCGGCAATGGCGTTGGCCACGGCTTTCAGCAGCATGGTCTTACCTGTCTTGGGCTGAGCCACGATCAATCCGCGTTGTCCCTTACCGATCGGGGTAAACAGATCGATGATACGGGTGGAATAGTCGCTGGGGGTGGTGAAAAGATTTAATTTTTCAAAAGGGAACAACGGCGTCAGGTAATCGAAGGGAACGCGGTCGCGGACTTCTTCAGGACCTTTGCTGTTGATCGTCTCCACCTTGAGTAAGGCAAAATATTTCTCTCCTTCTTTGGGCGGGCGTACGGCGCCGTGCACGGTATCTCCTGTTTTCAGGCCGAATAGCTTGATCTGTGAAGGAGAAACGTAAATATCATCGGGAGAGGATAAATAGTTATAATCGCTGCTGCGCAGGAATCCATATCCGTCGGGCATCATTTCCAAAACGCCTTCGGCCTGGATCACTCCATCAAATTCAATATTAAAAACCTCGTTCCTGCGCTGGGGATACATTCTGCCGGCTTGCAAGTCTGCAGAACGATTGCTTTCCGGATTGGATTCTGAGCCTTCATGCCCTTCCTGCATTGGCTGAGATTCTTCTTCGTCTTCGTCGGACTCTTCATCGTTACGGTCATTCCCGTCATTTCTATCGTTGCGGTCGTTAATTCTGTCGTCCCGGTTATCATTGCGCTCGTTCCGGTCATTCCGCTCATTCCGGTCTTGTACAGGCTGGGGTTTTGCCGGGGCTGCTTTTGCAATGGGAGCCGCAACAACGGGCGCAGCAACTACCACTTCTTCTTCAGGCTCCTCTTCTTTTTTGCGCGCTTTTTTAAGGATAGGGGGTTTTTCTTCTTTTTTGCGGGTCTCTTTTTTGGGTTCCGCTTTTTTAGGTTTTTCTTCCGCGCTTTCGACGATCGCTTCTTCGGTGCTGTTGGCGGTGGTGGTCTTTATAATGCGTTTGCGTTTGGGCTTGTCATCGGCTGCATCCACTTTAACCTCGCTGGCTGCTACAGCTTGTTTATCCAGTATTTTATAGATGAGTTCCTGTTTATCCAGTTTTTTTGCGCCGGAGATCTTTAACTGCTCAGCAATATCGAGGAGCTCTGGAACGAGCATGTCGTTCAATTGGAGAATATCGTACATAAAAAATTACTTGAGAGTTGAACACCATTCTCAAACAGGTCAGCCTGTTTAATTGAAAATGTTTGAAATGAATTTTAGATTATTATGATGAACGGAACGACCAAAACTGATGAGCTGTGAGCATTGGATAAGAAAACTGATCAGCTTAATTCCAATGCAATTTTAGCATAAAAACGCAAAAATCAAAAAAAATTTTTAAAAACCGCTGACTTTCAGGCTGTATTTGGTGCAAATAAGATGCAGGACGGGGAAAAAAGGTCCTATTGCCGGAGATTTAACATTTTTGATTTCTTTTGTGCAACAGGGTGTTGCACAAATACATTTTCCTGGTTTGCGGGTTTACGCTTAGTAAGACACTTCCGGCATCTTGTCCGAAGGATCGGTGCTATTCTTTACCCGCTTGCTTTATCTTTGCCAGGCTATTTCAGCCAAATACCGGCAAATGCCGGTTTTGCATTTTATCAATAAGCATACAATATCATGTTCAACACAAGAGTCAAAGTGAAAGAATTGCTGGCCACGACGCCGGAAAATCAGGAAGTAACGGTAATGGGATGGGTGCGGACCTTCCGCAACAACCAGTTTATAGCGCTGAATGACGGGTCTACGAATAATAATCTGCAGATAGTGGTGGAGCTGGGCTCTTATGATGAGAATTTTCTGAAAAAGATCAATACCGGGGCTTCTTTGAAGGTGACCGGTCTTCTGGTAGCGTCCCTGGGTAAAGGGCAGGCGGTAGAGGTAAAGGCCAGCTCCGTGGAGATACTGGGAGAATGCAATCCCGAAAAATATCCCTTGCAGCTAAAGAACAAGCCCAGCCTGGAATATCTCAGGGAGATCGCGCATCTCCGGTTTCGGACGAACACTTTCGGGGCGATCTTCCGGGTGCGTCATTCCCTGTCGTTTGCCATCCACCAGTTTTTTAACGAGAGAGGGTTCGTTTACCTCCATACGCCCATCATTACGGCTTCTGATGCGGAAGGCGCCGGGGAAACGTTTCGCGTAAGCACCTTACCCTTCGACAATCCTCCCCGGCAGGAGAATGGCGCCATTGATTTCAAAGAAGATTTCTTCGGCCGCGCCACCAACCTGACAGTGAGCGGGCAGCTGGAAGGAGAGTTAGGCGCTATGGCCTTTAGCGATGTCTATACATTCGGGCCTACTTTCAGGGCAGAGAATTCCAATACGGCCCGGCATCTTGCCGAGTTCTGGATGATAGAGCCGGAGATGGCTTTTCATGACCTGGAAGACAATGCGAACCTCGCTGAAAAGTTTATCCGCTACCTGATCAAATATGTCATGGATCATAACCGGGAAGACCTGGAATTTCTGGCGCAAAGACTGGTGGAAGAGGAAAAGCAGCGGCCGCAGGCAGAGCGCAGCGAAATGGGCCTGATCGAAAAGCTGGAGTTTGTCGTGAACAATCAGTTCGAGCGGATCAGCTATACGGAAGCCATCGAGGTCCTTCTCCAGTCGCCTGCTTATAAAAAGAAAAAGTTCCAGTATGAAGTAAGCTGGGGCATCGATATGCAAAGTGAACATGAGCGCTACCTGGTGGAAAAACATTTTAAAAAGCCGGTGATCGTTACCGGTTATCCCAGGGACATCAAAGCTTTTTATATGCGGCAGAATGATGATGGAAAGACCGTTGCCGCGATGGATATCCTGGTTCCCGGGATCGGCGAGATCGTAGGCGGTTCGCAAAGAGAGGAGCGATTGGAAAAACTGGAAACGAGGATGAAGGAAATGAATATCCCGGTGGAAGAGATGTGGTGGTATCTTGATACCCGCCGGTTTGGCACCGTACCTCATGCAGGCTTCGGGCTGGGCTTTGAGCGTATGATGCTATTTGTTACGGGAATGACGAATATCCGGGATGTGATCGCTTTCCCGAGAACGCCCAAGAGCGCGGAGTTTTAACACGCGGGACAGGCGGGGCATACCCGCAGCCCTTCAATTCGCAGCCGTTTGTGCTTTATAGGAACGGATCCTCGTACGGACATTCTCCCGGATATTGAGGTAGAATAAATTTATGTCCCCGATATGATAGTTCTTCGTCTGGAGCAGAAAGCTGCCTCGAAAATGCGGCCGGTGCGCCCATAAAATACCGTCATGGATGGTGGCGTCTGTTACATGGGGAACCAGCTCATTGAATCGGGTAAGGATACCTCCTTTGTTCAGGCTTCGGGGAGCAGGGTCTTCGGCCATGGTCCAGGTCAGGGGATTGACCACCCAGGATCGGGTCTTTTCTTTGACCAGGTACGGCGGTTCATATCCTTCTTTAAAGGTCCTCCAGCCGATCAGGCAGCCGGTGGCCGTGGAATCCCCGCAGGGCGCCAGCCCGGAGAACTCATTTCCGGGAATGGCCATCCCGATAATATAGGCGGCAACCAGCTTGTTTTGAAGCGGCTTATTCTCAAAAAACTCCTTCAGCAATCTTTTTGCATGGGTAGTTCCCTGGCTATGGGAAGCGATAATGATCGGCCGGCCCTGGTTGTAATGATCCAGGTAATATTGGAAAGCCGTCCGGATATCTTCGTAGGCCAGGTCCAATGCTTTTTTAGCCGAAACCGTATCTGTCGTATAGTAAGCACGGAGATGCGCCTGTCGGTAACGGGGTGCAAACAGCCGGCATTCATTGAAGGCGCTGGCCTGGAAAAGGATGGTGGTGTTGTCTGTACGGGCATTGAGAGCCGAATCATTGATATCGGCGTTCCATAAGGAATCTTTGGCGGCGACGAGGGTAGTAGGATGCAGAAAGAAAACATCTACTGCGGTGTCCTGCAGAGTGCCTGCCCGTAAGGGAATGGGAATACTGTCCGAAGGATCTTTTTTGTCCGGGTGAGCTGCCCAGTTAACCAATTGACTGTAATCAGGCCGGCCGGCTGTATCCGGCCCGGACCCGTAGGCTGTCACATACCGGGAATACACCGGGGAACAGCCCATAAAATAGAATATGCTTACTAAACCTGCTAAATAGCAAAATGCCCGGTCGCGTTGTACCAAAATTTTTTACTTTTATATGTCCTAAATATATGCCGGAGTTTTGCTTTTAAAAAATTTAGCCAATCGTCCGGCAAATGTCTATGTCTGCAGAATGTTTGCGCGTCCGGGGCTAAAGAACAAAATTCATTGACTATATAAAATATTTGCCATGGCTATTCCGGTTGTTGATCTTTCTGACTTTTCTGATAATTCAGGGAAAAAAGCGTCGTTTGTGGACGCATTAGGCAAAGCCTATGAGGAAGTGGGATTTGTTGCCGTAAAAAATCACGGTATAACGGAAGAGACGATATCGGATCTTTATTCGAATACCAAAAATTTTTTTTCCCTGCCGCCCGATGTAAAAAAGAAATATGAGATCCCGGGACTGGCCGGGCAGCGGGGATATACTTCTTTTGGAAAGGAACATGCGAAAGGCAGCAAGGCGCCGGATCTGAAAGAATTCTTTCAGTTCGGGCAGACCGTGGTGGATGAAGATCCTATCCGATCGGAATATCCGGCCAATGTGACGGTCACGGAAGTGGTGCCTTTCTCGCCCGTTTTTTTCAAGGCTTACCGCTCCTTTGAAACTTCCGGTAATCTCCTGCTGCGCGCCATCGCCCTTTATTTAGGGCTGGATGAGCACTATTTCGATCCCTATGTGCATAATGGGAATTCTATTCTGAGGGCGATCCATTATCCTCCTATCACCAGCGAGCCCCGTTCTGCTATCCGTGCGGAACAGCATGAAGATATTAACCTGATCACGCTGCTGGTAGGCGCTTCCGCCGATGGACTGGAGATCCTGTCCAAACAAAATGAATGGGTGCCGGTGACTTCCTTACCTGACCAGATCGTCGTTAATGTAGGGGATATGCTGCAAAGATTGACTAATAATAAGTTGAAATCGACTACACACCGGGTGGTGAATCCTCCCAGGAAGCTGTGGGGCACTTCCCGGTATTCTATTCCTTTCTTTTTGCATCCCAAAAGTACGATGAGCCTGGCCTGTCTGCCCGGCTGTATCGATGCAGCTCATTCAAAAGCCTATGCAGATGCGACCGCCGGGCAGTACCTGGATGAACGTCTGCGGGAAATAGGGCTAAAGAAATAGCCCCTGATACTCCGCTATACTCCCAGTAAACGCCATAGCAGCAGAGCGAATAGGGCGCCTGCGGCAAAACTTAGGATCAATTTTACATAAATAGTGAAAAGCTCACTATTTGTTAGCCTTTTGATAACCATTGTTTTAAGAGTCGAGGGGGTTCACGTATAAAACTATTTGACGAATCTAGGGGTTTTCGTCTATATTTTTAATCCATTTTTAATTTAATTTTCTTGGTAAATGGTTTTTCACTAGTTCCCATATAGGCTTCTCTTTAACCAATAAGCTTCTCTTTAAAAACGCTGTTTTTTGAAAACAGTCCGTTTATCCGTGTATTTTCCCTTCTATCCAATCCCTGCTTTTCTCTTATTTATCAATTTTGTTCCAGAAACCCTTATCTGTACTAGATTCCATTCAGTCTATATTAGTGGTCTATAGGAATTACCTTTCTTAGAACAGTACTTTGTGTTGCATAGTACTAAAAAACTACTTATCTTTGGTTTGTCAAGTTGATTCAATCACTGCCCAACCATCCATCCTCCCGGAGAGCAGGACACAGAAGAAAAGAGCAGGATGGCAGGTAAAGCGTAAAACCGGAAGAGCATGAATATCGAGAACACCCAGAGCCAGATGCGAAAAGGTATCCTGGAGTTTTGTATTCTCTCCGTTATCAGGCGTGGCGAAGCTTATCCATCGGATATCGTGGAAGAAATGAAGGCGGCTAACCTGAATATACTGGAGGGCACCCTTTACCCTTTATTAACCCGGCTAAAGAATGCAGATATGCTCACTTACCGCTGGGTAGAAAGCAATTCCGGGCCGCCCCGCAAATATTTCTCCCTGACCCCAAAAGGAGAGGCCTTCTACGGGGAGCTGGAAGCCACCTGGAACGAACTGGCCAACGCCGTCCATGCGCTGACCAATAAAAGCGAGGGGCTTTCAAAATAACTGCTTCTAAATTTCAACCTTCAAATACAACTAAAATGAAAAAGATCATCAACATAAACTTCCATAGCAGGGTGGTGCCTATTGAAGAGACCGCCTATGAGATCCTGCAGCAGTATATAGAAAGCCTGCGCAGGTATTTTGCTAACGAAGAAGGCCGTGATGAGATCATCAGTGATATTGAAAACCGTTTTGCAGAGCTCTTCTCGGAAGGCCTGAAAAAGGGTGCAACCTGTATCACCGATGCGGACGTTAACCATATTATCGCCAGCATGGGACGTCCGGAAGACTTTGAACAGGAAGAAATGTCTGGCGCTGCCCATGCAGGAACGGCCAGTTCCGGCAGCAGCAATACGGGAAAGGACAACGGCAGCAGCGGCCCGCAGAGTGCTGACCGGCAACAAGGCTCCGAATCCAATACGACCGGAGAGCCCCGCCGGCTTTATCGCGCTGAAAACGACAAAATATTGGGAGGCGTATGTGCAGGTCTGGCCAACTACCTGCGTGTCGATCCGGCAATTATGAGGATCGTTTTCGTCCTGATCACTTTTGGCTGGGGCGCCGGCTTCCTTATATATATCATCCTCTGGATGCTGCTTCCATACAAAACCCTGCCGGTGAATGCACGCAAACGCCTGTACCGCAATTCGGACGACCGGATCATCGGGGGCGTAGCCGGCGGACTGGCAGCCTATTTTCATATCGAGGTCTGGATTCCCCGCCTCATCTTTGCTCTCCCCCTGATCCTGAGCATCATTGCCTCTATCCTGCGCCGTGTATGGTTTGACTTCGACGAACCGGCATTTTTTACCGGCGGATTCGGAGGCACCCTGTTCATAACCTATATCGTGCTGTGGATCGTGCTGCCGGAAGCCGTATCAGCCTCCGAAAAGCTGGAAATGCGCGGGGAAAAAGTAGACCTGGAGTCCATTAAGAATACGATCAAAAATGACATGGGAAGCTTTTCTAAAAAGGCGAAGGACATGGGAGCGGAAATGAAAGAGAGCTTTCAAAAGGTCGGGGAACAGGTAAAACAAGGCACGCAGACCTTTGCGGCAGAAGCCTATCCGGCAGCCCGCAGGACGAGCGGCGGCATCGGTCATGCGATCGGCGTGCTCTTCAAAGCCTTCTTCCTGTTCATCGCCGGCATTATCGCTTTCTCCTTAATTATGCTGCTGATCGGGCTTGCCTTTAAAGGAGACGGACTCCTGGCGATAAAGGATTATATCCTGGACGGTTTCTGGCAAAATTTCGCGGCCTGGACAAGCTTTATCCTCTTCCTGATCATTCCTGTTGTAGCCCTTCTCACCTGGCTGATCCGCCGGATCACCGGGGTCCGTTCCCGGGGGCATTACCTGGGTTACACCTTTGCCACCTTATGGGTCATCGGCTTATTCTGCTTTATCAGTCTCGCCGGTTCGGTGGTCGGCAATTTCCGCTCAAGGCAGCATGTGGAAGAAGATATCCGGATATCCCGGCCGGCACATGGCAAGCTGGTGGTCAAGGCCATCGACGGAAAGAACGATTATGATGACGGCGATTGGTGGTTTGATGGCGACTGGAGAAGCAACCGGCTTTTCCACAACCTGACCGAAGACAGCCTTCTTCTGAATACGATACGGGTAAATCTTTTGAAAAGCTCCGATTCCGACTACCATGTGCAGGTAGTAAAGTTCAGCCATGGGAATAATTCCCAGGTAGCCCGTGCGTTTGCTGAACAGGTTCAGTTCACGGTTCGTCAGACAGACAGCCTCCTGTACCTGCCGAATGGATTTGCCATTCTCCGGGGTCAGAAATTCCGCAACCAGCAGGTGCTGGTCAATGTCTCCATCCCGGTGGGAAAACGTATTCTCGTGAACAGCAACGTTGACGACTATAACTGGTTCTCCATCAATGTAAACAACCGGCATATCCGGTGGAATAACCGGCATGATGACGACTGGGACGCAGACACAGATAATTGGGATGACGGGAAAAATAATAGCTATTCCTGGACCAGCGGTACTGAATATACCATGACGGACGACGGACTCGCCCGATCAGACAGGAGAAATCCGGAAATGGAAGACCGTAACCGCAAAAGAAATGACGAGAAGCCGGAGCGCAGGGAACAGGAGGAAAAGAAGGAGACGGAGAAGACAGCTCCGGATAATGGCGGCTATCGTTATCGGGGTCCCGAAGAACCTGCCCGGCCGAAACCGGTAACGGATACCGTGAGGGTAAAGAGAACGGCCATGCAGGGCAGGGTATCGGAGGAGTCCGTGCTGTTGCTGTCGACCCTGTTTAACCGGTAATTAATAGCAGCGAACGCCCGGAAGATGAATTTCCGGGCGCCCGGGTCTAATGATGGCCCTTCGGGCAAGGGGCCCGTGGCCCCTTTTGGTTGTCTGCAGGGCAAACTCTATTTTTGCGGCTCAAAATCAAATACATGAAGAGTACTCCTTTCACGGACAAACACATAACATTGGGTGCAAAGATGGCGGAATTTGCAGGATATAATATGCCTATCAGCTACAGCGGCATCAATGACGAGCACCAGGCCGTGCGAACCAATGCCGGTATTTTCGACGTAAGCCATATGGGTGAATTTATCGTGAAAGGAGAACATGCCCTGGAGCTGATCCAGCGTGTCACCACCAATGATGCCTCCAAACTGACAGCCGGAAAGGCCCAATATAGCGCCCTCACGAATGACAAAGGCGGCATCGTCGACGACCTGATCGTCTACTGCCTGGAGGAAAACAAAGCCTATATGCTGGTGGTGAATGCCAGCAATATTGAAAAAGACTGGAAATGGATCTCAAAGCACAATACCCATCATGCGGAAATGCACAATATTTCCGATAAGACCTGCCTGCTCGCCATACAGGGACCCAATGCGACAAAGCTGATGCAGCACCTCACCGACATCGACATCCTCAACCTGAAATATTACACGTTTGTGAAAGGTAAATTCGCCGGGGTGGACAACGTGATCGTGAGCGCCACGGGTTATACAGGCGCCGGGGGCATTGAGATCTATTTTGAAGATAAGGACGGGGCAGCTGATACGATCTGGAATAAGATCTTTGAAGTAGGCGCTCCGGAAGGGTTAAAGCCGATCGGCCTGGGCGCCAGGGATACCTTGCGGCTGGAAATGGGCTATTGCCTTTATGGAAATGATATCGATGACACGACGTCCCCTCTTGAAGCGGGCCTGGGGTGGATCACCAAATTTACCAAGGACTTTACCGCCAGCACCCTGCTGGAAGAGCAAAAGAAATCAGGGGTCTCCAGAAAATTGGTCGGTTTTGAAATGATCGACAGGGGAATTCCCCGCCACGATTATGAGATCAAGGATTTCTCCGGCGTAATTATCGGAAAAGTGACCTCCGGTACGCAGTCTCCTTCCCTGGGTAAGGCCATCGGGTTAGGATATGTAAGCACCGTTTTTGCTCATATTGATACAAAAATATATATCAAAGTGCGGGACAAGCTCCTCCTGGCCAAGGTGGTTAAACTTCCTTTTCATTAAATAATAATTCTTTTTGAATCGCCCCGTTAAGCTTGGAATGATTTTTTCTTGTTATAAGGACCATGCCTACTATTCACCTGACGACCTTTGTCGCGGCCCCCGCAGAAAGGGTGTTCGATCTCTGCCGGAGCATTGACCTGCATCGAAAATCAATGGCCCATACGGGCGAAGAGGTGGTCGCAGGTACGACCAGCGGCCTGATCGGGCTCGACGAGACCGTTACCTGGAAGGCAAAACACCTGTTGAAAACAAGGATCCTGAAGTCAAAGATCACCGCCATGAAACGACCGTTCTCTTTTACGGATGAAATGGTGGACGGCGACTTCAAAAGTCTTCGGCACGAGCATCATTTTAAGACGATCGATAATGGCACCCTCGTTATAGATCTTTTTAGTTTTGAATCTCCCTACGGCCAGCTGGGGCGCCTTGCCAACCGGGTTTTTCTAACCCGTTACCTGGAAAACTTGTTGGAACAACGCAACAGGATTATCAAGGAATATGCAGAATCAGAGAAATGGAAGTTTATTTTGAATAAATAGTTGCGCGAGTTCGTTCCGGGTGTCTTTTGATGAATCGCGAACGATGCCCTAAATTTGTTGTTTATTCCAATATGACAAATTCGAAACCTGTTTTACACACGGCGCTATCTCCTGCTTTACTGCATTTATATGATCTGAATCAAGCCATCGTAGTTATCATTGATGTGCTTCGCGCCACTTCTACCATCGCCACCGCCTTATATAATGGAGCAAAATGCGTAATCCCCGTGGATAGTGTCGCCAAATGTATCGAACTGGGCAGACAGATTGACGGTATTACGGCCGGGGAACGCGACGGAAAAATTGCGGAAGGATTAGAATACGGCAACTCTCCTTTTGAATATCCCCGGGAATTTGTCGGAGGAAAGACGCTGGTGCTTACGACCACCAATGGCACAAAATTATTACATATGGCCCTGGACAGGGGTGCGGGGCAGATCGTTACGGGCTCCTTTCCCAACCTGGACGCTGTGTGCCAGTACCTATTGTCCCAAAATCAGCCCGTTGTTCTGGGCTGCGCCGCCTGGAAGGACCGGGTAAATATCGAAGACCTTTTATTTGCCGGCGCCGTTGTTAATAGAGTAAAGGAGCATTTCCATATCAATTGTGATTCCTCTCAGATTGCAGAAACGCTGTACCTGGATGCCCAAAAAGACCTTTACGCCTTTATGAAGAGCAAAAACGCCTCTCATTATCACCGTCTCATGAGTTATGGCCTTGAAAAAGATATCCGGTATTGCCTGACCCCTGATGTGGCGAATGTGCTGCCGTTATATGAGAATGGAAAACTTATTGTGTTATGAAACGCCACGGGCGTTTGGCCTAACCGGGCGAAGCGAAGATTACGAACGAGAAAGAGCGACTAAATGTCGCTCTGACGAAGTTCTGCCATCATTAGACCCGAAAGCCCGGAAGTTTACCTTCCGGACTTTCGCTCCTATTCGCTAACAATCCTCCCGATTTCGTAAGCATCTTTTCCTATAAGAGTTTATTTTTGCAGACTTGACCGGTCCGGCGGTGCGGGATCATACCAGCTTGAAAAAAAATAGCCTTCATATTGCTTTAGTAGGTAATCCCAATAGTGGAAAAAGCTCCTTGTTCAATGCCCTGACCGGTCTGAACCAGAAAGTGGGCAATTTTCCCGGGGTCACGGTAGATAAGAAAACCGGGATGAGTGAGCTCGCGCCCGGTCAGCCCGTAAACATCATCGATCTGCCCGGCACCTACAGCCTTTATCCCAAGAGAGCCGATGAATGGGTGACCTATAAAGTCCTTTTAGGGCAGGATCCTGCCGTTCAGGCGGATATGGTCGTTCTGCTGGTGGATGCCAGCAATCTGAAAAGAAACCTGCTTTTCTGCTCACAGATCATCGATCTGAAAATACCGGTAGTGGTGGCGCTGACGATGATGGACCTGGCCAAACAAAAGGGCATCGTGATCGATGTAGACGGGCTGGAAAGAGAGCTGGGAATTCCGGTGGTATCCGTCAATCCCCGCAAGAATAAAGGCATTCCCCAACTGAAAAAGATCATCGAATTGAGGGCCCGTCAGCTTCGCCAGGCGCCGGCAAGGGATTTTATCAGCAATAATGTCCTGGCGGCAGGAGCCGTTCAGGATGTAAAAAAGCTGTTCCCGGATAAGGAGATCAGCGACTACACTGCTATTCATTACCTGATCAACCACGAAAGCTTTGACTTCCGGCAGCCTTTGCAGGAAAAGATTGAAAATATAGAGATCGCGCATGCTTTTAATCACACCCGCATACAGGCAGATGAGATCATGCAGCGTTATGCACGTATCCGTCAGATCATGCAGCATACGGTAGCCGAGCCCGATCCGCTGCAGAGGACCCTGTTCACCGAAAAGCTGGACAGGCTCTTCCTCCATCGCCGCTGGGGGTACGTGATCCTGCTCGGCGTCCTATTGCTCCTGTTCCAAAGCGTATTCTGGCTCGCGCAGTTCCCCATGGATGCTATCGATTGGACCTTCTCCCGGCTGGGTGGTTTGCTGGGCCATTTTCTGCCGGAAGCCTGGTGGAGCAATCTGCTCGTGAATGGCGTTCTGGCGGGGTTAAGCGGTATTCTTGTATTTGTACCCCAGATCATGATCCTTTTCGGCCTGATCACCATCCTGGAAGATACCGGTTATATGGCCCGGATCAGCTTTCTCACTGACAAGCTTATGCGGAAGGTAGGATTGAACGGCAAAAGTGTGATGCCGATGATCAGCGGTTTTGCCTGCGCCGTTCCGGCCATTATGAGCACCCGGAATATCGAGAACCGGAAAGAGCGGCTGCTGACGATCCTGATCACTCCGCTCATGAGCTGCAGCGCCCGGCTGCCGGTCTATACCATCCTGATCGCGCTGGTTATCCCCAGGAAAGAATTATTCGGCTTTTTCAGCCTGCAGGGACTGGTCATGATGGGTCTTTATATGCTGGGACTGGTCATGGCCATGATGGTATCTTATGTCGCCAAGTCGTTTATCAAGCTGAAGGAAAAAAGTTTTTTTATCCTGGAGCTGCCGATGTACCGGGCGCCCCGATGGAATAATGTAGTCGTCACGATGATCAATAAGGCGAAGATCTTTGTAGTGGATGCCGGCAGGGTCATCATCGTCATCAGCCTGATCCTGTGGGGGCTCAGCTCTTTTGGTCCCGGCGACCGGATGAAACAGGTGACTGCGCGTTATGAGGAATCGCTCCGGAAAAATCCCGATCAGGCTGCAGCGCTGGATAAAGAGCGGCAGGCCGGGCTGCTGGAAAATTCCTATGCCGGGCTGCTGGGTAAAACCATCGAGCCCGTCATCCGCCCATTGGGCTACGACTGGAAGATCGGCATAGCGCTGATCACCTCTTTTGCAGCCAGGGAAGTATTTGTCGGAACGATGGCTACCTTATACAGTGTGGAAGGGGGCAAGGATGCCGATCCGCAGACGCTCCATCAACGAATGTCATCCGCCCGTCGTGCTGACGGCACCCCGGTATATACGCTGGCCAGCGGCGTCTCCCTCATGATCTTCTATGTACTGGCCATGCAATGTATGAGCACATTGGCCGTAGTGCGCCGCGAAACCCGTAGCTGGAAGATCCCTGTTATCCAGCTGGTGTATATGACAGGGTTGGCTTATTTGATGAGCTTTATTGCTTATCAATTGCTGAAGTAAATGCCCCCCAACCCCCTGAAGGGGGAGTAGGGCAGCCCGTTAAGCCCGGAGGACTCCCAAATCAATTAATTCCTTTCTAAACTGTTCCGGCGACCGGAAATGGATACCATGAAACCCCAGTTCCCTGGCAGGGATCACATTGCGGAGGTTGTCGTCCACATAGATAGCTTCTGAAGGCCGGATGCCGAAACGATCGATCAGCAGCTGGTAAATTCCGGGGGCTGGCTTGCGGATCCCTTCCTCTCCGGAAACCAGGCGGCCGTCGAACCAATGCAGAAACTCATATAACTCCAGCGCCACCGGGAAGGTCTCGGCGCTCCAGTTGGTCAGCGCATATAATTTAAGGTTTGTATTCAGTTTCACCTGGCGAAAGATCTCCACCGTATCGTGAATCGGTCCGCCCAGCATCTCTTTCCAGCGACCGTAATAAGCCCGGATGGAGGCCTCATGCTCCGGAAATTTTTTTACCAGGTATTCTGTGCCTTCCTGCAGGCTCCTTCCCGCATCCTGCTCCTCGTTCCAGTCCAGGGTGCAGATGGTCGAGAGAAACCAATTCCTTTCTTTCTCGTCCGAAAAAATCGTGCGGTAGAGATATTCCGGGTTCCAGTCTATAAGTACGCCTCCCAGGTCAAAGACCAGCGTCGTGATGACTTTACCTGGTTGTGCCGGACCGGGAAAGGGACTTACGTCGTTCGGATCTCCGCCGGTGTTAAGATCTTTGTTAGCCATAATTATATTTTTATCAATCTTTCCGCCGCCTTTTCCAGGGTCTCTTCTTTCTTGGCAAAGCAGAACCGGATCACTTTATCATCTTTACCGGACTGGTAAAAGGCAGAGACAGGGATCGTCGCCACCCCATATTCTTTTGTAATGCGGATGGCCAGGTCCTTATCGCTCTCATCGCTGATGCGGTCGTATTTATATAACTGGAAATAACTCCCGCGGGAGGGTAGGGGAGTGAACCGGCTGGCTAACATCCGATCGTGGAAAAAGTCCCTTTTTTTCTGCATGAAGGTCCCCAGGGACAGATAAGATTCCTTATTGGTCAGGAATTTCGATAAAGCCACCTGCGATGGGGTATGACAGCTGAAGCAGTTGAATTGGTGCACTTTCCGGAATTCGTTCATTAAGTCCGGGGAGGAAACGCTGTAACCCAGCTTCCAGCCGGTACAATGATAGACCTTCCCAAAAGAAAAGCTGACAAAGCTCCTTTCCAGCAGGTCCGGATACCGGAGAATGGACTGGTGAGGGATATCGTCAAAAATCAGATGTTCATAGACCTCATCGGAGATAATAAAAATTTCCGTATCCCGGACGATCGCGCGCAGCTCTTCCATATCCGCTGCGCTCAGAACAGACCCGGTAGGATTGTGCGGAGAATTTATCATGATGGCGCGGGTCTTTGGAGTGATCCTGCGGCGCACTTCCGGCCAGTCGACCTGGTAATCCGGGAACCGCAGGTCTATACGGACCGGTATGGCGCCATTGATCTCGATATTCGGGATATAGCTGTCATAGGCGGGTTCAAATACAATTACTTCGTCGCCGGGACGCAATATCGTTGTCAGTGCCGTGTAGATTGCATAAGTGCCGCCAGGAGTTATCGTGATCTGCGACCGGGGGTCAACGGACGTTCCGTACAGGTCATGGAACTTTTCCGCCAATACGGCACAAAGTGCGGGGAGCCCGTTCATATGTGCATATTGATTAAATCCGCTCTTCATCGCTTCGCTGACCAGGGCGATCAGCTCTTCGTTCATCGGGTAGTCCGGAAAGCCCTGTCCCAGGTTGACCGCTCCCAGCTCTGTCGCCAAAGAGCTCATCACGGTAAAAATAGTCGTACCTACCCGGGGGAGCTTGCTTACGATCGAAGGAGGCGGCATAAAACTTTTCTTTGAAGTATTATTTAATTTCTATGTTTTCCGGCAGGATCTGGGAATCACCATTCATACGCAGGTAGACTTGTGCTACCGTGATCACATCTTTCTGGCAATAAGTCACAATGCGGGGAAGATCACGCTGCGACCAGTATACGTCTCCCACCTGGCTGCCGTCGATATCGTCTTTAGGGGTAGCAATCCCCAGCGCATGCGCCAGCAGGTTCAGGGAAATAAAGTTTTTATACTCCCCGAACTTCCAGAGCTCCATGGTATCGATATGTTGCACTTCCCAGGGTTTTTTCCCGGACAGATTGAGCACGGAAGGAATCGGCAGACCCTGGATGATCATCCGGCGGCACAGATAGGGAAAATCAAACTCCTTCCCATTGTGGGCGCATAAATATTTCTGGTGGTCGGAGCTCCACTTGCGCAGGAGGTCACTGAACTGGGTGAGGAGTGTCTTTTCATCGTCCCCATAAAAGGATTTCAGGGACATCTTTTTCCCCGGCCCGTTACCGGATATGATACCGCAGCTGATGCAGACAATCTTGCCGAATTCGGCATAGATGGCAGCGCGTCCATAGATATCTTCCGGAGGGACCGGCTCTTTGTCCCTGTTGAGCGACCCTGCTTTATGCTTCCACAGCTCTTTCCATTCATCGGGCACCTCTTCAAAGGCTGCGTATTGCGACACCGTTTCAATGTCCAGGAATAAGATCGTATGGAGGGGATGAGCAAACATAATTTTTTTTTTCGGCAGTGCGCTTTCCATAAATTAGCGCATCTCCGAAAAATGGCTAATATCGGTCCTTAAAGATACTGATCTCCTTTGTTCCGTTTCAGTTCCGCCACATATTCTTTGATCTCCTGCTCTTTTTCTCTTTTACAGATCATCAGCACATCTTTGGTGTCCACCACGATAAAATCGTCCAGGCCCTGCAACAGGAGCAGCTTGTCATTGTGGGCATGCACCATACATTTGGTAGCGTCGATCACCACCACGTTGTCTCCTGCCACCGCATTGCCAAGGTAGTCCTTGTCGAGGTTGTCATAGGCGCTGTTCCAGGTACCCAGGTCGCTCCATCCGAAAGACGAAGGAATGACATATACGTTATCCGCCTTCTCCATAATGCCAAAGTCAATGGAAATATTGGTACATAGGGGGTAAATATGCTCCAGGGCCCTTTTTTCATCCGGCGTATTGAATTTGTCCTTATCTGCGGCAAAGACATCATACATTTCCGGAAGGTATTTCTCGAAAGCCTGGATGATATTCTTTACCTGCCATACAAAGATGCCGGCATTCCACAAAAAATCACCGCTGGAGAGGAAGGTCCTGGCCAGCTCGAGGTTGGGCTTTTCGGTGAAGGTTTTTACTTTATATACATTATCCGATACCGATTGCTGTTCATGCTGGATATAGCCATAACCCGTATTGGGATGGGTCGGCTTGATGCCCAGGGTAATAAAGGCGTTGTGCTTATTTACGAAGCTGAGGGCCTCCAGGCAAACTTTGTTAAAACCTTTCGTATCCAGGATCAGATGATCTGCCGGCGCAACGATCAGCGAAGCCTTGGGATCGGACTGCAGAAGTTTGAAGCTAATATAGGCGATACAAGGCGCCGTATTCTTCCGGGATGGCTCTCCCAGTATATTCTCCACCGGCAGGTGCGGTAATTGCTCATGGACAATATCTGAATATTCGTGGGAGGTCACCACATAGATATTCTCTACGGGTATAAAGGAAGCGAAACGATCAAATGTCCATTGGATCAGTGTCTTTCCCGTGTTTAAAATATCCAGGAATTGCTTGGGGAAGTTTTGACGGCTCATGGGCCAGAACCGGCTACCGATTCCCCCGGCCATAATTACAACATAATTATGCTTGTTCATAAATTAAATTATACCCTCTCGGATAAGGTCATGCAAATGAATAAATCCTAAATACCTGGTTCCGTTTGTTACGACAAGCTGGGTAATATCATGGTTGCGCATCAGGTCCAGGGCTTCTATCGCCAGCGCTTCCGCCTGGATGGTCTTTGGATGAAGGGTCATGATCTCTTTCGCCGTTATCGCGTCCTGCACCGCATTTTTTTCCAGCATCCTGCGAAGGTCGCCATCTGTAATAATGCCTAACAGATCGCCCGCTTCATTTGTCACAGCGGTAGCTCCCAGGCGCCTGGACGTAATTTCCATGATCACTCCCTGTAAAGACGTTCCTATACCCACTTTGGGTTGTTCGTTGTGTATATACAAATCCTGTACCCGCAAATAAAGTTTTTTACCAAGGGTGCCGCCAGGGTGGAATTTAGCAAAATCCTCGCTGCCAAAACCCCGCATTTCCATCAGTGTTATGGCCAGGGCATCCCCCATAACCATCTGTGTGGTCGTGCTGCTGGTTGGCGCCAGGTTGTTCAGACAGGCTTCCTGCGATATGGTCGTATTCAAAACAATATCGGACTGTCTGGCCAGCACTGATTGCAAATTTCCTACCATTCCGATCAGGGGGTTGCCAAAATTCCGGATAAAGGAAAGCAGCATTTTAACTTCCGGGCTCTCCCCGCTCTTGCTGATGATCAGCACCACGTCCTGTTCCTGCACCATTCCGAGATCTCCATGAATAGCATCGGCTGCATGCAGAAAAATAGCCGGGGTTCCGGTGGAGTTCAGCGTGGCGACGATCTTTTGGGCGATGATAGCACTTTTCCCGATGCCGCTGATCACTAAACGCCCTTTACAGGCAAAGATCAGCTCCACCGCTTTTTCAAACTGCCCGTCTAAAAGATCCACCAGCGCAGCGACTGCAGCTGCTTCCATCCGGATGGTATTTTTGCCTATCTCAATGATGTTTTTACCCGTGCTCATAAAAGATTTGGCAAACGTACGCCAAAATCGTTAAATCGCCCTTGGGCGATGAATCATTAGATCACGTAGGTTCACCGAGAACCTTTGAAGATCAATTATGCTCTCCGAGGTAACCCTGCAGCAAATTACGCACGGAAATCAATTACAGCCCTGATTATAAATCCAGCTATCTGTTACAATTATGAGAATTTGTATCATATTGGGAATTTCTTGATTATAGCTCATTTAATTTGTTGGAAATCAGCGTGATTTTGCAAAAAATGATCATATAAATACATATTGTTTTTCTTTATATTTATCGGAATGTGTCTAAGTTTTAACAGAATCAGCTAGTTCCTTACTCTGTTTTTGTGTAACTTCGCCATCCCTTAAAAACACAGAACGCCCTAATAGAACGCCCTAATTAAGCTGTTAATCCTAACTCGTGAATAATTACTTCCGGCTGTTCAGGGTATTTTGAATTATCTTAAATCAGTTTGATTAGATAAATCGTGAGGAGGAAAATATTTGAGCATGGCAACAACCGCAACTAAAAAAACCGCTACCAGTAAACCAAAGGCCATTAGTAGCAAAACCGTTAAGGAAAAAGCATCCAGCCCATCCAGTCCCCTTTTGGCCCAATTACAGGAACATTTTGGCTTTGACGCCTTCAAAGACAACCAGGATGCGATCATTCAAAACGTATTAGCAGGAAAGGACACTTTCGTCATTATGCCTACGGGCGGTGGCAAGAGCCTCTGTTATCAGCTGCCTGCCATTATCAGCGAAGGAGTAGCCATTATTGTCAGCCCCCTGATCGCGCTGATGAAGAACCAGGTCGACCTGGTACGCAGCTATAGCAGCAAGGATAGCGTCGCCCATTTCCTGAATTCCACGCTGAATAAAAAGCAGATCCGGGCGGTCCATGAAGACCTGCTCAACGGCCATACAAAAATGTTATATGTCGCTCCTGAGACGCTGACCAAACAGGAGAATATGGAATTCTTCAGTGACCTGAAGATCTCTTTTTTCGCCGTCGATGAAGCACATTGTATCTCGGAGTGGGGACATGATTTCCGCCCTGAATACCGGAGACTGCGGGAAATGATGGACCAGATCAGCCCGGGTACGGCGGTGATCGCTCTGACGGCAACAGCGACCCCGAAGGTGCAGAGTGATATTGTAAAGAACCTGGGCCTTCGTGATCCGAAGATCTTCATCTCTTCTTTTAACCGGCCCAACCTGTATTATGAGATACAGCCCAAGATAAAGAAGGACCAGACCATTAAAAGCATTGTCCGTTATATTATACAGCATAAAGGAAAGAGCGGGATCATCTATACGCTCAACCGGAAGACGACGGAAGAGCTGGCCGATATGCTGGTAGCCAACGGCATTAAAGCCGTAGCCTATCATGCCGGTCTGGACAGCAAGCTGCGTGCTGAAAGGCAGGATCTTTTCCTGAATGAGGATACACAGGTGATCGTAGCCACCATTGCTTTTGGAATGGGCATCGATAAGCCGGATATCCGTTTCGTCATCCATTATAATATACCTAAATCCATCGAGAACTACTACCAGGAGACCGGTCGTGCCGGTCGGGATGGACTAGAAGGAAATTGCATTTTATACTATTCCCATAAAGATGTGGCCAAGCTGGAGCATCTGATGAAAGATAAACCCCTTAGCGAACGCGAAGTAGGGGCCCAGCTCATCAACGAGACCGTAGGATATGCAGAAACAGGTGTCTGCCGCCGTAAAGTGTTAATGAGCTATTTCGGAGAAGAGTATACGGCAGAGAATTGTGGTGAATGCGACAACTGCAAACACCCCAAAGAATGGGTGGAGGCTAAGGATAGCGCTGTAAAAGTATTAAAGGCGGTCAAGGCCCTGGACGAACGTTTTGCCACCGGGTATGTCGTTAATATCCTGCGGGGTAAGCTGACTCCCCAGATCCAGATGTTCCGTCATGAAGGCATTCCGGAATTCGGGATTGGTAAGGAAGACCCGGAACATTTCTGGAACTCCCTGCTCCGGCAGCTGCTGCTGGAAGATCTATTGAAAAAAGATATTGAAGAATACGGCGTTTTGAAGTTGACGAAGAAGGGAGAGGATTTCCTGAAGAAGCCTCATTCTTTCAAGATCGTCCTCAACAATTTGTTTGAAGAGGCGAATGCAGACGACGAGGAAGAAGGAACGGAAGTCGCCGGCGCTACGGCAACGGATGAAAAGCTGTTTGAGCTGCTGAAGGAATTACGCCAGAAAGAAGCTAAGAAGAAGGCGCTGCCTCCTTTTGTGATCTTCCTCGAAACCTCTCTGCAGGATATGGCGACCCTTTATCCCACGACGACACTGGAATTAGAAAAATGCCAGGGGGTGAGCAAGGGGAAGGCGCTAAGATACGGCAAGCCTTTTATCGAGCTGATCGCCAAATATGTAGCCGAAAATGATATCGAGAAACCCGATGATTTTGTGATGAAGAGCGTGGTGAACAAGAGCGTTAACAAGGTATATATCATCCAGCAGGTGGATAAAAAGATCCCCCTGGAAATGATCGCCAGGAATAAGGACCTGCGCCTGGACGCCTTGCTGGAGGATATGGAGACCATTGCCGCCAGCGGCACCAAGCTCAACCTGAACTATGCCGTAGATGAAATGCTGGATGAATATGAGCAGGGCGAGATCATCGACTATTTTAAAAGCTGTGAGACCAGCAGCCTGCAGACAGCACAGCAGGAATTAGCTGAAGGAAATTTTACCTGGGAGCAGCTGAAGATCATGAGGATCAAGTTTTTGAGTGAGTATGGGATGTAAGAAGCTATTTTCAGGATTTCCGATTTATAATTTCGGAATTTTACTCAGAAGTCTTATTTTTGCCACCCCAATGAAAATTTGGGATAGGAGGTGCGGTAGCTCAGTTGGTAGAGCAATGGACTGAAAATCCATGTGTCGCCGGTTCAACCCCGGCCCACACCACGTTAAAAATGAAGCAGTTACGAGGTAAAACTTGTAGCTGCTTTTTTTTGGGTCGAACAATTCAGATTTATGCTGGATCAAAGGCAATCCGTATTTTCGGATGAATAAGACGGAGTATTCATGACCGCTATTCGATTTGGATCATTAGCCGCTGGTAAGCGATCCTGAAAACTATGCCGCAGAGAATAAACCGTATGGTTTTCGCTGGGGTGCGGTTTATTTTCTCGTAAATTTTTGCCAAAGATGAATCAAAGTTGATCCGGGCGATCTTGATATTTCTCGAAAACATTCGGATAGGCTTTGAAGACTTCCAACGGTAAACCGACAAGAGGAATCGTTCGTTTCCGCTATCGCATATAAGATATAAGATCCAACGTGCCTCTTCTGGCTATCCGGCAAGGTTCTCTGGTTTTAGGAGAACATCCCGAATCTAAGTGGTTTCGAGATCAAAGGTCTTAATTGACGGTTACAAAAATTGTTTTCAGTTGACTAAAATTATTGTTCGCCATTCGTGCCGAGATTCATATCAGGACGGTGTATGGTATCATGCCGGAGAAACAGAATTTTATCAGAATTAACTGTGGGGAATAAGGGGCTCACGCATCGTTTGATGGGATTTCTTCGTCTTATAAAAGATGGGAGATGACGAAATGAATAAAGAAAAGTCACAAAATATTGAAAATTAAGCCCTTGTAATTATACATCTAGGCGTATACACTTAATTGAATATAAAAAAACAAGTTATAGATGGCAAGAAAATTCTTATAACGCCAAGTTCATTTATAGAAATTTTAAGAAATTAAGGTAAACTACCTACCTTTAAAATGGTTAATATCATGGGTTTGAATTAGTAAAGCACCGCAAGTTCGTTTCCCGCCTTCATATCAATGCTAATCCGTCTTATAAGAAACGCACCACTCCTTTAATCCGTGGCCGTGGCATGATAATTTTGTCCTTGCTTTTTAAATAATTTATATGCAAAACTCGTTATATAGATCTAGCCATACCACCAAAGCTATCCACGCAGGAAGAGGTGGAATGTCAAAAAACGAAAATCCAAATCAAATGAACCGAGTGGCCAAAAAAGCCAGTCCTGTACTTTTACAAAAGCGGCTCGACAACCAAATCATAAATTACTCTACTTCATTTAATGATGAACTTCATAAATCTTTTAAGGTAGATGCTGATTTAGAATTTAATATTGTTCCTTATTCCAATGGAGCCATCCTGGAAATTAAAGCTGTTTCTGATGCCAAGCAAAATCCCATCCATTTAAAAGCATCCAAGGATAATATAGCTGAGGCATTTGATGATCTGGGTATTGAAATTCGAAAATATCTGCCAGCCAATATAAAAAGGGAGTATGATAATCCCTTAACGAATAAGAACACCTTTTTTGCTGGTACGAACATTCTTTATAGTAGTAATAGATTTTATATCATTAAAGAGAAGGAAAAAGACTTATGGTCTTCTGAGGCCGTAAAAAAGGATATTCAAAGAATTAAATCTGAAGCCCAAAAACTTAATTTAATACCTGCTTGATTTTTAGATAACAGCCATAAACCTTACTGCCTTAATGAGTTCCCGTCCTGGTAAGCGCCAAAAGAAAGCCAGCCATAAGAAAAATAACCTTAAACGAAAAAATCTCTCTTTTAAAGATCCCGATACGCCCACTTATATTTTCGGGACTGTGATAAATATTAATAGTGGAGCTTCTCCTGCTATTCCGCCTCCATCAAGTGAAAGAAAAGGTGATAGTGATAGTCAAGAAGATGCAAAAAAAAAAGATAAGTGGGTAATAGTCGCTCTTCTTTTTTTATTTTTTTCCTTGAATTTTATTTGCTCATTTTCAAACTCAGCTATCCAATCGTCGCTGGCTTTATTAATAATAGGAAATCTCGCTTTCCTTTGTTGGCGTATTTCTGAAATCTCAAAAAAAAATCATGGATTATATATAACGGCAATTTCCGGATTAATTATAATGGCTTTAGCATTCAAACGAGCCAAAATACAGGAATTGCTTGATTTTGGCGTAGATAAGGGAAAGCAATATATCGAAGACAAAGTGGCAAATAAAAAAGACACATCAACGACCTCTCACACAGATAGTACGAAATTCAAATCTCATGGCTGACCAATGTCATACTTCTGTACAGTTTTTGCAACTTTTGAATATCATCAGGCTTATAGAATTGAACCGTCCATGTGTCACCGGTTCAACCCGGTATAGATTAATTATTATCGCCTGAGAATCACTTTCATCGTCTCAAAATCCACCGGCCCCGAAGTATGTTGATGGAGAATCCCCCACTTCCCGTTTTTTTTCCGGGCAATCCATGTCAGACGATTCTCCAGATACCGAAGCTCTTCGTCCTTTTCCGATACAGCTGTAAATCTCACGAAAGCGGTCGCAGTGGCCAATTCGCCGGTTTCCTGCATTTGAATGTTATCGAAGGTGACGACATCCCGGTCGGTCCCGAGTGACGTGAACCAGCCTTTCGCCATTTCCTTCCAGGCGGCCAGTCCATCGTAGGTCCACTGTCCCCACATGTCAAAAACCTGGACATCCTCGTCAAAAATGGATGCAAATGCCTCGATGTCCTTTTGGAAAACGGCATTCTTGTATGTCTCAAATAAGGATTTGAACTCCATCATCGTTTTAGGTTTATCCGGTAGCTCGTACTACCCCTTTGCCTTCTCCGGAAGTGATAAATACTCCTATTTCCAGCAGATCTTGTAAATGTCTGATGTATATTTTCCGGTAAGGCATTCAGAATACCGGTCACCTTTCCAATTTTTTCCACAAAGAAAAAAAGATCATCCTCAACATTTTGAAGAGAATAGGTAAAGTTGGGCCAATCATTTTGTTGCCAGCTATAAAGTATCATGAGCCGATTGCAGCATTTATTCGGCTCAAATATAATAAAAAGCCGATTAGGGAAATTAATCGGCTCCTGCCCCTAAAAAAGACAATTCAATCCCGCCCATATTACGAGAAAAGTCACTGTCTGTGACTTTTTTTATGTAATATTTTCATCCCCCGCATCCTCCTGCAAAACCATCCAACATATGAAATACGCTCTTCTTTTCCTGGCTGGTATTTGTTATGCTGCACTCACTTATGCGCAAACCAGCCCCCCGGCTCCCAGACTGAATGAACTAAGGGTTTCGCTGTCAAACGATAGCATGTCCGTAATCTATAACAACAAGCCGCTTTTCATCAGTACCCTGCACGAGCTCGACAGCTGTTTGAAAAAAATCTGTCAAGGTTCGGATCATCCGACAATCGGGGTCGAAAGTCCGGGAGGCACGGATCAGGAAAAAATCCGGGCACTTGTTGCTATTTTGAATCAGTGTCATTGCCCTATCTTAATGAAGAGCTACAACAGAAGAGTCCACCAGTAGCATACCCTTTCTCTAATATCCCCATCATTGGAGGCACCCCCTTGCTCCCAGCCCTAACCCCTATGCGGGGATTTCCGGATATCCCGCAAAGGCGCCGCGCAGTTGCCGCAAATAGTCCTTATTTTTGAACAAATACCCGAAATATGATCACGTCCACCCTGCCCCAATTGCATTGGTATAAAATAATCGGTCCGTACTTTACAAAGGCCATCAATTATGCCCTGGCAACCGATTTTGTGCCCATGGAACCCGGCAAATATGAGATCGACGGCGATAATGTCTTTGCTATCGTAAACGAGTTTACCACCAAACCGGCGGCGGAATGTGACCCGGAGAGCCACCAGGTCTACGCAGATATCCAGATCGTTATCTCCGGCACCGAAAAATTCGGATATGCACCCCTGATGGAACAGGAACCCGCCACTCCCTATAATACGGAAAATGACGTCTCTTTCTATTCCTTATCCGACGAGGAGATCAGCTATCTCACGCTCGGCGCAGGCCAGTTCATTATCTTTTTCCCCTCGGACATCCATCAGCCGGAGACATTCCATCATCAGCCCGAACTGGTAAAGAAAGTTGTGCTAAAAGTAAAAGTCCAAGGATCAAGCCTCAACTATGACTGATCCCGAAAAAATTCATTATAAAAACAAGCTGAAGCAGTTCGCCTTCGTCCTCATCGGGCAGCGGATGACCGCCGCAAAAGGAATGATCGACCAGGCTCAACAAGCGGCTAACAATGAGGAAAAGAGCTCCGCCGGCGACAAATACGAAACCGGCCGGGCCATGGGACACCTGCAAAAAGATATGCACACCCGGCAGCTGGCTGAACATGCCAAAGAGCTGGCTACCCTGCATAGTATAAATGTAGATACCCTCTACCCGGCAGCAGCTGCCGGCGCCTTTATCGAATGCCCGGAAATCGCCTTCTTTATAGCGGCAGGCCTGGGCAAGCAAATAATTGAAGGGCAAACGATCTACTTTCTTTCTCCCCAGGCGCCCCTGGCCGGTCAATTGGCTGGTAAAAAGGGCGGAGAGATCATTCATTTCAACTCCCTGAAACTATCTATCCTGGACGTTTATTAGAATCTGAATCTGTTGCTTACCTGTAAACCAAAGTCTTTTTCATTAAACCTGCTTAAGCCGGAGGTTTATTAACCAGGGCATCTTACATTCATAAAAAAAAGTTCGGATAAGAGGTTACAATTACACTGTTAAGCCGACTCTATTTAAGACGTTGAAAATTACAATGCATTTATACACTATTTAAACAAGTCTCCAACGCATGAAGAAAACACTCCTTGCCTTTTTGACCAGCCTTGCCCTGGTACAGGTCTTTTCCCAGGAACAGGGCCCGCAGCCCACCCTTATCCCTGCCCCTGTCAGCCTGCAGGTAAATGCAGGAACCTTTATATTGCCGAAAGCTATCACTGTCGAGGCGCCGGATCAGCCGGCTCTGACCCAAACCCTGAAAGAACTTAAAGATCATCTGAGCATTCCAACCGGTTATGTTCCACCCGTGAGTAAGACAGCCAATCCCGCAGCCACTATCCGGCTTATCCTGAATAAGACTCCGGATACCGAACTGGGCGGTGAAGGATATCGTCTGGCCATCACATCAAAAAATATCGTTATCCGGGCGAACCAGCCCGCCGGCCTCTTTTATGGCATACAGTCTCTCTGGCAGTTATTCTCCAAAGAAATTGAAAGCAGTAAACCCGTTAAGGGGATCAGCTGGCAGGCGCCCTGCGTAACGATCACGGATTATCCCCGTTTTGGATGGAGGGGACTTATGTTCGATGTCAGCCGTCACTTCTTCACTAAGATTGAAGTAAAAAGCTTCATCGATGAAATGGTAAAGTACAAATACAATTTGCTTCACTTCCATCTTACAGATGACGAAGGATGGAGGATCCAGATAAAAAGCCTTCCCCGCCTGACGGAAGTCGGCGCCTGGAGCGCTCATCGGGTGGGCACTTTCGGAACCTTTTCCGTCCCGGGCCCTGATGAGCCCCTTGACAACGGGGGTTTTTATACCCAGGACGATATCCGGGAGCTGGTAGCCTATGCAAAAGACCGGTTCGTCGACATTCTGCCTGAAGTGGATGTCCCTGGTCACAGCATGGCAGCGATCGTCTCCTATCCGGAGCTGTCCTGCACGGAGGGCGCTGAAAAATATCGTGTCATTTCCGGGGAAAAATTCATGAACTGGCCCGGTCCCCAGGCCATCGTGGACAATACGCTCTGCCCGGCCAATGAAAAGATCTATCCATTCCTGGACAAAGTGTTCACGGAAGTAGCCGCCCTCTTTCCCTTCGGATACATTCATGTCGGCGGAGATGAATGCGCCAAGAACTTTTGGGAGAAAAGCGAGGCAGTCAAACAGCTGATGCAGAAAGAAGGGCTGAAAAATATGGAGGAAGTGCAAAGCTATTTTGAAAAACGTGTTGAAAAGATCGTTGAATCCAAGGGGAAAAAAGTGATCGGCTGGGATGAAATACTGGAAGGCGGCCTGGCGCCCAATGCTGCCGTCATGAGCTGGCGCGGGATAGCCGGGGGAATTGCCGCCGCTAAGCTGGGCCACCAGGTGGTCATGAGCCCTACAACGTTTGTTTACCTGGATTATATGCAAGGCGATGCGATCCTGGAGCCGCCGGTTTATGCCACTCTCCGACTGAAAACCGCTTATTCCTTCGAACCCGTTCCCGATGGCGTGGACCCGAAACTGATCAGGGGCGGACAGGCCAATCTCTGGACGGAGCAGGTATACAATACCCGTCATTTGCAATATATGATCTGGCCCCGCAGCCTTGCCGTAGCCGAATGCCTGTGGTCGCCCAAAGACAAAAAGGACTGGAACAGCTTTGCCAGGAGAACGGAAGCCCAGTTTGCAAGAATGGATATAGAACAGGTGAAATATGCCCGGTCTATGTTCGACCCAATCTTTACCGTAAAAAGGGATGATAACGCGAATGATTCTATCTCAGTCGGACTTTCTACGGAAGTGGATGGCCTGGATATTTATTATAGCTTTGACAATTCCAACCCGGATAATTTTTACCCGAAATACACCGTTCCCTTGTCTATCCCCAAGGATGCATCGATGTTAAAAGTCATCACTTACCGGGATGGAAAACCCATCGGCCGGCAAACCGATATGCCTGTCGAAGAATTGAAAAAAAGAGCCCGGCTGAAAAAACCGGAATAACCCAAGACCCGCTTTGAAAGGCTGCTCTGAAACGAGAAGAACCACCGGCTGCGTTTTTGAAAAGCCTGATAAAAGAAAAAGTCTGAAGAAAAAAAGAACAAGCCTGGAGAAAGAAAGAACAATCCTGACGAAGGAAAAGATACTTAAAACCGAAGCAGGACCCGGAGGAAAAGGAAAGAGCGAAGGAAGGGTCGAAGTTCAAACCGAATCGATATGACGGATGTGCTGGGCAATGCCCTGTCAGATTATTATCATAAGACGTCAACCGGCAAATTATGGGTCAATAATAAATACGGCCCCAGGGAGGAGATGCCGGTGGACGTCTATTTCCGGGAAGCGGAAGATATGCCCGAGCTGGAATGGGTCGCTCTCCAGCAATGTAAGGAAAGAGTCCTGGACATCGGCGCCGGTGCAGGAAGCCATGCCCTGGTCCTGCAGCAAATGGGTTTGGATATCACGGCCCTGGATATTTCCCCCAAGGCCGCTGCTGTCATGAAACTCCGGGGGGTGAAGAAGATCCTCTGCCAGGATTTTTTTGCGCTCGGGTTAGGAGAAAACGGATCAACTGCGGATGCCGGAACTGTGGATGCCGGAACCTTCGACACGCTCCTCCTTCTGATGAATGGCATCGGGCTGGCCGGCACCGTAGACGGACTCCGGAATTTTCTGGCAAAAGCGAGGGGCTTGCTGCGCCCCGGTGGCCAGCTGATCTTCGACTCCTCCGATGTCGCGTATATGTACGAAGGGAAAATCCCGGTAATGCCGGATTATTATGGAGAGATCCTCTACCAGTATGAATACAGGAAACAGCAGTCGGATTGGTTTAAATGGCTGTTCATCGACCGGAAAACGCTTGGCGAAATCGCCGCCCCGGAAGGATGGCATACGGAGCTCTTATTCGGAGATGAATGGGACCAATACCTGGTAAGATGTATATTGTTGTAAAGGTTGATGCTCTTTCCCCAATTTTTCAACACCCTATCTCCTTTTATCCCCAACTCCTATTTTTTTACCAATTTTACGCTTCGAATTGATAATTTCAGCCTTTTAACGAAAGTCGCTGATGCCTTCACCGGAAATATCCTATTTATTCGAATCCTCCCCTTCCATACAGATCATTCGTATGCGCAACGCGCAATGGGTGATCCCTTTTCTTTTCAAGGCTTTTAAGACAGAGAATAAGCTGAACCTTCCGGAACCGGCGCTGATAAACCTGCTGGCCGAAGAGCTGCGCAATCACACCGAAGGCGTAGAAGACCTGGAAGAGGCCCGCATCGAATTCGGCGAAGACGAAGAAAGCCGGGCCCGTAAATACCTGCTCAACTGGGTGCAGAAAAGGCTCCTTCAGGATTTTCCCGATTCGGATGCCGTCACCCAATACCAGCTAAGCGCCCACTCGGAGAAATTATTCCAATGGCTGCAAAGCCTGGAAAAAAGACAATTCGTAGGAACGGAAAGCCGTTTCCGCTTCCTTTTCCAGACACTCCGCGAGATGGTGGAATACACAGAAGACGATACGGTCAAAAGACTGGAAGAGCTGAAGAACCGGAAAGCCGAAATTGACAAAGAGATAAAAAAGATCGAAATGGGCTTTAAGCCGGAGATCTATACGAACGCCCAATTGCGCGAGAGGCTGGAATGGTTCACCCGTTTGAGCCATGAGCTGCTAAGTGATTTCCGGGAAGTGGAAGACAACTTCAAATATATCCATCGCAACATCGTGGAACAGCATACCCGGGCGGAGATCAACAAAGGAGCCATCGTAGGATTCGCCTTTGAGGCGTATGATGCTCTCCGTAAGAGCGATCAGGGAAAAAGCTTTTATGCTTTCTGGGATTTCCTGGTTTCCCGGGCCGGACAGGAGGAGTGGAGAGAGCTTACCGATCAGCTCCTGCTGCTGCTGCAGGACAGGAACATTGAAAGTGACGGGGATTTTGTACAGACAATCAAATCCCTGCTGCTGCAAAGGGGACGTAATGTCTACGAAGCCAACGATAAGATGGCGGAGAAGCTGAGCCGCATCATCACAGAAAAAGAGATTGCGCGTCACCGCCGCCTGCGGCAGCAGATCGGCAGCATTAAGGAGCTTGTTTTTCAGTTCATGGAAGAAGAGCCGCCGCCTTGCGGGCTGATGCTGGCCACACCTACCCCCATCCGCATGAGCATGGAACGTAAGATCAATCTCGTGGAAAGACAGGGCAGCCCGGTAGTCAGCCAACCTGCCAACGCCCTGGAAAAGATCGAAGACCTGGAAAGGTTTGGCCGGCTCCTCAACGCCACTCATATCGATAAGAAGAAGCTCTGGCAAAAAGTCGAACAGACCCTGTTAACGAGAACGACGGCCACCCTGTCAGAGATCATAGAAACGGCAGGCTTAGAACACGGAGTAGGAGAGGTCATCAGCTATTTCAGCTTTCTTAGGGAAAAAGCATCCCGTGTACAGTTCATGCAGGAGATCACTGAGCTGATCCCGCTGAATGTAGAAAAGACGCAGTTCATCGAAGTGCCTTACCTGCTGTTTAGCCGGTAGCGAAAAGGGCGGAGAAAGCAACGACATGCCGGCAACATCGAAAAAACAGACTGTAATAAATTAATGTAAAAAGCTTTTGCTCAAATGAGTACAGACAAACAAACGATATTACCTTATACCACCGTCTTCATCAAGCTCTTGAAAGGGCCGGTGGAATACCTTGAAAAGACCGCCTGGGAACAGCTGCTGTCCTACCAGGCCGAGCTTACACGTTTCCTCCAGCAAATGGGGCTGATCCTCGTGCTGGAAAAGGACGACGGGTATGCCTACCTGGAACAGGCCCGCCTGGACGAAGAAGAGAACGTTGCCGGATGGGTGAGACGGATACAGCTGGGTTATGAAGAAAGCATCCTGCTCGTCCTGCTGCGGGATATGATGGCGGAATTCGAAGTCGGAGAGGCGGGAGCCCGTGAGCTGATCAAAAAAAGACGGGAAATAAAAGAATATGCGGAGCTGTTCTTTAAAGAAAATCCCAGCCGGGTAAAATTCATCCGGGACCTCGACCGCCTGATCGACCGGGTGGAAGAGCTGGATTTCCTGGAAAAAGTGGAAAACCACGACTTACCGGATGAACAGAAATTCCGGATCAAAAAGATCATTAAGGCACGGGTAGACAACGAGCTATTGGAAAACTTCAAACAACAACTTACCGAACATGCAGCTGGGCGTATTTAGTACTGATGAAAACAAATCCGGGTTTCGTTTGCAGTATATGGAGGTCTTCAACTGGGGCACCTTCGACGAACATGTCTGGAAGATCGCTCCCGGCGGGGAAACCTCTTTGCTTACCGGAGCTAACGGCAGCGGGAAAACTACGTTTGTCGATGCCCTGCTGACGCTGATCGTGCCTGAAAAGAAACACCGGTTTTACAACCAGTCTTCCGGCAGCGAGAAAAAGGGAGACCGCACCGAAGAATCCTATGTCATGGGCGGTTATGGCAGCATCCATACCGAGAACGGCCAGTCCAGCAAGACCCTCTACCTGCGGGAAAATAAAGAGCAGGCATACAGCATCCTGCTGGCCAGCTTTGCCAACGAGGCTGAGCAATTCGTAACCCTGTTCCAGGTCCGCTATTTCAGCGGAGGAGATATGAAACGGATCTTCGCCATCGCCCATAAACCCCTGCATATCGAAGATGACTTCCGGCCCTTCGACCTCGGCGGCAACTGGCGCCGGCGGATCGACCAGCAATACAATAAGGGCAGCCGCAAACAGGTGGAATGGTTCGATGCCGCCAGCCGGTATGCACAACGCATGGTGGAAGTGCTGGGCATGCAAAGCATGCAGGCCCTGAGCCTTTTTAACCAAACCATGGGGATAAAAGTGCTGGGAGAGCTCAATGAGTTTATCCGCACCAATATGCTGGAGCCCCGCAATATGGAGGTAGAGTTCCAGGAATTGAAAAAACACCTGACTACGCTGATCGATGCCCAGCGGAACATCGAAAAATCGGAAGAGCAGGTTCGGCTCCTTCAGCCATTGAAGAAACATTTTCTATCCTTCAAAGAACAGTCTGAGCTGAGCAAACAATCCCGCCATGAAGTAGACACTGCTAAGATCTGGAGGAACTATACGAAATATCATCTGCTGGATGAATATATATTGACCCTGGAAAAAGAGGTTGCTCTCCTACAGCATCAGTCTGCGGATGCCCGGCAGGAAATTGACGCCCTGCGCGAAGAAGAGCGGCAGACCCTCAATCAGCTGGAGCAGAATAAAGCCGGGCAGCGTCTGCAGGCGTTGCAAAGGGAAAAGGAGGCTCTCGAAACACAAGTGAAGGAGGCCGAGATCTCCTTGAAGAAGTTTATGGAATGGTGTACGCTTCTTCACCTGGAAGAAACAAATCCAACCGAAGAAGCCGGTTATCAGCGTATAAAAAAAGAAGCCGACCGGAGCGATAAGAGACTGGCCACGGAGATCCGCAATAATAATGAAGACCTGTTCGAAGCACAGGACCGCCAAAAGAAAGCCGGAGAGGAAAAGAAAAACATCGAGAGCGAGCTGAATGTTCTGCTGCAAAGCAAGAACAATATTCCAGCTAACCTGATCAGCCTTCGCCGGGATCTCTGCAACGAGCTGAAGCTGGATGACCATGATCTCCCTTTCGCCGGAGAGCTGATGCAGGTAAGGAACGAAGACGGCAATTGGCAGCCAGCCCTGGAAAAACTGCTATACCCTCTATCCACCCGGCTGCTGGTGCCGGACAGACATTATAAAAAGGTCAACCGCTATGTTAACACCACCAATCTGAAAGAACGCCTCGTCTACAACCTGGTAAAGGATATTGCCCTACAGCAACATGCCGACGACGGCACTGTCTGGCACAAGCTGGATTTTCATGCCGACCATCCGCTCAGCGCCTGGGTAAGCCAGCAGATCATACAACAATATAATTTCAGCTGCGTAGAGAGTGAGAAATCGCTGGAGCGTTATGACAAGGCTATTACGCTCCAGGGGCTCATGAAGAACAGGGACCGGCATGAAAAAGATGACCGGCCATGGAAGAATGATATCAGCCGGTATGTGATGGGCTGGAACAATGAGAAAAAGAAAGAGGCGCTGCAAAACAGGCGGTCTCAGCTGCTGACAGAACAAGAGCAGGCCGGGGAAGCCCTGCAGCGGGCCACCCACCGGAACAGCCGCCTGCAGGAACAGGTATTCGCCGTCAAAAATATTCGGGATCATACCGATTTCAAGAGCATCAATATTCCCGCCATCCGGCAAGCGATCCATCATGTTGAAGAACAGGCCGCTAAGCTAAAAAAGAGCAGTGATCAATTAAAAACGCTGACACAGCAATTGGACGGGATCCGGGAAAAACTCGCTGGCCGGGAAAAAGAGAAAGACGAACTCGTCAAAAAAATTACCCTGCAGGAGAGTAATCTTCAGCACCGGGAGAAAGAGCGGAATGACCTTACCGGCTTCGTCAATTTGCTTACGGAAGAGGACAAGGACACCTTATTACAATTCCAGCAAAAACATGGTCCCGCGCTCACAGAAAATACGCTTTCGCTGAACACGGTCGATCCGCTTTATACGCAGCTGACGGAAACGGCAGAATTATCCGCCCGGCAATATGAAGAGGCTGCCGCTAAAGAAGGACGTGACCTGGAGCGGGCTATCAATAAGATAAAGAATCCGCCGCTGGAAGTCTTGCAACGCTTTACCGACTGGGCCGCCGATACCCAACCATTTTCCGCAGACAGGGAATATGCGGGAGAATACCTGGAATGGCTGGAAAAGCTCGAATCGGAAAATCTTCCCCGTTACAAAAAAGATTTCGAACGTCTGCTGCATGATACCGCCGTTATAAAAATGGGCGTGTTGAACGAAGAGCTGGAAAGCTGGGAAAGAAAGATCAAAAATAGTATTTCCACGCTCAATCAGTCTTTAAGCGGCATTAATTTCAATCGCCTCCCCGATACCTATATCCAGCTGGGCATCCGGCCTGTCACAGATACCGTTATCAAGGAGTTCCGGCATAAGCTGCTCAATGCACTTCCTCAAGCTGCCGACTGGCAGCAAAATAGTTTCGAAGACAAAGCGTTGCACTTTAAGCAGAACGTTCAGGCTTTTATCGATTCCCTGGATGAAAGCGAGGCTTACCGCAGCCGCGTATTAGACGTTCGCAACTGGTTTGAATTCTGGGCGGATGAAAAATTCCGGGAGACCAATGAGCTTAAGAAAACCTACCGGCAGATGGGGCAGCTGTCCGGAGGAGAAAAAGCACAACTGACCTATACGATCCTCTGCAGCGCCATCGCCTATCAGTTCGGCATCACCCGGGAAGGCCGCAATTCGAAAAGCCTTCGCTTTATTGCCGTGGACGAAAGCTTCAGCAACCAGGATGAAGAAAAAGCGACTTACCTCATGGAGCTTTGCAAACAATTACATCTTCAGCTCCTGGTGGTGACACCCAGCGACAAGATCCAGATCGTAGAGAGCTTCATCGCCCATGTTCACCTGGTACAACGGGTGAACAACCGACATAGTATCTTATTTAATATGACAAAAAAAGAGCTGAAAGAAAAAAAGGAGCTGGTCCTGAATGATTGAGGAATGATTTTGCCCCGTCTTAAATTGTTAATAGCTATGAACTGCCTTCCTTTTTTTCTATATTTAAACAATGAAGCTGCGGGGATTTCTGTTTTTAATTACATGGGTCGCAGCCGGCTCTGCATATGCACAAAACCGGCAGGATTCGGTATTTTCCCTGCTCATTAACAACAGCATCAGCTTTACCCATGCCAATGATCCCCATATAAATCGTTGGATGGCCAAATATGGCTATCCTGCCGAACCTCCTATTCCTGCAAGCGTGAATGTTGAAATAGCAGCCATGCCTGTTGCTTCGAGGTTAATGTACAGCTTAAAATTATCCACGATTGTTTCAGCGAAGAACCTCACTTCTTTTAACCTGTTAGCCGGCTTGTACGATGCCTTAATAAAAAACAGTCGATTCCTGCTGCTGGCAGGGCTCGGCGCCGGTTATCACCGTGATATTATTTCATTGAATGGAAATCTGCCTCCGGATTACAGGCAGCTGGCTTCTCAATATAACAGGCAATTATCCCTGCGCAGGGCCGGGCTTTTTGTGGAGCCGGCTATCAGGGCTTACTGGTTTCCGGTAAGCTTTCATGGCTGGCAGCCGGGATTATTCGCGGGGCTTGGCCTGGATATGGATTTTAATTCCCAGTGGAGATTGGGTTATTATGATAACAGGCATGGGGCCTACAACCATTTCATAAAGTTGAAAAAGCCTTCCGACCAGCAGCGGGTGAGCGAATATGGCATCGCTTATAATGCAGGCCTTAGTATGCATTTCCACTTACAGTAGCCTCCGGAATAGTCTTCCGCTATATTACTCCTTTCTTCATATCAAACTTTTTCCCGGATTTGGAATTTGATTCCGGCAGCGAGAGAATCCCTATAGCGCAGCTTTCTGTACATGATTGATTAACATAATATTATAGTTTGGCCGTAATTTAGCTGTTCCTCTCCCAATACTAAACCCTAATCCGTCAACCTTAATTCGACCCTTATGAAGCATCTCTACGTTTGGGTAGCTCTTTTCTCTTTCTATCAACATACCGTAATAGCTCAAAGCTGTCCGATGACTTCGACTTCTTCTGTCAGCTCCAATCCAAACACCTTTTATCCCGCTATTCAGGCGAACGTAAATGCCGGAACTTCCTCCATTGTCCTGGATGCGGTCACCTACGGTAGCAAGCCCATCAGCCCCGGGGATATTCTGTTGGTGATCCAAATGCAGGGCGCCCAGATCAGCTCTTCTAATTCCAACAAGTATGGCAGCGGTTCCAGCGCCGGTAACGGTAGTGGTTACCTGAATAACGGCAACCTGCTGGCTGGTACTATGGAATATGTGGTGGCCTCCAATAGCGTACCGTTGACGGGTGGTACGCTGCACCTCGCTTCAGCACTGGTCAATAGTTATAGAAATACGCCTTTCGGAACAGACGGACAGTATACTTACCAGGTCGTGAGCGTGCCCGTTTATTACGATCTCCTATTGACTGGCCCTGTTACAGCGCCCCGTTGGGATGGGAAGTCCGGCGGTATGGTAGTCCTTTATGCTACGGACAATATTAATTTAAACGCCCAGACGATCGACGCCTCCGGATTCGGATTTCGTGGCGGCGGCGGAAGGGCTTTTACAGGTGCGGGTTCCGGTTCCAGCAGCGACTATATTACGTCATCTGTTTCTAACGCCAACGGCGGTAAAGGAGAGGGCATTGCCGGTACGCCGAAGTACCTGAACGATAACAACGCCTTTTTGGATGTTTCTGCTTCAGAAGGATACCCGAACGGAAGTTATGGAATGGGAGCCCCCGGTAATGCCGGTGGAGGCGGAACAGACGGAAACCCCGCCAACAATAATGATGAGAATACCGGAGGCGGGGGTGGAGGGAACGGAGGGGCCGGAGGGAAGGGAGGAAATGCATGGAGCTCCGCCACTCCCAGCGGAGGAAAACCCGGATCCATTTTTGCCCAGGCCTCACCTTCCCGCCTGGTAATGGGTGGCGGTGGCGGCGCGGGTACCACTAATGACGCTACGGGTTACCCGAAAAATGGTTTTGCCAGCAGCGGTGTAGCTGGCGGGGGAATTATCATCCTGGTAGCCAATTCGATCACCGGTCCCGGCACCATTAAGGCTAATGGAGCTTCCGGTAATAACACAGTAGTAAATGACGGCGGCGGCGGCGCCGGCGCCGGTGGCAGCATACTTATCTACAGTAACACAGGCAATCTCAGTACGGTCACCGTTAGCGCCAAAGGAGGCATCGGGGGTAGTAATGAAGTGACAAAAAACAGTAATAATAACCCCGCACACGGGCCTGGCGGCGGCGGCGGCGGCGGTGTTATTTATACGAACGTTCCGCTGAGCCCGCTCAGCACTGCGCTCAATACTGTCAATGGAGGAAATGCGGGCCTTACCAGCGCCAATACAACGAACTACGGAGCAACAGCCGGCTCCCCGGGAATCCTTTCTACCACTATCACTCAACTCCAGACTCCAAAATTCCCCCTTACCTGTATTGTATTGCCCGTGACTTTTCTGGACCTGGCCGCAGATCAGGACAATGGCCTGGTGACCATTAAGTGGGATGTCGCGCCGCAGGTCAACACGGTGGAATACGTGGTAGAAAAGAGCGGGGATGGTATTAATTTCACTGCGATCGGAAACCTACCCCGTCAATCGGGCAATGCTGATAAGGCCCGTTACGAATATCCTGATAATACCGGCTTTGACAAGGGCGGAACAGTATACTATCGTATCAAAGAAGTAGAAGGATCCGGACAGTCTATGTATAGCAAGATCGTTTCCATACAGGCCGGCGGACTTTCGGGTAAATTATCTGTCTACCCCAATCCCGCAAAGGAATCCGTTACCGTAAGCTTCAACTCACTGGCGCAAACTACGATCAGCCTCCGGTTATTCGATCTGAAAGGAAGTGTGATCTGGCAACATCAGCACCAGGCCCATGCCGGTCAGAATAATATAACAATTGATAATATCCGGACCATCCCCAATGGTATGTATATCTTACAATTCTTCGACGGACTGAAGCCGGAGCAGGTAAAATTGTTGGTGAATCATTAAGCCGGCTGTTTACCTTTCTACTTATCAGCTGGCTTTTTAGCGGCCAGTTCACTGATCAGCTCAGCCACCAGGGAAGTCCAGCCGGTCTGATGGCTGGCTCCCAGACCATGACAAGTGTCCCCGTGAAAGTATTCGTAAAAGAGTAAGAGATGTTGATTACCGGGGCGTTGATAGAACCAGTTGTATTTGCCGTGCAGAGGACGTTTGCCGGTAGCGTCCTTTCCAAAAAGACTTACTACCCGTTGCGTCAATTCGCCCGCAACCTGCTCCAGGTTCAGCTTGTTACCTGAACCAACAGGGTATTCCACCAGGAGGCCGTCGCCATAGAATTTTCCGAACTGGCGGATCGACTGGATGATCAGGTAATTGATGGGAATCCATACCGGGCCTCTCCAGTTGGAATTGCCTCCGAAAAAATCTGACGTCGAGTCGCCCGGATCATATTTAATGTTATAGTCCACCCCGCTGATATTAATGGTATAGGGATGCTGCTCATGGTATTTCGACAAAGCCCTGATGCCGCCGGAAGAGAGGAATTCTGCTTCATTCAGCAGTCGTTCCAATAAATACACCACTCTTTCCCTGGGCACCAGGGATAAGAGGATCTGTTCGCCATCGCTATGCTCTTCATTCGGCCAGTAACGTTTGTTCTTCAGCCTGTAGCTTTCAAACCAGCTTATGCGCTTTTTAAAATCCGCCAGTTTGTGCAACATCTTTTTCTCAATGATGGAAACGGCGAAAAGAGTGGTGAGTCCTACAATAGACTGGATGCGTAACTGTACCGGTGACCCGCCGACGGAGAGCGTATCGTAAAAGAATTTATCCTCTTCGTTCCACATTCCCTGTTCGTTAAGGGCTTCTGCGATGAGCACGAAATGTTCGAAAAATTTGGTGGCCGTATCTTCAAACGTTTCATCCTTCATGGCGATCTCAAGAGCCATGTCCATCATGTTCAGCGCGTACATGCCCATCCAGCTGGTACCGTCAGCCTGTTCCAGCTGCATATCATTGGATAGCTGATGACTGCGGTTGAATACACCGATATTGTCCAATCCCAGGAAGCCGCCCTCGAACATATTATTTCCGTTAGCGTCTTTCCGGTTGATCCACCAGGTAAAATTGATCAGTAATTTGAAAAAGATCTTTTTCAGGAATCCGATATCTCCCTTTCCACTACGGTCTTTTTCTATCCGGTAGACCTGCAGGGCAGCCCAGGCTTGTACGGGGGGGTTAACATCACTGAAATTCCATTCGTAGGCAGGTATCTGACCATCCGGCTTCATATACCATTCCCGCATAATGAGCAACAGCTGGTGTTTGGCAAAGACAGGGTCTACAAGTGCCATGGAGATACTCTGGAAGGCAAGATCCCAGGCAGCATACCAGGGGTACTCCCATTTGTCCGGCATAGCAATAATATCCTGGTTCTTCAAATGCTTCCAGTCATGGTTGCGGCCATTGAGCTTGCCGGCATTCACCGGGGAGATCCCATCGCTGGTGGTCAGCCAGCGCTCTACGTCAAAGTGATAATATTGCTTGCTCCACAAGAGCCCGGCCAGCGCTTGTCTTTGCACATTCGCCATTTCCGGGGTGATATTCTTCGGGAGGATAGCCTGGTAAAAAGCGTCCGCTTCCTCTTTGCGATTGGCAAAAATGCCTGCTGCGCCGCTGGAAAGCGGATTTTCTATGATCTTATTGCTCAGGCGCAGGTAGATGGACTTTGTCTCTCCGGGTGCAATATTGTAATGATAAACGGGAGCGAATTTTGTCCCGGTCTTTTTTTGCTGGAGGGCTTCCAGGTTGCTCTTATTAATAACGGCATCATGGAAAGCATCTTTGACGAATGGGGTCTTATTGGGGATCCCGGATACTTTTTCTGTATTGGTCTCATTTTCCGTGAAAAGACAATGTTGAGCCGGCTGAAAATAAAAGTAATAGGCGCCCAGGCGGCTATGGGTTGCTTTAACAGAGCTCTTATCCCTGCTGACGATCACTGGTTTTTTCTCCCCGCCGTCATAATGCCCGCGGTTGTAAAACCATAGGGTGGGCAGCACGGTAATATCTGCAGCTTCCGTATGCCGGTTATGTACATCGATCCGGATAGAAATATCCTTCGCATTCTGCTTGGCATAGATGATATGCACATCGAAATATTCATTATTATCAAAAACGCCCGTATCCAGGATCTCATATTCGGGTTCTTCTTTGGAACGTTTGCGATTTTCTTCCAGCAAGGCCTTGTAGGGGAATTCCTGTTGGGGATATTTATACAGGTACTCCATGTAATAATGGGTAGGCGTGTTATCCAGGTAGTAATAGAGCTCTTTAACGTCTTCTCCGTGATTGCCTTCCTTATTACCCAGGCCGAAGAGGCGTTCTTTCAGAATAGGGTCTTTCCCATTCCACAGGGCAACGGCAAAACAGAGGTTCTGGAAAAAATCAGAAATTCCGGCAATACCGTCCTCTCCCCAAAAATAGGTCCTGCAATGAGCCTGGTCATAAGGGAAATAATGCCAGGCATCCCCGTTTGCGCTATAATCTTCCCTTACTGTCCCCCATTGCCTTTCACTCAGATAGGGGCCCCATTGTTCCAAAGGTATTTTTTTAGCAGCGTTAACTGCCAGTCGTTGATGTTCTGCCGTCATGATAGTTGTTGTTCACCAGTTAGTTACAAAATTAGTAACAAGCAAGCAAGCATTAAATTACAATTCCGGATCACAGTTTCTTTCCGGGGGGGAAGTTACTAAGTTCCCCGCTGGAAATTAAATGTTTGCTTCTATTCTCCAAATAGGCCACCTGCCTTGTCATCCAGACCAACAGGCCGATTTTCGCCGAAGACGAGCTAATTTTCTAAAAAGCTGCTCTTTGGCACTTTATTCGAAGTAAAACTCCGAACTTTAAGGACTGGAAACATACGTAAACACGCTTGTCGCTTATTTATTTTAAATTTGGACATTATTTTAACCAATATTTCCGGTTCGTTGCTTGTAAAATGGCCGGTCTTTTAACTATTTTATCTTGACTTTTAAAGAATTTGGACTGAATGAAAGCCTTTTGGAAGGCATAGATGCTTCAGGATACGAAAATGCGACTCCCGTTCAGGAACAGGTAATCCCCCTCATATTATCCGGTAAAGACATTATTGCTTCTGCTCAAACGGGCACTGGTAAAACGGCCGCTTTCCTTTTGCCGATCATCCATAAGCTGTTAGCATCCCGGATCGAGGATCAGGTCAATGCTCTCGTGATCGTTCCTACCCGGGAGCTGGCTGTTCAGATAGCGCAGAACCTGGAAGGACTGTCCTATTTTACCCCTATCAGCTCGATAGCGGTATATGGGGGAGGGGATGGCAGCAGCTTCAACAATGAAAAGCAAGCGCTTTCCAAAGGGGCTGACATTGTCATTTGTACACCGGGCAGGATGATCGCTCATCTGAATATGGGCTATGTAAAGCTGAAGGGATTGCATTACCTGGTGCTGGATGAAGCTGACAGGATGCTGGACATGGGTTTTTATGACGATATCATGAAGATCATCTCCTACCTGCCTCCTGTAAGGCAAAACCTGCTTTTTTCCGCCACAATGCCGATGAAGATCCGGGACCTGGCCAGGAAAATCCTTCATGAGCCTGCGGAAATCAACATCGCTATTTCCAAGCCGCCGGCCAGGATCGTACAGAATGCATTTATCGTGTATGAAGCGCAGAAGATCCCGCTGATAAAATGGTTGCTTAAGTCTACTAATTTTAAGAGCATTCTTATTTTTTGCTCCAAAAAGCATAATGTCAAGCAATTGACGATGGAGCTGAAACGCTCCCGTTTTAACGTAAAAGAGATCCATTCCGACCTCGACCAGAATGGAAGAGAAGAGGTCTTGCTGGAATTCAAAAGCAGGCGGCTGCAAATTCTCGTAGCAACCGATATTCTGTCGCGGGGCATTGACATTGACAATATCGACCTGGTCATCAACTACGATGTTCCCAATGACGGGGAGGACTACATACACCGTATCGGACGTACTGCCCGGGCTGAAACGGACGGGGTAGCTTATACTTTTATCAGTGAAAAAGAACAAAATAAGTTCAGGGTCATAGAAGACTTATTGGGCAGCCCGGTGACAAAAGTGCCGGTGCCTGAACAATTTGGCCCTTCTCCTGAATACAATCCCCGAAAATCCAGGAGGCCTGGCGGCGGAGGCAGCGGTGGCGGTGGTGGTAGAAAATTCAGTCACCAGGGCGGAAGAGGAAGACATTAAGTATCAGGAACTGCCGGATATCCCGATAGCCCGGATCAGAGGACGATGCTAAGCGAATCCCAAGCCCAGCAGCAGGCAGCACAGTACGATCACAGGTGATGGAAGCCTGGTGAAATTCAAGAGGCACCAGGTGCCGGCAATCACGCCCGTATTCAATAACAGATCCTCCCATTTGACGGTGGGAATGTCTTTCATCATGTAAAAAGCTGCTGCGATCATTATTCCTACTACAACGGCATTAATTCCTTCCAGGGCGCGGTATACCGTTGCATATTTTTTCAAATTGTGCCAGATCGGAAAAAAGAAGAGGACCAGCAAGGCGCTCGGTAAAAATACTCCCGTGGTGGCGATAATACATCCCAGAACCTGCATGGCAGGTCCCCTGTCCTTCATGGCAATCCCTCCCATAAAGGAAGCCACCGAAAAGACAGGTCCCGGTATGGCCTGGACCATTCCCGCTCCCGAAAAGAAATCCTCTTTATTGATGCGGATGATATTGGGATTGCGTTGAATCAGCTTTTGTGATTCCGGGCGAACTACGAATTGTTCGTACATCATAGGGATCAGCACCTGCCCTCCCCCAAAGACGAGGCTTCCGAAGCGATAGGTGTTTTCGAAAAGGTTGAGCGCCGGGCGGCTGGGCCAGTTGTTCTTTCGGGAAATTTCACTACCGGCTCCGGCCAAAAGGAAAATAATTGCGAACAGCCAGATATTGCCCCACTTGATCTTTTTAGGTAATAATTCTTTTTGAGGGATACGGCGGCTGCTCAGGTTCGTGACGAAACCTCCCAGGACAATGAGGATCGGAAAGATCCATGGGGTCTTGAACAGGAAAAAGGTAGCGATGGCGCTGACCGCCAGGATAACACGTGTAATGGTGTTATGGATGGAGATCATGAATGCTTTCTGCGCAGCATAGACGAGGAAACCTACGGCCATGGGCGCGACAAAGCGGAAGAGCTCGACAGTTTTTAGTGTACGCTGGTTGATGTATCCCAGGAAAAAAGAAAAACAGCCCATCAAGATACAGGCGGGCAGCGTCCAGATCACCAGGGTCACCATAGCCAGGACAACGCCGCCCCTTTTATAACCGATCAGGGTGAGTGTCTGTGTAGAAGAAGCTCCGGGAAGCAGTTGACAAAAGGCATTGTAGTCCATTAATTCTTCCTCGGTGACGTCCCTCCGCTTGTTCACAAATGTCTTCATCATCATGGCAAAATGCGCCTGGGGTCCGCCGAAGGCAGAAATACTATACAAGAACACTGCTTTCAGAAAAGCAATATGTCGATATAAAATCTTCAAGTTTCTTTTTTGGGTGTAATGGTAACCACGGTGAATGAGCGTACAATTTATTGATTGTTGAAAACATGAACAAAAGGAATCGTCCAGTTCAGGGATTTAACAGGTGTTTACTTCGGAACATACTATCTTTTTAATGTTGTTCATGAGGGTTTCGCCATTCGTCGTTATCAGAGATATCGCTTCTGCTATTTCGGATGATAATGCCTGTTATCGGGCCCGGGGTTCTTTATTGACCTTTTTTCGTCCTGATTTTGTATATTGAATAAGGACCAAACAATCTAAAATAAAAAATCCGTCCTCTTCTGCGTTTTGTTATTTTTTATATCGGTAACTGCACAATCTGGCAACCGTGAGTTTTGGAAAGCGACGATCACTACCGATCATCTCCGGTCTTTAGGGGGATTGAGTATAAGAGGGCGGGTATGGGTAAGGCTGGCATGTTTTGATTATACAAGTACTAATTAAATATTTATATATTTATCTAATCTATAATATAATTAAAAATGGATATAGAATCTTTACGTAGCTATTGTCTGGAGAAGAAAGAGGTGGAGGAAGGATTTCCATTCGGCGAAACGACCCTGGTATTCAAAGTCAAAGGAAAGATATTTCTTTTAAGCTCTCTTGACAGCCCGGTGTTACAATTCAACGTAAAATGTGATCCTGAAAAGGCCATTGAATGGCGGGAAAAATTTTCGGCTATTCAACCGGGATATCATATGAATAAGAAACTATGGAATACCGTCACCGTGGATGGGAGTCTTTCTATAAGGATGCTGAAAGAAATGATCGATGATTCTTATGAGCTGGTGGTAAGATCTCTCCCTAAAAAAATGCAGGAGGGTCTTTTGTAAAGTTGTTCTTACCGGTAATAACCGTTTTTTTCTATTTCTTCCCTTACGTTATCCGGGACCAGGTAACGGATAGATTTCCCTTCTTTAATTTTTTTACGAATCTCTGTTGCCGAAATGGGCAGGAGAGGGGCTGAGAGTACAATGATTTTTTTTGTTCCGGGGTAAGCGGGGAGGACCTCGTGCTGGGTACGTTTATAAATATAGACCGGATAATTCTGAAGGATGAACGTATGATTTTTCCATTTCGAAAGATTCTGAAAGCTATCACTACCCATGATCAGGGAGAATTTATGGGCAGGATACTTCTCTTGCAAATAAGTAAGGGTATCCGCTGTATAAGATGGCTTGGGTAATTTAAATTCAATATCGGATGCTTTTAACCGGTTTTCACCTTCAACAGCCAATTTCACCAGGTAAAGGCGATGATATTCATTCAGAAGTGACCCGGAAGGCTTCAGAGGATTTTGCGGGGAAACGACAAACCATACCTGATCGAGTTCAGTGTTCTCCAGGATATAATTGGCAATAAGCAGGTGTCCGTGGTGAATGGGGTTAAATGATCCGAAATACAAACCGATCTGCATTATAATACCTCCTCTTCCATGAAAATATTTTCTGCCTCATCAAGGCGGAGGCTTAAGTTATAACCTGCCACTGTTATAGAAATAGGATCTCCCAGGGGGGCAATTAGCTCAACCTTGATCAGCTCACCTGGTACACAGCCCATTTCCATTAATTTCAGGAACAGGTCGTTCTTTTCGAAAGAATGTATTCTGGCAATTGTTCCGGGTCCTAACTCTGATAATCTCTTCATTATAGAACAAAATTATCCCTTGTAAAGCGGTAAATAAAATTAAACTTTGCCGGCTCAAATAAGCTTAGCACTTTCAAAATGTCTTCTACTTCATCTGCATCAAAAATTCGATTTCACTTCCTTCAGGACGGCTTTTCTCTTACTGAACGCTCTTCCCTGAAATCTTTTATAGAAACACTGTTTAAAAGAGAGAGAAAGAAACTACAGGAGCTGAATTATATCTTTTGCTCTGATGAATATCTCCTGGAGATCAATAAGTTATACCTTAAACATGACTTTTACACTGATATCATCACTTTTGGCCTATCTGAACCGGACGAAGCTATAAATGCTGAAATATACATTAGTGTTGACAGGGTAAGGGAGAATGCCGGCCATTTTAAGACTACTTTAAAGAAAGAGATGCACCGTGTAATTTTTCATGGTGCTTTACATTTATGTGGATATAGAGATAAGAAAAAAGAGGAAGAAGTATTAATGAGGAAAATGGAGGATAAGTATCTGGCCCTTTATTTCTCCTGAATGTTCCATGTGGAACACTCTACATGTATAATCCTGCCTATCTCTGGCGGCCACAGTAAAGAATTTCTATGGTATTGGAGTATACCCCCAAGTCTCTTATTAGCTAATAGCCTTGACCTAATATCTAGCCTGTCACCCTCCTGCCTATTGAAACTTATATCCAAAACTATCAGGCAAACGGAACCCAAAGGACAATACTACGGGAAAAGGACAATATCAATCACAGCGAGCAAAATCCTAAAGTCAGCAGCTTAGTACAGGAAGATAAATTTCACTACGCCAAAAAAAGCCTTCAATTACTCTAATCTTAGGTCCATAATTTCCATCCTTTAAACAACGATTCTCCAAACGAGCACAAAAGTCAAAAAAAGGCCCCAAGACAACTTACTAATGGTCATCAAGAGCCTTATAATATCCATTACCAGATATCCAAACAGATGATACACTGATCTCTTAAGGGTCGTTTGATTTATAATATTCACGTTCCTCATCTCTTTTCGATTTAAAATGCTATCAAATCAATGTGATTTTAAACTAAATGGAGGCAATTTGACGCCGATAAAATGAAATCTCATCTGCTGAGCATCCAATAGTTAGCTACTTCTGTAAAGCTTTTTCCATTTTCAAGAATGAATAATGCTCATTTACTATCTCACACATGTGCTCAGCACTATCCACACCTACCTACCTCAGAGGTTAGATATACATTCCCCTTCGGGGTATCAGCATGACTATATTTTTCTACACACTAAAAATTGGTAGAACCTTTCTCTCAATATTCCCAGATATCCAACTGGTACCTCCTTCTCCTTTAGAAGTAATCCCTGGTTACTTGCTCAGTTACCCATATAGGCAGTTACCCATATAAGGATACATTATACAAAAAAGAGCCCCCAATAAATAAAGGTCTCCTTATACTCTCCTGCACTTATAACCATCTGGTCCTCGCCCCAGCGTAAAGAAAATATCTGCTAATACATTCGCTTACAAACAATATTTACATACCCATTCTGTTCCACGTGGAACGGAAATGGTAATTTTGCCGCACTATGTTTCCTAAATACGATGTAATTGTAGTAGGCGCCGGTCATGCCGGTTGCGAAGCAGCAGCAGCAGCAGCTAATCTCGGTTCAAAGGTTCTTTTGATAACCATGAATATGCAAACCATCGCTCAAATGAGCTGTAATCCGGCCATGGGTGGTATTGCCAAAGGCCAGATTGTGCGAGAAATAGATGCTATGGGAGGATATTCTGGAATTGTCACTGACGCAAGCATGATTCAATTTCGAATGCTCAATCGGTCAAAAGGACCTGCTATGTGGAGTCCCCGTGCACAAAGTGACCGGATGCTCTTTGCTGCCACCTGGCGTGATATGCTTGAAAAGACCCCTAATGTAGACTTTTACCAAGATATGGTTAGTTCGTTGTTGGTCAAGGATAATAAAGTTTATGGCGTCGTCACCGGCCTTGGACACGAAATACAATCCCGGGCGGTAGTTGTCACCAGCGGAACTTTTCTCAACGGTGTTATACATATAGGCGAAAAGAGGTTTGGAGGTGGGAGAGTCGCGGAAAAAGCTGCCACCGGAATCACAGAACAATTGGTGTCTCTTGGATTTGAAAGTGATCGCCTTAAAACAGGCACGCCTCCCAGGATCGATGGTCGCAGCCTGGATTATTCCAAAATGGAAGAGCAAAAAGGCGATGATGAGATCGTTGGTTTTTCCTACCTGAACACCCCAAAACCAAAAGAGCAACGGAGCTGTTGGATAACCTATACCAGTCAAACCGTCCATGATATTCTTAAAACAGGCTTTGATAGAAGCCCTATGTATACGGGCAGAATTGAAGGAGTAGGACCTCGTTATTGTCCCAGCATTGAAGATAAGATCAATCGTTTTGCAGAGAGAGATCGCCATCAACTTTTTATAGAACCCGAAGGATGGAATACGGTAGAGATTTATGTGAATGGATTTTCGACGTCGCTCCCCGAAGAAGTACAATATGAAGCACTTCGTCATGTTCCCGGATTTGAGAAAGTCCGCATCTTTCGTCCCGGTTACGCGATAGAATATGATTACTTTCCACCTACCCAGCTCAGGCATTCTTTGGAAACCAAGGGTCTCGACAACCTCTTCTTTGCAGGGCAGATCAACGGAACCACCGGTTATGAGGAAGCAGCTTGCCAGGGCCTCATGGCCGGCATCAATGCACACCAAAAGATCAATCAGCTGGAAGCTGTCATTCTCAAAAGAAGTGAAGCCTACATAGGCGTTCTCATTGACGATCTCATCAGTAAGGGTACAGAAGAACCTTATCGCATGTTTACCTCAAGAGCAGAATTCAGAACACTGCTCCGGCAAGACAACGCGGATCTTCGCCTGACAGAATTAAGCTATCGCCTCGGACTGGCATCGCAGGAAAGAATGGATAGAACACTCGTTAAAAAAACAGGGGTCGAAAAAATAAAAACAACCCTCCGCGAATTCTCTCTCGAACAGATAGAATCCGAACAATACCTGCTTGACAAAAATTCCGCTACTCTTACTCAAAAACAAAAAGCTAACCAGGTGCTTCTCCGTCCTGGCATAGATCTCCCTTCCATGATCAATGCCATTCCCCGCCTGGCGCTTACCCTCGATGAATTCGATAGAGAGATAGTAGAAGAAGCAGAGATACAGATCAAGTATGCCGTCTACATAGAAAAAGAAAAAGAATTGGTTCAGAAGATGGCACAGTTAGAAGATCTCCTCATTCCAGACAGTTTCAATTACGACAAGATAAATTCACTCTCGAACGAAGCCCTGCAAAAATTCAAAAAGATCCGACCCCGGACCTTGGGACAAGCCAGCCGGATCAGTGGAGTAAACCCAAGTGATGTCCAGATCCTGATGGTCTATATGGGGCGGTAAAAGGGCAGTTTTATATATAAATTATATAATATATAAATAAGACATAATATTATTGTAAGCGAAAGAGACATTCCTTCGCAGCTGCTCCGATCAGTCACATTCTGCTACTAGTTCAACCAGAACAAAAATTAACAGGATCATCGATTATCAGAGTTACCGGAAAGAGCCCTAAACTCTTCACCTCCGGCGTGATATCTCTCAGCTATCCACTATAACCCATACTGAGCGCTGATCTCCAGCATGCGCTCAATAGGCCTTCTGGCAGCCGTCCTCAACGCCTCGTCCATGATCAGCTCCGGTTCCTCGTATTTCATGCAGAGATACAGCTTCTCCAGGGTATTCAGCTTCATATGGGGACAATCATTACAAGCACAGCTGTTATCCGGAGGAGCCGGAATGAATGTTTTGCCCGGAGAGGCCAATTGCATCTGATGCAGTATTCCGGCCTCTGTTGCCACGATAAATTCCTGAGAGGCGTTGGATTGGGAATATTTTAATAAGGCCGTGGTAGAGCCTATAAAGTCCGCCAGACGCAATATGGGTTCCTCACACTCGGGATGTGCGATCAATTTTGCATTCGGATGCCTGATTTTCAGCTTCGTTATCTTTTCCAGGCTGAAAATTTCATGAACCATGCAGGCCCCGTCCCAAAGCAGCATATCCCTGCCTGTCTTCTTCACCAGGTAAGCCCCTAAATTGCGATCCGGAGCAAAAATGATCTTTTGCCCGGGAGGGATGCTTTCAACGATCTTTTCCGCGTTGGAAGAGGTGCAAATGATATCGCTCAGCGCCTTTACCTCGGCGGAGCAGTTGATATAAGAAATAACGATATGGTCAGGGTGTTTATCCCTGAAGGCCTTGAAGAGGTATCCCGGCGCTGAATCCGCCAGGGAACATCCCGCCTTGAGATCCGGAAGCACCACTTTCTTTTCCGGATTCAAGATCTTCGCAGTCTCCGCCATAAAATGTACGCCTGCGAAAACGATCATATCCGCCTTCGTCTTTTCCGCCTGCTGCGCTAAACCCAGGCTATCCCCGATATAATCGGCTACATCCTGGATATCCGCCTCCTGGTAATAATGCGCCAGTATAACTGCATTCTTTTCTTTCTTCAATTTTTCTATCTCAAAAAACAAATCCAGCTCCGGAGAAATAGCTATGTCCAGGAAACCTTTTGCAGTCAATTTTTCCTTAGCCACAACGATGTTTATATCTACCATAGTATTTAATAATATTTATTATTTATAAAATAATCTATTACTATTAGGACTGTGAATTCGTGGATAAGAATTTTTATCAGCTTATTGTACTGAACGAAAAGCAAAGTTATCCACTGTAATCCACATTTACTTAACAATCGAATCGGTGGATTAGATCAAGGTTTCAGTCACTTTTCCACCAGTGGGGAGGGAAAAAGTATCCGGATAACTATTTTGAGCTCCCTCTGTTAGCTCATGTTGAATAAAGGGGTAGTTGTACACCACCGGTCCGGAGTCCTTCTTCCTTTTTAAAGTTCTTATCCATCTACTCCCAAAATCCGGACCCCGGAAAGGTCGGTTATCCACCGAAAAGGCAAGTTATTCATAACCCCTTGTTCATTAGAGTTTCACACAGCGTGCTTGGGGGTTTCACGGGCTGACGTAAAAAAAATTTCCTGTTTTTATCAAAGACACGATTTACTGAAAGACAGGGTCATTAATATCGCGGATCACGCATGTCCGGACCTCCCCGGGTAAAAGAAAGCCCTCTTTACAAAAGAACGAATGTACACCCGGGCATAGTATATTGTTTTCTCCGGATCCGGATCGGGTGGTCCCAATGTCTTTAATCGCTGTTTAAAACGCAGAATAGGAGCTTATTTCGCTTATTTTCCACAATTTGTTAATAATCTTTTTTCCCCTATTTTTGCCATCCGTTTTAAAAAGACGTCGGGAAGAGTTTTGTCCATAACTGAGCAAAGCATGCTGGCAAAAGGGAGTTGACGAAAAAAAATCACCGAACATTTTCAAAAATCGTACATAATAATATAGAGTATGTCAATTATTCAGCAATTAAGGGAGAAAGCGGGCTGGTTAGTTTTTGGTCTGATTACTTTAAGCCTGGTCGGCTTTCTCTTAATGGATGCCTTTGTAGGTAGAAGTAAGCTTTTTGGCAATCGTTCTACGACCGTCGGCACTATTAATGGAGAGAAGATAGAATACAACGATTTTCAGAAGATGGTCTCTCAACAGGAAGAGCAGTATAAGAGCAGAGGTTATCCGGTGAATGACGGAATGCAGCAGAATATTAGAGACAATGTCTGGAAACAGATGGTGGAAGACGCCGTGTTAACCGATGATTTTGCAGCACTTGGCCTGGACGTCAGTGACAAGGAAGTTAATGATATGCTGGTAGGTGTGAATGCCATACCGGATATCAAACAGGCATTTACCGATCCGAAAACGGGTGTTTTCGACGCTCAGGCTGCTGCTGCGCAGATCAATCAGCTCCGGTCGATCTATAAGACAGGCGCTAAAAAAGCCGACAAAAATTATGAAGGCGCCCGCCGGTTCTTTGAAGAATCCGTTCCCCAGATCATAAAAATGCGTCTGCGGGAAAAATATACTGCTTTACTCGCCAACAGTACATATGTCCCTAAATGGATGATAGAAAAGTCAAATGCGGATAACAGCCAGCAAGCTGCTATCTCCTATGTGAATACACCTTACATTACCATTCCCGACAGCTCGGTGAAGGTGAGTGATGAAGAGATCAATGACTATATCAGCAAACATAAGGATCAATACAGGCAGGAAGAAAGCCGCAGCATCGCCTACGTCGCTTTTGACGCCGCTCCTACTTCCGGCGACAGCGCCAAATTGCGTCAGCAATTGAATGACTTCAAAGCTGATTTTGTTAAATCGGATAATCCGGAAGCCTTCCTTGCCCGCGTGGGCAGTGAGATCCCTTATCTCGACAACTATATGGGAAAATCCAGGATCCAGGTGCCTGATAAAGATTCCATTTTTGCACTTCCGAAAGGAGGCCTGTACGGACCCTACCTGGATGCCGGTAATTATGTGGTTGCTAAAAAAATCGATGAAAAGACCCTTCCTGATTCTGTAAGGGCCCGCCACATACTGGTAGCTACGACCGACCCCCGTTCGGGACAGCCCATTATGGAGGATAGCGTTGCTAAAAAGAAGATCGATAGTATTAAGAGCCTCATTGATAAAGGTGAAAGCTTTGATAGTGTTGCTGCAAAATTATCCGACGATCCCGGCAGTAAGGAAAAAGGCGGAGATCTGGGTTATTTTACTTCTGACCGCATGGTAAAGGAATTCGGAGAATTTTGTTTCAACGGACAAAAGGGAGAGAAAAAAATTCTGAAGACGCAATTCGGGTATCATTATGTAGAGATCCTCGATCAAAAGAGTTTTGAGACCGCTTATAAAATAGCCTACCTGAGTAAAAGGATAGAAGCCAGCCCGGAAACAGACCAGGCCGCTTCAGGAGCCGCCAACCAATTTGCCGGGGAAAGCCGGGATGCGAAAGCATTCGAACAGAATGTTCAAAAAGGGAACCTGCAGAAATTGCTGGCGCCGGATATCCAACCTTCTGAAGTCGCCATACCGGGCCTGGGACCGAATCGTCAGCTGGTCCGCTGGCTTTATGATGCAGATCTTGGAAATGTTTCGGAGCCATATTCCGTCGGAGATAAATATGTCGTGGCGATGGTGACTGAGATCAATCATGAAGGAATAATGACAGCTGCAAAAGCCAGGAACCAGATAGAGCCGATTTTGCGCAATCAAAAGAAGGCTGAACTTATCATTAAGAAGCTGGGTACGCCGGCTTCGCTTGATGCCGCGGCGAGCGCCAGCGGTCAACCCATTCAAAAAGCAGACAGCATATTATTCGCTTCTCCGATGATCCCTAATGCAGGACAGGAAGCCAGGGTCGTCGGCTCAGCCTTTAACAAACAATTGGCCGGCAAGCCGGTATCTTCTCCCATCGCCGGGAACGGAGGCGTGTTCCTTATAAAAGTGGAAAACGTAGGCGCCATCTCCAATCCTAACGCGGACTTACAACAGCAGCGATTCATGCAGGAGCAGCAACAAAGGAGCAGGATCACCTACACCCTGGTCGATGCGCTGCGAAAGCTGGCTACTGTTAAGGATGACAGAGGTAAATTCTTTTAACATCCACCCCCTGCCCCTAAAGGGGAATTCCTAAAGGGGGAGCTAAGGTCCTCCGGATATGAACATGTCCGGAGGATTTTTGTTTTAGTATCTTTATAGAGTAAAAGTATTTATAAATTTAAACGCCCCTTTTAGGGGGATGGGAGGTATATGAGTGAAGAGATCATTAACAAAGTAGCGCAGAGTACGCTCTATACGCTCGACCTGGAGGACTATTATCCCAAAGAAGAAATCCTGCTGTTCGATCTGAAACCCTACTTGTTCCGGGAGATGATCCTTAAGGAAAAGGAATTCCGGGCAGCCTTGCAAAATACGGACTGGGCCGGGTACCAGGATAAGGTCGTTGCCGTTACCTGTACGGCAGATGCCATTATTCCTTTATGGGCCTATATGCTGATCGCTGTCTATTTGCAGCCTTTTGCAAAAGACATTATAATGGGCGACGAACAAACGGCCCTGCAGCAAACTTTTCTGAAACGGATCGCAGCCATCGATATCAATGAATTTACGGATAAACGAATTGTGGTAAAGGGATGCGGCGACCTGCCTGTCGGCGCTTTTGCCTATATGGAGATCACCCGGAGATTGAGACCGGTCGTAAAAAGTATTATGTACGGGGAGCCTTGCAGCACCGTGCCCGTTTACAAGAAATCCACCCCCCTTCCCCCTAAAGGGGGAGCTATAGCAACGTCCCCTGCATGATGATGTATGCGACGGTAAAGTAAATGATCAGTCCTGTCACATCCACCAGGGTAGCGACAAAAGGAGCAGAAGAGGCGGCCGGATCGGCGCCCAGCTTTTTCAGGATCAGCGGCAGCATGCTGCCGGACATCGTTCCCCACATCACGACACCGATCAGCGAGAAAAAAACGGTAGCGGCAACTTTGATCCAGTGCACGCCATAGTCATACAGGTGAAACTCCTGCCAGATAAAGACCCGGAGAAAGCCGACAATGCCCAGGATCGTGCCAAGCACCAGTCCGGAGAGCACTTCGCGGCGTATGACCCGCCACCAATCCCTGAAACTGATCTCACCCAGGGCCATAGCGCGGATGATGATCGAAGAAGCCTGGCTGCCGGAATTACCCCCGCTGGAAATGATCAGCGGAATAAAAAGCGCCAGCACGACGGCTTTACTGATCTCCCCTTCAAAATGGCCCATTGCCGTGGCCGTCAACATTTCCCCGAGGAATAAGATGATCAGCCAGCCGGCCCGTTTGCGGACCAGGCTGAAGAAGGAGATGGTAGTATATGGCTCATCCAGGGCTTCCGAACCCCCGATCTTTTGTATTTCCCGTGTGCTGTCCGATTCCGCCAGTCGCAGCACATCATCCAGCGTGACTACACCGAGCAGGATCCCATTATCATCTATTACGGGCAAAGCGAAACGGCTGTTATTCCGAAACACTTTGATCGCTGAACTCTGCCCGTCGTTAACTTTCAGGGCAATAAACTGGTAGTCCATGATCTGAGCTACCGTAGTGCCCGGGTCCACCACCAGGAAATCCTTGATATTGATGTCATCGATCAGGACACCCTTGTCATCTAATACAAAAAGGAAATTCAGGTTCTCTGTCGCTTTTCCCCGTTGCCGGATTATATTCAGCACATCCTGGCAGGTCTCATTGGTTTTTATGGATACATAATCCGGCGTCATCAGCCTTCCAACCGATCCTTCTGCGTACCCCAGCAATTCCAGGGTTTCAGCGCGGAGCTCCGGCGTCAGGACTTTCAGCAATTCTTTCACGGAATTACCGGAAAGTTCGGAGAGGAAGGCGGTCCGGTCGTCCGGCTGCAAGGCATTCAGCAGTTCTGCTGCCTTCTCTTCCGGAAGGGATTTGATGATATCTTCCTGCTTTTTCCTCCGAAGGAATTTAAAAGCCCGTGCCGCACTCTTGGTATCCAGGTGCTGGAACAGTTTTACGGCCCACTGACTGTACCGGTTAGTGAAGTCCGCAATGTCACGGGGCGTGAGCTTGTTTAACTTTACAAACTCGGTGATGCGGTTGTGCTGCAGCAGATTTTTAATATCCTTCAGGTTGAGCATACTTCAAAAATACAGAAAACCCCCCTACACCCTAAAGAGGGTGTATTAATTTCTTGAGACTTATATATACGTCTTAAATAGATAGAATCCCCTCTTTAAGAGGGGAAGAAGGCTAACCGGAGGTAGAGGAGCGTGTGGCAAGCCGATTAAGGAAGCCGGTTAAGGAGACAACACCCGGTCGATACGATGGACAATAAGGGTACTACCGGCCAGCTGATTGCCCGATAACCAATTGGCCGGAGCCGGATTGTTCGGGCCGGAAAATTGCAAGCCCCCGTTCTGGCCGTTTACCGTCACGGAGCTGCCCTGCAAGGTAGGAGCCGTGCTCACGCCCATCAGGATATTGGTAAAATATTCCCCGGTGAGGGTATGGTATTTCACCAGCTGGGCCAGGGCGCCGGAGTCTGCCGCGTCAATGGCCCCGACACTGTCGTAACCGGCTGCTATAAAAGCGCTGTTGACCGGCGCCAGCAGCGTAAAGCTGCCGGAGGAGACGAGAGAGTCAAGATTGGTCCGCCGGAAGACCTCCGCCAGAAAAGTAAGCGAGCTGTCGTTACTCAGTAAAAGAGCCAGGGAATCCGCCGGGGGCTGCAAAGGGGCCGAGAGCCTGTACACCAGAACGTTCCCTGCATTCACCGTATCTCCCGTAACGGGAATGCCGTTGAACCAGCGCTGATGAGCGGCGTCCGTCATTCCATAAAGGGTGTAGCCCAGCTGAGTGGAATAACCCGCATAAGTATTGCCGTCGGGAATTGCCCTGGAACGGATATAGGAATAGCTGATCAACCTGTTTGCCACGGAAGAAGGGAATGTATCGAGGGCATCCTCATTATAACCGGCCAGGCGGAAAGCGTCATTGGTGGGGATCAGGAAAGTGACGGAATCGTTGCCGATGAAACCGGCATCATTGGCCTGAAGCACCATGCGGTGGAAAATACTGAAGCTGGTATCGGTGTTGATGAGGTTCTGAAAAGGGGTGACCGGGTTGGTGGCCGCGGGCTTCGTTTTTCCACAGGAGGCGAGGCAGCAAAAAATCAGCAGCACCAGGGGCCCCCTCCTGTAAAAAAAGGACATTTTCATCTGTAAAGGTTTTATTTGTACTGAACCGGCCTACAATTTTTCGTATAAAGCCCTCAACCTGTCCCGGGTCATGATCTTTTCCCAGTTGGGTCCCAGGGCATTTTCCCATAAAGGCTTCATCACTAAGGAAACGTCAATCATGGCGTTGAATTGTTCATCGCTGAGCCCTTTTGTGATATGTTGCGGGATGTCGATCTTGTTTTTTTCCACCATCTTTTTAAATTCATAGACACCGTCCCGGTAAAATTCCTCCAATTTGTCGAATACGATGCAATTGCCTATTCCGTGTTTGGTACCCAGGAGATAAGCCAGGCCATAACTTACGGCATGGGCCACACCCACCTGGGAATAAGCGATGCTCATTCCGCCGGCATAAGAGGCCATCATCAGCTGGTCGTCATTGATCTCGTCCCAACCTGTTTTCCGGACGAAGACCTCCTGGCATAATTGCAGGGCTTTTTCGCCGTAAGATTTACTGAATTCATTGATGTAACTACCCTGCAGGCTCTCGATGCAATGAATATAACAATCCATGCCGGTATAGAAACGCTGGTTGGCCGGCGCATCGGCCGTCAGTTCCGGGTCCAGGACGATCTGGTCGAAAGGAGTGAAATCGGAGTTCATTCCCAGCTTTTTAGTAGGGCCTGTCAGGACCGTGGTCCTGGAAACTTCTGCTCCTGTACCGCTGAGAGTGGGAATGCCTGCTTTATATACACCGGGAAGTTTTACCAGGTCCCAGCCCTGGTAATCGGCGGAAGAGCCGGAGTTGGTCATCATAAGGGAAACAGCCTTGGCAAGGTCCATAGCAGAGCCGCCCCCGATGCCTACGATCCCGCTGACCGTACCAAATTCCTGTTTAAGGTCGGCGGCAAGCTTGTCGACATAGGTAGTTTTAGGCTCATAACTTACGTCTACCAGGATAATCTTGTCCTTCCCCCGGAGCGGGATGCGTTTAGCCAGGGGCTTATTTTCGAAGAAATGATCTAATAGAAAAATAATGGGGGCATCTCCTTTGCGCTGAGGAGCTAAAATTTCATCGAGCTGGTTAAAGCTTCCCCGTCCATAGACAACATAACCAACCATTTTAAAATTCCGGAATTTCATATGGAAATTTATTTGAGCTGCAAAAATAAGGGATTGTTAATCGACCACCAATGCGGCGGCGCCGAAGACCCCGGCGCTATCCCCAAGGCTGGGTTTTAGCAGGGGAACCTCTACCCTGTTGTTAAAAATGAATTGCTCCAGGGACTGTAATCCCATGGTATAAAGCTCATCCATGTTGCCTACGCCCCCGCCTACCACGATGACGTCCGGGTCCAGCATGTTCGTAATGACAGAGACCCCTTTGCCAAAAAAATGGCAAAGCCGTTCGATCGTTTTTGTGGCCGCGGGATCGGAGCCGGCCTGGTGACGGGAAGAAATTTCCTTTAATTTTATTGGCTGGCCGGTAAGGCTGGTATAATATCTTTCCAGGGCAGGGCCGGAAATAACTGTTTCTACACAACCGGTCTTGCCGCAATAACAGGGACCTCCGGATTCGTCCAGGAAATTATGTCCCCATTCGCCGGCGATCCCATGACGGCCGTTCCAGATCTTTCCATCGATTACGACGCCTCCTCCGACGCCTGTCCCCATAATAATACCAAAAACCATCTTTGCCCCGGGAGCTTTTTGTTTGACCACTCCCCAATGAGTCTCGGCCAGGGCAAAACAATTGGCATCATTTGCCAACACGACGGGTAGCTGCAGCCGTGCTTCCAGGTCTTTTTGCAGGGGCATACCGTTCAGCGCCGTGGTATTGCTGTTTTTCATGGTCAGCAGGGTAGGGTCCAGCACCCCGGGAGTACCGATGCCGATGGAGCGGGGCCTGAGCCCGGACTTTTGTTCCATCTCTGCCACCAGCCTGGCGATCTGCCCGATGATATGCTCATACCCTTTGGAACCTTCGGTGTCTACCCGGGTCCTGATAAGAGGAACAGGATTGTCAATAGATTCGAGAATAACGCCTTCGATCTTCGTTCCGCCGAGGTCGAGGCCCCATAATGCTTGATTCATGAGGCTAAATGTAGGAAATCCTCCTTTTAGCATTTTGCAAAACTGATGAATTCCTGCAAGAATTAGTTAGAATGTAATTCTTGCAGGAATTCGCATGATGTCTGTGAACAGGCCGTAGGCCTTGTTCACAACCGGGCAAAGCCCGGTTAAAGGAGTTTCGCCGCTCTTTCCAGGTCAGCCGGCGTGTCGATCTCCACACCCATATATTCTGTAATGACCATCCTGATCGGGATACCATTCTCCAGGTAACGAAGGCATTCTATTTTTTCAATTGCTTCCAGGGGACTTACAGGCCAGCCGGTAAATTGAAGCAGGGCCTGCTTGCGAAAAGCATATACCCCGATATGTTCATAATACGTGCGGGCTGCAGCTGCATCGCGGGGATAAGGGATTACGCTGCGGCTAAAGAACAGGGCATTATTTTTTTTATCCAGGGCGACTTTTACGTAGTTGGGGTCTTCAATAAGCTGTTGCTCTTTCATCACCTGTACCAGGGATCCTACCTGTACCGACCGTCCCTCTTCTCCTTCGAAAACGGCCAGTAGTTTTTCCAGGGGGGCGCGCTGAACAAAAGGCTCGTCACCCTGGACATTTACGACAATATCCACATCCATTTCCCCGACGGCTTCCGCAATACGGTCGCTCCCGCTCTCATGAGACCGAATGCTCATTTTAGCTTTACCGCCATGGTCGCATATCTCCCGGTATATGATCTCACTGTCGGTAACCACTACCACCTCGTCGAATAAACCGGTTGCGAGGGTATTGTCATAAGTATGCCGGATCACCGTCTTTTTTCCCAGCACCTGCATTAATTTGGCAGGGAACCGGGTAGCAGCATAACGGGCCGGGATCATAGCGATTGTCTTCATGAAAGGAATTTATTGGTAAAAGTAGTTTTTTTGCTTTTTCAATCAACCGGTTGATTTTTTATATATATTTAGTACATCTAACGTCTCTGCCTGCCGATCTAAAAAAGATGCTCGGAAGCATCTTTGCCTGAAGGACCGACACATTTTATTTCTGCTACCAAAACGACTAATATGCAAACCAGCGAACTGCTCAATAATTACCTCGTGGATGCCAACACCTGGGACGAAATGTACACGGATAGTGCTGTTCGCGGTCAGTACCAGGGTGTAGTGGATTTTATGCAGCGGATGAGCATTGACGAGCTGAATAAAAAAGAAGAGCTGGCCAAAAGGCTTTTCATGAGCCAGGGAATTACATTCACGGTGTACAGCAGCGGGGAGGGGATAGAAAAGATCTTTCCGTTCGATATCATTCCCAGGATCATTACCGCTTCCGAGTGGACTTATATAGAAGAGGGTATCCGCCAGCGGCTGAAAGCGCTCAACCTTTTCCTCAAAGATGTTTATAACGATCAGTTCATTCTGAAAGATGGCGTAGTCCCGGTGGAAATGGTCTACAGCTGCCCTCATTTTTTACGGGAAATGCACGGATTTCATGTGCCCCATGATATTTATGTACATATAGCAGGCATCGATCTCATCCGGGATCACGACGGAACTTTCTATATCCTGGAAGATAATTTGCGTACACCCAGCGGGGTGAGCTATATGCTGGAAAACAGGGAGATCACGAAAAGGATCTTTCCGGACCTTATTCCCAGGAATAATGTGCGGTCCGTAACAGAATATCCGAATATACTTCATAGAAACCTGGTTTCCCTCTCCCCCCGGCAGACGGCTAACCCAACCATTGTCCTGTTAACTCCGGGCATCTATAACTCCGCCTATTTCGAGCATACGACCCTGGCCCGGTTGATGGGTGTAGAGCTGGTAGAGGGAAGAGATCTCGTAGTGGATAACCACCGGGTATATATGAAAACCACCTCCGGCCTTCAACAGGTGGATGTGATCTATCGCCGGGTGGATGATGAGTTCCTGGATCCGCTGGTATTTAATACCGACAGCATGCTGGGGGTGGCGGGCATTATGAGCGCTTACCGGAAAGGGAATGTTGCGATCGTGAATGCGATCGGTAACGGGGTGGCGGATGATAAGGCTATTTATACCTATGTACCTGCTATGATCCGTTATTATCTCAACGAGGAGCCGATCCTGAAGAATGTGCCTACGTATCAACTGGGGAATGCCGAAGAGCGGGACCATGTATTCGCCAATATGCATAAGATGGTGATCAAAAAGACAAACGAGAGCGGAGGGTATGGCATGCTGATGGGTCATACTGCCGGCGATGAAGAGATAGCCCGGTACCAGGAAGCGATACGGAGAGATCCCCGCCAATATATCGCTCAGCCGATCATCAATCTGTCTTCTGCTCCCTGTTATATGAATGGAAAATTCAAGGCGCGCCGTATAGATCTGCGGCCATATGCGCTTTGTGGTCCCGGCGGTATCCAGATTGTGCCGGGCGGGCTGACAAGGGTAGCCTTGCGGGAAGGGTCCCTCGTCGTGAATTCTTCACAGGGGGGTGGGAGCAAAGACACCTGGGTATTGGCGGGATAGGGCCGTCGCAATAGCAGCAGCAGAAATTATTCATATTCAAAATCATTGATAAAGCATGTTAAGCCGGGTTGCCGACAGTTTATATTGGATGAGCCGTTACATGGAGAGAGCGGATGGGATCCTGCGGATGCTGAAGATCAATTATGCCTCTTCGCAGGATGATTTTCAGGAGTTTTCCTGGAAACCGGTACTGCGGATCTTCACGTATCTCGACGATGAAAAAGCAACGGGGATCGCCCGGGATTCCCGGGCCGTACTTCAGTACATGGTCACGGACAGAGAAAACAGCAATTCCGTGCTGAGCATTATTACGCGGGCCCGGGAAAATGCCCGAAGTGTCCAGGACCATATTACCAAGGAACTATGGCAATGCCTGAACGATTTTTATCACACGATCCGGGATGAGCACCAGGTGGCAGGGCTTCAGAAAGACGACCCGGTGACGATCCTGGACATACTGATCAAGCAGGGGCTGCTGTATTACGGAACGGCAGACGTTACGATGGCCCGGGGGGAAGGATATGCCTTTCTCAATATTGGTAAGTTCCTGGAAAGAGGCGTTCAGTCAGCGGATATCCTGGATGTAAAATTCAGTGATCTCAACTATGATTTTGCCAAGACGGATACGACCTATTGGAAGTACCTGCTGTTATCCATCTCAGGGTACGAATTATACCTAAAGACTTATCGAAGCGCCTTTGACGGAAAAAATGTCGTGGAGCAGATCGTCCTGAATGAGGATTTCCCCCGATCGGTGATCTATTCCATCAATCAGCTGCATCGTTATTTTGAAAGACTGAGATCGGAACGGAATAAAGAGGCTTTTCAGAAAGTCGATTTTATGATCGGCAGGATCAGGAGCAAGGTGAAATATTCCACCGTGGAGTCTATCATGCACCAGGGACTTCATGCCTACCTCAATGGGGTAAAAGAAGATCTCTATGAAGTAGGAAATGCGTTTAATCAAAATTATTTTGCTTATACTTAGATCTGCCGGAATGCATCTTTTGCCAGCCGGCCGCTTTACAATCTGCCGGGACGCTGTTGCAGAGATTTCGGTATTTTTGTTTTTAACCCGGCCGAAAGGGTCCAACAAGAAGAAACAAACAAGGAGAAATTTAACTCTATCATTCATCAACTAACCGGATGCCCCGTTTCAATATTCATCACATAACGAAGTATACGTATGAAGGTCCTGTAAGGGACAGCGCGAACCAGATCTTTCTTTTTCCCATCAAAGATGAATACCAGGAGGTGCTGGAGCAGGATCTCACCATTTCCGGGGATCCGATCGTGGAGATCTACAAAGACTATTATGAGAATGAGGTTGGCTCTTTCACCAATGCGGAGTCACATACCTCCTTAACGATCGATTCAAAGCTGGAAGTGATCACCAAATCAAGGCCTCCGTTGAGAGACGAGGGGGGAAGAGAAGAATTATGGAATCACCTGGAGCAGGTTCGCTGGCAGGTGCCGTATATCGACTTTCTGAAACAGGAGCGGTTTACCCACCAGGAGGAGATCCTGAAGAGCGCCCGCACCGACCAGGTCAGAGCGCTCAAGCCCCTGCAGGCCGCTGAACAGCTAAGGTCCTATGTCTACGAGAATTTTTCATATATCAAAGGGGTCACTACGGTGGAAACGACCCTGGACGAGATCTGGAAGATAAAAGCAGGGGTTTGCCAGGATTTTGCCCATATCTTATTGGTGTTATTACGCCAGATCAATATTCCCGCCAGGTATGTCAGCGGATATATTTGCCCAAATAAGAACGGTATGCGGGGAGAAGGCGCCACCCATGCCTGGATCGAGGCTTATATTCCTTTTAATGGTTGGGTGGGACTGGACCCGACCAATAATTGCGTCACCGATGATCTGCATGTACGCCTGGCCGTTGGCCGTAATTTTTCCGATTGTTCGCCGGTAAAAGGCACGTATAAGGGAACGGCCGGCCAGGTCCTGGAAGTGGGTGTGTCGGTGTCTTACGAGAATGGAAAGACTACTGCGGAGGAGATGGCTACCGTGCTCACTCCCCAGCCTTCCTCCGGCAAGGATAATGGCCTGGAAAAAAATTCTTACCGCCGGTATATGGAAATGATGCAGCAACAGCAGCAGCAATGATCGGGAAGCTGCCAGTCATCAGGTTTTTTCACTATCGCTGAACTTGGCTCCGGCAGGAGGCCGGTATTTCCCGAAAGGCATCTTCAGCAATTTGTTCACCCGGTTGTTCTCCTCTTCCTTTGGATAGGTGTCGATCCCATAGTGCAGCGACCTGGTATCCTTCACAAAGGCATAGGTCCCGAAAAGCCGGTCCCAGAAAGAAAAGATATTTCCATAGTTGGTATCCGTAAGAGGCTGCCGCGCGTGGTGATGTACTTTATGCATATCCGGCGAAACGATTATACAGGACATGGCCTGGTCCAGCCACTTTGGTAAAGATATATTGGCGTGGGAGAATTGGGCGAAGACCACCGATAAGGATTGATAGAGAAAGACCAGCCACACCGGAGCTCCTGTAATAATTACCGCCAGCAGGGTAAAAATGGCGCGGAAAATACTTTCTCCCGGATGGTGCCGGTTGGCGGTGGTCGTGTCCACCCAGGTATCGCTGTGATGGATCAGGTGGAATTTCCACATCCATTTTACCTGGTGCTGCAGCCAGTGAATAAGCCAGGCGCCGAAGAGGTCCAATAACAAAAGTCCCGCCAGGGCGAACAGCCATAACGGCAGCGGAAATAACCAGAGCAAGCCCGTCCGGTGTATGGAGCTGTAGTGACTGGCGCCGATGATGAGGGCGGCGAAAGCGAAATTGATGAGGATGGTGGTGAAGGTGAAAAAAAAGTTCAACCCGGCATGGCGCACCTTATGGTATCGGAATTGAAATAAAGGAACGATACCCTCCAGGATCCAGAAGAACAGGATCCCCCCGGCCAGGATCAATGAACGTTGCCAGGATTGGATATGCTCAAAATACAGGACAAGCGTTTCCATACCCTCTGTTTATAAGAAAGATAAGGAAAAAAATGCTGATTAATTGGAAGGGGGGGAGGGACTTTTTCCTTCCGCCTGTTCTAACAGCTCGATGGCCCGCTGCGCCTGTGAGGGGTAAACCATTAGTTTCATGCCTCCCATGGCAGGGCTCAGAAAAGGATCCAGGGTGATCGTATATTCATCTTTCAGATGACAATTAATTCCTGCATCCTGTAACATGGACAGGGTGATATGTGCGTAAATGTAATTATCGAAGGATCGTAATTGTACAAAATCCATGTACCCTCCCTTATTCATGTTATCGGCCCGGCTATCGGCCCCGGCCAGGACCCAGTCTCCCGTTAAGGGATCAGGATCAGCTATTCAACATCAGCGGCATAACCAGCATCAGGACCTCTTCGTTCTCATCCTGCTCGGTAGGCTTGATGATCCCGGCCTTGGTAGGGGTGGATAGTTCCATCCGTACCTCGTCAGAATCGGTAGAAGCCAGCATTTCTATAAGAAACCGGGCATTGAAGGCGATCGCCAGATCTTCTCCGTCGTACTGGCATTTCATACGTTCATTCCCTTCGAAAGAGAAGTCTACGTCCTGTGCGGCCAGCTGCAGCTCACTGCCCTGGATGTTCAATACGACCTGGTTAGTGCTCTTGTTACTAAAAATACTTACCCGGCGGAGGGCGCTCATGAAATCATTGCGTCCCACAACCAGCTTATAAGGATTATCGGCAGGAATAACTACTTTATAATCAGGGAAACGTGCGTCGATTAACCGGCAGCTCATCTGCGTAGTGCCGTGGGTGACGAAAAGGTGGTTGCTGTTGTAGCTGATGGTGATCTCATCCTGGTTATTAGGCAGGGCCGACTTCAGAAGGTTCAGCGGCTTTTTCGGAACGATCAGGGAGTCCGTCTTCGGGCAGCTGATATCCGTGCGTTTGTACCGGACCAGGCGATGAGCGTCCGTTGCCACGAACTGCAGTCCATTTTTATCCATTTCAAAGAAGACCCCTGTCATAGCCGGGCGGAGATCGTCATTGCTTACGGCAAATAAGGTTTTGTTGATCGCTGTCACCAGGGCGGAAGAGGTGGCGGTAAAAGAGGTCGTTTCATCCGTGGCGGGCTCTTTCGGAAAATTATCCGGATTTTCACCCATCACCTTATACTTTCCGTTATCGCTGGTGAGCTCAACGGCAAAATGCTTGTCGATATTAAAAGTGAGCGGCTGATCGGGGATATTCTTCAGGGAGTCGATCAGGATCTTTGCGGGGATACAGACCTTCCCGGTATCTTTCGCTTCTACTTCCAGATGTACTTTCATCACCGTTTCCAGGTCGGTGGCTACTACGGTCAGTTTGTTCTTTTCGACCTCAAACAAGAAATCTTCGAGGATAGGCAAAACGGTATTGGCATTGATAACGCCGCTGATCTGCTGCAATTGTTTTAATAAAGCCGATGAGGAAACGATAAACTTCATGGAATTATATCTTTGTGGCGAAACTACTGATTCGTTGGTTAACGGCCAAGATATTAGCGCCGTCTGTGCATGTTTCCCGCCGATTGTTAATTTCTTGTGACTAACCGGGGGGCTTTTCACGGGCGTCCCGGGAGCTGATTATCGTTAATTTGCTTCCGGATTGTCCGTAAATTTGCCAAAGATGCATCAGCACTTTGCCGGAGATATGCTTCGGGATAAAAGACAAAAATAATTGTGAATAATTGACTTTAGAGCAGGCCCTTCAGAAAGCCAGACATTATTGTGGTTACCAGGAGCGTTGTCATAGCGAAGTGACCGAAAAGCTCTATTCTCTTGGTTTATGGAAAAAAGACGTGGACGAGGCCCTTTCCCGGCTGATCGAAGAAAATTACCTCAATGAGGAACGTTTTGCCATCCAGTTCGCCGGTGGGCGGTTTCGGATGAAACAGTGGGGCCGGGTGAAGATCCGCTATGAATTAAAGCAGAGGCAGGTAGGGGATTACTGTATTAAAAAGGCGCTCGCTGAGATTGACGAAGAAGACTATGACCGGGTCCTGACTAAACTGATGACAGAAAAATGGGAGTCCCTCCGGGGAGAAACCAATTTGTTTGTCCGCCGCAGGAAGGTGCAGGATTATTTATTACAGAAAGGTTTTGAGCCGGGGCTGATCCTTTCGGCTCTTTCAAAAAATGAATAAATCGTATTTTTTTTAGTTAAAATCCATTCTTCCACGTAGTATAAATGTTGTTTTAAGAAAGACGTTGTTTTCCACAACAAATAACAAACATTTATATATGAATAAAAGCCTTTTTATCCTCCTGCTCGTTTTTAATGTAATTGCCTTGTTTATATCCGTTTTGTGGGTATTAAAAGAAAGTAAATATGAAGCTTACTTAGCTGTTATTGGCTCATTGGCCGGACTTGCCGGACTTTATCATAATAATCCCCATCGAAAGGTTGTAAAGAATCTGCAGCATATTGAAAAAGTAAAGAATTCCGGAAGCATCAACCAGGCGGGTAGAGACATTGTAAAGTAAATCCTATGCTCGGGAAACTATTTGGGAGCTTATTCGGAAAAAATAAAGGGCAGCTTATTTCCCGCTCAGAAAGTTCCGGCAATATTAACCAGGCCGGCAGGGACATCCTGCTGATCAACCCTGATCAAAAAGACACGAAAACCGTCATTACGATCGACGACCTGTTCATAAGGAAAAAGGGATCGGATATCAATGCGAGGGACATTTTATTATTCAGGGCAGGCCACAACGCCAACTTTAACGAGAATTTTTACCTGGATAGAAAGGATGTCGACAAGGCTCTTTCCAGGAATGTTTATCATAAAAGACACTCCCTTATAAAAGGCAAGCCTTTATCCGGAAAAAGCCGGGCAATCTACGAACTTATTAAAAGAGACCTCCAGGAATATTATGTCTTTATCCCGCAGGATGTCACCCTGGAAAATGAGGTGGAGATCGATATTACATCTGATATAACCGGGGAGCTGGTTTTTTTTATTATATGCGATTTGCACGATTTCCTGAAAAAAGCCTGGGGGATCACGGTGATCAAAAAAATATTGTTACAGGAGAATGCCGTTATCATTTCTGATTGCAGGAGAGAAAGGTTTGACTTTGTAAGTGATAATATGCTTGAATTGCTGGAACTTTTTACGATCATCGACATCAGGAGCATCTCCGATGAGATCAGGCAGAAACTTCGGTTTTCCCTGAAAGATAATTTCAGGGAGGGTGATGATACGATAGGATCTTATTTTCTGGACGTAACATCCATGAAGCGGTTTTATGATAAGGAGATCGGCCATACGGAGAAGGAGATATTACGGTCCTATAGAGCGCTGCATCTTTTAAGGGGACAGAAGATGATACCCAAGGCCGATCTGATCGACTATACGCTCAAACGTTTTGAAAGACATTATAAAAAAGCGGATAAAGATTTTTCACCTTCTCTCTGGCAATACTGGTTTCAGAACCTGGTTACCTATGGTTTTGTAAGGTTGGAAGATAATTCTTTGCTGTCAGAGGAAACTTACCTGGAGACTATTATTGCAAAAGAGGAGCCTGTCGGAAATTTTCAGGATGAAGTGATAGCCTTTTATCCGGAGATCCAGACCTTCAATCAGCTATTGTACAACGCGGAGGTGTTTTTCGAAGTGAATAAGATCCTGGGAAAGCTACGCCGCAGCGGGATCCGGCTGGAAATGTCGACTTATGTTATTTTACTTTCAAAATGCGACTCCTATGTGGAGGCGGAAGAAATATTTAATGAGATGAAGCAGGAGGGGATCAGCCCGGACCTTTTTACCTATAATACGCTGTTGTCGAAATGCGAATTGTATTTGGAGGCGGAAGATATATTCGACCAGATGCGGGCGGAAGGGATAATGCCGGATCTTTTTACCTGTAATACTTTATTACACAAATGCGAGGAGTTTAGCGAGGCGGAAAGGGCGATGGCTAAAATGAAAGAGCAGGGTTTGAAACCCGGCCTGCGGGAATACCGGAAATTACTTTCCAGGGCCAGGGAATATGAAACTGCCGAAAACGTTTTTTCTGAAATCATGGCACAGGGCCTGGAACCGGATCTGTTTACTTACAATGCGCTGCTTACCAAATGCCAGGACTATGTTCAGGCGGAAAAAATTCTGAGAGAGATCAGGGAGAAGAATATCCCTCCTAATCTTTTTACTTATAATGGCATGTTGAGCAAGTGCAACACGTATAACGAAGGTATGCGTGTTATCGCAACTATGAAAGAAGAGGAGGTAGACCCCGACTTTTTTACCTATGACTGCCTGCTTTATGCATGTGAAAATGCTGACCAGGTGAAAAGGATCTTTGATGATATGAGAGACAACAATGTCAGCCCGGATCTTTATATGTATATCAGGGCTCTTTCAGTTTGTAAGACTTTTACAGAGGCAAAGGCAATATATGATTTCATGAAACGGGACAAAATAATACCGGACCATCGCATATATAACGCTTTGTTCGCAAAGGAGGGTTTTTTTACACGATCACAGGCAGAGGATCTTCTGACGGAAATGAAAGGAACCGGTCTTTGCCCGGGGTCGGGTATGTATAGTAAAATGATCTCGAAGTGCCTGACTTTCAGCGAAGCGAACGAACTCTTCGCGGGAATTACTAAAGACGGCCACAAAGCTGGCATGGCGTTATACAAAACATTATTGAGCAAGGCGGTCTCTTTCCAGGATGCACAGGGCATTTTTGAAGATATAAAAAGGGCTGGTTTAATCCCGTCGAATGCGTGTTATGATATTTTTTTTTCGAAATGCAGCTCCTATCCCGATGCGGAGCGGTTGCTGATCGAAATGAAGGAAAGAGGGATGCAAATGGATCAGCATATACACAAGCTGCTTTTCTTGAGTAAAACTTCTTTTGATGATTTGCAAAAAATGGGAACGAAAATGAGGAGTCTCCATATCAGGCTGAACCGCAGGTACTATAAAAAGCTTATTTTGAAATGCAGCTCCTATGCAACAGGTCTTGATATTTGTTTGCAAATGAAACGGGAAGGTATTATGCCGAACCTGGATATCTATAATAAGATACTTTATAAATGCAGGTCAGGCCTTGAGAGAAATACGATTACCGGGCTTATAAGGGAAGATAATCTTTCGGCCAACATCCACACCTATAATATCCTTTTACGCGATTCGGAATGCCCGCAGGAAAAAGAGAAGCTGCTGATAAAAATGAAGCAGGAGAACCTGGCCTTTAATATCCGTACCTATTATATCCTTTTCGAGAAGTCCTCCTCTTCAGCAGAACAGCAGTCTTTGTTAATGGAAATGCGCAATAACGGCCTGTCCCCCGATTGCCATTCTTTTTCTATTCTTTTTGACAAACCCGGGTCTTTTTACGAACGGCGGGCATTGTTGAAAGAAATGCGGAAAGATGGCCTGATCCCTGAACACCGCCATTATAACAGGCTTTTTGAAAAAGCAGATTCTTTATCAGAAACTGAGGCTTTGTTAAAAGAAATGACAGAGGACGGCCTGATACCCAATACCAAAGCGTTTAATGCTTTTGTCCGGAATGCGGGGTCATATGGGGAGGCGCAGGGTATATTTAAGCTGATGTTAGAAAAGGGTCTCTGGCCTTCATTCGGAACCTATCTGGGCCTTATGGGAAAATGCGGGTCTTTTACTGAGGCAGAAGCTCTTTGTGCTAACGTGTTAAAGCTGGGATATACCCCTAACCTTCCATTTTACCATTCTTTCCTGGAAAAATGTACAACATTCACAGAAGTAAAGAAAGTTTCTAATATGATAAGAGTCACCGGGCTCAAATCGGATTCAGGTATTACTAACCATTCTATTACCAACGCTAAGTCCTATGCTGAAGCGCGCGAACAGTTTGATAATAGCAGGACCGCGGGAAATATAACGGACCGCCGGGACTATGATAATCTTTTGCTGATGTGTCAGTCCTACGATGAAATGAAGCAGGTATGTATTGCCATGAAAGAAGAAGGATATAATAGGCAACACATTCAGGATCTCTGAATTTATTAACTTTATCCTTCTTATTTTGCAGCGGAATGTCCACACTTACGATAACAACCATACAGGCGTTTCTCCAATGGGAAAACAAGGCGGCGAACCTGCAATATTTTTCCGAAAAGATCAATGGGATCCGGGAGAACACGGAAATCGTCGTCCTGCCTGAAATGTTCAGCACCGGCTTCAGCATGAAACCGGAGATCCTGGCCGAGCGGATGGACGGGCCCACCATGGACTGGATGAAAAGAACTGCCGCTCAAAAAAGGGTTGTCCTTACGGGGAGCCTCATCATCGAAGAAGAAGGACATTATTTTAACCGGCTCATCTGGATGCTGCCCAACGGGAAATATGGCTATTATGACAAACGCCATCGGTTTGCCTATGCCGTTGAAAATGAACACTATACGGCAGGGAGAAAAAGACTGATCGCCTCTGTAAAAGGCTGGAAGATCAACCTGCTCGTTTGTTATGACCTGCGTTTTCCGGTTTGGAGCCGGCAGACGCCGGCAGACGCTTTGGATGCGAAACCTATAGCGGCCTTTACGGACGAAAACCCCGGACCTGCGGAACAATCGCTCGGGCCCGGGGGACAATCGCCCGAATCCGGGAGTCAATCGTCCGAACCCGGGGTTATGGCGCCATCCGGTCCCACGGCATCGGACGGGCTGGAATACGATGTGCTGATTTATGTCGCCAACTGGCCGGAACGTCGCAGCCATGCCTGGAAAACGTTGTTGCAAGCCAGGGCTATCGAGAATCAGTCCTATGTCGTAGGAGTAAATCGTGTTGGAGAGGACGGGAATAACATTTCTCATAACGGAGACTCCATGATCATCGATCCACTGGGAGAGGTATTGTATCATGGTGTAAAGGAAGAAGCTATTTTTACCTATACGCTCCGGAAAGAAAGATTAGAGGAGATCCGGAGCCGTTTCCCCTTTTGGCGGGATGCGGATGATTTTTCGATTCACCCTTAGGTTTGCTGGCGGAAGGCTTATTAGCGGAAGGCTCATTATTAGCAAAAAACAACTGTATGGCAACGGCATTTATCGCCCGGGAGATCTTCACGGGACAAGAAATTCAGACGGGGAAAGCCGTCCTGGTCAGAGAAGGTAAGGTAGTAGACATCGTTGCAGCATCTGCCATCCCGGCTGATTACCGGCAGCGGAAACTTTCTGGGTATATGCTGGCGCCCGCTTTTGTAGACCTGCAGATCTATGGCGGCAACGGGCAGCTGTTTTCTGCGGAATTGACGACACAAGCGCTGGACGCCGTTTATGAATACTGTCTCCAGGGAGGATGTACAAGGTTCCTCATCACCCTGGCCACGAATTCCATCGAAAAATTCATACAGGCGATGGATGTGGCGAAGAAATATAACGCCGGAGGAGGCAAAGGCCTGCTGGGCGTGCATCTCGAAGGGCCTTACATCAATCCTGCGAAGAAAGGGGCGCATATAGAGCGATTTATCAAAAAACCGGCTATAGAGGAGATCCGGCTGCTTTTGGAAAAAGGGAAAGGCATTTTTAAAATGATGACCCTGGCGCCGGAGCAGTGCGACCGGGAATGTATCGAGCTGCTGCTTCAGCACAATATCGTCGTTTCCGCCGGCCACAGCAATGCAAGCTATGGGCAGGCGATCGACGGATTTTACCAGGGAATACCAGCTGCCACCCATCTTTTTAACGCCATGTCCCCGCTGCAGGGCAGGGAGCCCGGAATGGTAGGGGCGATATACGATCATACGGATGTAAGGAGCAGTGTTGTCTGTGACGGCGTTCACGTAGATTTTGCCTCTATCCGGATCAGTAAAAAAATAATGCAGGAACGACTTTTCTTTATAACAGATGCCGTAGCTGAAGTGTCCTATGGCGAATATGTCCATATTTTCAAAGGAGATCGTTACACCCTGCCGGATGGGACTTTGTCGGGCTCAGCGCTCACCATGATACAGGCGGTAAGGAATGGGGTGGAAAAAGTCGGTCTTCCCCTGCCGGAAGCGCTCCGGATGGCTTCTCTTTATCCGGCGACGGTAATGGGCCTGGAAAAAAAATGGGGCAGCATCGCACCGGGGGCCCAGGCTGATTTTGTCGTACTGGATGAACAGCTCAACCTTTTACAGGTGATCGTGGACGGGGAGAATTAGCTTATGTTTCGTAGAAGCATGAACGAAAGAGCCTATTTTATTTTTTCAGCGGCGCCAGCTTTTGTACCTGTGCAAAAAGATAGTCTTCCGTTCCGGCCTGGAATCCGGCCTGCTGGTAAACAACCTGGCCGTTCTGCAGTACCATTGATTGAGGTGGGGCATTGGAAGAAAGCGCCTTTTGGAGATCCCCGTTGATATCCGCATACACATCAAAAGTCCAGCCATTCATATTGTAGGTGGGCCGCATCCTGTTCAGGAGATTACCCTGATCGACACAGACAGCCATCAGCTTAAAGGAAGCGAGCTGTTTCCATTTTTCGTATTGTTTGTTAATGGCATTCAGCTCATCGATGCTGGGATCGGAATTGACCGAATAGAAGCAGACCAGGATAACCGGGTTTTTCCGGGCTACTTCGCCGTAAGATATCAGGGGACCTCTCAGGGTCTTTAATTGTATGGAGTCCAGGGATGTCTGTGCCTGTGCTGACAGGAAAGAGCCCAGGAGAAGGAGACCGTGGAAAAGGAATATTTTTTTGATACGCGACATATGGAATAGATGCTTCTAATATACGAAGAATCCGGTGTTACAACGAAGAATCCGGCGGTCCCTCTTATTGTGGAAGACCCGCTTATTTTTTCACAGTGGCACGCAGCCGGATCAATTCCTTTGCCTTTGCCGTCTTGAAATCAAGCCCTTTCCGGATGGCTTCTACACTGGGCAGGGCGGCCACATCCGGTAATACACCCAACCCGTTCTTTTCCCGGGTCCTGTCTACGACGAGGTGATACCTGGGCAGGCGAAAGCGTACCCGGGTAACAGGGAGGGTTACATCCGGGATCATCCAGGCGGTATTGCCGTAATACCCGCCGCCGGTCTCTTCACCGACAAGGGTGACATTCTTTTGTCCTTTCAACGCTCCGGCAAACAGGCAGGTTGCGGAAAAGGAATTGCCTCCGGTGAGGATATAGACCTGTCCTTCGAAATGGTGTTTTTGCACCGGGCTGTACCTGCGTCTTTCAAAATACCCGAAATGATATTTTCCATCGGCGCGTTTGCTGCTGACGACCGTCATGAGGAACCGGTAAAGAAGTCCTTTTCCGATGTATTTATCGTAGCGGCTATGCCGGCGGATCGCATAAAGGGAGTCGGCAACCTTGAATTTTTTGTCGATGATATACCGGGTAAGGAGGGTGGAGTTGGTGGCATCTCCGCCGCCATTGGTACGAACGTCGATTACCAGGTTAGAAATATGCAACTCATCCAGGGTCCGGAAAGACCGGTGAAAGAATCGCACGAGATGGTTGCCGTTCTCAAACGTATTCAGGGTCATGAACGCCGTGTTGGCGGCGCTGTCGATCTGAAGGTTACGGGTAAGGAAGGCCTCTCTTTTTTTCCGCGTTCTCCGCCCTGGCTCGGGAGCCGGCCGGCCGGGCATCGGCCGGCTTCTTCTCATGGTATCCGCTTTGGGATCGTAGAGGGGGATACGGGTTTCCTTCAGCATCCTGTTCGAATCGAGATAGTCGATGGTAAACTCATTGCCAAAACCGATAATATTTTTGTACCAGTAGCTGAAGTTGAGACCTGTGCTCAGGTATTGATATTTGCCTGTCAGGTTGTAACCGTCCGTAACAAAGTAATTGAAGAGTGTGTCCTTCAATTGCTGAATGGTTCTGCCATCGATGCTTTGGATGACTGTACCTCTTTTCAGAATGGAATCTTTCCGGTTGAGGTTAGCTGCCACTACCATGGTGTCCTTCCAGAACTTTAAGATCAGGGGGAACTGGGCCAGCTTTGCGGTATCGAGGTATTTACCATAATCCCTGGAATACCGTATGGAAGTATGCCCGCATCTTACTTTAGAGATCACATAGCTGAGGACAGTTCTGAATTGGGGTTCTGTCATAGAGTCATTCAGCTCCGCGTAACCTTTATCAAAAAAATAGTTCATGCTATCCCGGGAGGTATACCAATACAGGCTCGGATGTAAGTCTTCCAGGATATGACGGAAAAGTTGATAATCTTTCCTTACTTCTGCGGGAGAATATTTTTTATCCGGGTTAAAAGCTTGCCTGGATACCCGGCAGGAGAAACAGAGCAATGACAGGACAGGATAGGACAAATACAGAAGTTTCTTCATTCAGCGCTTATTTGGGGGCAAAAGCATTCCATCCCTGGGCAGTAATATCAAAAACATTGCCACCCTTTGTGATGATCTTTTTCTCTTTCTCCGGCTCTGTCATGTAACCGATCACGCTGATCTGTTCATTGAGGACCAGCTTATCATAGTCCTCCTGGGGGATTGTGAATAACAGCTCATAGTCCTCTCCTCCGCTAAGTGCGCAGGCGGTTGGGTCGAGCTCAAATTTATAAGCAGCATTGCGGGTGTCATCGGCAATAGGGATCTTTTCTTCGTAGAGGACGCAACCCAGCTCGCTTTGCCGGCATAGATGAAGGATCTCCGAGCTCAATCCGTCGCTGATGTCCAGCATAGCAGTAGGAGTGATGCCGGATTGTTGAAAAAATTCGACCTGGTCTTTTCTGGCTTCCGGCTTAAGCAGCCTGCCGATCACATATTTCTCTCCTTCCAGGTCGGCTTTGATCTGGGGGCTTTCCAGGAAGATCTTCTTTTCCCTTTCCAGGATGATCAGGCCGATATAAGCGGCTCCCAGGTCACCGGTACAGCAAAGCAGGTCGCCCTTTTGTGCGGTGCTGCGTTTTACGAATTTGTCCGGGCTTACCTCTCCGATGGCCGTGACAGAGATAATAAAGCCTTTTTGAGAAGTAGCCGTATCTCCTCCTATCAGGTCGACTCCATATTTTTCACAGGCGGCATAAACTCCTTCGTAGAATTCATCCAGGGCTTCCACGCTGAAGCGGTTGCTGATGCCGATGCTAAGGGTGATCTGCGTGGGGATGGCATTCATGGCATAGATATCGCTGAGGTTGACGATCACCGACTTATAGCCAAGATGCCGGAGGGGTGTATAGATCAGGTCAAAATGAATGCCTTCGATCAGAAGATCGGTCGTGATGACGGTCTGTTTCCCGAAATGATCTATTACGGCGGCATCATCCCCCACTCCGACGATGGTGGAGGCATTCTGTATTTCGATGTTCCTTGTAAGATGCTCGATCAATCCAAATTCTCCGAGGGATGATATTTCAGTGCGTTCTTCGCTCATGCGTTTGTTTTATTTTGAAATCGCCAGAGGCGATTTTAACAGTTAAAATAACTAGAACCCGCTCGCCCGGCCATTGATCACATCCAGTAATTCCTCGTGGATCTTCCCGTTGGTGGCTATAATATGGGGCTGGTACGGGGAATAAGGGTTGCCTTTAAAATCCGATACTCTTCCTCCGGCTTCTTCTACGATCAGGAAACCTGCTGCACTGTCCCAGGCCTGCAGCTTGTGTTCATAAAAACCATCGAAACGGCCGGCTGCCACCCAGCAAAGATCCATGGCGCCGGATCCCAGCCGGCGAACGGGAACTCCTTTACGGATCAGGCGGTCGAATACATCCAGGGGGCCATTGGGCAGGTCCAGGTAAGTATAGGGGAAACCTGTTACCACGCAGGAGGTAAGAACGGCTGTTTCTTTACTGACCTGTATTTTTTTATCATTCAGCGTGGCCCCGAATCCTTTTTGCGCGAAAAAGAACTCATTGATAAAGGGGTTGTATACGGCTCCCAGAATAATCTCCCCGTCCTGTTCAACACCGATGGACACGCAGCAGAGTGGAATGCCGTGGGCAAAATTCACCGTCCCGTCGATGGGATCGATGATCCATTTGAAGTTGGAGTCCGTCACGATCTCCCCGGCTTCTTCGCTCAAAAGGAAATGATCCGGGTAATCAGCTTTAATGGCTTCAAAGATTGCTTTTTCCGAAGCATGGTCTGCTTCTGTGACTAAGTTGTTGACGCCTTCCTTATTGGAAATTTTGAACTCGCCCTGAAAATAATGCTTCATGACATCCGCCCCTGCTTCGATAGCCTTGATAAGTGTTGATTTTAGCATGGCGCAAAGATAGGCGGATCGGCCTCGATGGGGAAATTTTTAAGCGGTGGGGCCAGGACCGAAGTTCTGCCAATATTAAGGCTTGAACCCCTCCAATCCCCGGATATAATCCGTCAGCACGTCTTTGTTGAGCGTATACCGGAGATTCCGCCCTTCTTTCTCGCTGTCGATCAGCCCGGCGTCCGTCAGGATCTTTATATGATGGGAGATAGACGGCTGTGCCAGGTCTACTACGTCTCCCAAATCCGAGCACTCCCCGCAGCCTCCCTTATCGGAAAGGTAGTTCAGGATCTTCAGGCGGTTCATGTCGCCCAGCGCCTTCGAGATTTTTTCGATTTGTTTAAATGTCAGTGTCACAATATTGCATTGATAAATGCAAATATATCAATTTTTAATCAGACGACCAGGCTTTTACCGGTTATAAGGGGGTTTTTAACATTTTGCCTGATCGGTAACATTTTGCCTGATCGGGCAAAAAGGCTTACTTCGCAGACCCAATAACTTACATGATCCTCTCCGTCATTATCGTTAATTACAAGGTGAAGTATTTCCTGGAACAGTGCCTTTTTTCGGTGGAGAAGGCGTTGCTGGAGCTTGATCGCCGGATGGGAAGGGACGAATCGTCCTTCGAAGGGGTAAACGGTGGATTGACTGCAGGGAATGCCAGCCATGCGTTGACAGGGGGAGCGGATTGGCAAACCCACGATCTTGAAACGGAGATCTTTGTAGTGGACAACCATTCTTCGGACGGCAGTATAGAATACCTCCGGCCTAAATTTCCCCGGGTACGGTTCCTTGTCAATGAGGAGAATCAGGGATTTGCCAGGGCCAATAACCAGGCATTGCGGGAGGCCAGGGGAAAACATGTCCTGTTCCTGAACCCCGATACCATTCTCCCGGAAGACTATTTCAAGGTTTGTCTCTCTTTTATGGAAGCTAATCCCGGGGCGGGTGCAGCGGGGGTGCGCATGATAGATGGCAGTGGCCGGTTTTTGAAGGAATCCCGGCGGGGCTTTCCATCTCCCTGGGTGGCTTTTTGCAAATTAGTGGGATTGACGGCGCTGTTCCCTCATTCCCGTCTCCTGGCGGAATATTATCTGGGCCATTTATCTCCTGCCGGGAATCATCCGGCGCCCATTTTGTCCGGCGCCTGTATGTGGGTGCGGAGGGACGTTTTGGATAAGGCAGGCAGCTTCGATGAACAGTTTTTTATGTATGCAGAAGATATTGATCTGAGCTACCGGATCGAACAGGCCGGGTATACGAATTACTACATCGCCGACACCACCATTCTTCATTTTAAGGGGGAGAGCACCCAAAAAGATATAAGGTATGTAAAGCTGTTTTATAAAGCCATGAGCCAGTTCCGCCGCAAACATTCCAGCGGGGGCTTATCGGCGCTGTTCAATATCTTCATGGAGGTGGCTATCTGGCTGAGGGCCGGTGTAACGGCGGTGGTAAATTGGTTCCGCGGAACCAGCCGTCAGGGTGTGCGGCTGGATCACCCGGATGAGCGTTTGGACCATGGGGCAGGCAATGGGTCGAATGGGTCGGACCGCAAAGGACCGGACCTTGGGAATGTCGGCGATAAACCTCCGGGCCAGGAAGGAAGATCTCCGGTCCTGAAAAGAAATAAGACCGGCGTGACGGGCGATCCGGCAGGCGTGGCGCGGCTGACAGCCTGCCTATCTTCTCAGGGGGAGAGGTTGCTGGTACCGGACCTGCAGCAGGCGGACGAGATCATTTTTTGCGAAGGCCCGGTCTTTTCCTTTTCGGATTGTATAACCGCCCTGCAAAAACTCCGGCAGGGGGTTTCCTTCAAGATCCATGCAGGGGAAAGTGAATCTGCTGTTGGAAGTCATTCGAAAGAGGAGCGGGGGCAAACGATCATATTGAATGTGTCGGAGAGGCACTCTTAGAAATTTAGTGCCGGCCCTCCAGCCATTCCTAAATAAATGTGATAAAAATACGCTTTCAAAACCTTAATTTTGGCCGCAACCAAACGGCACCTGTTACTCAATGGCGTTGATTGAAATTCAATTACCCAAATCGTTGGCAAAAGCGTTACGATTGCCCCAGAAATCTCCCCGGCGGCAACAGTTACGGGTATTGAGAAAACTCCTCAAAAAAGCGAGGTTCACTGAATTCGGTCAGCAATATCGTTTTGATGAAATTCTGATGAGCAAACATCCGGGAAAAAAATTCCAGGAGATGGTGCCCACTTTTGACTATAGCAAGATCTATGCGGGCTGGTGGGATAAGACCCTGGAAGGAAAATCCGATGTCTGCTGGCCTGGGAAAATTAAATATTATGCGCTGTCCTCCGGCACTTCGGAGGCTGGCAGCAAACATATACCCATCACCAACGATCTGCTGCGGGGCAATCGCATTGTGATGATCAAGCAATTGCTCACCCTGAGGAACTATCATGATATTCCTGTAAAAAGTATCGGAAAAGGCTGGCTAATGATCGGAGGCAGCACCAGCCTTCAAAAGGGATCGGGTTACTATTCCGGCGATCTTAGCGGTATCACAGCCCGTAAAGTGCCATTCTGGTTCCAGCCATTTTATAAGCCCGGCAAAAAGATCGCCCGGACTACGGATTGGGCGAAAAAGCTGGAGGAAGTGGTAAAGCAGGCCCCGGAATGGGATATCGGTTTTTTAGTAGGCGTACCGGGGTGGATACAGATGTGCATGGAGAAGGTGATCGAGCATTACAAGCTGAACAATATTCATGAGATCTGGCCCAATCTGGGGTTTTTTGTACACGGCGGTGTGTCTTTTGAGCCCTATAAGAAGGGATTTGAGAAATTATTGGGGAAACCAATAACGTATATCGAGACCTATCTTGCCTCTGAAGGGTTTATCGCTTACCAGGACCTTCAATATTCCAAGGGGATGCGCCTGGTGACCAATCAGCATATTTTCCTGGAGTTCGTACCATTCGACAATAAGAATTTTGACCCGGATGGCAACCTGGTAGCAAATCCGGAAGCCTATATGATCCACGAAGTGGAGGAAGGGAAAGACTATGCGATCCTGCTTAGCACCAGTGCCGGGGCCTGGCGTTACCTGATCGGTGATACCGTTCGTTTTGTGGACAAAGAGCGCTGCGAGATCATTATTACCGGCCGGACCAAACATTTCCTGAGCCTGGTAGGGGAGCATCTCAGCGTAGACAACATGAATAAGGCGGTGCAGCTGGCCAGTGAGGAGATGAATATTTCTCTTCCGGAGTTTACGGTGGCCGGAGTTCCCCATGGCCTGTTCTTTGCTCATCAATGGTGGTTGGCCAGTGACGACCAGGTGGACCTGGCCGTTCTCCGGCAGAAGATCGACGACAAGCTGAAAGAATTAAATGACGACTATGCTGTGGAAAGAAGCAGCGCATTGAAAGATATATATGTAACCGTTTTACCGGAAGAGAAATTCATGGAATTCATGCGGCTAAAAGGAAAGATCGGCGGCCAACACAAGTTTCCCAGGGTGCTCAAAGGTAAAATGCTGCAGGACTGGCAAAAATTCCTGGACACCGGGAGTATATAGGTTTGCTGAGCCAGCAACCGGCAGCTGAAAATCATTTGTTATGATGGAGGCCGTATTGAAAGGATTGGCACTTGGTTTCGTTCTTGCCTTATCGGTGGGGCCTATTATTTTTACTATTATCAAGCAAAGCCTGAATAACGGCCATAAAGGAGGCTTTAGCTTTGTTGTCGGAGTATGGGTCAGCGATATCCTGCTGGTCGTGCTCAGCAATACGCTCACGGAGCTTGTTTCCCAGTTACTGGCGCATACAAAGACCATCGCCTATGGCGGCAGCACCTTTCTGATCGCCATGGGCATTTACTTTGTTTTTTTTAAGAAAGTACACCTGGCTACAGACGCGGAAGGTAACGCTCCCCGGTTCCGCAAACGGGATATGGCCAGGATCTTTGCATCCGGATTTATCATCAATACCCTTAATCCGGGCGTTATCCTCTTCTGGCTGGGAAATGCTACGGTGCTTTCACTTACCCATACCCTGCAGGAACGTATTGTCATTTTTTCCGTATGTCTATTGGTGAATATGGGCGCAGATGTGGGGAAAGTCATGATGGCCGGCAAGCTGCGGAGCCGTCTTACCTTACGAGCGCTTTCCATTATCAATAAGATCTCAGGGACCATCCTGATCGGATTTGGGATCGTCCTTTTATGGGGAGCGATCTTTTTTGTAAAGAAGCACTAAAACGCTGGAAGCGTTTTGTCCTAACCGAGCGGAGTGAAGGTTACGAACGAGAAAGAGCGACTAAATGTCGCTCTGACGAAGTTCTGCAGACATTAGATTGGAATGGCGGACAGTCTACTGTTCCGGCATTCGCTGAAAGACGCCGCAGGCGTTTGACCGACCGGTGAAGCGAAGGTTACGAGTTTGATTAGCATATTCTCATTTCTCATGAATAAATTTCTCATATTACTATTTTTCTTTCTACCTTTTTTTACGAAAGCCCAGACAGATGTCCTGGTGCTAAAGAAAAGGGGGTGGGAGGTGAGAAGTTATACCGTTGGCAGCGAGCTGACGATGAAGACGACCTATAATCAGTGGTTTGAGGGGAATATTACCGATATGCGTAATGATACCGTTTATATTAACGGGCTGCCCTTTGATTATAAGGAGATTGCTGCTATCAAAAAGACGGACCTCCATTTCTACAATACGGTGCTGCCTGCCGGGATGATGGTGGCCGGGGGAGGGATTTTTGTGCTGGGTGCTGTGAATGGCCTGTACCGGGGGGATAAGTCGAAAGACTGGTATACGGCTTCCGGCCTGGCCACCGGTGCAGCGTTAGTGGTGGTGGGTTATTTGCTGACAAAGACCCGGGTAAAGAACTACCCCATCGGGAGGAAATTCAAGCTTGATTACCTGGTGATCAGGGCTTCCAATAAAAAATAGGCAACATACGTTTATAGACAGTCAGTATATTGCAAGCGTAAAACAACTGAATGGCTGTTAACACAAAAGGACTGATCCCCCGTATTTGGCGAGTGCTCAAACGCGTTTTCATCTTCTTATTTTTTTTCCAGCTATTTTATATACTCCTGTTGAAGTGGGTCAATCCTCCGATTACGCTCACGCAAATAGGCAGTGTATTGAGGGGGGAAGGGCTTCATCGTGACTATATAGGCATGAAAAATATCTCTCCGTATGCAAAACTGGCTGTTATCTGTTCGGAAGACCAGCTGTTCCCGGATCATGACGGATTTGATTTCAAATCCATTGAGAAGGCGATGAAGCATAACCAGAAGAGCAAATCGCTGCATGGGGCCAGCACGATCAGTCAGCAGGTAGCCAAGAACGTTTTTCTCTGGCAGGGCAGGAGCTGGATCCGGAAGGCGATGGAAATTTATTTTACGTTTATGATCGAATGGATCTGGGGAAAAAAAAGGATCCTGGAGATGTACCTGAATGTGAGTGAAATGGGCAAGGGCGTTTATGGCATCGAGGCGGCGGCTCATTATTACTTCTCCAAGCCTGCAAAAAATCTATCCCGGCAGGAGGCCGCTGAGATTGCAGCCTGTCTGCCCAATCCGAAGCTTTTTACGATCAAACCTTTGTCGAAACATGTAGCTGGCCGTTATCCGTGGATACTGGTGCAGATGAGCCATCTTCAGGATGATCCCGATATCCAGAAATTATTGCAATAGTTTCATGCGATTGACTTGCCGGCAGGGTCAGGCAATCAGCTTGTCGACGGCCCTTATCGCCCCTTCCAGTCGCTGACCGGCTTGTCCGCTGATCTCGCTCCAGGGAGTGTCCTGATTGACGAGGCAATCTTTATAGATATGAAATAGTTTTTCCCGGGTGACGGGATCGGGATATTCACGCAGCTCGTCTGCGGTCCAGGGAAGATCTGTCCGGCAAAGCAGGTAACCATCGTATTTCCGCAGGAGGATCTGCTCCAGGATCCAGGGCTCGCATTTGCCGAAGACGAATTCGCTCCATACTTTCATTACGTACATGTCGGTGTCGACAAACAGCAATTTTAAATTTTTCGAACGCGCCGTATACGCATCTTCCAGCGCTAACTGCCCTTGGGCGATGGCTATCAGATCTTCGTATTTGTAATCGGTCCCATGGGTCATGAGGTATTCCCTGGCATATTCAGGTACCCAGCCGGTGTGATAGTGAGCGGCGAGCTGCTCGCAGAGCGTTGATTTGCCGGTTGATTCCGGCCCGATAATAACGATTTTCTTAAGCGGCATAGGTCTTTGCTTAAAACGCCGGAAGCTTTTGTCCTGGATCTTTGACATATTTTTTTGCCCTGCGTCTCCACTCCATTAATCCGAATATGGCCATGATCAATAAGACGAGATAATATACGCTTGTAAAGACGTAATGTTTTACAAAGTAAAGAGGGATAGAAGCAAAATTGGTAGCAATCCACCAATACCAGCTTTCTATTTTCTTTTTTGCCATGAGCCACATACCCGTATAGGCAGTAGCGGAGGCGAAGGCATCGGCCCATGGGATGGCTTGCGGGGCAAAGTCTTTTTTCAGGTAAGACAATGCGAAAAAGACGGCCAGGTAAAAAAATCCGAAAAAAGCGATTTGCCGCAGTCCTTCTTTTCCGGATGATCCGGAGATCTGCAGGACATGCTGTAACTGCTGGTCTTTTTTTGCCCACAGGATCCAGCCATAGATGCTGACGACTGTGTAGTAGAAGTTTACGCTGGCTTCTCCTAATAAAGCGGATTTAAAGCTGAGGTAGATATAAATAACCGTGTTGATCAGGCCCGTAGGATAGACCCAGATATTCTCGCTACGGCTAAGCCAAACGCTGAGAATGCCTGCGAACACGGCTATGAATTCCAGCCAGGAAGTATTTTGTATGTCGGTGAAGAACTGCTGAAAGATCTCGTGTATGCTCATTCCGCTTCTGCCACGACTTCTTTTACTTCGGGGATCATGCGCTTCATCATGCCTTCGATACCCGCTTTGAGCGTTATCATGGAAGAAGGACAGCCGGAGCAGGATCCTTGTAACATGAGGTTCACCACTCCTTCGTTGTAACTTTTGAATTGTATGGCGCCTCCGTCCATTTCAACGGCAGGCTTGACATAATTTTCCAATAGTTCCTTGATACGTTTTACCACATCGTCATCGTCTGCGTCGATCGCGTTGCCTTCCGTCCGGCTGGCCACTACGATCTCCTCTTCATTGATAACTGGTTTGCCTTCTTCGAGATATTCTTTCAGGAACTGCCGGATAGCGGGAATGACATCATTCCAATCGGTATCGGAAGTCTTGGTAAGGGTTACGAAGTTGCTGGCTACAAAAACGCTTTTTATAAAAGGGAAGCCGAACAGCTCGATTGCCAGCGGGGAAGGCTTAGCCTCTTCCACATCTGGGAAGTCGATGCTTTTGCCGGGATATAATAACTTGTTGGCAACGAATTTCATCGTTTCCGGATTGGGGGTCATTTCGGTATAGATACTGATAACCGGATTACCTGTTTTGATCATAACGCTCCATTTATAGTGTAAAGTTACGCAAATCGGGGAACTGCCTGCTTTTAAAATCGGGAAATATTCTCTTTTGGCGACCGGGGAGCGCAGGTGGGGGCTGCCGGGGCCGCCGGACAGGCCTCGGGGCGGAGTTCCGATGGAGGATGGTGGATTACCGGGGCGGATAACGTGGCGGCGGGCAGGGAATGTGGCGACGACGCTGAGGGCATAGGGGAGGTGGAAAGCGGGGAAGACGGTGAAGGAACAGCGGGGATGGAATGACGGGTATGTGCCGGCCTCGATAGCCGGAAGTTCAGGATATGGGCGACGATGATCAGGATCACGGCAAAAGGAAGGAGCCGGAATTCATAGGTATGCCATAATTGCTTGGCTATGAGGAAGAACATGCCCCCGGTAAAGAGCAGCCAGGGGGTGTATTGGCGGTGGTGCCTGCGGAAACCGTGTGAGAGGGACCAGGTGCCGACAACAAAGGCCAGTCCGATCATCCCGTATTCAAAAGGGGCGTTATGGACAATATTTACGCCCAGCACCGGCAGGCTGGCGACGACCAGCGGCAGGATGGCGCAATGAATAGCGCATAATATGGAGGTGGTGATGCCCAGGGCATCCCAGTTTATTTTAGGAATCATAGCTGACAGCCCACAAAGGTAGGGTAAACGCAACAATGTTGCAAAGGCAAATGTTATCTTTTTGAAACGCTGGAAGCGTTTGTCCTAACCGAGCGGAGCAAAGGTTACGAACGAGACAAAGCGAGGAACGACGCTTTGGCGAAGTTCTGCAGACATTAGCTCTTTGCCAGAGATGCGCTAAATTTCTAAAAGCGCATCTCCGGCACATATTTTCCGGGGGGACAGTGCTAACTTTGTATCCCGGTATTTTTCGGATCGGGGGGCAGGGCGGGACTTTTTTCCTGTGATCCTGCAGGCGGTCCGGACGGGAAAAAATTTGAGTAAATCATGAATAAGAAAAAAATAGGATTACTGGCAGGCTTTTTTGTCTTGTTATTTATAGGGTTTTATTTTGTTCTGACCCGTATTGTGCCGGGCTTTGGAGAGGTGCAGCTGCCCGTGCTCAGCTATGTGCAGTCTTTTTCCTTTGCCAATCAGGATGGCAGGCAGATCACGCAAAAAGATGTATCGGGCAAGGTATATGTTGCGGAGTATTTTTTTACTACGTGTAAGGGGATTTGCCCGAAGATGAATGCCAATGTGCGAAATATTGCCCGGGAGTTTTCGGGGGAGCCTGATTTCCGTATTCTCTCCTATACGGTGGATCCCGGAACGGACAGTGTTGGCCGGATGAAAAAGTATGCGGACTCTCTGGGTGTGGACGGGAGTAAGTGGTGGCTTCTTACGGGCCGGAAGGACAGCCTGTATGGTTTGGCAAGAGGAAGTTATTTGCTGGACGATCCCAAAAATAACGATGTTAATATCAGCGAGCAGTTTATCCATACGCAGTTTCTGGCTCTTGTCGACAAGGGTGGACGTGTGCGAAAGATCTATGACAGCCTGAAGAAAGATGAACTGGATCAGCTGGCAAAAGATATAAGGAGCCTATTAAAGGAAAAGGCAGCTGCCCCGCGATTTGCCAATTCTCTTTTTAGTAACAATCCCTGATAATACTTACTATGGAAAAAAGAATAGACGAGCTGCTCAAACAAAATCAGCTAAGCGTTACGAGCGGACGCAGAAAGATCCTGGAATTATTCCTTCATCATGAAGGGGCATTGTCGCATAGTGATATTGAGAAGAAAGCTGGGGAAAAATTCGATCGTGTTACGGTATACAGGACGCTTCAGGTCTTCCTGGAGAAAGGGCTCATTCACAATATACCAACTGCGGATAATTCTATACGTTATGCGTTGTGCAAGGATAACTGTTCCGGCGGGCACCACCAGGACGACCATGTGCACTTCATCTGCAGCGCCTGTGGCAATACCGTATGCCTGGAAGAGGTTAACGTGCCGGCTATCAGGCTTCCCAGGGGCTTTGTTGCGGAGCAGGTGGAAATGCTGGTCAGCGGCGTCTGTAAGAGCTGTAATGCCTGAACTCCGATAAAAAAGAAAGCCCCGATGTAGAAACACCGGGACTTTTGGTTAAGGCTCTGATTAGTAGCTTCTTTATGTAGAAAGTGGCTTACCCACCTGTACTTATTTTTATTAGCTCATTGCAAATATAGCCGGAAAAAAGCATACGAACAAGAGGTATACGTACTACTTTCCGGGTATTTTTGAACTTTTTTAGGAACAATTCTTTTCCATTTCGGTACTAACAAAATCCATTAATTGTTTAATATGCTCTTTCGAAAAGTCGAACCGGAGATGGGCGGCATCGTATAATTCCGGCAGGGTCCGGGTCCCTCCCAGGCTGAGGGCCGAGATATAGTTACTTAACGCAGTCTCTTTGTTCTCTTTATATTGTTTCCACAGGCCCAGCGCTCCTAACTGTGCGATACCATATTCAATATAGTAAAAAGGCACTTCGAACAGGTGAAGCTGTCTCTGCCAACTAAAGGGGCGGTATTGCTCTAACCCTTGCCAGTCAACTACTTGGGAGCTAAACTCTCCCATGATCTCCAACCACTTCTCCGTTCTTTCTGTCAGGGTGTGCGTGGGATTTTCGTATACCCAGTGTTGGAATTTATCGATGGTAGCAATCCAGGGGAATATCGTAATTACACGTTCCATCTGGTGTCTGCGGGCTCTTGCTAAATCGTTTTTATCCGGGAAGAATAAATCCCAATGATCCATGCTGAACAATTCCATAGACATGCTTGCCACTTCTGCAATTTCCATGGGATACTCTTTAAAGGCGCTTAATTCCAGCGGGTGAGCCAGGAAAGAGTGAATGGCGTGACCGCCTTCATGGACCATGGTTGTCAGGTCTCCCATCTGGCCGGCTGCATTCATGAAGATAAAGGGAGCGCCGGTCTCTGCTAACGGACAGTTATAACCGCCGGGGGCTTTTCCTTTCCTGCTTTCAAGATCGAAGCGGCCCATGGTCTTCATTGTACGCAGGCAATCTCCGAAAAAAGGATTTAGCTGATCGAAGCAGGCAGTAGTCTTTGTAATCAATTCTTCCGCATGAGCGAAAGGGTGCAAAGGCTCTGTGCCCGCCGGTTCTGCGTCGATATCCCAGGGCCGCAGGTTATCCAGGCCCAGTTTCTTTTTCTTGTTTTCATTGATCTTGTTGACCAGGGGCAATACATATTCCTTAACGGCGTCATGAAAGCGAAAGCAGTCTTCTTTCGTATAGTCAAAACGTCCCAGCTCTTCGAATTTGTAGTCGCGATAATTGGCAAACCCGGCATTCAAAGCCGTCTGATGACGAAGGGCGATCAGCTGGGAGTAGAGGTCGTTGAGCGCATCCTTATTCTGTAATCTTCTTTCCTGGATTTTCCGATAGACTTCTTCCCGGATGGATCTGTCGGGATTTTCCAGAAATTTAGACGCTTGTTGCAAGGTATATTCCTGTCCGTTCATTGTTACCGTCATCTTTCCTGAGATAACACCGAATTGCTGGGCCAGTACGCTCAGCTCTGCCTGCAGGGGTATGTTTTCGTCGCGAAAGAGCTCAATCCTCTTTCTGACGGAGCGCAGATAGCTGTAAAATTGATGTTGGTCAAGCTCTTTTGTGTGCGGGTTTTCCACCAGTTTCCGGTTGAGCCGGTCTGCATAAGGCTGGATTTTGGGTTGGATCTCCAGGCAGAAATACGCGAAGGCTTCCTCCAATTGTTTATTTTCCGTGTCGCAGGTCATGCGAATCTGACGCCAGCAGGAGTCTTCGCTGACGACAGCCTCCAGCTCGCTCATATCCAGGAGCCATTTTTCAAGGGCTTCCCGGGAGTCCAGCTTCCGTTCTTCCAGATCTTTGAACCAGGGTTCGAGGCCATTCCAGTCTGTAACCACAAAATCTTCCGGCAGAAAATGCCGCAAGGGTTTTTTTAAATCGGCTGTATAATTCATATAATACCTTTAAGCCGCAGGCTGTAAAAGCATTTGCTGCACTACAGCCTGCCGGCGTATTAACTTTTCTTTTTTGCTGCTGCCTTTTTAGGCTTTTCTGCAGCAGGGGCTTCTTCTGTTTCCGGTTTCTTTTTAGGGGCGGGCTTCTTTGCCTTTGGCTGTTCTTCTGTTGGTGCTTCCCCGGCTGCGCTTGCTTTCTCTTTTACGGGTTCTTCTTTTGCGGCGGCCTTCTTCTCCTTCACGGGCGCCGGCGCTTCTGCCTCCGGTGCGGCTTCTGCCTCTGCTTCCGGCTCCGGCTCAACGTCAGAGAGCTTGATCTCCACATTGTTATTTTTCAGCACGGAGTACCATTTCACCATCTTTTTGAGATCGCTGCTATAGACGCGGTCGAAGTCCATATCCGGGTATACCTTACTGAAATAAGCCTTCAGGGCGGCATTGTCCTTATCTTCCGGGAGCTTCTCTCCGCTGGCTTCCATGGCTTTCAATATGTCCACCAGGTTCACATTTTCCCGAACCGTATATATTTCAATGCTTTCGAGGTGGGAAAAGTTATGAACACGACTGGAAACGAACCGGGTGCTCTTATCATCCAGGGAGCGAACGATGGCCCCATCCGTTTTACTGCTCAGCAGTTCGTACAATCCTGGCAATCCCGTAACAGCAATAATCTTATTATATTCCATATTAGTGTGTATTCTGAATACTTTTAAGGGATATGCAAGTTAAGACGAAACGACCATTCCAGCTAAATTTTTACGCCACATATGTATAAAAGTTCCCGGCAAAGCACCCGATAAAAGATAATCTTCCCCGGAATGTTTATACTCTTTCCTGGTCCAGCACCTGGTCAATGCCTTTTTTGAGGCTGTCATAATCGGTATATCCCCTGGATAAAAGATAAAATTTTGACTCGCTTATCTGCAGGAATACGGTAGGGAATCCCGTCACTTTCAGCTGTTTTACAAGGGCGAATTCGTAATAGGCTTTTTCCTTGTATTCAGGGCTATGCAGCTTTGCATAAAATTCGAGGTCCGGGATCGCGTACTTCTCCAGCAGGTGGCGATAAGCTTCATCATCGCAAAGATCGCGCCCTTCATAATGGAGGGCATGCTGCAGGTCGCAGGCAAAGGGTATGGCGAGGTCATGATGGTAATCTTTGAATACGCATAAGGCGATGGCGGGCTTTTCCGAATAAGGGAACCAGTCGCTTTCTTCCGGATGGAGAACATGCCAGAGCCAGTCTTCCCCGAATTTTATGCCGGTGCGTTCTTCTACTGTTTTATATGATTGGAGGAGATAGTCCGCCATGGCTCCGATGGGCTGCGGTGCTTCGGGAAGGATCATGCCTCCGGACAGGACGTCAAAAGCGAGTTGGCGGCGGTATTCGAAGAATACCTGCCGGATGACCGGGCTGAAGCCGTAACACCAGCCGCAGTAGGCGTCGTAACAGTAATAGAGAGTGGGGGACATATGAATTTTTGAACAACGAAGATACGACGGATATGACGCCGGTGGCGTCTGGGAGCGATCGCAGGCGATCGGGTCTAATGATGGCCCTTCGGGCAAACCGCCTGTGGCGGTTTAGGTGGCGGTTTAGGTAGTGGGAAGTTCTATTCTCAGCTCACATCCGGCTCCAGGCGCAGTCCGCAGCTCCATGCTTCCTTTGTGAAATTCCACGCGGTTAAGGATATTATTCAGGCCCATCCCTTTTTTGACGGCTTTTTGGTCAAATCCACGGCCATTATCTGTCAGCGTTAAAAGAATGCGATGGCCCTGCACGATCATTTCGATCCTGAGCTCGGTGGCCTGGGAATGTTTGAGCACGTTATTTATCTTTTCCTGAACAATGCGGAAAACGGCCAGCTTGATATCCGGGCTGATCAGGTCCTCTTCCAGGTTCTGAAAAGAAAGCAGCCGGATCATCAATTTACCGGATTGGTTGATCTTTTGGACGATATCATGCACTGCCGCAGCCAATCCCAGATCTTTTAAAGTATAAGGGGTGAGATTATGCGAAATGTTCCTGATCTCCTCTATCACATTTTGAATATTCTGGTGACATGCATCGATGAAACGGGCATCTGCCGGGTCAGTACGGGCAATTTCCAGGAATAATTTGCAGGTGGTAAGTATTTGATTGACATTATCGTGCAGTTCGGAAGAGATCTCTCTCCGTTCTTTTTCCTGCGCTTCCATGATTGCTTTTACGATCTCCTGCTTTTTGCGAACTTCTTCTTCCACCAGCATTTTTTCGAGGTTCCTTTGCTCGGTAATATCATGCATGGCGCCGATCATACGGATAGCGGCCCTGGCAGGGGACCGCAGGATATAGGCCTTGTCCAGTATTGTCCGGTAGCTTCCGTCCAGGCATTGGAACCGGTATTCCAATTGCCAGTGATCGTCTTTACCGCGTAAAGCTTTTTCCAGGCTCGACCGCACTCCTTCCTGGTCACCGGGATGTATATGCGCAAGGTTCATATCGAAAGAGCCGGCTTCTTCCTCATAGCCGAACAGGGTCTTAAATCCTTCTCCCCGGTAAATTTTATCTTCCCCGATCTTCCAATCCCAAATGGCGTCGGAGGTTGCTTTTCCCGCAAAAGTATACCGCTCATTGCTCTGGATCAGCTCTTCCCGGGTGCTGATCATCTGGGTAATATCCAGGGCCGTTCCTCCCAACAGGCGGATCCCGTTCTCCACGCCTAAAGGGAATTTATACACCTGGAGAATTATCAGGTTTCCCTCTGCAGTAATGCCCTTTTCTGTAAGTTCTACGGGACTATTGGTATTCCAGACAAGCTGATTGCCTTCTACATAGGCATCACAAAATTCTGCGGGGTAAAATTCATAGATCGACCGGCCGATTGCCGTTTCGGAAAGCCCGAATGCTTTCATGTAGGAGGAGTTCATGTAACGAAAACAGCTTTTTTCGTCCAGGATCCAGGTCATGGTAGGCGTATTTTCCATAAAGGACCGAAAAATGCGCTCTGTATTCAGGTGAAGCCATGTTGGAGGGAGGTTGTTGTTCGGGGACATAGAACAAAGATAAATAAATGACCATGTCTTCTAAGGGTAAAATACAAGGCCGGGATAAGTGATTTTTCTTATCCCGGCCGTATGAAGTATTTGATCTTATAGGTCGTTATCCTCTTCTTCTTCCGCCACCGCCGCCTCCGCCGGAAGCGGGCCTTGCTGCACCGCCGCCGCCACTGGGCCTGGGTGCGCTGAATCCGCCGCCGGGCCGGGAAGGAGCGCTGAACCCGCCGGTCCTGGCTCTTTCAAAATTCTGTGTCTGTGTCTGCCCGCGGCTCCGCATCTGCTGATCCCGGTTGAGATTGGGCACAGATTGATTATTTCTTGTCACCGGTTTCCATTGGTTATTAGGCTGCCTTTGCTGCCATTGATTGTTGGTCTGATTCCTCTGATAAACGTTGCCGCTGCGGTCGGAAAACACATTATTGGATGGTCTGCCGGCTTGTGCACCTGGTCTGCCTCCCTGAACGCCGGGCCGGCCGCCGTTCGTAGTGACCTGACCGGGCCGCCCTCCGGTCCACCCGGCCGTCCTCCATTGATGTTGGGCCTGCCACCTACATTGCGGGGGCCGCTCCGTGCCTCACGGGTGACCACGCCGCTTCTTCCCCGGTAGATATTCGTCCGGTAGTTGTTGACATGTACATTCCTGTTGCGATAAAAATTGTTGCCATAAAAACCGTAGGTACGGCTGCGATTCCATACATAAGGAGGACGATAGACATGCGGGCCCCACCAGCCGCCGCCGCCCCAGCCGCGTCCGCCCCAATAACCGCCGCCGCCAATGCCTATGCCGAAATGAAACCAGCCTGCTCCGAAACCATATCCGATACTCCATCCGGCCCAGGGATTGTAACACATATTGAAGCCCCAGGTCCAGGGACGGGGATAATAATAGCCGCCATACCAGGGGTTATAATAAAATCCCGTTCCGTATACTACGGTCGGACCATAGATATAAGTATTCAGATAACCCGGCGTATAACCCATGTATACATACTGGGGAGTTACATCATAGACATACACGTACTTGATATTGTACAGGGGAGAATTCGGCGGGATCCTGTCCACTTCCTCAGGCCTTTGTGTGGACACTGTCCAGGGACCGGAAGGGCTGGGACCTTCAAACCATACGCCATTGTCTACGGTATAGTAGACGCCATTGGATAGAATAACGGAGGAAGAGGTATTGGTTCCATACTGCATATCTGTTCCTTCAAGGGGTTCGAATTTCGGGTCGCCATTGTAATCCACATTGGTAGTGGCGGTACTACGATCGACCTTGGCAGTTTGCGGGATCTGTGCGTCCATTACAGCTTCCCTGGCGGCTTCCGTACCCGCTACGCTGGCCAGTACATTATCCTTGGGGGAACCTTCAGGAATACGGGCAAAATTAGCTGGAAGCGCATTGGCCGCAACATAATGCCAGCCTCCGGTAAGGGAGGAAGAAGAATACCAGCGACCGGAGATCAGCACATAATATTTGCCGCTGCTCTGGTCCTTGAAAATATCATTGGAAGAGTTGCTCACGTAGGCGAGGTCCGTTCCGGAGATCGGGCTGAAGCTGGCCGGTCCGTTGGATTGGATCAATTCCGCCGGGGAGGTGCTGACGATAATATTGGATATGACATTGTCCTGCGTGGCGGCAGCGGAATCTGTATATCCTGCGTCTGCGCTATTGGCTGCGTCAACCGCCGTCTGGACCTGCTGCAGGTTGGAAGGGATATCGCCGGCAGGGGAGAAAGGTCCCGTGGCGGCTTGTGCCGTGTACCAGTGTTTGCCTCCACATAAATAAAACCGGCCATCATTGTTCTTAACGATCGTAAAGGGGCTGTTCACTACGACATCGAGCCCCCAATCCTTATTGGGCTCCAGCTTTGGCTGTCCGTCGATCAATACCATCAGGGTAGGCTGTTCGGTATAAATGATCCTGGGCGCACTTGTATTCAGGTCCTTGGATAATTTTTTCGTCTCCTGGTTCTGATCGAGGGAGGCCAGTAATTCGTCCAGGGAAAGATCGCCGGCCGCCTGGGGCAGGTTCGTTTCCAGGGCTGTCTTCAGGCTGCCGGTGAAATTCTCGTCTATCTGTCCCGGGAATTTGACATTGGGGACTTTCGCAGACTGGATAATGACCCGGCGGTTATCTCTGTCGGTTTCTACATTCGCGACAGACCAGAAGGTGCCGAAAAGAGGATCCGTCTTGCCGGTTTGAAGAACAGAAACAGCCCAGCGGGATTTTAAAATATTATCGGAAAAAGACTCCGGTTGGGGTTGAAAGATCTTTACTACCGTACCGTCATCTGTCGTGAAACTTTTTGGCCACTCCTGCTGGGGCTCCTGCGCATGCGCAAAGCCGAAGATAAAGACGGCGCAAAAAAGCGAAAATAATATAGGACGAAAGCTTCTCATATATTGTGTGTTTATCGTTTACAACTAAAAACGCCACGGGCGTTTGCCCCAACCGAGCCTAGCGAAGGTTGCGAACGAGGCGAAGCGAGGAACGACGCTTTGCCAAAGTTCTGCCATCATTAGACTAGATTCGAGTACAGATCATCTGTACTCGAATCGCTAAACCCTTCATCCGTGGCTAAATCCGCGTAAGTATGACTTTTTCCATGCTCAAAAGTTTTGTTTCCATTTACAAAGAATATGTTAAAATTCGAACGAGTCCGCCTGACCGAACTGGCCGAATTCTTCGTATCCAGCCAGGGCATCCCGTCAATGTGCTTCCAGCCAGTTAACCCCGGACCCTACTTCCGCATTGGCAGGGACCTCATTGGGCAATGGTAAAGCTGTCTGCATACAACGCATTATTATCGGTTTAATTATATCTAACTCAGCTTTATAGGCATCAAAAACCAGTTCGTCATGTACCTGCAAAAGCATCTTTGACCGCAGTCCGTGCTGCCTGAACTCTTCGTCGATCCGGATCATGGCCAGCTTGATCATGTCGGCAGCGGTACCCTGTATGGGGGAATTAATGGCATTCCTTTCTGCAAAACCCCGGATCGTGAAGTTGGCGGAATTGATGTCTTTCAACCAACGTTTGCGACCCATTAAAGTTTCGACATATCCGTGTTCCCTGGCGAAATTGATCGTATCATCCATATATTTCTGGATGTTGGGGAACTGCGTTTTATAGTTGTCGATAATTTCTTTGGCTTCCGCCCGGCTGATGGCGAGGTTGTCCGCCAGCCCGAAAGCCCCCTGTCCATAGATAATACCGAAGTTGACGCTTTTCGCTTTGTACCGCATTTCTTTTGTCACCTCTTTCTCTTCCACGCCGAAAACTTTTGCAGCGGTGGCGGCATGGATGTCCTTTCCTTCCTTAAAAGCAGCGCACATATTCGGGTCACCGCTGATGGCGGCTACGATACGTAATTCGATCTGCGAATAATCTGCCGATAACAGCAGAAAGTCCTCATTCCGGGGAATAAAGGCTTTCCGGATCTCCCTTCCCCGTTCGGTACGGATAGGGATGTTCTGCAGGTTCGGGTTATTGGAGCTTAACCGGCCGGTGACCGCGACAGCCTGGGCATAGCTGGTATGCACCCGGCCTGTTTTGGGGTTTCTCATCAATGGCAAAGCGTCCACATACGTTGACTTTAGCTTTGTCAATTCACGGAAAGTGAGTATGTCATCCACGATCTGGCTCTTATTGGCCAGTTTCAGCAATACATCTTCCCCGGTGGCATATTGGCCGGTCTTTGTCTTTTTTGCTTTGGGGTCAAGCTTTAGTTTTTCGAATAAAACCTCTCCTAATTGTTTAGGGGAAGCCAGGTTGAATCGTTCTCCTGCTTGGGTATATACCTTCTCTTCGGCATCCCGGGCGTCTTTTTCCAGCTCTTTGGAGTATACCTGCAGGAAGTCCATGTCTACCTGTATTCCTTCGAATTCCATAGCAGTCAGCACCTTTACGAGGGGGTTCTCTACTTCGTAAAAGACTTTTTCCACAGATTTTGTCTTGAGCAAAGGGAGGAAAACCTGCTTCAGCTGCAGGGTGATATCGGCGTCTTCCGCTGCGTAGTCTTTTATCTTTTCCAGCGCTACATCCCGCATATTGCCCTGGCCTTTCCCTTTTTTGCCGATCAGGTCTTCGATGGGAACGGGCTCGTATCCTAAGTACTGGGCGCTGAGCATGTCCATGCTGCGTTTGCCTTCCGGCTCGATGACATAATGGGCCAGCATGGTATCAAAGAGAGACCCCTTGAGCTCCACTCCGTACCATTTCAGCACGAGCAGGTCATATTTGAGGTTCTGGCCGATCCAGACAATCTCTGGCTGGTCGAAAAGGGGGATAAAAGCCTGCAGGATCTTTTTGGTCGCCTCCTGGTCCGCAGGGCAGGGGATATACCAGGCTTCCCCCGGCTGATAGGAAAAGCTCATACCGACCAATTCGACATTATTGGCGTCGATGCCTGTGGTCTCCGTATCGAAGCAGATCTCTTTTTGTCCGGAGAGTGTTTTCACCAGTTCGGTGATGGCCTGCTCATCTGCTGCCGCGAGGTAGGTATGGGGAGCATTTTTTATATTTTTATCGGCATGAAGGCCGCCGGGTACGGTTTCCGATCCCCCGGTTTCCGAACCTTCTTCGGCTCCTGCGAACCCTTCTTCCGCGGAGGCTGCCAGTCTGGAAGCGGCCGTCTCCGCCTTTTCAAGGCTGTTCTGCGATCCGGCTGTGCCTTGGGATCCGTTTGTGCTTTGCGGCCCGGCTGATCCCTGGGCTCCTGATCCCTGGGCTTTCCGGTTCGTCTTAGGCTGGTCTACGGGGTTCCCGAAAAGATCTTTTTGCACCGGTTCCGATGTTGCGCCCGAGCCGTCTTCTCCCAGGATCCTTTTGGCAACGGTTTTGAATTCCAGCATGTTGAAGACCTCCATCAGGGCCGGCCTGTTCCAGTCTTTCAACCTGAAATCCTCTTCATGGAAGCTGACAGGCACCGCGGTGATGATCGTAGCCAGCTTTTTGCTCATGATGGCCAGCTCTTTGCCGGCCCTTATCTTTTCTCCCAAAGCGCCTTTTATCGTATCCGCACTGGCGATTACATTTTCGAGCGTAGTGTATTCGGCCAGTAATTTTGCCGCTGTCTTTTCGCCTACTCCTTTGATGCCGGGAATGTTATCTACGGCGTCCCCCATCAATCCCAGGATATCGATTACCTGTGAGACCTCTTTGATATTCCATTTTTCGCAGACTTCCTTTGGCCCCATGATCTCGGCGATGCCTCCCTGGTAGGGGGGCTTGTAGATCTTTATCCTATCCGATACCAGCTGACCATAGTCTTTGTCGGGGGTGACCATGTATACTTCGTACCCGGCGGCGGCGGCCTGCTGGCTCAGAGTTCCGATCACATCATCTGCTTCGAAACCGTCCAGCTCCACGCAGGGGATATTGAAGCCCTTTATAATGGCTTTGATGTCGTCGACGGCACTGAGGATATCCTCCGGCGTTTCCTGCCGGTTGGCTTTGTATTCGGCAAAGTCGGTATGACGCTCCGTGGGGGCATGGGTGTCAAAACAGACTGCCATATGGGAGGGATGCTGATTATTGATCAGGTCGACCAGGGTATTGGTGAAGCCAAATTGCGCATTGGTGTTGCGGCCTTTTGTGGTAATACGGGGACTGTTGATCAATGCGTAGTAGGCGCGGAAGATCAGCGCCATGGCATCCAACAGGAATAGTTTTTTCTCCATACACGAAATTAGGGAATATCCCTGAGGAGCGTTCGTGTGTTCCCGCTAATATTTTTAGTTTTTTAAGAAAAATTTCCCGAATCACACAAACAAAATCAATCAGCTGACTACAATTTGCCGCCAGGTGAAAAATGGTCGTAAAGGGATGTCGTACAAAAGTATCGTGCAACTGAAAATGATCTCGTTTGACGCGAAAAAAGTGGACCCAAAGAACCGTCTTTATGGCCTAAGGGGATGAAATATTGCAATTAAAACAAAAGGTTGGGTTTAGCAGGGGCAGTCGGAAACTCTTTAACGTCAATAATCCCAGCAGCAAACTTTTTTAATGGACGATCATAGCTATAGATGCATTTTGCATCATTTACCAGAGCAGTTGCAATTATAGTATGATCTATTTTCATGCGTTGTCTTGTAACGTTTTCTTCTTTTGCTATAGCTTTAACTTCCTCAAATCTATTATGCAATATTTCTGCATACTTTAGGGCGGCTCTTACATCGAAGTTTCTAATTAGAAAGGATTCATCCAATATCTGCAAATATTGTTCTCTTATATCAGGTGGTTCAGGAGCCAGAACTTCAGCTATTACGACTGTAGGAATTATAATTTCATACTGGTGTTCATCTGCCCACTGGAAAAAATATTCGGCTTTTGCAATCATTGATTCTTGACCAGGAGACGGAGATTTCTTAATCCCCCAAACAATTACCATTGAATCAATGCAAACAATCATAGAACTTTAGTCTCTTAGTAGTTGATTATTTATTTCGTCATTTGTATTAAAATTGTCCCAAAATCCACTGGTAATATTCCTTAATTTTTGAATTGCTGAAAAGGTTTTTCCCGGAGAATAAGCTGATATATCTGTTAATTTAAATTCGACAATTTCAAGAGTCGTGGGATTAAATTTAGCAATTCCCTTTACAGCTACCTTTTCATACAACTTGGGAGCAAGACTTTTGGCATTGGCCTCAGAAGTTTTAAAAATTAATGTTTGATCATCTGAAATTTTGATATGAACATTAGGATTTTCTCCGCCTATATCCACCAGCTTTCCATAAATAGTGGTTTCCTGCTTTATCCACTTAACTTTATCAGTTGAGATTTCAGTATGCGGCGTAAAAGAAGATACTACTTCATCATTATGTTTAAATGAGCCGTGGCACTTGTATTTTTTTGAGAATTTGGTAATTGTTTTAAGATTGGCAATCGCAGTACTGGGTAGGTGTGAAAAATCGCCCTCTTTGAAACTGTTAGATATGCTTAGAAATCCTGCTAACACCACGCTTTTAACGATATCTTGAATAATTGGAGAGAATCTTAATCCGATACTTTCATTTTTTACTTCCTGAAACGTAAATAAAAGGCTTTCAGAATCTATTTCCGGGTTATTTTGCTTAATAGTAGACAATAAAGCCTTTTCAAAACTTACAATTAGTTCTGCAATTTCATGAGGTTTTACCTTGCCGGGATTTATGCCGTCGCCCTCAAATTTTAACTCCAAAATGTCAGTTTCATTTGAGTTCATTAGCACAACAATTTAAGGTGTTAAGTCAAGCCTAAGTCTTTAAAAATCAAATATATATCTAACTTTGACGATTTCATAGTCAAAATTACGCAAAAAAAGCATGTAAGTAAGAAACATAATGACTGGTGAAACAGTGGTTCCCTGACGAAAGCCAGTTAATTCGTCCTTTCTGTATTTTTTTTGGTTTTTGTAATGGTTTTTTCCAGTTGGGGGATGCTCTGGCAGACTTCCTGGTCTTTGGCCGCCGGATTTATGACCGTCGCGACCGGGTATGCAGCAACAGCGTCCGGTGCATGAACCTTACTTTTGCCCGGCGTCCCATGAACAGGGTCTGGATAAAAAGGTCCAGCTGGACTACCGCAACGAGCAGGATAAAAATGAATGGATGGAATGATTTGAGGTAAGAGGTTTTCATATAAAGTTTTTTAAGAGTATTGGATTATATATGCAAACTTAACGGTTCCCGGCGTCCATTAAGTATTGAGAACCTCCTCTCCTTTCAAAACTAGTTCTTTCCACTTAGCAAAACGGGCACTTATATGGAGAAAAACGGGCTCTCGCAGTTAGACTGTAACCTCACAGTTGTCCTGTAATCTGGCGGGACGACTTACCCCTTCATTTCTACCAGTTTCTTTTGCAGGTCGAACATTTGATCCCGCAGTCGGGCGGCCTCCATAAAATCCAGGTCCCGGGCCGCTTTTTCCATTTCTTTTTTGGTCTTTGTGATGGCTTTTTCCATTTGCGGGATGGTCTGATAAACTTCCTGGTCTTCGGCAGCCAGGGTGACCAGGTCCTCATCGGGGGCGACGGCATAGGGATCTCCCGGATTATAACCTTTAATGTCCAATACAGAAGTCTGCGCAAAGACCTGCTCTTTTGATTTTATGATCGTCCGGGGGGTAATGCCGTGTTTAAGATTATAGGCGATCTGTTTATCGCGGCGGCGAAGGGTCTCATCCATCGTCCTTTGCATGCTTTCCGTTATCTTATCGGCATAAAAGATCACGAATCCGTCCACATTACGGGCAGCCCGGCCTGCTGTCTGGGTCAGGGATTTTTCATTCCGCAAAAAGCCTTCTTTGTCCGCATCCAGGATCGCTACCAGCGAGACCTCCGGAAGGTCCAGCCCTTCCCTTAACAGGTTGACGCCCACCAGTACATCTATTTCTCCCAGGCGTAACTGGCGAAGGATCTCCACCCGTTCCAGGGTGTCTACTTCACTATGAATGTATTTGGATTTGATATTAATGCGATGGAGGTACTTATCCATTTCCTCCGCCATTCGTTTGGTCAGGGTTGTGACCAGGATCCGGTCTCCTTTCTGAACGGTCTTTTCGATCTCATCCAGCAGGTCATCGATCTGGTTGATGCTGGGACGCACTTCGATCGGCGGGTCCAGCAGGCCCGTGGGGCGCACCACCTGTTCCACGACGATGCCGCCCGTCTTTTCCAGCTCGTAATCACCCGGAGTGGCGGAGACAAAAATGGTCTGGTCTGTCAGGGATTCAAATTCATGAAAATTCAGCGGCCGGTTATCCAGGGCGCTGGGCAGACGGAACCCATAATCGACCAATACGAGCTTACGGCTCCGGTCCCCTCCATACATGCCGCTGATCTGCGGCACGGTCTGGTGGCTTTCATCCAGCACCGTGAGGAAGTCTTTGGGGAAATAGTCGAGCAGACAGAATGGCCGGGTGCCCGGGTGTCTCCTGTCGAAGAACCGGGAATAATTCTCAACGCCATTGCAGTAACCCAGCTCCCGGATCATTTCTACGTCGTAGTTAACTCTTTCGCTCAGGCGCTGGGCCTCGATATACTTGCCTGTATTCTTAAAGTACGTGACCTGAGCGGCCAGCTCATCCTGGATCTCATAGAGCACCTGCTGCATGATGTCTTTCGGCGCCAGGTAGAGATTGGCCGGAAAGATGGCCGCATCTTCCAGCACCCCTATCCTTTTGCCTGTGTTCACGTCAAAGCTCTCTATTTCGTCGATCTCATCCCCGAAGAAGCTGATCCGGTATCCATAATCCACATAGGGCAGATTGATATCTACCGTATCTCCTTTCACCCGGAAATTCGCTCTTCCGAACTCTACTTCGCTGCGTTTGTACAGGGAGTTGACCAGGGCATGTAAAAAACCTTGCCGGGAGATCGTCTGGCCTTTCTGAATACGTACGATCCCATTTTCAAATTCAACGGGATTACCGATACCATAGATACAGCTGACAGAAGCAACTACAATAATATCCCTTCTGCCGCTTAACAGCTGGGTCGTTGTCTGAAGGCGAAGCTTTTCCAGCTCTTCATTAATGGAAAGGTCTTTTTCTATATAGGTATTGCTTACCGGCATATATGCTTCCGGCTGGTAATAATCGTAGTAGGAAACGAAATAGCCGACGGCGTTGTCGGGGAAGAAAGCCTTGAACTCCCCATACAGCTGCGCTACGAGCGTTTTATTATGCGTGAGCACCAGGGTGGGTCTTTGTACGTTCTGGATCACATTGGCGATCGTAAACGTTTTTCCCGAACCGGTGACACCCAGCAGGGTATTGTATTTTTCGCCCTGCAGGATGTTTTCCGTCAATTGCCGGATGGCTTCCGGCTGATCCCCGGAGGGAGAATAAGGAGAATGGATATTAAATGACATAGATTGATATTTGCAAAAAGCAGGTAAAGTTATTGAATTTCCGGTGATGAGCGTTATGGCCTGTTGCGATGCATTGGGGTTAAGCCGAGCGAGTGCAGGACAGAATTATCTGCCCTGCACTCGAGTCTAATGATGGGCCTTCGGCCGCGGCGGCCGTGCCGCCTTTAGGGCCTTCCTAAAAGGATCCCAGCTTATTTTCAGCTTGCCGTCATCCTGGGTCTTCGCCCGGAGGCGAAGGCTGATCCCGGTCTTGCTATCGGTCCCTTTATTAGTGGGAGTTATATCCGGATCCTTGTTTTTCAGGTTGCTCAAAGGCACCTGCAGGCTCATATCTGTCCCGGTCTTCCAATCATAGGTTCCTTCCACGAACAGGGTAAAGGCCGTCGATTGTATCTCCATCCGGTGGATGGTAAGCGTGGTGGTATCCAGGTCCAGCTGATTTTTCAGCTCTGCAAAATGGATCTCGGAGAAGTCCCTTTTCTTCAGGACGGTCTCCTGTAATTTTTCCATCGGTTCGAAGTCCAGCAGCTGTCCTCCTTTGATGCTGAAGGTTACGTTGCCTTTCAGACTGTTTGGCGCCAACACCGCTTTGTCCGTCAATTGGCCGGTCATATGGACATCGGCCGAGAGCTTTCCTTTCAGGTTCTTATCCAGAAGGGCTTTTTGACCGAAATTGGAAAAGGAGGCAAAGAGCCCCGGCAGGTCTACCTGTTCCAGATGGGATTGTAAATTGACGGGATTGGGGGCGCCATCACCTGCACGGTGCAGGGCGCCGCTGAGCGTCAGCGATCCGCCGCCCTGCTGGACCTCCATATTATTTAGCCTGATCTCATTTCCGGTGAATAATAGTTCAGCCTTTGCGTGGGCGCCTGAAAAGTTTTTATAGAGGAGGTCGGCGGCGTCTAATTGTAAGTGAATGGTTCCGTCGCTGAGAAGCCGGTCCAGGCGGTTAGCAGATCCGCCGAAAAGGCTGACAGCACTCTTGTCTGTTTTGGAAGGGGCTGTCTGCACCGGCTTGCCTGCCAGGGAAGTGAAATCGGCGACATTAAGGCGGGGAGTGGTAAGGGTCCAGTTGATGCTGACATTACCCGGATCCTTATCCATAAGGGAAAAGAGTTTTTGGGCAACCCCTTTTAAGGTAATCTTAGTGCTGCCGGCATGGCCTTCCAGGCGGTCGATCAACAGGTCCTGGTCGCGGAACCGGATCTTTCCGTTGCCATCTGTCAGCAGGAACCGGTAGGGAACATAGTCCACGGTAGCAGAGTCGATGTTCAGGCTGCCGTTGATGGAAACGGCTGTGCTGTCATTGCC
>JAATFV010000019.1 GCA_015655015.1 Chitinophagales bacterium | reverse complement strand
TATATTTAAAATCAGAAACTTATAAAACTTAATCCCCATGAGAAAGGCAGACCTTGTTAACCAAATATCGGAAAAAACAGGTATACCTAAGGTAGACGTCCTGGTGACGTTGGAAACCATGTTTAAAGAGGTCAAAGAGACGCTATCCCAAGGAGAGAATATTTATATCCGGGGGTTTGGTAGTTTCATAACCAAAAAAAGGGCCGCTAAGATCGGGCGTAATATAAAGAAGAATGTGGCTGTTCATATACCTGAGCACTTCATTCCTGCTTTTAAACCCGCTAAAGAATTCGTGGCAGAAGTAAAAAAGCTGCAGTCAATTAAAGAAGATCAGCCAAATCCTGACGAAGAGATGTAGAAGAGATGTAATTTCGCGCTCTAATTACCATTAATGAAGAGACAGCAATATCTCGTAGCCGGCACCGGGGTGCTCTTACTACTCGCTCTGTATTTTTTTGGAAATACCCTTCCTACTCAAAAGAAACGAGAGGTCCCTTCAGCGGGACCTCCGGGTGAACCTATGGTTAAATCTGTTGGTTTACAGGATATTCTACAGGCTTCACAAGCACGTTTGACTCCTGCCCAATTGTCTTATGTCACCCGGTTACAAAATTCAGTAGTGCGGGGGGATGTGAAAACGCAGCAGCTAAATGCTTATCACGAGCTGGCCGGATTCTGGAAAGATTCCGTCCGGGAAGGCTTCCTTCCTTATGCTTATTATACGGGTGAAGCGGCTAAATTGGAAAATTCTGAAAAAAGTCTCACCTTTGCTGCCCAATTATTTTTGCAGAATTTGCGTGGGCAGGATAATGCGGCACTAAAAAGCTGGATGGCCACCGACGCTAAAGAGTTGTTTGAAAAGGCTTTAGAATTGAATCCCGGTAATGATTCCTCAAAAGTAGGCCTGGGCGCCAGCTACATTTTTGGTAGCGCGGCCGGCAACCCGACGGAAGTAATGCAGGGAATTCAGCGGATTTTGGAAGTAGCCCGCCGTGATTCTACCAATATGTATGCTCAGTTCATGCTTGGGCTGGGTGGGATAGAATCAGGGCAATTTGATAAAGCTATTGAACGTTTGACAACAGTTGTTCGACATCAACCTGCCAATATCGAAGCAATACTCCTGCTTGCCGAAATCCACCAGCAAAGAGGCGATAAAGCGGATGCCATCAAAGGGTATGAAGCAGCCAAAAAGCTGGTAGGTAATCAGGATTTGATCAAAGAAATTGATCAGCGGATCCAGTCTTTACATTAACCCTCTTCAAAGAAGTAAAATTGAAAGGGAATTTATTTTTTAACTAAAAAAAGTATTGAGTATGCCTTGTGGTAAAAAACGTAAGCGTCATAAAATTGCGACGCATAAGCGTAAGAAAAGACTGAGAAAAAACCGCCATAAAAAGAAGAATAAGTAACTTTCTTTTATAGGACCGGGCCTGTTTCAGGCCCGGTAATTCCTTTTCGGAGCTGAATTTTTTATTTACCGTTATCCTTATTGATAGCTCGTCCCGCCGATACCGGTTAAATAAATCCCCTTCAGCAAGTATGATTCGATTGAAAAAAAGTCGTTTTTAACGACAAACGCTTGTATGCTTGAATAAGGAACTGATCATAAATGCGACTCCGCAGGGTGTTGAAATAGCCCTTTTAGAGGACAAAAAGCTGGTAGAGCTACACCATGAAAAGACTGATGCCAGTTTTGCGGTTGGTGATTTGTACCTGGGAAAGGTGAAAAAGCTGATCCCGGGGCTGAACGCTGCATTTGTGGATGTAGGCTTCGAAAAAGATGCTTTCCTGCATTATACGGACCTGAGCCCTTATGCGCGGTCACTGTTGAAATTCACTCAACAGGCCATGTACGACTCCAGCCCCGATGGGTTTGAATTCGGAGGATTCCAGGTTGAGCCGGAGATTATCAAGACCGGTAAGATCAATGAGGTGCTCAACGGAAAGCCGCACATACTTGTCCAGATCCTGAAAGAGCCCATCGCAGCCAAAGGCCCCCGCCTGAGCTGTGAGATCTCCCTGCCAGGCAGATTCGTCGTCATTACCCCCTTTAATGATATTGTCGCTGTATCCCGCAAGATCCATTCATCGGATGAGCGTAAACGGCTGCAAAAGATCGTGGAAGCCATCAAGCCCAAAAATTTCGGAGTTATTGTCCGCACAGCCGCAGAAGGGAAAAATACGGCTGAGCTGCATGAAGACCTTACGGAGCTCGTAGCCACCTGGAAGACGATCCAGCATAATCTGAAAGGAGCGGTAGCGCCAGCCAAGATCCTCAGCGAGCAGACCAAAACGACAAGCATGCTCCGGGATCTGCTGAACGAGGATTTCAATAAGATCGTCATCAACGACCGGAATATTTTCAATGATACCAAGAGCTATATTCAGCGTATAGCCCCGGATAAAAGTGATATTGTCTCTTACTACCACAACGGCTCTCCCATATTTGACCAGTTCAGCGTGACCAAACAAGTAAAAGCCGCTTTCGGCAAGACAGTCAATCTTCCCAGCGGCGCCTACCTGATCCTCGAACATACGGAAGCGCTGCACGTCATTGACGTCAACAGCGGCTATAAGAGCGTCAGCAACAACCAGGAACAAAATGCCCTCGAGACTAATCTCGAAGCTGCCGAAGAAATAGCACGGCAGCTACGCCTCCGGGATCTGGGGGGGATCATTGTTGTGGATTTCATCGACATGAAGCTTCCTGATAATAAAAGGAGGCTGATGGAGGCTATGGAGTCTTTTATGCGCACGGACAGGGCCAAACATGCCGTACTGCCTATTTCGAAATTCGGTCTCATGCAGATCACCCGTCAGCGCATGAAACCCGAAGTCACCATTAATACCCAGGAAGTTTGCCCTACCTGCAATGGCACCGGTAAGATCTCTTCTGCCCTGATACTGGAAGATGAGATCGAAAAGAACCTGAGCTACCTGCTCAATCACCAGCACAAGGACCTCATCCTCGCAGTACATCCGATCATGCACGCCTATCTCACGAAAGGTAAAGTATTCGGCTTCGGTTCCAGACAATGGAACTGGAGATGGAAATACAAGCAAAAGGTCCGGATACGCCCCAATACCAATTACCACCTGACGGAATTTCACTTCTTCGACAAACAGGAAGACGAGATAAAACTGTAAATATGCTGCCCGGATCTTAACAGGCCGCCCCTTATCCCCCCCGTTAAAAAGTAAAGCCGCCCCAATGATATGGAGCGGCTTTGAAAGTTCTAACCGTGCTCTTATTGCCTTATTGCAAAATCGGCAATTTATCAAAAATAGTGGCAGCAGGCACGTTAGCCGTATTTTTATCCAGCTCCGATTGGGGATACAGCACTCTTTGTATGAATGCCGCAGCTACAGGAACCGGACTTGCCACCGTTTCATCAACGACCGGGATGGACAACCAGGAAGGAAACTTATAATCCGTCCGTCTTACATCCATCCAGGACTCTGCCTCCATCGTAAACATAAGCTTGTGCTTTTCCGTCATTATTTTAGCCAGGCTAATAGATCCGGAAGTTTCGTTGGCATACATGGCCAGGTACGCACTTACCTTCTGCTTATCACCAGGCTGAGAAGCAGGAAGCGAAAGAACCGCATTTATCTGGGCTTCAATGGCGGTATTATGCGCCGTTGCCGCACGCATTGTATTACCCAGCCGGAAGGCAGCTTCCGCTTCGATCATCAATAACTCGGGATACGAAGCCATCAATACCGGGGAATTCGTTTGTCCGAAATAAGACCATTTATCCGGGCCTATTCCCATATAGTCACCATTCCCTACCACTCCGCTCTGTACTTTGCCCAATCCATATACATTATCGCCCGTAACCCCATTGATCGAGGTAAAATAGACGTTCAGGCGAGGATCGTTCTGCGCAATAAGAGAGTCCAGGAAAGGCGCATTGGCCGCCAGCATGCCGTTGGTCCACATTCCATACCACGGGTTGGTAGTTGATGAGGTTTGTCCATCATAGGGCAGCCTGAAGTCACCCGCATCGCTGGTAAAACCGGCCAGTTTCGCGCTATCCGCCATCAGAAGTGCCGAGGTAGCCGAACCTTGCGGGTCCTTTTTACTAAAATGATTATAGAACCTGGCTTTCAACAGATACCCCAATGCTATCCAGTTATCCAGGTCACCGTCATAAATGATATCCCCCTCAACACCGGCATCTGTAGAGCTGGCGGAAGAGACTTTCAGCCTGGTTATGCCCTCGCTTAAAAGATTTTGAACATCTGTATAAATGTCGGTCTGGGCATCATATTTCGGATGAGGATATTTAAGGACATCCAATGCCTGAGACCAGGGAATATCACCATAAACGGAAGTCAGATAACCCAATTGATAAGCCTCTAAGATCTCTGCTATTCCAATATACCCCCCGTCAATGGGTAAAGCATTGGCAATAAGCTGTTTTAAATTCATCAGGGATGAGACATACGCATCATTGAACAGGAACTGAAAGTCTCCATGTTTTAAGATATACTGGTTAAAATTAACTCCCTGCGCATGATTGCCGGCAAAATGCCCGTCAAAAATGCCGAAAAACCCATCCCCGTCACCACCGGCGCTGGTAGCGCTGATGAAACTTCCCTCATCCGCCATGACCCCCGAAAACTCCGCCGCGGTCAGCAAGGTCGAGGAGGATGCTTTTAAAGGGTTATTCTCATTCTTATTATAATCGGCCAGGTTGTCCAGGGTCTTTTTACAGGAGCCGGATCCGAATATACAGGCGCCGGAAATTATTATAGCTAATATCTTACATCTTAGTTTCATCCGTATAAAATTTATTTTAGCTCGGGGTATTCTGTCTTTTTCATTTGCCTCCATGAGGGTCTCGCCGTTTAATGGGCGGATGGAGCCTTGCTGTTCAATGGAGCCTTGCTGCTCATCGGCCTGTGTGTTATAATTTATCAAACTCGGGTTCATAATTATTTTGTTTAAAATTTGATCTTGATACTGGTTTCCCAGGACTTTGTATTTGGAACACTGTTGACATCTATTCCTACCGCTCCATTCGGACCTGACCCCGCAGAACTAACTTCAGGATCGATCCCGGTATATTTCGTATGCAGCCAGACATTTCTTCCGGCTATAGTAATTTCTGCGCCCTTGATATGCAGCGGTCTTAAAAGGCTCTCGGGAATGGAATATCCCAGGTAGACATTCCGCAGACGCAACCAGGAAGCATCTTCTACCCAGTTCTCATCCACGCTGACAAAGGTGCCTGTATACCAGGTCTTCGACAATTGTACCGGAGACCCGGTCCTGGCCTTACCCTGGTCGTCCACGCCGACATAAGTTTTAGTTGCATTGGCGCCAACATAATTATCTGCATAATACCTGTTCTGCGTCAGCGCTCCCTTACCGGAATAAGTAAGCAGGTCATTAAAATCATTCAGTACATCCCCGCCTTTCCTCCATTCCAGCGTAAATCCAAAATTAAAATGACTATAGGTCATCGCATTGTTCCAGCCTAAAATGAATTTAGGGCTGGTATTGCCTAATAATACTTTGCCAGATGAAAGAGTGGGAATGCCATCCGAATTCAGCAGGATCGGCGCCTTTGTATAATTGGGATCCGATTGGTCTTTTCCATAACGGTTCCAGGCATATCCATAGATGGCTCCAAAGGGCTGACCTTTCTGCGCATCGATCTCAGCAGTAGCATTGTACCCATAATCAAGGATGACCCTGTCGTTGCCCTCATTTCCCACCTTGATGACCTTACTCACATTCCTGGAGAAGTTAAAGGCGGAAGTCCAGGAGAAGGACTTCGCTTTGACAAAATCTTTAAAAGTCAGCGTCACGTCTTCGCCTTTGTTGGTCGTCTTGCCCAGGTTGATCACCTGCGTAGACACGCCTGTAGCATCGGATGTCGGCGCCTCTATGATCTGGTCATAGGAATTCTTGGAATAATAAGTCGCTTCCAAAAAGATCTTCTTCTTAAAGAAGCCCAGATCCAATCCTATTTCCTGCTGATTCGTATGCTCCGGTTTTATGAACGGGTTGCCCAGTTTCGTAGGATAAGAATATCTGAAATTATTGGCCTGTCCCCCATTGGAAGTTACAGTCGGCGTCATGATCTTATAGGCCGTGTATACATCATTCACCGGCGCATCGTTGGCTGTTCCCGCATCGGAAATACGGAGTTTTCCGTACGAAAGCCAGTCCTGTTGTATCAGGTCGGAAAAGATAAAACCTGCACTGACCGAGGGATATAAAAAGTGGTCATTGTTGCGTGGCAAGGTGGAAGACCAGTCATTACGCAGAGTCCCTTCCAGGAACAGGAAATCCTTATAGCTGAACTGGAGGTCGCCATATAAGCCCAGGGTTTCCTTTTGGTAGGAATCATGATAAATGGTCTGCGTCTTGGTATTCGCAATTTCGAACAGGTTCGGCACCACGAACGAAGTACCTGTTATATCCATCACATCATATTTATGATAAAAGATGTTCTGTCCGATCAGGCCATGCATATGGAAATCATTCCCGAAGGAATGATCATAATTCAGCATCAGGTCCGAGTTCAGCTGCAGGCTATTGATCCTTACCTCATGCATGCCTCCCAAATAACCCGTCGTATTGTAAGACAGCGTGCCTGCCGGATCTGCGTTCCTCCTGTTCTCCGAATAGTTGTCCAGGCCATATTTATAATTCAGCGACCAGTCCCTTGCTATTTTGTAATCCGCGCCGATGCTGCTGATGTAACGGTTCACCTTGTATCGTTCACCCGTCTCATTAACGGACCACATAGGGGACGAGATGGTCTTCTGCCACCAGGTCTCCTGGTTTAAGGAATCCTTATAGGGAAAGTTGACGATATCCCAGGTATTTACATAGTAAGCCAGGGCATTCATCATTCTGCCGGCATCAAAACGTAACCCGCCTGTATTGATGTAATTGGCTTTCACGTTCAACGACAACCGGGGTGTAAGCTGGGTGGTAATATTAGCGACCGCGGACGTCTTATCATAGGTATTGTTTCGGATGATGGATCCCTGACCCAATCTTGACAAACCGATATAATAAGTAGTTTTATCACCGCCACCGGATATGGCCAGGTTGAACTTATTGGTCTTACCGGTGACAAAGAAGTTCTTGTAATTGTCCGGATAATAAGGGATCTTCTGGCCTGATACATCGACCGGAGTGCCTGTGCCTGTCAGATCAAGCTCTGTACCCGCGGGAAAAACAGGGTTGGAAGCGGCTGTGGGCCCCCAGTTATTGGTGGTCGCCGTATTATATTCCCCCGCGCTCCCCCGCAGGAATCCGTGTGAAAATGCCGGGAATTTGTTGGCCGTTGCCGCAGAAAAGCCATATCCGGCCTCGATATTCAATTTTCCGCTTCTTCCCTTTTTGGTTGTAATGACAATGGCTCCGTTGGCAGCCTGGATACCGTAAAGGGCCGTTGCCGCCCCCCCTTTCAGAATGGTGAGGCTCTCTATGTCGTCAGGGCTGATATCAATTGCCCTGTTGCCGGTAGGGACATAGTAGGGAGACCTGTTATCCGGGTTGCCCTGCTCTACGCTGTTGTCGATCGGAATGCCATCGACCACATATAAAGGCTGATTATTTCCGGTAAGAGAATTGTAACCCCTGATAACGATCGTAGTGCCGGCCCCGGCCTGCCCACCCGCATTCGTGATCTGCACACCGGCCACTTTACCATTGAGGTCATCCACCAGGTTGCTCCTGCCGCCGTTTGCGATCGTTTCCGCATTGACGGTCTGCGTGGAATAGCTGATAGCTTTCTTGTCCCTGGCAATACCCAGCGCGGTAACGACCACTTCACTCAGGGACTTGTTGTCCTGGCTCAGCTGGATCGAAAAAGATGTACGGTCGCCGGCGCTGATCTCTTTAGGTTCATAACCGATGGCACTGACGACCAAAGTGGTCCCTGGAGTTATTCTTATTGTAAACGCACCGCTCTGATCGGCGCTGGTGCCCGACCGGGCGCCTTTTATTTTAATAGTCGCCAGAGGGATCGGCTGTCCGACCGCGTTGGTAACTGTACCGGTTACTTCTCTGGATTGAGCAAACGTCAGTACTGAATACAATATCAGCAGGGCTGATAGCATTAGGAACTTTCTCATGTGTAGTAGTGGTTATTTGATAATTAAGAAAATAAGGAATCCGGCAATTTCCAAAAGGAAATCAATCATTGACATCCTGTAAATGAAGCCCCGGTAGAAACCGGGGCCGTCTTTCACTGTCAACATTGAGTCACACAGCCTTTATCAGGTTGTCCCGGAAATACCCGGGAGCCGCCTGGCAATGCATTATTGATCTTTGTGTGCTGCCGGGTCGTTCCGGAAGCCAGGAGAGGGGAAAAAGATGTCTGAGACGAATGCTTACATTGGAAATGAATACTCCTGCGAAGTCTGTGACGATAAACGTCATGCCAGGAGCTTGGGCAAGTAGCCCTTGACCAACGGGCAATAGAATGCCCATTAGTAAACAGTGAAGTTTTCTCATGTGTAGTAGTGTTAAGTTAGAACCAAAAACGTAAAAAAGTTTTCAATGGAAGCGAACGTTCCAAAATATGACGAGCGGGTATCCTTCGCCAATTGGTTGAAATAGGTCCATATGGCATTTTCCGTCCGGTAACCGGGCTTAAAGTCTTTTTTAGTGAAGATCCGGAGAACGCCATTAGATATTTCGTTTATTTTCAACCCTTTAGGCTCATACCCTATCCCGCTGATGATCAGGATCGCACTGCCGGAATTTTTTATGTTGAAAGAGCCGTCCATATCGGCGCTGGTCCGTGTTCGGGCGCCTTTGATCTTGATGCTGGCGGAAAGTATGGGGGAACTGGAAAGATCAGTGACTTCGCCGGTTATTCCTTTTATTTGAGCCTGTACTGCTAATGTGATAAGCATAAGGATACCCGTCATCATTTGATGATGTTTTTTCATGTGTAGTAGCTTGATTTAAATACTAAGAATTCTCTTCGACAAGGGAACAGTCGAGTAGCGTTGACTCAAAAATTGACAGGAGGGTGAATTGACAGTTGAGCGGCAAATATAGAATTTCATTCCATATTTACATTAATCACAATATTTCATTACAAACGTTAATTTACCATTTTTTACATTAAATACACTGTCAATTAATATATATTTTTACATTCTATGTGTTTTTTCTTAAAAATTAGCTCCTTCTTTTCCCCCCAGCCGGCCTGGTAAAGCGCAAAATTCCGGGCCTTGTCCGGGTCCGGGTCCCATTGTTAATTTTCAATACTTTAAAGGGACTCCTGCCTGTTCATCCTTAAGGGGAAGCAAGGGGATTATTTTTACAATCAATTGATTATTAATATATTAAGGGGGTTCATTTCCATGAAAAAAAGGAGCCTCTGACCCCTCTAAAGTTATTCACACCCCAAAAAATTATTTTGTTATGTGGCGCTAATTTGTAATTTAGTGCAAGAATTTAATGGGTTAGTAAGTAAGGGGCCGGCGTTTTAGCTGGCCCTTTTACTTTTTAATCGTCTCTGACAGGTGACCCATTTATAATTACCCACTCTCACCCATCGATGCACCTAAAAAATCAGGAAGCAATTAACTTTACCGCATGAGTAAGATCACGAGCAAAATAAAAACAGCATTCTTTTGCAGCAATTGCGGATATGAAAGTGCGAAATGGTTGGGGAAATGTCCTTCCTGTGAACAATGGAATACATTCGTCGAAGAAGTCATTACTAAGGACAACCGATTATCGGAACAGGAATGGAAAAAATTTTCCCATGATAAGAAAGAGATCCGGACCATCTCGCTGAATGAAGTGGTAAGCGCAGAAGAAAAAAGGATCGTTAGTCCGGATGCCGAATTAAACAGGGTTCTGGGTGGAGGCATTGTTGCAGGAAGCCTTGTGCTGGTAGCAGGTGAACCTGGTATTGGAAAAAGCACCTTATTTCTGCAGGTTGGTCTGCTCTTAAAAAATACAACGACACTATATATAAGCGGAGAAGAGAGTGAGCAACAGATCAAGATGCGTGCCGACCGTCTGAATATTCAAAATGAAAATTTTTATCTCTTAACAGAAACTTCTACCCAGACCATTTTCCAGGAGATCAAAAAATTACAACCTCAGCTGGTGATCGTCGACTCCATTCAAACCCTGCAATCTCCGTATATCGAATCGTCCCCCGGCAGCGTTTCCCAAATCCGGGAATGTACCGCTGAATTCCAGCGATTTGCCAAAGAGACAAACACGCCCGTCTTTTTAATAGGCCATATTACCAAAGATGGCAGCATTGCCGGTCCTAAAATGCTGGAACATATGGTGGATACGGTCCTTCAATTCGAAGGAGACCAGCATTATGCCTATCGTATCCTCCGCACCCTGAAAAATCGTTTCGGCAGCACGGCCGAACTGGGCATTTATGAAATGACCCAGCTGGGCATGCGGGGCGTTAGTAATCCCAGTGAGCTGCTCATCACCCAGAAAGAGGAACAGCTCAGCGGTATAGCTATCGCGGCGACGATCGAAGGGCTAAGGCCCCTGCTGATAGAAGTGCAGGCCCTGGTAACCCAATCGGTTTATGGGACTCCTCAACGGACCGTCAGCGGCTTCGACCTGCGCAGGCTGCAATTGCTGCTGGCCGTATTGGAAAAAAGAGGCGGCTTTCATTTTGGAGTAAAGGATGTCTTCCTCAATATTGCCGGAGGCCTGAAAGTAGAAGACCCTTCTATCGACCTGGCCGTATTATGCGCATTGCTCAGCTCTTACGAAGACACCCCCCTTTCGTCTCATATCTGCTTTGCCGGGGAAGTAGGGCTGAGTGGGGAGATCCGCGCCGTCCACCGCATCGAACAACGCATAGCTGAAGCTGAAAAGCTGGGTTTTGAAAAGATCTTTGTTTCCAAATACAACCTGAAAGGATTGAACAATCAGAAATTCGGCATCCAGATCCTGCCCGTAGGACGGGTAGAGGAAGTATACCAATACCTGTTCTGATTTTAATGCTGATTTAATATTACCATCATCTCATAAATCACGATAACCATCATCTCATAAATTCACGTTAATTAGTGTTCAGGACTTGCACAGTTAACGTTAAAGATTACTTTTGAAGCCAATGAACAAGCTCCTGCTGGTCATACTATCGTTCCCGGTCATTTTTATCCTTTCCTGCCGGAAAGATTCTTTCATCACCGGCAAGGATGCCCTCATTCATTTTTCTGTTGATACTTTATTCTTCGACACCGTCTTTACTTCATCCGGCTCTGTCACGGAAGCAGTTAAGATCATCAATAACAACAATCAGAAGCTCAGGCTGTCCGATATCAGGCTGATGGGCGGGAGCGGATCTTATTTTGCCATCAATATAGACGGTTCGCCGGGGCCGGAGCAGGACGGCCTGGAGCTGGAAGCAAACGACAGCCTTTATCTGTTCGTAGCCGTTAGCATTAAACCCGGCTCTTCCAATCTGCCTTTTATCGTACAGGATAGCATACAGGTCTCTTTCAACGGGAATCAAAAATATATTCAGCTGCAGGCCTGGGGTCAGAATGCCCATTTCCTGCGCAATGAAACGATCAGGGGAAATACGATCTGGGACAACACACTGCCTTACGTGATACTCGGCGGACTGCAGGTAGATACGAATGCCCTGCTGACGATCCCCCGGGGATGCAGGATCTATTTGCATTCCGATGCGCCGTTCCTGGTAGATGGAACCTTGCAGGTATCCGGAGATAAATACGATAGCACAAAAGTTTATTTCCAGGGCGACCGGCTGGATGAACCTTACCGTGAGTATCCCGGAAGCTGGCCCGGCATCTATTTCCGAAACACCAGTATAAATAATAACCTCCAATTCGCCGTGATCAAAAATGCATACCAGGGTGTCGTGGCGGAAGGTCCTTCCCTGAATGCAGCTCCCAAGCTCATCCTGAACCAATGTTTCATCGATAACAGCTATGATGCCGGTATCCTTGGAGCCCAGAGCAGCATACAGGCTTCGAACTGCCTGATCAGTAACTGCGGAAAGAATATCCTGCTTGGATACGGAGGGAATTACCAGTTTACCCAATGTACGGCCGCCAGCTTTTCCAACACGCTTATTACACACACCTTCCCCGTGCTCTCTGTCAGTAATTATGTATTGCAGGGCAATACGACTGCAACCGCCGATCTGACCGCGAACTTCATCAATTGTATCTTCTGGGGGAACAACGGCAGCGTGGATAATGAAGTGCTGGTATCCCAACAAGGCAGCAATCTTTTCTCCGTAAATTTTTCCAATTGCCTCTGGAAGGTACAGACTCCCCTCACAGGGATCACCTCTTCCAATATTATTGCCAATAATGACCCCCTCTTCGATAGTATAAATGTCAGCAGGAATTATTACGATTTTCACCTGAAAGCCGGATCGCCCGCTATAAATAAAGGGATCAGCACCTCCCTTACGCAGGATCTCGACGGCAACCCCCGGCCTTCCGGTCTGCCCGATCTGGGATGTTATGAAAGACAGGATTAGGATCACTTGCTGCCCGGTCAGGCCACGACCACCCGGTTAGCTAATGCGGTCAGCCAATGACCATCCCGCCGGCGACCATTCAACCTTTCCGCAAACCATTCATCATTCAAATTCGACCCTAATCTAAACTTTAGCGTTCAAACTTTGTAGTAGTTTCAGGAACTTAAATACCTTCAATCAAAATCATTATTTTATGTTACGAGTTCTGCTTCTTTCCCTTTTTTTAGTCACCGGCGCTGCGAGCGTGCATGATTTTAAAGTGCCGGGCCTTGATGGAAATACAATCGATCTTGCCAAATACAAAGGCAAAAAAATATTGATCGTCAACACGGCTTCTAAATGTGGGTTCACCCCCCAATATGCCGATCTGGAAAAATTATACGAGAAGTATAAGGACAAATTGGTGATCGTCGGCTTTCCCGCTAATAACTTCGCACAGCAGGAGCCTGGAACGAATAAGGAAATCAGCGAGTTCTGCACTAAAAATTATGGAGTCACCTTCCCCATGGCTGAAAAAGTAGACGTGATCGGGGATAATACAGCGCCTCTATTCAAATACCTGACGGAAGAAGCTAAAAAACTGGGTGTCGCCGATCCGGTGATCAAATGGAATTTTACCAAGTTCCTGGTAGACGAGAACGGTAAATTAGTGGCGGTATTCCCCAGCAAGGTGAAGCCAATGGATGATCAGATCACCAAATACCTGAATTAGACGAATTACTATACATAAATAAAAAGCCCGGCCGATAGGCCCGGGCTTTTTATTTTATATTTGCGGATATGTCTTTTAACAATGTCATCGGGCAGGTCCGTATTAAACAAAGCCTGGTTGAGCTAATACAATTCAACCGGTTAAGCCACGCCTTGCTCTTTCTCGGCAATGAGGGCAGCGGCGCTTTACCCCTGGCGCTGGCATTTGCCCAATATGTCCTCTGTGAAAAGGTGAATAGAAAAAGTCCTCCTCCCCCTGCCGGCCCGTCACTATTCGGTGACGCCCCCGGACAGCCGGATCAGCAGGAAGATTCCCCGAAAGACTTTCCGTCCGATGCCTGTGGAGTCTGTTCTTCCTGTGTCAAGGCCAGACAGCTGATCCATCCGGACATTCATTACTCCTACCCCGTCATACCCAAAAAGGCAGGAGACAAGCCTGTAAGCACCGATTACATTTCCGAATGGCGGGAATTCATTGGCCAATATCCGTATGGCAATGCCTATGACTGGCTGCAGTTCATCGGTGCAGAGAACAAGCAAGGCAATATCACCGCCCATGAATGTAATGATATCATCCACAAGCTGAACCTCAAGAGTTTTGAAAGCGGTTATAAGATCCTTATCATGTGGATGCCCGAATACCTTGGCAATGAAGGCAATAAGCTGCTGAAGCTCATCGAAGAGCCCCCTCCTGACACTTTATTCATCCTGGTAGCCGAAAGTGAGTCGATGATCCTGCAAACGATCCTGTCCAGGACCCAGCTGGTGCGGGTACCTACCCCGGAGACCGCGGATATAGAAAAGGCCCTGGTAGAACGGGCAGGGGTCGGGGCGGAACAAGCACGACAGGTCGCAGCTATCAGCGAAGGCAATTATCATGAAGCCCTGCAATTGATAAGGCACGCTGAAGATGACTGGCAAAGCGTATTGAGGGAATGGCTGAATGCCATCCTGAAAACAGGCCCGATCGCCCAGGTCAAATGGATAGATGAGATCAGTAAATCCGGCCGGGAACGGCAAAAGCAGTTCCTCCGCTATTTCAATCATTTATTGGAGCAGGCTATCCGGCTCCGGTTCATGGATCCTGCCCAGCTGGCCATTCCGGATAACGAAAAGGATATTGCCTCACGCCTGAATAAGATAGCCGGCATCGGCCAGCAAAAAGCCATTATCGAGGAATTGGACAAGGCAGCCTATTATATCGAACGGAATGCGCATGCCAAAATGCTGTTTCACGCGCTGACCATTAAATTATACCATATTATAGCGGATAAGACCCTCGCGGTGGTTAATTGACCGGTATCGTTCCACGCCTGACGTCCCGATGCGTTTTGTTATTTTTGGTCTTTTTAGGCCACATATGACCGTCCGCTGCAAAAATTAAGGTTCCCCCGCGATAAATGGTCGTTTCGTAGTATATTTGGCAATGGCCCTGGTATTGGGGCCTGTGAAAAGAAGTAATCCGGACCAGGCCGCCAGGAGTAGGGGTACATGTGAAGAGAGTTTTGGGCCGTTCGAACAGAGTCATCTAGTATAAATATATCTCTCATAGTGGCTTTGCATGCTCAGTAGTCAGTAGAATTCTTCTGCCTGTGCCGTTGTTCCTTCTTTTTACTATTTATCACTAACTATTAATTTTCGGAGAATATGGGATGTAGTAATTGTGGAACGGCCACAGGAGGCAAGCCTTCCGGCTGTAAAAGTAATGGTGGATGCAGCAGCGGGGGATGTAACCGGCTGAATGTACACGACTGGCTGGCCAATTTACCCTTTAGTGATCCCGAAAGCGGCTGCCGGGTAGTGGAAGTCAGCTTTAATAATGGCAGCAGAAAGGATTTCTATCGCAATACCACCACACAGCTCTTTGACAAGGGCGACGTGGTCAGCGTAGAAGGCGTCAGCGGGTTTGATGTAGGAGAAGTGACTATTACCGGAGAGGTGGTCCGCCTTCAAATGAAGAAAAAAGGCGTGGAAGAGAACAATCCCGATATTAAAAAAGTACTCCGCCGGGCCACCGACAAGGACATAGAGATCATGCAGCAGAACAAGGGCAGGGAAAAAGAAGCCCTCGTCAGGTCCAGGGCCATCGCCCGCCAGCTGAAGCTGGACATGAAAATGAGCGAAGTGGAGATTCAGGCCGACGGACGTAAAGCTACTTTCTATTATATAGCAGATGACCGGGTGGATTTCCGGGAGCTTATCAAAATATTTGCCGGGGAATTCCGGCTAAAAGTAGAAATGCGGCAGATCGGAGCCAGGCAGGAAGCCGCTAAAGTAGGCGGGATCGGCAGCTGCGGAAGAGAATTGTGCTGCAGCACCTGGCTTACAGATTTCAAGTCTGTCAATACCACGGCAGCCCGTTATCAAAACCTGTCCATTAATCAAAGCAAGCTGAGCGGTCAGTGCGGCAGGCTCAAATGCTGCCTGAACTATGAGCTGGATACCTACCTGGACGCCCTGCAAAACTTCCCGGATAATGTAGAGACGCTCCAGGTGGCCAAAGGAACAGCCATTCTCATCAAGAAAGATATTTTCAAGAACCTGATGTGGTATGTATTGCCGGATAGCACCAAGCAATTTCCGCTTACCATTGAAAGGGTAAGAAAGATCCGGCAATTAAATGCCCAGAATGTGGTGCCGGATAGCCTGGAGCCAGTCGAAGTCAGTACGGGTAAACCTAAAGAAATAGAGGATGGCTTTGTAGACCTCGTCGGTCAGATCAGCCTGAAGACCCTCGAAAAAGCCGACCGCAAGAAACGGCATGGCCATCAGAATCAGGGAAGAGATGGACGTGACAATCGGGGAGGCGGAGAAAACAGAGGCGGAGAAAACAGAGGTGGACGCGACAACAGAGGAGGAGGAAACAGGGCCGTCGGAGGTGAAAATAGAAATAGAGCCGCTGGTGGCGAAAACAGAGCCGCCGGGGGAGAGAACAAAGGGGAAAATCAGGACCCGAAAAAGCCGCTGCCGCCGCAACAACGGAACAGACGCAGATAAACAACGGATCTAACACAAATAAAACGGATCTTCCCGGCCTCCCCTGCCTGATTTGCGGGGATCATGCGGGTTTTGTTAAAATTATAAGGCCAATTCAACCGTCCCGGTGTTTGCTTGTTATTTAAATGGACAATTTGTAATTTGCTGACCCAGGTGGACTTCAGGTCCGCTGGCCGAAGGCCCATCATTAGCCGTGCACCGGGAGATGGGTTAACTTTGGAAATAACCCATCCCGGGCACAAAAACTCTATAACTATGGCACTTTTTAAATCCGGTAATCCTGCCCTACAGGAAAAAATGTTTCAGAATACAATTATTATACCTGGTCAGGATGCGATGACCCAGCGGGGCGCCCTGAACAAATTTTTCTTTTTGTTCCTCATGGTAATGGCTTCCGCCTATTTCACCTGGGGTTCTTTTTATAACGGCGTCAATGTGATGCCCTGGATGCTCGGCTCGGCCATCGGAGGTCTGATCGTTGCATTCGCCATTATTTTCAAAAAAGAATGGGCTCCTTACCTGGCGCCGGCTTATGGTTTATTGGAAGGTGTGTTCGTCGGAGGCATCTCCGCCGTTTATAATAATGCTTTTGAAAAGGTGGCGCCCGGTATCGTTATGCAGGCGGTAGGCCTCACCTTCGGTGTAGTCATCGCCATGTACGTGCTTTATCAATTCCGTATCATTAAAGCTACGCAAAGGCTCAAATCTATTATTATCACCGCAACAGGAGGTGTAGCCGTTTTCTACCTGATCGCTATTGTACTTCGTATGTTCGGCATCGATATAGCCTTCATCCATGAGGGCAGCAATATGGGCATTCTTTTTTCATTGGTGATCGTAGCGATCGCTGCAATGAACCTGATCCTTGATTTTGATATGATCGAACAGGGAGCTGCCATGGGTGCACCGAAATATATGGAATGGTATTGCGCCTTCGGTCTCCTGGTCACCATCGTATGGCTGTACATGGAGATCCTTCGTTTATTGTCGAAATTTGCGAGCAGAAAATAATTTACTGATATTCTGATAGTTGAAAGCCCCGGAAGTTCCGGGGCTTTTTTATTCCGCGAGTGGAAACCAGGCGGACTGCCTGAATTTCCCAAAGTCCCAAAATCTTCCAAGCCTGGAAGCCAGCGGCAAGGCGCGCATCCGGGCGCCTTTAAAACCCATCCCCATCCAGCAAATTCCCCAAGCCTCCCAGAATACTCCCTTCTTCCCTTCGCTTCCCGAACTGAGGACTATACTGAATGATCCGGCTGGCCAGCCGGCTGATCGGCAGCGACTGCAGCCACACCCTCCCCGGCCCTCTCATCACGGCAAAGAACAAACCCTCTCCACCGAACATCCAGTTGCGTATGCCCTTGATAAATTCAATATCAAAATCCACCGTTGGCTGAAAGGCCACTACACATCCCGTATCCACTTTCAGAATTTCCCCCGGCTGTAATTCCTTTTCCATGATATACCCTCCCGCATGCACAAATGCCAGCCCGTCTCCCTCCAGCTTCTCCATGATAAATCCCTCGCCGCCGAAGATGCCGGTACCCAGCCTTCGCTGAAAAGCAATGCCGATGCTCACCCCCTTCGCAGCACAGAGGAAGGCATCTTTCTGTGCAATGATGGTGCCCCCAAGCCGCAGCAGGTCCAGTGTAACGATTTTCCCGGTATAGGGCGCCGCAAAGCTCACATGCTTTTTCCCCTGCCCCACATTGGTAAACGCCGTCATAAATAAATTCTCGCCTACCAATACCCGCTTCCCCGCATTCATCAACCGGCCCAGCAGGCCCCCTTGCTGTGAAGCGGAAGACCCATCCCCGAAAAGGGTTTGCATTTCTATCCCGTCATCCATCATCATAAAACCGCCCGGTTCGCCAATCACGGTCTCTCCGGGATCCAATTCCACTTCAACGAACTGGAGCTCTTCTCCGTAGATCCTGTAGTCTATTTCATGATTATTTCTCATAGTGATTTTTTATGTGTGAAGATAATTACCGTGATTAAACAGGGTAGTTAAAATTCCATGAGCGGAATCCTGGCCTGACCGGGATCATCACAGACATACAAAGGCCTGAACGACGGAAATCTAAGGTTTTCAAAAAGAGACCGCCCCGGAGGGATCGGGACGGTCTCCTGGATTGGTCCAGGCTGTTTATCAATGCCTTACAGTGGTATATCCTTTCTTAAAATCTCTAAACGCAACTTATTTAAAACCAGCTTCTTATCCAGGTCTCATCGGCCTTGTCCCTGGCCCTTCTCCTCCTTCGGCCTACCTCCACGCTGTGCAGGATGATCGTCCAGAATATGAGGAAAATGAAGAGGAACGTGAACGGCGGAATACCCAGGAACGAGATCCATTTCCCGCCAAAATGCCGGCGCATGGGCCTCTTCAACCTTTCTGCGATCAGGTACATGCTGGGCACCATGAACAGGGTCATGAAGAAAGCAAAGGCCAGCCCGAAAATGATGGTCCAGGACAGGGGCTTCCAGAATACGGCATTGTCTCCCCCGAAATAGATATGCGGGTTCAGCTCGGAGAACAGCGTGACGAAATTGATATTAAACCCTACCGCCAGCGGCACCAGCGCCAGGATAGCCGCCATAGCCGTCAGCAATACAGGGATGATACGGGTCTTTCCTGCCTCTATTACCGCTTCCCGGGTCTTCATCCCCCTTGCCCTCAATTCATCGGTGAACTCGATCACCAGGATCCCGTTCTTCACCACGATACCCGCCAATCCTACGATCCCCAGGCCCGTCATGATCACGGACACTTCCATTTTCGTGATGGCAAAACCCAGGATGACCCCGATCACGCTGAACAGGATCTCCGTAAGAATGATCACCGATTTACCCACTGAATTAAATTGTAATACCAGGATGATCAGGATGGCCGCCAGAGCGATCACCAGGGCTTTTAACAGGAAGGCGCCCGTCTCGGCCTGCTGCTCTCCCTCTCCGGTCTGCTTGATCGTCACGCCGTCCGACTTCTTCTTGAAATCAGCGATCGATTTCGCCAATTGCTGATTGACAGCCGTCGGCGTATATCCATTCAGCACGTTTGACTTCAGGGTGATCACCCTTTTCTGATTCTTCCGCTTTACGCTTCCCAGGGTGCTGGTATAATCTACTTTCACCAGGGAGCTGATCGGTACATTTTTAATGGCCCCGCCGCCGGCAATGTCCCGGAAAGTGATGTTCATGTTCAGCAGGTCGCCCAGGTTCTTGCGTTGCGATTCCAGGTTCCTTATATATATTTTATATTCGTCCTTGCCCTCCTTGATCTTGGAAGCTTCTCTTCCAAATAAAGCGGTCCTGAGCTGCTGGCCGATCTGGCTGGAATTAACGCCTTCTGTCATGGCCCTCTCACGGTCAACCGTCAGGGTGATCTCCGGATTAGTGAGGTCGATGTCCATTTTCAGCTCTTCCACGCCAGGGGTCTGGAGAGAATCAAGGTAATTCTTCAGGGCGGTGGCAGTCTTTATCAGGTTGTCAAAATCCTCACTGGCCACTTCTATATTGACCGGCGGATCGGTAGGAGGACCGCTTTGTTCCTGGTCTACCGATATTTCCGCGCCGGGTATTCCCTTCATCACCTGCCTGATCGAATCAAGGTAAAGAGAGGTAACCACCCCGTTACGTTTAGCAAATTCCACGAAGGATACCTGTATCCTGCCTAACTCGGGATGAGTGCTCTGATCACCGCTGGTGGGATCACTGGCCCCGATAGCTACGTTGCTGATCACACTTTCCACTACGGAGTTCTTCTTCCCGTTCTCCATACCCAATACTTTGTACACCCGCTTTTCCAATACTTTGGTAACGGAGTCCGTATAATCCACGTTCGTGCCTACAGGCAGCTTCAGGTAGACATACACCTGGTTGGGATCTCCCTTGGGGAAGAACACCACCTGCACTTTTCGCATCCCGAAAAAGATAAAAGAAAAAATCAGCAGAAGAAAGGTGCTGAAGAGGAGCCATGCCGGCCGCCAGCCTTTCAGGGCCCAGCGCAACAGGCTTTCATAGTGTCCCATGATCCAGGGTAAGATCCTGTTCTGGAAGCCATGGATCATCCTGTCGAATACAAATTTATTCAGTATGGCCAGGATAACAAGGAATAACAGGAGGTTGCCCAGGAAAGTCATTTTTCCCAGATCGAGCAGGATACCAAGACCAAGAGCGATCCAGAATCCCGGCGTCTTAAAGATGCCGAATTTCGATTTTGTTTCTTCTTCCTCCGGGTGGTTCATGAAATCCACCGCGAACACCGGGTTCATAATGAAAGCGACGATCAGGGAAGCCGTTAAGGTAAAGATCAGCATGGCTGGTAAATAGACCATGAACTTCCCGATGATGCCCGGCCAGAACAGCAGGGGAAAGAAGGGCGCCAGGGTAGTCAGCGTCCCGGCGAATACCGGTATGAACACTTCGCCCGCAGCCATCATGGCCGAGCGGGATGTATCGATCTTTCCTTTGCCCTGTGTGAAAATACGATGCGTATTCTCAATAACGACGATGGCGTCATCGACGATGATACCCAGTCCGAACAACAGGGCGAACAGCACGATGAAGTTAAGGGTCACATGGGTGCCGATGATGATATCGGCCGCCGGCAGAAATACAAAGGCGACGAACATGCTCAGCGGCACAGACAGCGCGACAAAGAAGGCATTTACCACCCCCATGAAGAACATGAGGATGATCAGCACCAGGATAAAGCCGATGATGATGGAATTGACCAGGTCATTGAAGGAAGTGCGGGTCTTGGTGCTAAGGTCCCCGGTGATAACGATATTCAGGTCTTTGGGCAAAGAGCTCCTCATTTCATCCACGCTCTTATTGACATCATCGGAAGTCTCGATCAGGTTCTCCCCCGAACGCTTGATGATGTTCAGCGTCACCACATTCTTCCCATCCAGGCGGGCATAACTTTCCCGGTCCCTGATCGTATCCCTGATGGTGGCAATATCTTTCAGGTACACGGCCCCGCCGCCATTCGGGCTGCGGACAATGATCTTGGCGATATCTTCCGCCGTATGGAATTGTCCCTTCAGCTGGAGGTTGCGTTTCATATTGCCCACATCCAGCAAACCGCCCGATATGTCCAGGTTCTCCCCTTTTACGGCATTGTCAATATCGTCAAATGTGACATTCGAGCTCCGCATGCGGTAATTATCCACGTTGATCTGGAATTCCCGTTCAGGAGCGCCGACAATGTCCACCCTGTTCAGCTGGGGAAGCTCCTCCAGCTGGTCTTTCATATCATCCGCGAATTTCTTAAGCCGTTGCTGGTCGTAGTCCCCGCTAATGTTCACGTACATGATCGGCTGATCGGAGAAGCTCACTTCCAGGGCCGTCGGCTCCTGTGTAAGGTCGGTCGGCAGGTCCTGCTTGGCCTTATCAACAGCGTCTTTCACTTTCTGAAGAGCGACATCCGTCTGTACATCCGTTTCAAATTCCACCACGATCGCCGAATAATCCTGCTGGGACGTGCTGGTGAACTTTTTAATTTTAGCGCCTGTAATGCTTTTGATCTGTTTTTCAATAGGCCGTGTGACCAGGTTCTCCATATCCTTGGGGGAATTCCCCGTGTAGATCGTGGATACATAGATGGTAGGTATCACGATATCCGGGAATTGTTCCTTGGGCAAGGTGAGGAACTGATAGACACCTATACCGCTCACGATGAGCATCAGCAGGTAGATGGCCGTCTTATTTTTAATGCTCCAGGTGGTAGGCCCGAAGTGTTTGAATTTATCGGTAAGATTTTCTAAAGCACTCATACATTGGTTTTAAATGAATTAAGCAATGGTCCTTTTGATCTTCTATTGAGTAGTGATCAGCTGCCCTTCATATAAGCCTTGAAAACCGTCCGTGATCAATTGGTCGCCCGCCTCCAGGCCTGATTTAATTTCTATCTTATCGGCATAAGGCTGGCCGATGGTAACCGACCGCTTGTGAGCGATCAATTTCCCTTTATCAGTGATCCCAACCATTACATATTTCCCTTTTTCATCTGTTTGCAGGGTATTAACAGGAGCCGTAATGACATTCTTAGCCGCATAATCCTGCAGTTTGACGATCGCCAGCTGGTTGGAACGGATATCCCTGTCGTTGGGGATCTTGATTTCCACCTGGAAGGAGCGGCTGGCGCTGATCACCTTCCCGGCCACCCGCACCGTACCCGTGATCTCCTTGTTATTCAGGCCCGGGAAGTCGATCTTCACCGGCGTGCCCACCCGTACTCTTTCCTGGTAGGATTCAGGTACCTGTACAACTACTTTCAGGTTGCTGGTATTGACAAGGTGCAATTGCTGGCCACCCGATGTGAAGGTCTCCCCGACTTTTATAGTAATGTTGTCCACCACCCCGCTGATATCGGCTGTTACATTCGTGAACTCCAGTTGTTCCTGATCCAGCTTTACCTGGTTTTCTGCCTGGTCGACATCGTTTTTTGCATTGATGAGATCTACTTCCGCGCCGATCTTTTCGTCCCAAAGATTCTTTCGGCGCTGATAGATATCTTTTGCGTGAGCCAGCCTGGTCATATCGGTAGCCAGCTGCTGACGTTGGATGACATCATCCAGCTTAAGCAGCAATTGTCCCTGCCTGACAGCATCACCTTGTTTGACATACACGTTCCTCACCACGCCGGCCTGGCCCCGGGGAGAGACATAGGAGGTATTCTCTGCATCTACATTACCCTGGAGGTCGATGTAATGGATGAAGGCGTCAGGCGCCAGCTTAGTGAGGGTCACCAGCTTTGCCTTCTCAGTGACAGCTGAAGCAGGATCCGCTTTGATGATCTCCGCCTCAAGGGTGCTGATCTGCTTGCCCAATTTCTCCTGCTGGTCTTTAAGGGCGGTCAGCTGAGCCTTTTTGCCTTCCAGCGAATCATCCTTTTGCACGGTGCTGTTTCCGCAGGAAGCCAGCAGGATCGAAGAGCTGATGACCGCTATAGCTATATTTAGTATCTTATGCATATCAATGATTTTTAAATTTTGTTCCGAAATAGGTTAGCTTATCTTATAGGTCAGGTTATAATTTTCCGATGGCGTTAAAATAGTCCACTCTGGCCGCAATAGCATTATACAGGGCATTAAAATAGTTGGCCTGCGCTGTTTTCTGATCCGATAGAGCCGTCGTGATCTCCGTGTTGGAACCAAGGCCCTGTTCGTATTTCTTTCTCGTCTGCGCATACACCCTTTCGGAAAGATCCATATTTTTCTTCTGGTAATCGAGCGTGGCCAGCGCAGTGGTAAATCTCAGCTGCGCTTGTTTCACATCATTGTCGATCCGGATCTTCATGGAATCCACATTGTTCTCCGTCTGCCGCAACCGGAGTTTTGCCTGTTGTATATTCGCGTCTTTATAAAAGCCATCGAATATGGGTATATTGATATTCAGGCCGATATAAGAAGAGGGAAACCAGGTGCCCTTCTTCCCGAGATCAAAATCATCCGAATACTGATTCTGCGAATAATTCGCTGTCAGGGAAGCTGTAGGGATGTATTCTTTTTTATAACGTTTGATATCGTACTCATTCAATCTTTTATTGATCTGCAATAACTGATAATCGTGACGATCGGTATAATTATATTGATCTCCCAGGGTGGCGTCCCTTATCATCTCATAGGTGAGGATATCCGTCAGTTTTAAAGAGTCCCGGATAGGCATTCCTAATAATACCTTTAAGCCCAGGTAGCCATTGTCAATATTAAATGCCGTCTGTATCTTCTCCGATTCCAGGTTGGACAGTTGTACACTGGCTTTATCTACATCCAGCTGTTCCGAAAATCCATTCTTGAACATTTCGGTAGAGCTGCGAAGCAATTCCTTCTGACTGGCAATATTCGCATCTATCTGATCGAGCTGGGTCTTACCGATCAGAAGCTGATAATAGATCTTTTGAATGTTGGCGCGCAGCATCTGTTCTGTTACTTCCTGCTTTTCCCGGTAAAAGTCAAGGGAGGCCTGACGTGCCTGCAGGCCTACGAATACCTGACCATCAAACAGGACCTGTTTTAAGGTCACGCCTCCGTTAGCGCTGTACTGGGTACCAAATTTGAGGGGTATAAATCCTTGTACGGGAGGGCTGGCGAAAGCGCCGGGGACCAGGACAGTGGCAATCTGGAGATTATCTGTAAGCCCCATGGCTCCCGTCACCTGCGGCAAGGCCTGCGAGGTCGTGGCCCGGTTACTCTGTTCCTGGATCTGATAGTCCAGTAAAGCATTTTTTACCAGGACGCTGTTCTTAGCCCCATAGTCCAGGGCCTGCGCCAGGGAAAATTCGTGCACCTGCGGAACCTGTTGCGACTGCATAGACTGTTGCGAAGCCCGGGCTGCTGTCCCTGAGGACCCCGATGAGGTCTGCTGCGCCTCTATGTTCGTGACTATCAACACCAGCATTCCCACCAATAGGGTTCGCCCTTTGTTAAACCTTCTGTTCATGAGATAATTTTTTGTTTCGTTCAATGGTATATTTCTCGATCAGCTTCTTGCCGTTGGCCGTAACGATCCCATGAATAAAGAGCATGGACAGCTCATAGTTCACTTCGGAGATCTTGTAACGGCTGTGGGGGAAAAGGTCCAGGTTAAAGACGAGAAAAGCGGATTCAATACGACATTTAGCGGCTATATCCAGTTGAATATCGTCCCGGTACAATTCTTCGCTCATGCCCCATTCCAGGTTATCGATAATCATCTTATAAAGGAATTGATATTTGAACTCTTTTAGTTTCTTAAAAGAGCGGGGATGATGTTTTTCCAGGTCATAGAGCATGAGGGGATTGGTCGACTTCAGCAATTCTTCCAGGGATTCCAGGGCTAAAAATATCTGGTGCACGGCATTTTCAGACTGGTCGCGGAAATGGATGCAGTCCATTTCATTCTTCTGTATTTCCAGGTCGATGACGGCCATTACCATGTCATCTTTATCCGTAAAGAACTGGTAGATGGTCTTTTTGGAAATGCCTAATTGCGTGGCGATCTCATCCATAGTGATGGACCGGATCCCATACCGCATGAAGAGGTCGGTCGCTTTACTGAGTATTCTTTCTTTAACTTCCATAATTCACGCTGGGTGCCGGTGATGCGCTTTTAAAAATTTAGCGCATCGCAGGCAATCTCTAATGTCGATCCTTCGTTTAAGCTTCGCTGAAGAGCTTCGCTCGTAACCTTCGTCAAAGCTTCGTTCCTCGCTTTGCCTCGGTTATGTCCCGGTTCCAGCTTGCTTCCAGCGGATCCGGGGGCTGGAAGCGTCTTATGCGGGCCCCAAAACTAAGGAAACTTTTTTTGTAACCAAAGTTTCCAAGGAGTTTTTTTGGTTTTTTACCCAGATTCCCCATGCTCCCTATTATCCGGACAGGAGCTTTCATTACCGGACCGGATCTTCCGTTAATTCACCGTCAGGCGCTTAATTATAATCCCAATGCCCTCATAATAATGCCTAATTTTGGTTTTTAAATAGCCGGCACATGAAGCTTCGCAAAATACCCCGTAAGTTATTTCAGCTTTTCTTACAGGGTCTGCTCATCCTCGCTCCCATCTCCATTACCATCTGGACAGTGTTTGCCCTTTTCTCCTGGATAGACGGCATTCTTCCGAACCTGGTCCATAACCTGGCTCCCTCTGTCATCGACATAGACCAGTTCGGCAGCCCCAAACGGGTCCCCGGCCTGGGTTTTATCGTATTTATCGCCATCGCCCTGTTCGTAGGATATATCTCCCCTTCATTCATCGTCAGCCGCTTAGTCGACCTCGCAGACAGGCTCCTGGAACGAACACCCGGTATCAAGCTCATTTACTCCACTATCAAAGACTTCTTCGAAGCCTTCGCAGGGAACAAACGGAAATTTGACAAATCCGTCCTCGTAAGCATCCAGGCGCCGGATGTCTGGCAGGTAGGGTTCATCACCCAGGAAGAGCTCCACGAATTCGGATTGCAGGAGTATGTCGCCGTTTATGTCCCTCAGTCCTACGCCTTTGCAGGCCACCTGTATTTTGTCAAAAGGGACAGGGTGAGGATCCTTACCGATATCAGTTCCGCCGACGTTATGAAATTCGCTATTTCCGGAGGCGTCGCTGAAGTAGACGAGCAGCATCCCCCCCAGTAAATATTTCACATCCTTGCAAACCCGGCGATTAAGATCCCCCATCACACCCTCCCCATTAAAAAAGGCTATATTTGCATCTCATTTTTAACAAGTTAAACATTCATTCCGTGGTCCATAATTTCAACTCCGGTCCCAGCATCCTGCCGAAAGAAGTCTTTGAACAGGCCAGCCAGTCTATCCTGAACTTCAATAACAGCGGACTGTCCATCCTGGAGATCGGTCACCGGACCCCTTTATTCCAGGCCGTTGTCGACGAGGCCATAGCTACCGCCCGGGAACTAATGCAGCTCGATGCCGAACATGAGATCCTGTTCCTGCATGGCGGCGCCTCCACCCAATTCTTCCAGATACCCATGAACCTGTTGAATGAGAACGAGACGGCAGCCTATTTGGATTGCGGAATATGGGGTACAAAAGCCGCCAAAGAAGCTAAAGTATTCGGCAACGTGGAAATAGTGGCCTCTTCCAAAGACAAGAACTATACGTATATCCCAAAAGACTACGTCCTGCCGGCCGGCGCCAAATATTTTCATTGTACGTCCAACAATACCGTTGAAGGCACCCAGATGCACGCCCTGCCGGATACGGATATTCCGCTGGTAGCCGATATGAGCAGCGATATCCTCAGCCGGGTAATTGATTTTAACCGGTACGACCTCATCTATGCCGGCGCACAGAAAAATATCGGGGCTGCCGGAGTGAATCTCGTGATCGTCAAAAAAGACCTCCTGGGAAAAGTAAGCCGCAAGCTGCCTTCCATGATGGATTACCGCCAGCATATCGAAGCGGGCAGCTTATTGAACACCCCCCCTGTCTTTGCCGTTTACGTCTGCATGCTTACCCTCCGCTGGCTGAAACAGCAAGGAGGTATCCCGGCTATAGAAAAGCTCAATGACGAGAAAGCCGCCCTCTTATATGATACACTGGACAGCCTTCCGGTCTTCCGGCCAACGGTGGCAAAGGAAGACCGCAGTAAAATGAATGTGGTCTTTGTTATGGACAATCCGGACCTGGAGAAAGAATTCCTTTCCCTCTGTAAGGATAACGGGATGGTAGGTATAAAGGGGTACCGGACGGTAGGAGGCTTCAGAGCTTCCCTGTACAACGCCCTTCCCCTGGCAAGCGTTCGGGCGCTCACCGGTCTCATGAAAGATTTTGCAAATAAAAAAGCTTAATAAAAATGGCAACGATCATTCCCTTCCAGGCATTACGCCCCGCTCCGCAGCTGGCCAGACAGGTAGCTTCAAGACCTTATGATGTACTGAACAGCCATGAAGCCCGGGAAGAGGCCGCAGATAATCCGGACTCCTTCCTGCATATCACCAAAGCAGAGATCGATCTGCCATTGAACGTGGATATCCATTCCCAGGAAGTATATGATAAAGCCAAACAGAACCTGCAATCCTTTATAGAAAGAGGCGTCTTGCTGGAAGACGATAAACCTGATTATTATATCTACCGGCTGATCATGAACGGCAGGAGCCAGACCGGGCTCGTTTGCGGCAGCTCGATCGATGATTACGAAAAGGACATCATTAGGAAACATGAACTCACCCGGCCCGAAAAGGAAGCAGACCGGATCAATCATATGAAGACCATCCGTGCGCAAACCGGTAATGTCTTCCTGGCTTATAAAAATGTACCCGCCATCGATGAGCTGATCGAAAGCTGGAAAAACAGCCATGATCCGCTCTATGATTTTACAGCGGAGGACGGAATTCAACATACCGTCTGGGCCGTTGACAAAGAGGAGACGATTACAGCGATCACCCGGGCCTTTGCAGAAAAAGTTCCTTTCACCTATATCGCAGATGGCCATCACCGGGCGGCCTCCGCCGCGAAAGTGAGAAAAGAGCTGGGCGCTGCAGCCAGCAGGGAAGCCGACTATTTCCTTACCACCCTTTTCCCTTCCGCAGAGCTGCATATATTGGATTACAACCGCCTGGTGAAGGATCTCAATGGCGCCACCCTGGAGGAATTTCTCGACAACCTGCAGAAAGACTTTCTGGTAGGCAAGGTCGACAAAGCCTTTTTACCAGGTCAGCTGCATGAATTCGGCATGTACCTGCAGGGAAGCTGGTATCAGCTGGTAGCAAAAGAAGGAAGCTTTACCACCGATCCGATCGGTGTGCTCGACGTCACCATCCTTCAGAAAAATGTCCTGGACAGGCACCTGGGCATCAAAGACCCCCGGACCGATAAACGCATCGACTTTGTAGGCGGCATCCGGGGACTGGGAGAACTGGAAAAAAGAGTGGACAGCGGTGAGATGAAAATCGCTTTCAGCCTCTTTCCCGTCAGTATTGAGCAGTTATTCGACATCGCGGACGGCGGACAGATAATGCCCCCGAAAAGCACCTGGTTCGAGCCCAAGCTGAGAGACGGACTCCTGACACATCTTATCTGATTGCAAACCTTTATCTTTAGCGTCCAAAAAGCAGAAAAGCATGAACAGGAATCTTCTTTTACCCTGCATACTGGTCTTCGCCAGTCTTTCTACCCTCGCCCAACAACCCGACGCACATACATTACAGGAGACCGCTAAGACCTTTACCCGGCAAGGCGACTACGCCAACGCCATCGTGGTATTGACGGGAGCCGTACAAAAAGATCCTCAGAATATCGAATTGCTCAAGGACCTTTCCTTTAACTACTATCTGCAACGGGACTATCCCAAGGGATTGAACATCGCCCGTTCCCTGACGGAACGGCAGGACGCTGATGTTCAATGCTACCAGATGACAGGAATGTTCTATAAAGCCATCGACGACCCCAGGGAATGTGAAAGGCTCTATAAGGCCGGTATTAAAAGATTTCCCCGGAGCGGCGTACTCTATAACGAATATGGCGAGATGCTCTATGCCCGGCAGGATAATGCCGCCATCAAACAGTGGGAAAAAGGCATCGAAATAGATCCCAATTATTCCTCCAATTATTATAATGCTGCCAAATACTATTTTCTCACGGATGATAAGGTCTGGGGCATCCTCTATGGGGAAACCTTTGTAAACCTGGAAAGCTATAGCAAGCGTACCGCCGAAATGAAGAACTACCTCCTGGAAAGTTATAAAAAGCTTTTCGCCGACGGAGACGTGTTAAAAAACCAAAACAGCAAATCCCCTTTTGTCACAGCATACCTGAACGTGCTCAGCAAAGAGAGCCCCGCCGTTGCACAGGGTATTACAACAGAGAACCTGATCGTGTTACGGACAAAATTCATCCTTACCTGGTTCGAAAAATATCCGCCGACCGGTAGTTTCCCTTTCCGGCTCTTCGATTACCAGCGTCAATTGTTAAAAGAAGGCCTGTTCGATGCCTATAATCAGTGGATCTTCGGCGCGGCGGAGAACCTGTCGGCCTTCCAGGCCTGGAGCACCGCCCATAGCGACGATTACAGCCGCTTCACCAATTTCCAAAAGGGCAGGATCTTCAAGCTGCCGGAAGGCCAGTACTATCAGACAGCATCCAAATAATCAGTTCCCGGACCATCTTAGCCCGTTAACAACCCATTGACATCCAACGGGGATCATAAACCTTTTTTTATTTGTCCTTCTTTGTTTTTTGTCTAATTTGGCTACCGGAAATACGCTATTAAAAATTTAGCATAATAACTATGACCGGACCAACACGATTGTTCGATTGCCTGCAAATTTACCAGGGAAAATCACCGCTGCCGGATGTGCTGGCAGCAAAAGAAAATGGCCAGTGGAAGACCTATAGCTCTACGGAGGTAAATGATACCGTAAATAAATTGAGCGCCGCCCTCCTTGGATTGGGTATTTCCGGCGGTGACAGAACGGAGGAAGGCATGGATAAAGTCGCCATCATAGCTAAAAATCGCCCGGAATGGGTAATGGTCGACCTGGCCGTACAACAGATCGGCGCCGTACTGACCCCGATCTATCCTACCATCACCGTTGCTGAGCTGGAATTTATCCTGAATGAGGCGCAGGTTAAGCTCATCTTCGTCAACGACGAAGAATTATTACAGAAAGTGCTGAGCATCCGGGACAAAGTACCCGGCCTGCAGGAAATTTATACTTTCGAGCACGTAGCGAATGCCCGGCATTGGAAAGAGCTGCCGGAGAGCGCCACACCCGCCAACCTGGACCGCCTTCCCGCTATCCGCGATAAAATACAGTACGAGGACCTGGCTACCATCATTTATACTTCAGGCACCACCGGCATACCTAAAGGAGTCATGCTCTCTCATAAGAATATCCTCAGCAATGTGGTATCCTGCATTCCCTGTCTTCCCCGGGGCCCTATCCGGGCGCTCAGCTTTCTGCCGCTCAACCACATCTATGAGCGTATGCTGACCTATGTCTACCTTTTTAGCGGCAGCTCTATCTATTATGCAGAGAACATGGATACGATCGGCGAGAACCTCAAAGAAGTGAAACCCCAGATGTTCGTTACCGTCCCCCGCCTGCTGGAGAAAGTCTACGACCGGATCATGCAGAAAGGAGCTGAGCTGACAGGCGTAAAGAAAAAATTGTTCTTCTGGGCACATGGGCTGGCCGCCCGTTATGAGATCAATAAATCCATGGGGGCCTGGTATAACCTGCAGCTGTCGCTGGCCAACAAGCTTATTTTCAGTAAATGGAGGGAGGCCCTGGGCAACAACCTTACCTGCGTCGCCAGCGGGGGCGCCGCCTGCCAGGTGAGGCTGATCCGTATTTTTACCGCCGCCCGGATACCTATCCTGGAAGGTTATGGCCTTACCGAAACATCACCTGTGATCAGCGTCAACCGTCTCCAGGTAGAAGATCGCATGTTCGGCACCGTAGGCCCTATTATCCCCGACGTAGAAGTGAAGATCGCGGAAGACGGAGAGATCCTCTGTAAAGGTCCCAATGTGATGATCGGTTATTACAAACGCCCCGACCTGACGGCAGAAGCCCTGGAAGGCGGCTGGTTCCATACCGGCGATATCGGCGTGCTGATCAACGGGAAATACCTGAAGATCACCGATCGTAAAAAGGAAATGTTCAAGACCAGCGGAGGCAAGTATGTAGCTCCCCTGATGATAGAAAGTAAATTACAGGAATCCCCCTTTGTCGAACAGATCATCGTCGTAGGCCCGGAAAGGAAATTTGTCGGCGCCCTGATCGTTCCTTCTTTCAGCTACCTGAAAGACTGGTGCCGGCAGCATGACATCCCGGAAGGCACGAATGCAGAGCTGATCCGGCATCCCAAAATTATCGGTCTCTACCAGGAGATAGTGGAGAGCTATAACAAACATTTCAGCCACGTCGAGCAGATCAAAAGATTTGAATTGCTGCCGGCTGAATGGACGGTCCTGACCGGCGAGATGACGCCCAAGCTCAGCCTCAAACGCAAGGTCATCACGGAAAAATACCGCGACGCGATCGAAAAGATCTATGCCTAACTTATTGTTACCGGCCAGCTTACCTCTATTACCGGCCAACTGGATTACTTTTCCGAAAATTTAAGGAACTGTAATCGCCCGTTGCCCACGATCAAAAAGAGTACCAGCAAAAGGAGCACCACGATAGCAAGCAGCATTTGGGAAAAGGGCCTGTACATATCCGGAGATGCATTAATAAAGAAAATGGCCCCTATCAGGATCGGTATCTGAAGGATACAGGCGAAACGGGTCAGCACACCCAGGATCAGCAGAATACCTCCCAGTATATGGGCAAAGGAAATGTAATTGCTCATCAGCACAGAAGTAAAGGAACCGAAGGACATCTTAGTCGTCATCAGGGCCAGCATGCCGCTCATATTCGTAAGAAATTCAACGCCCTTATAACAAAGGAAAACGCCCAGGGCGATACGCAGAATATCGAGCCATTGAGGATGATGGGTATCTCCCCAGTGTTCCACACGTTGTACGAGGTTCATATGGCATCGTTTTTAGGTAAGAAAAAAAGAACTCCTATTAAATATACGGATATTTCCCTATATAATAGTCCTTTTTTTGACTGCCGGCCCCTCTTATCCCATAACAACCATGACGGGACTTTCACCAATGACATATAATTTAATTTACGCAAAAATTAATGCCGGGTATCCCGCCCCACATGGTTTAAATCGGTATATTGATTGAGATATCGAATTGACAAACAATTGTATACCATTACCATGGAAAAAAAACTACAAGGGCAGATAGCCATTATTACCGGCGCCAGCTCCGGCATCGGAGCCGGTGTATCCAAAGCACTGGCGGCAGCAGGAGCCACCGTAGTCGTCAATTACCCGGTAGAAGCCGCTAAGGCTGCCGCAGAAGCCGTGATGGAAGAAATAAAAAGCTCCGCCGGCCTGGGAATTACCTATCAGTGCGATGTCAGTAAGGAAGGAGAAGTGCAAAAAATGTTTGCCGATGTGATCGCGCAATTCGGTACGGTGGATATTCTCGTGAACAATGCAGGGCTGCAACGGGACTCCCCTTTCCAGGATATGACCCTGGAACAATGGAATACGGTATTGGGGGTCAATCTCACCGGCCAGTTCCTCTGCGCCCGGGAAGCTATCCGGGAGTTTCTTAAAAGAGGAGTCGTACCGGAAAAATCCAAAGCCGCCGGAAAGATCATCTGCATGAGCAGCGTGCATGAAGTCATTCCCTGGGGAGGTCATGCGAATTATGCCACCAGCAAAGGCGGTATCATGCAGCTGATGAAAAGCATTGCCCAGGAGTTCGCTCCTTATAAGATCCGCGTTAACAGCATCGGGCCAGGCGCCATCAAGACCCCGATCAATCACACGGCCTGGGAAACTCCCGCTGCAGAAAAGAAATTACTGGAGCTCATCCCTTACAACCGGGTAGGTGTAGTCGAAGATATAGGGGCAGCTGCCGTATGGCTCGCCAGTGACGACTCCGACTATGTAACAGGCATCACCCTGTTCGTCGACGGGGGAATGACCTTATATCCCGGATTCAGCACGAACGGATAAACAAATTGAAATGACTGAAAAAGAACGGCTAAAAAATACCGACTGGAAAAAATGGGGACCTTATGTCTCCGAACGTCAATGGGGCACGGTGCGGGAAGATTACAGCGCCGATGGAGAGCCCTGGACCTATACTACGCATGAGATGGCCCGCAGCAAGGCCTGGCGCTGGGGCGAGGAAGGCATCGGAGGCTTTTCCGATAAGAAACAATTTTTATGTTTCGCCATAGGTCTGTGGAATAAAAAGGACCCGATCCTGAAAGAACGGCTATTCGGCCTCACCGGTTATGAGGGCAATCATGGAGAAGATGTGAAAGAGCTCTACTATTACCTTGACTCCTCTCCCACGCACTCTTATATGAAGATGCTGTATAAGTATCCTCAGGCCGAATACCCGTATAGCCAGCTATTGGAGGAGAATCGCCGGAGGACCCGGACAGACCCGGAATTTGAATTATTGGATACCGGCATTTTTAATGAGAACAAATACTTCGACGTATTCATAGAATACGCCAAGGCGGATATAGATGATACGCTGATACGGATCACGGTGCACAACCGGGGTTCCAAAGACGCCCCCCTCCACCTATTGCCCACGCTCTGGTTTCGCAATACCTGGAGCTGGGGATATAGCGACTACAAGCCGCTCATGATGTCCTCCAATGAAGGGAACATCATCATTCAGCACAATGAGCTGGGAGAGCTTGTCATGCACGGAGAGGAAAGGGACGAACACCTTTTCTGTGACAACGAGACCAATCAGAAAAAACTATACGGTGTCGACAAGCCGGGTTATTTCAAGGACGGTATCAATGAATACATCGTGCATGGGAATACCCAGGCAGTGAACTACCAGCAGGGGACCAAGGTGGCTTTGAGTTATGACCTGGTCGTACCGGCCGGCCAGTGCATCTCCGTCCGCCTGCGGCTGGAACCCCATAACAATTCCACTCCTTTCAAAGATTTTGAGGAGATCTTTTCAGCCCGGAAAGAAGAAACCAATGTATTTTATCAGGAGTTTCAGCAGGAGATGACCAGTGAGGATGAAAAGCTGGTGCAGCGGCAGGCATTTGCCGGGATGTTGTGGAGCAAACAGCTTTATTATTATGATGTGGACCAATGGCTGAAAGGTGATCCGCACCAGCCTCCCCCGCCTGCTGAGCGCCTGAAGGGAAGGAACAAGGAATGGAAACACCTGGTCAACAGCAATGTCATCTCCATGCCGGATAAGTGGGAATATCCATGGTATGCCGCCTGGGACCTCGCTTTCCATTGCATTACTTTCGCGCTGATAGATCCCGACTTCGCCAAACACCAGCTGCTGCTGCTCACCCATGACTGGTATATGCATCCGAATGGCCAGCTGCCGGCTTATGAATGGTCGCTCAGTGATACCAACCCTCCCGTCCATGCATGGGCGGCCTACCGGGTATATGAGATCGATAAGCATGAGCATGGCGGAAAGGGGGATATCGATTTCCTGGAGACTGTCTTTCACAAGCTTTTACTCAATTTCACGTGGTGGGTCAACCGAAAAGATGCGGAAGGCAACAATATTTTTGAAGGAGGTTTCCTGGGAATGGACAATATCGGTCTTTTTGATCGCAATAATGCCCATCTGCCGGAAGGGGGACGACTGGAACAGGCCGATGGCACCAGCTGGATGGCCACGTATTCCCTGAACCTGATGCGCATTGCATTGGAGCTGTCGATGACCAACCCGATCTACCAGGACATGGCCAATAAGTTCTTCGAGCATTTTCTTCATATTGCCGGGGCCATGGCCAGCATGGGCGGTACGGATGGCCTGTGGGACAATGAGGATGAATTTTTCTATGATACTATCCGGCTGCCGAACGATGCCAATGTCAAGATGAAATTACGCTCGATGGTAGGCCTCGTGCCCTTCTTCGCCGTGGAAGTGATCGACGATGAGATCCTGCAATCCCTGCCCGAGTTCGCCAAACGGCTTAAATGGTTATTGGAACACCGCCCTGACCTGACCTCCCTGGTATCCCGCTGGCATGAAAAAGGATCGGAAGAGAAGCATTTATTATCCCTTTTACGGGGCCACCGCATCAAAAGGATCCTCCACCGCATGCTGGACGAGACGGAGTTCCTCAGCGACCATGGCATCCGTTCCCTTTCCAAAATTTATGAGCAGCATCCCTATGAATTTCGTGTAGACGGGCAGGTGCTGAGCGTACACTATACACCCGGGGAATCCGACGTATCATTATTTGGCGGCAACTCCAACTGGAGAGGGCCTGTCTGGCTGCCGGTGAATTTTCTCCTCATTGAATCTTTGCAGCGGTTTCATCATTACTACGGGGATGATTTCAAAGTGGAATGCCCGACGAATTCGGGTAAATTTTATACGCTCAACGAGATCAGTATCGAGCTGTCCAAAAGGCTGGCAAAGCTCTTTTTGCGCGACGAAAATGGCCGGCGCCCTGTATTCGGCGATTCCGGGAAAATGCAAAATGACCCTCATTTCAAAGATCACCTGCTCTTCCATGAATATTTCCATGGCGATAACGGAAGAGGCATCGGGGCCTCTCACCAGACGGGCTGGACCGGCCTTATCGCCAAGTTATTGATGCCGAGAAAGGTTAGCGTCGCCCCGCCAGCAGTGAGGGCTGAAGAAAATAAGAAGTAATTTCAACCGCCCTTTGTAAACATTTCCGTGGGTACCGGTGTTGTTAGACCGTAATAGCAAGGATTTGCCGCGGAAAGGATTATTCATTCTAAAAAAAAGAACATGACAAAGCTTTTTTTGCCCCGGACAGCCCTCGCGCTTTTTCTGATCGTATCCCATCTTACAGTAGTCCATGCTCAATGGGAGATCGGCGCCAGAGGAGGACTCAGCATTCCCAACCTGACAGCAGGAGGCTCTCAGACCAATCCGCTCAACACAGGCTATAGCTCCCGCCTGGGGCCGGATTTCGGAGTATCGGGCGAATATCATTTTTCGACGCTGTTTTCCCTGGAAGGGCGTGCCGAATACTCTTCCCAGGGCGGAAAGAAAAAGGGCATGCAGGCGCTGCCCACCCCCGACGCCATCGTTCAATATTTTCAGTCACAAAATATTCCCCCACCCACATACCTGTACGCCAACTTTAAAAGTGAAGCCAAACTCAACTATTTGCTGATCCCAATTTTGGCAAAATTCGGCTGGAGGCTCGGCGCCGCATCACCCTGGAGGTTCTATGCGGAAGCGGGTCCTTACCTGGGCTTTCTTCTCTCTGCCAAACAGGTGACCAGCGGCAATAGCACTATGTATGCAGACGCTGCCGCCATGCAGCCTGTGCCCGGCGGGCCCCAGTCCTTCGACAAGACCACAGATATAAAAAGCCAGCTGCACACCACCAATTTTGGCGTCGAGGGGAACATCGGACTGTCCTATGCTGCCGGAAAAAAGAACAGGATTTTTGTGGAAGCGGGCGGCAACTATGGGTTTCTCAATATTCAGAAAGGATCAGCCATTGGCAAAAATAATACAGGCGCTGCCGTAGCCACGATCGGTTATTCCCGTCTTTTCGGAGATCACCGGCATTCCTGATAAAACAACCATTCCCGGCATACAGCATTCCTAACCTTACGCCATCGCTGCAGTAACAGCATTCCTGGCAGTACGGGTAAAAGGCTAATAACTGGAAAAGACGAAAGGATAGGCCGAAATCAGTTGAAGATCTTGATAGACGGCAGATGGACGGTAAACTCAGTGCCATGAGTGAGTTCCGACTGCACGTGGATCCAGCCCTTGTGCAGGGAGATAATCCGCTGCGCCAGGGCCAGTCCAAGTCCGAATCCCCTGGAATTACCCGTTCCCGAGCCCCGGTAGAAAGGTTGAAAGATCTGGTGGATCTCTTCGGCAGCTATTACATCCCCCTGGTTTAACACCCGCACATATACCTTGTGATGGGCAAATGAAAGATCAACCAGCGATCTTTTATCCGAGGAGTATTTACAGCCGTTCTCTACAATATTCTTAAAAGCGATATAGAGCAGCTCCGTATTCCCGAAGACCACAAAATCTTTTTCATCCTCCGGGAACTCTCCAAAATTCAGTTCCACATCATAATCGGTATTGAGCTTTTTTACATCGGCCATTACCTTCAGCAACACTTCGTCCACTCTTACCTCGTTTAATTCAATGCCGCCCTGAGAACCGGTCTTGGCGATCTCCAGCAGGCTTTTGGTCAATTGCGTCATTTGCTGTACGTCTTCCCGGATAGAAGACAATACCTGCTCGTATTCCTGCGCGCCCCTTTCCTTCTGAAGGGCCACTTCCACCTGGCTGGAAATGGAAGTAAGCGGGGTAGAGAGCTCATGCGAGGCATTGGAGATAAATCTCCGCTGAATGGCAAAAGACTCCTGCAGCCTCCCCAGCAGCTCATTGAACGTATTGGCCAGCTGGCTCAGCTCGTCCTGGCCGGTGCCCGCCCGGATCCGATGGGAAAGATTATAAGAGGAAATATCCTTCACCTCCCGAATGATCTGTGCAACGGGTCTCAACAGCTGGCCGGTAAAAAGATAGCTGACCACAGCTGTGAGAAATACGCCTACCACAAGGCTGAAGAAGAGGATCCTGTTCAAGGTAGCCACCCTCTCCAGGCCATCGTCATCATGACCGGCCACGACAACGATGAAAGACTTGCGGGAGGTGACCCGGTGGATGGCTATCACATCGCGGTTGTCAATGGTAAAATACTTTTCTCCCCTGGTCCTGGCCTCCTGCAGCACATCCCCCGACACCGACAGGGGCATGCTGCCCGGCATATCGAACTTGTATAATATTTCGCCCTCATCGGAATAGATGACGATGCTACGGGACTGCAGGGAGCCAACCGTGGAAGTAGTATCCATCCTCCTTAAGAGGGAAAGGGCGCTATCGCCCATCAGGGCATAGAGCTGGGTGTTGTAATTAGCCCGGGCCTTGAGCCGCTTCTCGAATACCTGTTTCCTTTCCAGCCTGGCAAAATAATAAACGGACCAGGTCAATACGGAAATGATCGCTGTTACGAGCAGGATAAATAACAGCATTATTTTATAACGGATCTTCATGAGCGCATCACCTCAGGCGTTTTCTTTTAAGACATACCCCATCCCCACCTGCGTGTAAATGAGCTTGGAAGAAAAATCCTTCTCGATCTTCTTTCGCAGAAAATTGACATATACGTCTATCACATTCGTCTTGGTATCAAAGTCAATGTCCCAGACATTCATCGCAATATCTATCCGGGAAACCACTTTATTCTTATTCCGGATCAAATACTCCAGCAATTGAAACTCTTTCGCTGTCAGAGGGATCACCCTTCCCTCCCGGGCTACTTCTTTACTGTCCAGGTTCATGACAAGATCCCCCACCTTCAGGATATTTGTCCCGGTTCCCGGCTGGTGATGAAGCCGCTTCAACAAAGCCCGGATACGGACCAGCAGCTCCTGGAAATCAAAAGGTTTCACGATATAATCATCCGCACCCGCCTCAAACCCTTCTATTTTATCTTCCGTTGTATTCATGGCCGTCAACATGATGACCAGGATATCCTCATTATAATTACGGATATGACGGGCCAACTCATAGCCATTCATGACCGGCAGATTAATATCCAATATCGCAAGGTCATAGGAATTGGCATCGAATAATTTTTTGCCGACCCCTCCGTCATAAGCTACATCCACTTCATAATGCTGTTCTGTCAATCCCTTCCGGAGGGTTTCCGCAATCTTCTTTTCATCCTCCACCAACAGTATTTTTGTATCTGCCATAATATACCTCCTATGAATTTTGCATGTTAGCCTATAAATTTATTCAATCGCCGGGGCATCTCTCTCATTGCCTCATTAAAATGACATTAAACCGTTTTAGCAAAAAAATCCCCTTTCTTCCTGCAAGATGCCAAAAAAAATCGTAACTTATGTAACTCTCCTAAACATTAACTGTAGTTTGGAATGCTGCTATCTGAAGCTATCCTTGAAAGCCGATTTTAAAATCTAAAAAAGGGGGTTGCTATGAAATCTCACGAATCGCCTTATGTCAACAGGCGAAAAAAAACGATCGAATTTTATGTTCACCACCTGAATGCAGCAGCCTGTTCCCATATCTCTCTGGCCGGCACATTCAATCATTGGTCACCGGATGAATTGAAAATGCAACCGGAGAAGAAGAAGGGCGGATGCTGGAAAATTGTTATTCCTATGTTGCCTCATGGCAAGTATTATTACAAATTCTTCATTGACGACAAGATGTGGATGGAAGACATCGAGAATCCCTTGCGTGAGCCGGATGGCGTAACGGGGTGGAACAGCGTGTTGACGATCTAAGCGTGTTGACGATCTAAAAGAAAAGCGGGCCTGCCGGCCCGCTTTTTTTATTCCCGTTTTATTCCAGCTGTAGCATGCAATCCCATCCGTTAACATGCAATCCCACCGTTAACATGCGATTCTAGCTGTTATTATACAGTTTATAGACCGGCTCCCGGATAACATCCCCTTTTTCGCTGCAGATCAGCTCCAGTATACCGGCAATTTGCTCCGGCTGCACCCAGCCTGCAAAATTGGCGTCCGGCATGCTCCTCCTGTTAATCGCCGTGTCGATCGTGCTGGGCACTACTACAGAAGCCACCACATTCTTTCCTTTCGCCTCAGCATTGAGTAGTTCAGCCAGCTGAAACAGCAACGATTTGCTCAAGGCATAGGCCAGCGCTCCCTTACCCTGCTCCGGTTTCAGCGCAGGACGGGCGCCGATGAAAACCAAACGCCCATACCCATTCCCCAGCATATGCCGGAAGAGAGGCCGCGCTATAAAATAGGCTGTTTCAAAATTCAGGGAGATCATTTTCCTCAGCGCCTCTCCATCCGTTGCATTTATATCTCCCATGGCAAAACCTCCTGCCAGGAACAAGGCTCCATCGATCCTGCCCAAAAGGCTGATCAGCTCTTCTATAAAACCTTCCGCCGTCTTTTCATCCGACAGGTCCACTTCTCTTAATTCAAAATTTTCGTGCGAAGCCGCGAATCCCAGCTGCTCCCCGGAACGGCTGACAGCGATCACCTTATATCCTTCGTCCAGGAATTTCTTTACGGTGGCCACACCCAGGTTGCCATTCGCTCCGGTAATAATAATTGTCTTAGGCATAATTTCTCTTTAACAGCTTGGCAATGAGTTTCTGCGTATCCCACCGAAATTCTGCGTATCCCCAGAACTTGTGCGTATCCCCCCAGTTCCCGTCAAAATAAGGAAGATCAGCTATTTCGTAGCAGGCGGCAGGACCTCCAGCATCTTCTCGGCGACCAGCTGATTGCCGGCCTCCGTCAGGTGCACCCTATCGACGGTCAGTATGCCCGATTCCTTATTCCCCGGATTGTTCTTCTGCTCATAATTATGAAAGATCTCCCGCAGATCCACCAGGCCGCAATGCCATTTCTGGGCAAGATTGCGGATGATCTGTGAATAGGCGTTGAGATCGCCATCCTGCTGGTTGGTAAAATCGGTTTTCTCCCCGATCACTGCCGGCGTACAAAGGATCACACGAATATGTTTGTCCAGTAATTTATTGATAATAGCCGCATAAAACTTTTCAAATTTGTCCGGATCAGTGCCCGTCCCCGAGGACTGCTTGTGCCATACATCATTGACGCCGACCCAGATGTACACGATATCCGGATTCTGCGCCAGCACATCGTCTTCCATACGGAGATAAAGGTCATATATCTTGTTGCCGCCAACGCCGGCGCCGATCAGCTCATACTGAGAGCCCAGGCCTTTTTGCGTCAGCGCATCCCTCATTTTTACGATATACCCGCCGGGTTTTGCCCCCGCCTGCGTGATGGAATCCCCGAAGAATATGACACGGAGCGTTTTAGCCTGAATAGAGATCATAGATGTAATAGTAGCAAACAGAATGAGTATAACAGCAGATCGTGAAAAAAGGCGCATATTTTTATAATTTTTCTTCTGCAACCTACATTAAAATGACAAATGCGCAATGCCCGATGGGTTTAAATTTCAGAGAAACCCGCCAGGCATTTGCCCAGGCGGCGTATAATTTCCATGCAGGCCCTGCCATTATGGTAAGGACATTTCCAGAAGCCTGCCTTGTCCTGCCCCGGCATCGGCAAATGATCGGCCCCGACTCCCCACCACCACTCTCCTCCCGCAGGATCCCTGATATAATTCTTAACGAATGCCCAGCTGGCCAGGGACCGCTCCAGCCAGCTATTGTCCCCGCTTACCTGCCAGGCATTGAAAAAGCCGATCATCGCTTCCGCCTGCGGCCACCAGTGTTTTTCCCATACCAGGTGCGCCCCTTCCCGCTCATACCAAAGCCCGCCGTCCCCGTCCAGCCCTTCTGCAGCAGCCAGGGCCATTTTCAGCGCAAGCTGCTTTGCTTTTTCTATCCATTCCTTATCTCCGATTATGACTGCCGACTCCTGCAATAGCCATGCCGCCTCGATATCGTGACCATAGGACACCATCGGAGACCTTACCGTCCAATCTCCCTCGAAGAACAGTAGCAGGTGTCCCGTTGCCCCGTCGATCATATATCGGGTGAACACCTCCAGCAGCCCTTTTATCCGCTCCTGCAAAAGGGCGTCCGGCCAGGCCCGGTAGAGATTGGCATAGGCTTCCAGGATATGGAGATGCGTGTTCATCGTCTTTTGCACATTCGCGTCCTTTTCGCTAAGCCGCCAATCTTCCGGAGGTGTCCAATCCCGGGCGGCAGCCTCATAATAGCCTTTTCGTTCCCGGTCATAGCTATGCTGCTCTATCAGCCGGAATAAAGTGATGGCCTCTTCCAGGGCCCCCTGCTCCCCCGTAGCTATATGATATTCGCTCAGCCCGTACAGGCAGAAGGCCAGGCCATAGATCTGCTTCCGGTCATTCAGGACTGTCCCCTTATGATCAAGACTCCAATAGACCCCTCCATATTCCTTGTCCAGGAAATGAGCAAGCAGGTATTCATAAGCCCTCCGCGCAACGGACAGGTACACCGGCTCCCGGGTATGGCAAAAGGCAGCGCTGAAAGTCCAGAGAATGCGGCTATTCAATACGACCCCCTTGGGCGCGCCGGGCGCCACTTTATCGTTCCCGTCGATCCTTCCATAAAATCCCCCCTCTTCGGGATCGATGGTAACCGTTATCCAATAACGGAGGATAGATCCCAATTCTTCTTCTAATTCCTCTTTGTAGCTTGCCAGGTTCATTTTGTATTTCTTGCTGTTACCCCTCTAACTCCCTTTCTCATCCCACTTCAGGAGATGGGGCGGTGGATTGCTTATTTCTATCAATGATCTGTTGCAAGGCCGCTACGGAATTGACGGAATGCAATCCATCCCCGGGCGTGTTGACCACATAGTCGATCAATTTATCCACGGTGGTGGTGGCCACATGCATGCGGGTATCGGAAGAAGCATAATAAATAAAGACCGTCCCGTCCTCATCGGCAATCCATCCGTTGGAGAAGACCACATTGGATACGTCTCCTACTCTTTCCTCTCCCCTGGGTGCGATAAAATAACCGCCCGGTTTGTAGATCACCCGGGTAAGATCATTCAGGTCTGTCATGAAAAGGTAGAGCGTATAACGCAGTCCCGCAGCTGTATTTCTCACACCATGAGCCAGATGCAGCCAGCCAAGACGCGTCCGGAGCGGCGCAGGACCCAATCCATTCTTTGCCTCGTTGATGGTATGATAGATCCTCGGGTCGATGATAGTCTCCTCATCGATCTTTGCATCCGTTATGGAAGCCGAAAGCCCGAAACCAACACCGCCGCCGCTGCCCGCATTGATAAATCCGTCTTGCGGCCGGGTATAAAATGCATATTTCCCGTCGACAAATTCCGGATGGAGCACCACATTCCGTTGCTGCGGGGAATGCGTTCGCAGATTGGCCAGTCTTTCCCAGGTCACCAGGTCTTTCGTGCGGGCAATGCCACATTGTGCAATGGCGGCCGATTGATCGGCAGGCGGAGCGCAAGGATCTTTTGCTTCCGTACAGAACAGTCCGTAGACCCATCCATCCTCATGCCGGGTCAGGCGTATATCATAAATATTTGTTTCTTCCTGCCCCGATCCCGGCATATGCACCGGGGAACCCCAGAACCGGAAATTATCGATCCCGTTAGGGCTTTCGGCAATCGCAAAAAAAGATTTCCGGTCAGCTCCTTCCACCCGGGCCATCAGCACATATTTATCTCCCCATTTGAGAGCGCCGGCATTAAAGACGCCGTTAATGCCAAATCGCTCCATAAGGAAAGGATTTGACGTTTCATTAAGATCATAGCGCCAGAACAGGGGAGCATGCGCCGCAGTCAATACCGGATATTTATACCTGTCAAAGATCCCGTTTCCAATACCACTCGTTTCATTTGGCATACTGATCAATTCCCCGTATTTCTCGGTCAGTCTTGTCAGCCTTTTACTAAACAAATTCTTCATCGTCACAGATTTTAATTGAATAATGTTTGCCGGGATGCGCTTTTAGAAATTTAGCGCATCTTTTAATATTCATTCAGCCGGTCCCACCATGTTTTTTTAAGGATCAATATAATTACCAGCAATATAATTATGGTGATCAACAAGGGTAGTTTCAGCCATAACACGATGTACATTGGTAAAATGGTCAGGCATAGTTGCCCCACCATCCCCAGCGCTACATTGAACATATTTAATTTGAAATTTTTATTAGCCGCAAAAGACGGGTCCTCCTTTACCACCTGGTCGTGTACGGGCCCCCAGAAACCCCAGGGCCGCACCACCCGGTAAAAGGCAACGAGGGTCTCCTTATCTGTCGGAGGCGTAGCGTATGTGCCGATTATCGAGCCTGCCAGGGACAAGCCGAATAACAGCGGCCAGTAATACAGGTCCAGCCCTTTCAGGATCCCCCCTGATTTCAATACCGCCAATATAATAGCGGGAACGATACCCGCCAGCATACCCCAGAAAAACCCATTGGCATTAAACCGCCACCAATACCATTTCAACATATTGGAAGCTACATATCCTCCATACAAGCCGGAAACGATCCATTGCAGCACCGTATTCACATTCTTTACGTATAAGCCCAGCACAACGCCTGTAATGACTACCGCCAATCCGGCCAGATAGTTCATCGAAATGATTTTCTTGTTGGAGGCGGCAGGGTTGACGTATTTCAGGTAGATATCATTGACGATATAGGCCTGTGCCGCATTGAGGGTGCCGGAAAAAGTACCCATAAAGGCGCCCAGCAAACCTGTCAGCACAAGGCCCATCAGGCCTACCGGTAAAAAACTATTGATAGTAGCCGGTAATATTTTTTCAAAGTCAGTCCCATCCGGAGTCGCCAGATCGCTCCGGATCCGGGGAAAATAGAGAAGGGCCAGCACGGTCAATCCGATCACCATCGTATAACGGATCGGCAGTAAGATGATAGAAACAAATCCGCTCATCTTGCTGGCTTCCTGCGGGGAACGGGTGCTCAACACTTTTTGCATGTCATAATTCGGAGTAGGGCCCGCCAGGCTGGCAAATACTCCTTTGAATAACATCATCATGAAAAATATGCCAAACAGGGAAAATCCATCGTCCCTGATCTTTTTATTCGCATCGGCTATTATAGAACTCCAGTCCAGGTCCAGCTTCCAATGAAAAAAAGGATCTGTCCAGCCTTCGGGCGTTATTACCGGATGACCCCGTAATTTCAGCATGGCAATGATCCCGATGCTGATACAGGCAAAACTCATAATTACGTATTTGATCACATCCCCCAGGACAATGCTGTGCATTCCTCCCAGGATGGAATAGAACATAGCAAACAAGGTGAAGACGATCCCATAAAAATGAGGGACATGCGCCTCCCGTATATGAAAAGGGACATAAGGCTGGACCAGGTCCCACGGAATGAAGATCTGCATGAATTTTCCCAGTCCTACAAACCAGTAAGCCATAAAGCCCAGGCAGCTTAACAGGGCGAAAGCCACCACGATGTTGTGTGAGGAACGAACCCCCGGCCCGGACTTGCCAAACCGGCCGGCCAGCCATTCCGCGCCCGTGGTGGCATTGGAACGCCGGACCCACCTGGAAAGGAACATCATCATGAACACCTGGTTGAAGACCGGCCACAGCCAGGGTATCCAGATACTTTTCATCCCATACACAAAACACAAGCTGACCATCCACATAGTGCCGGAAATATCGAACATATCTGAGGCATCGCTTAACCCCAGCATATACCAGGGCAGGGATTTACCGCCCAGTAAATAATTCTCCTTATTCAGGCTGGCTTTTTTCCGCAAGGACCATCCCAGCACCACCATGGTGACGAGATAGGCTACGAGAATGGCAAGATCAGGTAGTTTTAGCTTCATTTTTAAAAATACAGTTTTTCTATCCGGGCCATCACGCTGAAACAAGGTCCTCCCATCTTCATAGAACTTCATAAAATCATGTATCCTCTCTCATAAAGCCGGCCGTTATAGGATGGCAAATTAAATCCAGGTTTTACTAAAATACTAGTGATATTTTATCTCAAAATTGATCTTAAACCACCCACTTCCATTTTTTCGGATGATTCATCCTTATTAAGTACCTTATCATCAAATAGTTGAGCCGGCACCCTTGTTCATCATTATCATTATACTTTTTTATCCTGTCTTATAATAATATGACCTTTTTTAGCGTACATTTATCCTGCCTAAAATTGCTGCCATATGAGTACAAATATTATCCGGGAGATTACTCCCCTGACTCAGAACGATTGTTTCACTATCTTTTCCCGCGTAAAAAAGGAGTTCAGCTTTCCGCTCCATTATCATGAAGAACTGGAATTAAATTTAATCATCAATGCAAAGGGCGCCAGGCGGATCGTCGGTGACCATATCGAATCCATCGATGACCTGGAGCTGGTGCTGGTAGGTCCCAATCTTTATCATGCCTGGTTTACTCACCAATGTAAAACCGAAGAGATCCGCGAGGTCACGATCCAATGGCACAAGGATCTTTTTGACGATAAGCTGCTTCGCAGAAATCAATTGAACTTTATCCGCAGCATGGTGGAAAGATCACAGAAAGGCATTCTCTTCTCTAAGGAAACAGCAGCGGCGCTGGCTCCCCGCATTCTATCCCTTAATCAAAAGAATGGATTTGATTCCGTACTGGAGCTGATGTCGATCCTGCATGACCTGTCGATCTCCCGCAACATGCGCACCTTATCGGATGTCTCTTTCACCAATGAGCATTTTACCTATAATAGCCGGCGTATCGAAAAGGCATTCGAGTATATGAATAACAACTATGACAAGCCTGTCAGTCTGGGGGAAGTAGCGAAATTGGTAAGCATGACCGAAGTCAGCTTCAGCCGGTTTATCAAAAAAAGAACAGGGAATACCTTTATCGACAGCCTGAACGAAATAAGATTGGGCCATGCCAGCAGGATGCTGATCGACACAACACATTCTATCGCAGAGATCTCTTACAATTGCGGATTCAATAATATCTCCAACTTTAACAGGATCTTCAAGAAGAAAAAAACCTGTACCCCCAAAGAATTCAGGGAGAACTTCAGTTCAGGAACGCGGGTATTTATCTGATTGATTGACGCCTTCCGGGCGGGTTCTCAATTCCCGGGTCAGAATATCCGGCGCAGAATGCTCCGTCGCCCGGCGTTCTTTCGCCCGGTCCTATGAGACCAGGTCCTTTTTTTTCGCGGCCTGCTCGGCGGCGATCACATCCATATCGGGCCTCGACTCATCCGTGAGCTTTACCTTGCCTCTTTCCTGTCGGACTACACGGGAGTATAAGGATATTTCCCGGTCGAACAGGAAGCGGAAAAATAATTTCGTCCAGGAACGGTGTGACAAAAGATTGTCATAATAACCGGGGGCCGTCCTTTTTATCTGGGGAAGCTTATTCCAGGGAATGGAAGGGAAATCATGATGTTCATTGTGGTATCCTACATTGAATGCAACCACATTCAGCACGCCATAATAGCTGAAGGTCTCCTGCTCCTCATCATGGGTGAGATAATGTTCCTGTATCCAGCGGGCTCCCAGCGGATGTAATCCAACGGAAAAGAAAAAGCTAAGCAGCAGATAGACAATGGCTTTCGGACCAAAAGCCATCCACATAGCGGTGATAAAAACAATTTCCGCCCCAAAATTCAGCGCCACCCACTTGTCAAAAGGTTTTATTTCCCGGAGCCTGGCAATACGAAAGACCTGGAAGACAGGATAAAATAATAACCAGAGGACTTTCCCGACAAAATAGTTGTTGATAAGACGGGCTTCCCAACGATTGGGCAGATCAGCATCCAGTTCATGCACCCCCTGGAAAGAATGATGCTTGATATGATACCGTTCAAAAGATACCGAGCTGGGGAATAGCTGGGGTAAATTAGCCAGGATCCCGGAGAGGCGATTGGCAGCCCTGTTCTTGAATAATAAATGATGGGCACATTCATGGATCATCACAAATAACGCATGGTCGGCAAAAGCTCCCAACAGGTAGGCCGCACCTATTACAATCCACCAGGACTGTTCACTCACCAGCCAGGCCAGTACGCATTGAAAACTGACAATTCCCAATATGGCAAAAAAGGTATATTTGTTCTTTCCGATTAATTTCCGGACTTCAGGATGTTGCTGGAGGATCTGCCGGGTACGCAGGCGATGGGGTTCCTGCTTGGTTGAGTATATAAAATCAGTTCTCTGTGACATAGATGTAGTTATGAGCGCGTCAAGATACTAAAAAAAAGGCAGTTTCCGGTACCGGAGATGCAGTTTGCAGCTGCAGGCTTTTAGCGGCAAGCCATGAAAGCCTTAGGGACAAGCAGTAAACTATCATTTAATAGCCAGAAGCTTACAAATTTTAAGTTATTTATAACTATATCCCCGCAGCGAAAAAGCCTTCAAGGTTCGGAGTTAACGGTTTATAACTTTCCGGCGGCTTGCCCCTAAAAGCTTGCAGCTTGTAGCTTTTTGTATTATTTTGGAGCTCAAATCTATACCCTCATGAAGATCCTTACAACCATTCCGGTCACCATTCCGGTCGTATTCCTGCTGATTTTGACCCATTTGACCAGTTTCTCGCAGCCCGACTCCGCAAAGATCAGCGAAAAAGCCATGGCCTTTGCAGACAGCCTCGTTAAATCAGATACCTATCAAAGCTGGAACGTCTATGCAGATCTGGCCCCTCTCAGCGTCATCAAATTTTATGGAGGAAAGGACGGTTATCTTGAACATATTAAGTCAGGCAGACTGCGAACAGTCAGCTCCATAGACGAGGATGCACCCCAGCTAAAGCTCCTGAGCCTGATGACCGCGAATGATCAGTGGCAATGCCTGATCCGGGAATCACGCTACTTCCACAAAGACGATAAGAAGTTCCACCAGGTCACCTACTTTCTTGGTCAATCCAAAGATGAAGGAGAAAGCTGGAAGCTTTTTGATCTGAGCTATAATAAGATCGCCAATATCATTTATATTTTCCCGGAAGTCTTCGGAGACCTTGCTATTCCGGAGCCCTCGATCCTCTCCGAACAGGAAGAGATCGCCCGGCAGCAACAGCAGCAGGCACAAGCCGCTGCGGCGAACAAAAAAACAGTTTCAAAAAAGAAATAACCCTGGTTTCATTCGTTCTACAAGAAGGTAAACTATTTACCTATATCTCACTAAGGGTATTACTGATGTTTTATTAAAGTTTGATCCTAAAATATTATTTATCTGGTGCGGGAATAGTGACATCCTCCCGTTGCAGATGTACCTTTGTTTTTTCATAGGATAAGGTTTAATGGTTAAAACACTTTGATTAGTACATCCCCGGTATTCTTACCGGGGGTTTTTTTTGTGCAGATTTGAACCACTATTCCCGGATGGACGGCATGCCCATCACACCTTCAAAAGGGACCGGATGCCCGCTGAAGCGATCTGCATACCGATACAAAAGACGAGAAAGGCGCTGAGCCGGTTAACGATCTGTTCACCCCGGGGCCCAAGACGTCGAATAATGCGGGGCGTATTCGCATAACAGATATAGATCAGCAGGCACATCAGGACGATGGCAATGAAGAGCGCTCCCAGGTTCAGGACATGATCCAAAAGGTTTTTTTCGTTCTCATGGGCACTGAGGGTGAGCAGCACGGAGATGGTGCCGGCCCCCGTTGTCATGGGGAAGGCCACCGGATAAAATAACAGGTTGTCGATATTCTCGGCGCTGCGCTCCGGCTGGGCCGTCTCCTTCTTGCCCTTGATGTCGTCATCTGACGTGAGCAGCTGCCAGCCCATACGGCAGATCATGATACCGCCGGCCAGCTGGACGATAGGGATAGAGATGCCGAACAGCTTCAGGATCCAGCTTCCGATCAGCGCGGATACCGTACAGATGGTCAGGCAATAAAAAGCCACTTTTTTGGCGGCTCTTTTTCTCTCCTGGAGATTCAGGCTGCTGAGAAGCGGATCTACGATAAAGGCAGACCCTACCGGGTTAACAGCCGGGAAAAGAGAAAGAAAGCCGATGAAAATAAGATGGACAAACGGTAAATCAAATTGCATGAACAATATTAACTATTTTGCGCTTCACAAAGTCATCTATGCACAGGAACTACCTTTGGATCGTCTTGATCGCTTTCACCGGCCTGCTGCCCGGCTGTTCTTCCTCCAATCCCGCTACCCCGCATATTCTTATCCGGACACAAGCTGGAGACATCGAGATAGAGCTGTATCCCCGTCAGGCGCCGCGGACGGCAGGCGCCTTTTTATCGTATGTAGACTCGGGATTTTATAAAAACAGCAGTTTCTACCGGGTGCTGAATGATGATAACCAGGCTAGTAATGCCCCTAAGTCCGAACTCATACAGGGGGGCATCTGGAAGACGGATTATAAGAAGGCGGTAAGGCACCAGGACATTCCCCATGAAACAACGCAGCAAACGCATCTTCTTCATAAAGATGGGGTGATCTCATTAGCACGGACGACCCCGGGAACAGCCGGCACCGAATTTTTCATCTGCGTTGGCGATCAGCCCGGATTCGACTATGGCGGCGACAATAATGCCGACGGCCAGGGTTATGCAGCATTTGGTAAAGTGGTAAAAGGAATGGACATCGTCCGCAATATCTATGCGCGCCCGGAGAATAATCAATCCTTTGATCCTCCTGTGATTATCAATGAAATAGTAAGGTTGTAACACCGTGATTGCTTCATTGCACCGTGCTATCCCGTCTCCGCCGGGCGGAATCCTGGGCATTTCTTGCCGATAAAACTTCCGGAGACCGGCCATCCGTCGCTTTAACCGATCCAAGGGTACCGCTGGTGCTAACGTTAGGATCCGGGCGGCCTGTAATCGGCCCGGGGGTAGTGCAGGACGCGATCCCGCAAAGTAATACCACTATAAGGACTCCTATTTTCATCCGTATGTCAGAGTTCATATAAAAATAATTAAAGAGCTGAATATGCTTATCTATACCAGAGAAAGTATCGGGCCAGCCTTTTAAAGGAGGATAACAACCGTTATTCCCGGCAGGAGCAGGAAACTGTTGAAACTGTTCTACATATTGGGGAGGTACAAACATATTAGGGAGATACAAATCTTCCCGGCTCCGTCCAAACGCTGGAATTGAAATTGGCGGCCTTCCGGCATTTTTTTTGGCAGCTTTCCTTTATTTTTAACGTATGATCGCAAAAATCGGCCGGATCACTCTCAAAGTATTTTTATGGACATTGCTTTTCATGATCATTGTGACGCTTATTTTAGGACGACTGGTGGAGTTTAGAATGGATGACGCGGGGCTGAACGCTTTTTTCCATACCCGGAAGCTGGAGCCGCATATCAGCTATTATCAGGCAAAAGGGCGGTCGGTCCGGTACCTGGAAGTAGGAGATCAGTCGAAAGCTACCGTTCTATTCATTCACGGAGCGCCCAGTTCGCTCAGTTACTGGAAAGGTTACCTGTCGGACAGCAGTCTGCTGTCCAGGGCCAGCCTGTACGCGGTAGACAGGCCGGGTTACGGATATTCGGGATTGGGCGATCCCCTGCCGGATATTGCCACACAGGCTTCCATCATAAAATTGGTCCTGGATAGCCTGCATAAGGCTCATCATCCGATCGTTGTAGTAGGGGTATCTTATGGTTCTCCTATCGCCAGCAGGCTGGCGATGGACTACCCTGAACTGGTAGACGGCCTTATATTAGTAGCGCCTCCCTTAGGCCCGGATCGGGAAAGATATTTCTGGTTTACCTACCTGGTAGAAAGTCCGCTGATCCAATGGGTGGTTCCTCCGATGCTCAAGTCGGCCAATCGTGAAAAGGTTCACCATCATGAAGAGCTTACCAAAATGCTCCCCCTCTGGCCCCGCATTCACGTTCCGGTAATTTATCTTCAGGGAATGAATGATAGCCTTGTATCGACTTCCAATGCCGCATTTGCCAAAACGCATCTGACCAACGCGGCGTCTTTGGATATCCGGATGATCCCGGGAAGAGGTCATCTGATCGCTTTTAATGAAAAAGACAGGGTCTGCGCCGCGATCAGGGAGATGCTGGATAAATTAGCTGCTCATTAAATAGAACAGTCCTGCCAAAAAACTATTTTGAAAGAAAATTACCCGGTAAGCGCAAGCCTTCCTCATTGGTCAGCACCTTTTCCATTACTTTTTGAAGCCTTTTGGGGATGATCTTTATCTGCTCTGCAGTTAATGGCTGGAGGATCTCGAAAAATTCATCTTCATCGTCATAATAACCAAAATACAGCTCATAGCGATCGTTGGCATGTAATCTTAAAGAGATTTCCTTATCCTCTTCATAGATATGCATGCTGATCACGGACCATTGCTCATTGTCTTCGAATTCGAACCGGACCTCTACAACATCTTTACTGAGTATATCGGTCACCAGCTTTTCGATCATTTCACCAGCGTGGTTCTTTACAAGTTCTTCGTAAGTCATATTCATCTTTCTAAAAGTTCGCTAAAGATAAACAACTGCCGGTTCTTTTAAAAAATATTCAAATTTTAGTTTAACGATCACAAACCTCATGAACCGGCCTTCAGGCATTCGTTGTTTTTCAGGCTAAAGCTCCCACTTCGAAAGTACGTGAGCGACGCGGTCTATGCTTGCAGGTAACCCCAGGCACGAATCAGCCAATGGATAGTCCCCGCGGCCACTATCGCTGCATAATATAATGATCTTAGGATGATTATTGCTGTTGGCAAGAATTTGAAGGACCTCACCGTAGCCGCCCTTGTTATTGAGCTCATCCAGTACAATGGCCCGGGGGCAGCTCTCGTTAAAACTGGTTTTGATGTCCCCGATATCCCTGAAGACCTTGCAGGAATAACCATCCAGCTCGAGTAGCTCCATAAGATTGCCGGCCATTGCTTCAGATGCCGTCAATATCCAAACTGATTTTTCCTGAACCATCGGGACAAATTTACCCGAACCGGCCGGAACTCTCTCATGATGATTGTCAGCCGGTCTTAGGATTCTGATCAGGTTCGCCGGAAGGCAGGATGACGGTGAACGTTGTTCCCTCATTTTCAATGCTTGAAACAGTAATCTCGCCGCCAAGCAGGGAAATGTACTTCGATACGATATTCAATCCCAGTCCGGTGCCATCGATCGATCCGACATTGGACCCCCTGTAAAAAAGCGAGAACAGCTTGTTCAACTCTTCCCGGGGAATGCCTATTCCATGGTCGGTGATATCTATTCTCACTGCGTTGTTTCCCACCGATGTGGTTATTATAATTGGCTTATGCTCACCAGAATACTTGCTGGCATTGGATATCAGGTTAAGAAAAATGTTTTTTGCAAGGTTCTTATCAGTATAAGTCCTCTCTTCTCCGGAATGCGTTCGATTAATGATTTGTCCGGGTTTTAGATAGCTTTCCAATTCTTCGCATATCCCGGCAATAAATTCAATCAAATTAAATGGCTCCGGACTTACAATGATGGCGCCTTGTTCTAACTTGTCGAGCGACAGAAAATCATTTAGTATATGGGTCAGGGTTGTGACCGAGCTCTTTATTCTCGACGTATGTTTTGTAATGCTCTCCGAACCAATACTTTCATTATACCTGTTGATCAGGGAAGCAGAAGATAGAATGGTGCTCAACGGAGTTCGAAACTCGTGAGCAGCCAGAGATACGAAGCGTGACTTTGCATATCCTATCTCCCTTTCTCTCTCCAATGCCTCATTCAATTCCTCTGTTCTTTCTCTGACCAGCACCTCAAGGCTTTCCCGGTATGAATCCAGTTTTTGAGCTTCCGATTTTTGCCTGGTGATATCTGTGACAAATGCGACCGCGAGCTTCTCATTGTCGATGGAATAGCTGCACAAACTGATCTCGACATACAATTGCTCTCCGTTTTTCTTCACCGCCCTGAGCTCTATACCCTGCCCCATCGGCCTGTTAACGGGGTTTCGGAAATAGGAATGTATATGCGCCTGGTGTTCGTTCCGTAGGTTTTCCGGGATCAGAATGGAAATATCCTTCCCGATAAATACTGCCTCCTCGTATCCCATCATCTGGCAAAAGAATGGATTAGCATGTACTACACAACCGGAATTATCCACTATGATAATGCCTACAGTAGCATGGGTAAATAAAGCTCTAAATCCGGCTTCATTATTTTCGATCAGTAATTCCGGTTCCATCAATAAAATATTGAAACTTGGTCGAAAATATGTATAATTTTCGTCCCAACATTTGACTTGAGTCAAGTGTTTTCATTGGCTAGTCATCAATATTGCTTAATTGTAAAAGCTTTTGCTTGCTGCTGATCTCTATAATGCTTTTTTTATTATGAAGCCTGATGGCTTTTTCTTTGGAAAGCTTTGATAAATTCCGGCTCAGGGTCTCCGGGTTGATATTGAGAATGGACGCGAGGTCTTTTTTAGGTATATTGATAATACCGTCCACATGCCCGGGTTCATGAAGCTTGCAATGGTTTAAAGACAACAACAATAGGGCAAGACGCTGCGAAACTTCTTTAGTGAGCATCAGTAACAACTCTTTATCGATCTCCGTTATTCTGTTGCAAAGGACTTCCATTAAAATATTAGTGAATTTGTTGTCACTATGGATCACTTTGAGAAAGACATGCTTGGGAATGAAATACGCTTCGGAATCCTCAATAGCTGTTGCAGTGGTCACATAGTCCCACTGCTTGATCAGCGACAGATAACCCACAAAATCGGAACTTAATGCGCACCGAACGGTAACCGGTTTCTTATGGGAGTCATGTGTAACCTTAACAGACCCGGATCTGACGTAGTAGATCCCTTTAGGAACCTGCCCCTCCTGATAGAGGCAGTCGCCCTTCTTATATTTTTTTGCAGGGGGCAAAGGTCGCCCTTCCGTTGCCTTATAAACCCTGTTTAGCTCTTCGAATAGCGCTTGACCCAGGTCAACCTTTATATCCTTTTCCATTCTTCAAATTTAGACCGTTTTCCATTTCCTCCAAGCCGGCCATCCACTTTAAACAATTCTGTAATATGACCTCAACCAATTGAAATTCGAACCATTTTTATTCCAATTTAAGGTTGTTTGCAAACAAAACAACTGGCATTAAATTGCTCATAATCCCTTAGACGTAAATTTATTTTTTATCGCAGCAAAACGGTCATCTCTTTCCAGTAAAGTATTTTGACTTTATCGTTGAGTTGATAGGCAGAATTCACGATGGCTTTAGCTATAGATATTGCCTCAAGTCCCTTGTATCTACTTAAATTTCCTATGAATAATGGATTAACGACTTTCCATATTATTTTGAAAACTTTTTCAAGCGGCCGGTTTTCCTTCCTGTTTCCTAATATCATTGAAGGCCGGAAGATATAGGTATGGTCAAAATCTAAATCAATGATATCCCGTTCGGTTTCTCCCTTTGTCTTGGGATAAAATATTGATGAATTGACATTTGCCCCGATTGAAGAAACTAAAAAAACAGATTTCGCACCCTTCTCTTTAGCTAATTGCGCTGCTAAAACAGGATAATCGTGATCGATTTGATAATAATCCTTTTTATCAGGAGTTTTCTTTTGAGTAGTTCCGAGTGCAATATAAATTTCATCTGCTTCAACGTCTTTTACCAAGTCTGTCAATGAGTGAAAATCGCCTATTAAAGATCTTAATTTAGGATGTTGCATGTTCAAATCCTTGCGAACAACAATTATAATTTGTTCATAATTGTTGTTGCTCAGTAACGTTTCAAGAATATAAGACCCAACTAATCCGCTTGCGCCATATACAATTGCTTTTTTCATTGGAATATATTTATTTTCCGAATGTTAGAAAATTATCTTTGATGAGCCAGGCCAATGCAATCCTGCAATAATTCGATTGGTGTTTGATAGTTGTCAGCACTTGCTAATAAAATTTGCCCGTTAGCTGAGACGGCTGCATAAATAATCGTTTGCATTTTTAATTTCTTTCAGAATGATTGAATTTTGTTTTCAAATGCGTTTGGCATAAAAAGAGTACGCAAAAAACTGACATATTCCTGTTCAGATCTTCCATTTCTTGCAGCAATCATAGGTGCTATATCAGGGCCTACTACATAGCGCAAGGTGTAGGTTCCGTCGGTTGTTGCTTCATAGATGGTTTTAGCCACATCTTCCGGGGTTGCAGCATCCCCGCTTCCGAAGGAGCTGAACAGTGCATTCATTTCCGCTGAGAAACCGGCATAATCGGTGAGTGCAGCGTCAAAAGCGAAATCGCTTGCAGCTCTTTGATAAAAATTGGTAGCGATGTAGCCAGGTTCAATCACTTTTACTTTAATATTTTGAGACTCCAATTCATAGGAAAGAGATTCAGAAAACCCTTCTATTGCAAATTTTGATGCCGAATATATTGAGGTTAATGGCACAGGCACTTTTCCTACACCTGAAGTTACATTCACAATAACGCCATCTTTTCTGCTTCGGAAATATGGCAGCATAATTCTTGTCACATTCATCAAACCAAATACGTTGACATCAAATTGCTCTTTGATTTTTTCGGGCAATACTGCTTCAAAAATGCCTTGCTGACCGAAACCTGCATTGTTTAGCAAGGCATCTATGTGACCGAATTTTTCAATGCCTTGTTGGATGGCGGCTTGGATAGATTCCGTATCGGTTACTTCTAACGTCGTTACGAAAATACCCGGTTGGTTAATGAGTTCAGTTTCCTTTTCCGGATTACGCATCGTGGCAATGACATTCCAGCCCTGTTGGGCAAAATACAGGGACGTAGCCTTACCTATCCCTGAGGAAGCTCCGGTGATCAAGATTGTTTTTTTCATTTTATTTACTTATTTTTTTACTAAATCCTCGATGGATTAATTCCAAAATGTTGTTTAAACGAATAAGAAAAATGAGCGAGAGTTTCAAAACCTACTTCGTGATAGATATCTGATGGACGTTTGTTTTGTTCTGTAATCAGGTAGTGTGCTTCTTCCAATCTCCTTTGCTGCAACCAGCGATTGGGAGAGGTATGAAAAATCTTTTCAAAATCCCTTTTGAAGGTAGCCAAACTTCTGCCTGTTAAATACGCGAGCCTTTTTAGTGCTATATTGAAACGGAAACTTTGCTGCATAAAAACTTCCAAATCTATTTTTCCCGGCTGACTAAAATCGAACAGTATGTTTTTTAATGCCGGATTTACCTGCAACAACAGCATTAATCCTTCCTGCCTTTTCAGGTTTACCAAATTATCGGGCAGCGATGAATCGAAATATGGGAACAGCGTTTTGAAATAGTTTTCCAATAAGAGGTCATTTTCCAGTTTCAATACCGCATCGTTGGCCAATTCTTTTTTTTCAGAAGCCATATTGTATTGTCTGCTGAACTCCAGTAGAGAATTCCTGTCAAAAACAACCGTGATGGATTTGAAATTTTTGTTTTCCTGAGGTGCTTTGACAAATTTTGCCAGAAAATGCTTCCGGTAAAAAAGTATATCGCCGGCACCGAAAGTGTACTTTTGTCCGGCATCTGCCACATTTAGATTCCCTGACAAGATATAGCACAATCCGTGTTCAGAGATAAATTGTTCACCAACTATGCATTTTGTTTCCAAACGGGAGTAGATCACTCCGAGAAGATTTGCAACTGACAAAAGCTCTTTTTCCATTTTTCTTATTCCCAAAATTGGTAGTGCAAAGATGGGCATTAAAATACAAATTCGCTTTCGTGAAAAGCTCAAAGTTTATTTCGTGAGAGGCTCAGTCTCGTTATAACTATATGCCTTTGCGTATAATTCGTATCTTTGAATTAATTTATATCTTAATGCATATAACTTTGGAAGCTTTCGTCAGGAACAGAAGAAAAGAGGCGGGTCTTACCCAGGAAGAATTTGCGGAAAGGGCTGGTGTTGCGCTTACCGTAATTCGAAAGATTGAACAAGGTAAAAGCAATTTACAACTACAGAAAGTAAATCAGGTGCTGAAAATGTTTGGCCATGTGCTGGCGCCAGTAAGCTTGAAAGCATTTTCAACCGACCTGGAACAGAAACTATGACAAAGATGTCCCACCCTCGCTCCTTTCAGCGCGTCATTCCTTTTAAAGGAAGGGTCGGTATTAATATCCGCATGTACTTCCATATCTACATTGTAAATAACCTACTCAGCAAAAATTTATATCCCGGCAACTTTTCTTTGAATTATTTTTTTTAATTAGTATATTACTAATCTACTGGCGTGAGAGAAACCATTTCTTAATCTGATAAATCAAAAGATCTATGAGAAGTCTCTCCATCCTCTCAGCCTTATTTTTCAGCACTCTTTTCTTCTCCGGCGAACCGGAACATAATTCGTTCGACCCCACCGGAACTTACGTTTTACTCGGTACTGTAAAGAGGAACAGGATAACCAGCCACTCCGGTGAAATAAGAGTTCAATTGCTGGATCCTCAAAGAATAGCACTCTGCTTCTATATCAATAAAGGGTATCCCGGTTATGAGTCAGGTTCATTTATAGATACATTAGCCTATGTTGACAGCTGCTCCCGGTACACTCCCACCGCGGATACTTCCTGCGCTATCCTCTTTTACTTTCATCGCAAAGCTGTCGAGATCATGGAAACCTACTCGGATCCTCTCTCCGGCTGCGGCTTTCCTAATGGAGTCCTGGTATCGGCAGTCTTTGATAAGAAGTCCGCCAACAGACCGGTCATACAGGACTTGTCCGCTCATGGAAGGTAAAACAGCAAATGAATAATGGCAGCAAAGCAGGCCCGCACGCGGACAAGCGCGAGATCATGGCTGCTGTGCAGAAGATGCCGTCAACCAGATAGGCGCCGATACCGAGCGTATAAACACAAGCGCAATTATTAAAGCCAGATCGGTGAACAATTATGACTTCCCATTGTAGATAGTCGCGAAAAATAAATATAATATGGAAGCACAATTATTTGTAAAAATGGCCTTGATCGCCTGGGAAGGCCAGGTAAAAAGGGCCGGCACTCTATTCAATACGCTTACGGATGAGCAATTGCTGCTGGAAGTAACGCCCGGCGGCAACAGGGGGATCTATTTATTAGGCCATCTCGTCGCCGTCAACGATGCGCTATTACCACTCCTGGGATTGGGTGAAAGACTTCACCCCGAATTGGAGAATGCCTTTATTACCAATCCGGATAAATCCGGGATCATAATGCCCTCCATTGCAGAGCTGCGGCAATACTGGTCCGAAGTGCATGCCCGGCTGGCAGACCGCTTCCAGTCGATGACGCCGGAGCAATGGTTCCAACGTCATAACTCCATGACCGACGAAGACCTGCAAAAAGAGCCGCACCGTAATAAGCTGAGCGTCCTGCTGTCCCGTACCAGTCATATCGCCTACCATTTAGGGCAGGAAGTATTGGTGAAGAAACAAATTGCCGTACAGAATTAATAAAAAGATCAACGCAAGCGGCCCTGCAAAAGCAGGGCTTCTTTATTCCCGGGATCCATCCTCAGCACCTTATCAATATATTTGGAGGCGCTCTCCCGGTTGCCCATCCTAAAATATTTATCAGCGATCTGATTCAGAACGGACAGATTCGCGGTGTCTTTTCCGGATATCTTTTGCAATTGCACGATCTCTCCGGCGAACTGCCTGACAGGCTCCAGGCGGAGGCCGGAGGGATTATTCCGGATCGCATAATCCAGGTAAGGGATCGCATCAGCCGGCCTGTCAGCTTTGAGATAAAGCACAAAGATCTTTCTGGCTTTTTCAAAAGAAGGAACCAGCAAAAACGATCCCCTGAAATAGAACACGGCATTCCCGTCATCTTTGAGCACCCCGCACAAATTAGCCGCTTTCTCATAATAAGGCTCTTCGGTAGGATGTTCCAGCACCAAAGTCTCTACTACCCTCCTGGCGTTGGCGAGATCCTGCCGGCCGATATAATAGCTATACAGGCTATCCATGACGTCCGGCCAGCTCGTTTGCCTGCGAGTAAGCGCATAAGCCAGCCGCTCCTCCTCCGATACAGGATTCAGAGAATCCCCGGCATTGTCCCCGGCCCCGGGAACCACCACAGCCGACACAGTATCCCGGAATGGCCAGCTCCTTCTCATATAAAAAACCTTGTAGGCCCCTGTCAGAGAATCTACCTTCGTTATGGGCATATCCTGCAGCAGCTCCCGAAAGCTCATTTCCCTGCCGGCAGGAAAAGAAAAGAGCCCCTGCCGCTTCATCGTCGTATAAAAAACATCCGAGAGAAGGGCATAACCTGCCAGGTTGGGATGAACATGCTCCAGCAGCAATTCATCTCCGATAATGCTATCCGGCGATGCCGCTTCAAATGCCGCCCTCGCATCCACCAGGTGCGTATTCTTATATTTCCGGCACAATTGTCCTATGATCGCATTGATCGTATCCGGCGCCCTGAACCGCAGCGCATCCAGCTCTTTGGCTTTGGAAAAATAGTTTTTCGCCTGCCCGGAATCACCGCGCCCATATGCCAGACAGCCCAGATAATAGTTGCAAAGCGCATGGGTGTTACAGGAAGAATCCGCCATCTTAAAAGCGTTATAAGCCGCCGTCGTATCATTACGCCTCAACGCCGTCAATCCAAGCCCATAAGCCCGCGCAAAACCCGGAAACCGGACACTGTCCACGGGAATGCTGATAAAAGGCCGCAGGCCTCTTTCATTCGACACCAGGTTGCTGAAGAAGACAGGGATCTGCCGCCGATCAAAAAGAGACAGGGCCTCCTCCATATTCGACCGGAACTGATCGATCCCCCTGTAGAATAGCCCCGACCCATACGGGATCTGCTGATCGGCCACCATCGCCTCCATACGCGTCTTCCCCCCGCTGACCGAATGCGTTCCGAACAGCCGCGTGACCGCATCGATCGTATTGCTCAACAGCTGCGTAAGCCGGAACTGCCTAAGCCACAGCATCCCGTGAATAAGTCTTGCATTCCCGCCCATCCTATCGGTTGAGCCAACGCCCAGGGCCCCGTAATATTCATTATGCCCCGTATAGATCAGGATGGCATCCGGCTCGTAGTTCACCACCTCCTTTGCAAAACCGGCTACCGTATAGGAATTGACGGCTGTCAAAGAGAGATTGATGATTTCAAAATGTTTGTCCGGATATTCATGGGTCAGACGGTATAACAGCCAACGGTGAAAAGATCCGTTGTGAAAATAAGGGTAGCCGATCGTGGTGGATTCGCCCAGAACAAAGATCCGCAGCGTGTTCTCTTCTTTTTTCTTCCTGAATAGTTCAATATTTCCCGTCGTCGCATTCTCCTGGTTGGAAAAGTATTTTCTGGAAGTTTCCGGGTTTAACACCAGGAAATCAGGGTCGCCGGGGTATTCGATAAAAAGCTCCAGATCATGCCCATAATGAAAGCCCCGCAGCAAGACCTCCACCAGGAACAGGAGCAGGAAAGGCAGCAATATGCTGACAATCTTGATTAGCATCACTCTCTTTCTAGACATGCGGCCAAATTATATATTTTACGCAATGATCTCCTGGAAGGACTTACCAAGATCAGTCCCGTAGATATCCTTGTATTCCTTCAGGAATTTCAGATAGGTGTTATTGGCCAGGGTGTGGCGCTTCAATAAGATGAGACTTTTGCATTTGTAGGTCAGGGCATCTTCATTCACCTGGTCGAAATAAAAAATGCAATTGGAGATCTCAATGATAAATTCCGGGTCTTTCGAGATATCTTTATTTTTAATATACCCAAGACAGCAGTCCAGCACTGAATTAGAAATCTCCGACTTGATATCGTCCAGCCAGTTATATTCCGTCTGTGATAAAAAAGCCCCTCTTTTAATGATATCCACCAGCGGATGGATATATCCTTTACCGGCATCGGATGCCTCTTGCAATAAAGAAACATATTTTTTGTAATCTACATAGATATCGTCATCGGGGACAGCAAATTGCCAGTAACCGGACTCCTTATTAATGACGCCATTCCCTATCTTTTCCAGGATCACTTTTAATTTTGCCAGGTTGACCGATCGGTTGTTCTTGGCATCCTTCTCCGGCTTATCATGCCAGAGGATCTCGTTGAGCCCCTCCGAAGAAATACCCCTTCCGTTACGG